>CAYZTA010000044.1:19514-52257 GCA_964481145.1 uncultured Sandaracinus sp.
ATGCGGCGTGCCGCCTCCGGGCCGAGGGGTGCTCTTAGGCTGTTGCGGATGCGGGGGCAGAGGCGGACGCGGGAATGGAATCTATTCCGGACGGAGGACACTTCGAGCTCGATAGCGGCCCGTCGATACGAACATGCGGCGTGAGTCGTGGAGCGTGTGACGTCGTCGCGCAGGACTGCGCAGATCCGAACCACGGTTGTTATTTCGCAAGTGAGGACGTTGGATCACTTCCGAGCACGATGTGCCGCGAGCCGAATATGAACGGGGGCGACGGAGACGCGTGTTCGTATGTCAACGATTGCCTGCCCGGATTCACCTGCACGAATGACAGACGCTGTCATCGATACTGCTGCACTGGCTCGTCCGATTGCCCCGCGGGAAGCGGACAGCACTGTATTGGACTCGCTGGAGCCGAAGAAATCGGCGTGTGCATGTCTTCTGTGACGTGCGACTTGCGGACGAACGAAGGCTGTAGCGGGGGAAATGCCTGCTACGTGTTCGACGCGAATGGAAGCGTCGGTTGTTTCGCAGCGGGGACGAGAACAGAGGGCATGAGCTGCACCACGCTCAATGAATGCGCCTCGGGCATGGGATGTTTCCAGCATGCTTCTCCAAGCCCCGAGTGCTCGAGATATTGTCGATTTTCGATGGCGGGTGTTGATTGTGGAGGTGGCGGCAGGACCTGCGCGGCCGTCGCCGGAATATCGCTTCCACCGAGCATCGGCATTTGCCTGTAGTCGTGGACTCGAGCGTTCAATGGACCTGAATCGAGGCGCGCATGTCATGCAGCTGCGCCTCACCTCCCGCAATGAACGCAGGTGAATAAGGGCCCACCCAGATGAGCTCGAGCACCGCACCCGAGACCACGAACACGTCATGAATCTCAAGGATGCTCGAGTCGTTCGCGCGTCGACCTCGCACTTCGCAGAACGTGAGGTTGGAGCCTTGAACGACTCCTCCCGTTCGCTCGGTCATGGTGAGCTGTCCGTGGTTTTCTAGGCCAGCACAATAATCTGCCAGCGTATGAGACGCAGGTCGTGTCACCGACACGATCACACCAAGCCCGGCGATCGGCTCCGAAGTGAATCGAGCCGTGGCCTCTCCATCTTCTTCTCTCGTCTCGAGCTCGGGCTGTGCTGGCATCGCAAAGGAGAGGCCGGGAACGTTCGGAGCTTCGAGCTGCGTCGAGACCGGATGAAACCATGAGGGAGCCGTGCCGAACTCGATGCTTTCGCCCACCCGCGTCACGATGGGTCGGAGCGTTTCAGGCGATAGTCCGTTTCCGACGATGGCCAAGGTGAGAATCGATGAGCCATGGAGAAACACGGCCGTCGCGAGTGTTCCGTGCTGAATCCCCGTGCATGACGCGGACAAGAAGAGGCGTCCTGGCCGCCCCTGATGCTCCACGGTCTGAACCGGCGTCGTGGTGCAGCCTTGGCGAGGAGCGCGAGCTCGTTCGACCAACAAGTCTGCGACGGCGTCGAGCACCGCGGTTTCTCGCGCTGGAACGATGACACCACTCGCAGTCTCGACGCCGATGACCACGGCAAGCGGTTCGGCGTTGACCACGTACTGAGTGGAACGCCCCTCGGCATTGGTCAGCACCTGACGCATCGGAACCCCGGGCAGATCGATCGTCATGCCAGCCTCTGGGACCTCTGCGCGCGCCCACGCCGACTCAGGGAGATTGAGGGAGCCCGATGACGTCGGAGAAGTCGACTCGGCTGATTGGGCTCCACCGCACCCCACCCAAAGCCCCAAGATCGAGATCACCGCCAGAAGTATACGCATGGTAGGCCAGCCGCTATCACGGCCCCTCGGCACCCGCAACGATCCACGAGACATTCGTTTACAGAAAATCGCGATGAGGAAGCATTTGGTTTGCTCCCTAGCTCGCTCTGACGCGGTATGATGCCACTCCATGCGCATTGCCATTCTGGGTCATGGTCGCTTTGGTCGTGCCCTCGCCGATCTCGTGGAGGAAGCTGGACTCGAGGTCCGCGCTTTCGATCCTCACGTCGAAGTGCCCGCAGGGCGACGTGCGTCGTCGATCGAAGAGCTCCTCCGCCCGGCGAACGTCGTGTTCGTCTCCGTACCGGTCGCGGTCATGCCCGACGTGCTCGTGGCGATGCGCCCGCATCTGACACCAGAACAGCTCGTGATCGATGTCGGTAGCGTCAAGGTTCATCCCATCGAAGCGATGCGCGCGACGCTCGGAGAATCGATTCCGTGGGTCGGGACTCATCCGCTCTTTGGCCCGGTATCGCTCGCTCACGCGGAGCGTCCGCTGCGTGTCGTCATTTGCCCCAATCCCATGCACAAAGGCGCTGTCGCGCAAGCGCGCGCCATGTACGAACGCATTGGTTGTTGGACGCTCGAACAAGACCCCCACGCGCACGACAAGGCCATGGCCGAGACCCATGCGCTCGCGTTCTTCATCGCCAAAGGGATGTTGGACGCGGGTGTCGATCCTCGGGTCGCCAATGCGCCTCCTTCATTCCAAGCCATGGCTCGCACGATCGAATCGGTGCGAGGAGACGCGGGCCACCTTTTCGCCGCCATTCATTCGGAAAACCCATACACGACCGACGCACGTCGGCGCTTGCTCGACGCGCTCACCGCGCTCGATGAGAGCATCACGCATGCAGCACCGGCGACGCGTGATCAAAAGCTCGCTATCCCCGAAGCACCCACCACGGTCTCCGCAGAGCTCATCGAGGCTCGCGATATGATCGACGAACTCGATCGACAAATGGTGAAGATGCTCGCGCAGAGGGCCGAACTCAGCCGGCGCGCACGCGCCGCGAAGAACCGTGAGGGCAAACCCGTTCACGACGCGACGCGCGAAGCTCAGCTCATCCATGCGCGTCGCGCCTGGGCCGCCGAGCACGCGATCGATGAGCAAAGTATTGAAGACGTGTTCCGCGCGATTTTGAGGTTCAGCCGGCGGGTTCAAGGGTGAGAGCTCAGCGCCACTCCACTTCGAATCGATAGTTCGAGCGCTCACCTCGACGCACGGCCGTCTCGGATGCGCGTACTTGCTCTGCTCCGCAGACACTGAGCGCCTTTTCAAGCCATCCCTCGAGGCGGATCGCGAAGCTCTCGTCGATCGTAGAGTAGTTGCGCAGCAAGGCATGGTAGCGGTTCGGCCCCTGTTCGGAGAGCTCCCATTGCCCCGAATCATGGAATGACCCCCACATCGAACTCGCGCGTTCGATCAAATAGAGTGGGCGCTTGAAACGAAGAAACACACGGTGAAACGTATTGAGCTGCCAATCCGCACTGTAAGCTCCAATGTCTCGACAAAGTGCGAGGTCTCCTGCTCCCAGCTGACGATCGGCGATCTTCGCGAACTTCAACGTCATATCGAGTGGATACCACCCGGCTGGAATCACAGCGGCGATCGTCGCTCGCTCCTCCGCGGACATTTCGTCGAGACACGTCGCCAACGCTGCCGCCCCGAACTTCTTTTGAACGAAGGTTGCCGTGGCCAGCCAAACCGCCCCTTTGGATTTTCCGCTCATACGCCGACTCGTCTCACTCAAAGATTTCGACGGTATTCCCCGCCCACTTCGTAAAGTGCGTGGGTGATCTGCCCCAAGCTGCAATGCTCGGTGGCATCGATCAGCGCGGCAAACAAGTTCTCGCCATGGATCGCTGCGCGCTTGAGTCGCCGCAGTGCTCCCGGAGCTTCATTCGCGTGCTCCGCGTGAAACTGTTCGAGGCGCGCAATGCAGCCATCCTTTTCTTCTTTGCCCGCACGCGAGAGCTGCAAATCGCGCGGCGCCGACGCTTGGGCCGCGTCTCGCGGCAAGAACGTATTGACGCCCACGATGGGAAGCTCACCCGAATGTTTGAGCTGCTCGTATTTCATCGAGTCGTCTTGAATGCGTCCTCGCTGATACTGCCGCTCCATCGCGCCGAGCACACCTCCGCGATCCGTCAGACGATCGAACTCGGCAAGCACGGCTTCCTCGACCAAATCCGTGAGCTCCTCGACGATGAACGAGCCTTGAGTCGCGTTCTCGCAGCCCACCAGACCAAACTCTTTATTGATGATCAACTGAATCGCGACCGCGCGCCGCACGCTCTGCTCGGTCGGCGTCGTGATCGCTTCATCGTATGCGTTGGTATGGAGCGATTGCGCGTTGTCGAGCGTCGCGAGCAACGCTTGAAGCGTCGTTCGCACGTCGTTGAATTCGATCTCCATCGCATGGAGTGAGCGCCCACTCGTTTGGATATGATATTTCAGCATTTGCGAGCGAGCGTCGGCCCCGTAGAGGCGCTGCATCGCCACGGCCCAGATGCGGCGCGCGACACGACCAATCACCGTGTACTCGGGATCCATCCCATTCGAGAAGAAGAACGAGAGATTCGGCGCGAATGCATTCACGTCCATCCCACGCGCTCGATAATATTCGACGTATGTAAACCCATTGGCGAGCGTATACGCCAGTTGATGGATCGGATTCGCGCCTGCTTCGGCGATGTGATACCCGCTGATGGACACTGAATAGAAATTGCGCACGTCGTTTTCAACGAAGAATTGCTGCACGTCGCCCATCGCCGAGAGCGCAAACTCCGTCGAGAAGATACACGTGTTCTGGCCTTGGTCTTCTTTCAGAATATCGGCCTGAACCGTGCCGCGAATCTGTTTGAAGGTCTGTTTGCGCAGCGTTTCATATTCATCATCACTCAAAAGCGCGCGCACGCTCTTCCAGCTCGCGCCGCGCAATCGATCGGGCTCTAACTCCTGCTCCTCGGTGATGTCCAATCGCCCTTCTCGACGCAGGAATCGACGGCATTGTTGCCTGAGCGCCGCATTGAAGAAAAACGCGAGCACCGTGGGAGCGGGGCCATTGATCGTCATCGACACGCTGGTCGACGGATCACACAGGTCGAATCCGGCATACAGCTGTTCGGCTTCTTCGACCGTGAATACGCTGACGCCGCTCTCGCCGATTTTTCCATAGATGTCTGGGCGAATCCCTGGATCTTCGCCATAGAGTGTGATCGAGTCGAATGCCGTGCTGAGGCGCTTGGCAGGTTGCCCCGCAGCGAGATAATGAAAGCGCTTGTTGGTGCGTTCACTTGGCCCCTCGCCGGCGAACATGCGGGTCGGGTCTTCTCCTACGCGCTTGAACGGAAACGTGCCCGATGTATACGGGAACTCGCCAGGAACGTTTTCGGTGAGGCGCCAATAAAGCCGATCTCCCGCATTTCGATAGCGCGGGCGGGCGACTTTTCGTAGATGGAGCTCCGAAAGCGACTCTCGATAATTCTCGACTCGAATCGTTTTGCCGCGCACCTGATATTCCATCTGGGGAGCATCGTAGCGCGCAGCCCAATCGTCCCAACGTTGAAGGAGTGTGCGACATTCGGGCGCAAGACGTGCCAACAACGTGTCGTGCTCCTCCATCAACGCGATTGCACCTGCTGGCGTCGACTCCTGAGCTGCTCCGTATGCTTGGAAGCCGCCCTGTTCTGGTCCGCGCAGAATCGTGATCGCGCGCTCGAGTGACTCGATGTCTCGTGCGATTTCCGATTGCTCACGTGCGAAGGAATGATGTTCGCGGCATGCCGTCGCGATCTCGCTCAAATATCGCTCGCGACCAGGCGGCATCACATGCTGATTCGGATTGGTCGTGCGCTCGGGGCCGGGCTCGATGCCCGACCGGAGTGTGACGCCTGTCTTTTCGCCGATGAACTTCAACATATGCGCATAAAGCGCGTTCACGCCCGCGTCATTGAAGTGAGCCGCGCTCGTGCCGAACACCGGCAGCTGCTCATGAGAGCCCGGGAACTTTCGACTGCGCGCGATTTGCCGGCGCACGTCACGCAATGCGTCGAGCGAGCCACGGCGCGTGAACTTATTGATCACCACGAAGTCCGCGTGATCGAGCATCTCGATCTTTTCGAGTTGGGTCGGCGCGCCGTACTCCGCCGTCATGACATAGACGCTCACATCGGAGAGCTCGACAATCGCGCTGTCGCCTTGCCCGATGCCTGCCGTCTCGACGAACACAAGATCGAACAGACCACTTCCAGAGAGCAGCGCCAGTACGTTCTTCACGGCGAGGTTGATCTCGCGCCCCGATCCACGGGTCGCCATCGAGCGCATGTACACGCGGGATTTCGAGCCACCAGCGATCTTCAGGCTGTTCATGCGGATGCGATCGCCGAGGAGCGCGCCACCTGTCTTCTTCTTCGTCGGATCGATGCAGAGCACCGCGATACGGCGCTCCGGATCATCCTCGATGCATCGCCGCACGAGTTCGTCGGTCAAGCTGCTCTTCCCAGCTCCCCCCGTCCCCGTCAGGCCGATCACGGGGACTCTCTTCTCGCCCTGTTTCGAGAGCTTCGTCACATCGAGGCGACCGTTCTCGACGAGTGAAATCTGGCGCGCGAGCGGCATCCAACCTGGAGCACTTTCGAGCGGCTCCGAAACCGGAAAATCACACCCTGCGAGCACGCCATCGATCATCCCTTGGAGGCCGAGATTGCGGCCGTCTTCCGGCGAAAAAACCCGGTCGATTCCACGTCGATGCAACTCTTCGATTTCGCTTGGGACGATCACGCCGCCGCCACCACCATAAATCCGGGTGTGCTTGGCGCCGAGCGCATCGAGGCGTTCACGTAGGTACGTGAAGTACTCCATGTGCCCGCCTTGATAGGACGTGAGAGCCACGCCTTGCGCATCTTCGTGAACAGCCGCGAGCGCCACCTCTTCCACGCTCCGGTTGTGACCGAGGTGAATCACCTCGGCGCCGGACGCTTGGAGGATGCGGCGCATGACATTGATCGCCGCATCATGGCCGTCGAAGAGCGCGGCTGCGCTGACGATACGAATGGGATTTTGGGGGACGTAGGGGGAAGCCTCGGACATGGTCGATGGGGCAAGTCTCCCACGACTCACGGCAAAGTTCAGCGAGCCGCCTCACGCTTTCGCGATTTCCTCACGAATCACGCGTTCGTCACATAGGCATCGCCATGGGCAGCACGCGGATCTCCAAATGAAGTGGATGGTTCGCGGAGGATGGAGAGCAGGCGCGTGGCGAGGCGACCTGCTTGCGCACCATCGAGCACTCGATGATCGAGGGTCACGCCGAGTGAAATCACGGGACGCACCACGACCTCAGGCCCGCTCACGACAGGCGCCATTCGAATCGCGCCCACCGATACCAAGATGGGTGTTCGCGAGAATGGAACGAGCGGCACGAGCGCATTCGATAACCCGAAGCTCCCGACGTTGGTGACCATCACGCTCCCGAATGCATCATAGGGAATATCCACTGCACGAAGATCGAGTCCGAAATCATAGGTGAGCATCTCGATCGCACGCATGAGCGGACGAACGAAGCGCACCGGGAGCTTACGAAGCATGCTCCCGGATTGATCGAGCGCCCCCGCGCGATGACCTCGAATCTTCGCCACGTGATGTTCGAGATCGCGCGCGATTTGAAGTGGGCTTTTTTCATCGGCATGTTCGATCTTGGCCCCCAACAAATCTTGGCCGTCATCGCGCGCGACTTGAAAGAACACATCCACGGAACGTCGGCGCCAAATCTGGCCACGCCGCACGATCGCATTCACGGCGGGCTCTGCTGCAATGGCACGAGCCACGGCAGCGCCGATCAAGTGGGTGATCGTCACGTGTGAGAGACTCCCGATCCGGGCCTCATCGATCCATCGAAGCGCCGCGGACACATCGACATCGAGCAGGCCGTATGCGCTTGGGTCCCGTGGACGCCCCCAACTGTGAAGGGCCATGCGACGCCAAGGGGACTCGGTCCCCGAACGCTCGAACGGGCTCGTCATGTTCAATGACGTACGCACCATGTCGCGACGGACCATGTGGGTCCCATGGCTCGGACTCACCGACGGATCGCTGCGCGAACGCGAGGAAGAAAGACACTGCTCGGATAGCGCTCGACGAAGCGCTCTGCACGTGCAGAAGCGCGTTCGGTTTCGTTCGCTGCCATGAGCGCTTGGATTTCGAGCGCGTCTCGCTCTTCCGCGAAATGAGAGCGCGGAAAAGCTCGTCGATGGGCTGCGATGGCTGCGAGTGCGTCTTCGGGCGCAGTCCGAGAGAGCGCAGCATGCGCTTGGCGAAGAAGAGCGCGTTCTTGTCGGTTCGAAGGACCTTCGGGTGCTTCGGACTCGTGGGCCGTTGGCAGCTGTGACTCGCTCGATGGAGCCAGTTGTACTTCTTCTTCTCGAGGAGCCAGCTCTTCTCGTTCTGTCGGCGGCTCTTCGGTCGAAGGGAGGGCGGTTGGGACTTCGACTTCGCGAATGATGATGGTGGGCTCGCGAAGAGCCTCATGCGTGAGGGCGCCGCCCACTCCGCCCACCACGACGCCTGCGGCGGTCATGAGGATGGCCGCCGTCTTCGAAACCCCGAGAACCGCGGCCTGAACCGCATCTGCTCCTTGCGCGACCGTATTCACTGCGTCCGGATCGGCAAGCTCGGGCGGGCTCTCCGGCTCTGCCGCGCCGTCCGATTCCGGATTCGCACCCTCGGCAACTCTCGCTGCGATGCGTGCTCGCAACCGAGCACGGTCGATCGGCGTCGGCTCGGGCTCGCTCTTGAGGGAGCGGAGTAGATCCCGCCCATGTTCTTCAAACGAGTCGCTCACGGCTCTTCGTCCTCCCGCGCCGCGAATTCGCCGAACTCTTGGCGCGCCACGCGAAGACGTGAATAAACGGTGTTCAATGGAATCGAGAGTGCTTCCGCGATTTCCTGAGCCGTCATTTCATCGAGCTCGTGCATGATGAGCACGGCCTGACGTTCGGGAGGCAATCTCTGAAGAAGACGATAAGCGCGTTCGCGCATCGTCACTTCACCTTCGAAGTCGTCCCCCGCGGAAGAACACGTGGGTGATTCCGTCGGAACCTCACGCTGTACGGCGCGCCGCCGATAGGCGAGGGCCATACGATATGCGATGCCAAATAGCCAAGGTCGCAGTGGTCGCTTCGGGTCGAACTCGACGAGCTTTCGGTGCACGATGACGAATGTGTCTTGCACTACGTCTTCGACATCACGCGAGGGCACTCCGAGCCTTCGAAGCGAATTCCAAACGTAACTCACGTGCTCGTCATATACATGTTCGAAGCGAGACAAAGAATCGATCGGGACACGTGGCTTCGTCGAATGACTCGACACGTTCATGGCTCCCAGAATAGCCCCAAACCGATCGCTCCCGACACATCGCCACTGCCCCACACGATCTCACGGTCGATCAAGAGATCCGAGCTCTGCACATGAAACACGAGCTCCGCGAACACATGGAGCCCCACATGCTCGACGAAAACCCAGCCGTAGCCCGCGTGCAGTCCCAGTCCAACGAACGGCTCGACGCGACGCTCGTTCCGCGCGAAGCCTCGCCCTTCGGCCACCATGGCGCCCGCCGTGACGAGTCCACATGCATCGATATCGAAGAAGCGAGCACATAGAAGGCCACGTCCGAGCC
The DNA here is from genome assembly GCA_964481145.1 of uncultured Sandaracinus sp. Taxonomy (GTDB): domain Bacteria; phylum Myxococcota_A; class Polyangia; order Polyangiales; family Sandaracinaceae; genus Sandaracinus. The sequence continues at coordinate 28,985 of CAYZTA010000044.1, forward strand.
CTTGCCACACGCTCACCTCACCGGGCCCCACGCTGAACCCGTCGACGCGAGTCACTCGCGCCCCGAGCATCAACACGAAGGCGCCGACCGCGAGTGAAGCGCCCACATCGAGCGTGGGACTCACATTCGGAAGCGCGCCAAACAACACTGCGCCATCGACGTGCAAACGAAAGACGAGCGGAACCGTTTCGGTGACCGGAGCCGAAGGGGGCTGAAGAGCGAGCTGAACGATCACAGGCGGAGGCGTCGGTGGACTGATCGCCACAGGCTCGGGTGAACCCGGTTCGACCGGCGCCGCGTCCTCATGCGGAGGACGCGACGGACCAGTGTCCACGAGGAAGGTTAAGGTGAGGAGCAAATCCTCCATGAGATCGTCGCAACGCGAACTGCGGCTCTCCAGCGCGCGGACACCGACCACCCCCCCTGCTTCGAGGATCGTCACTTGTGCGATGAGTGTGCGCCCGATCGCTCGGATGGTCACGCTGAGTTCGCGACTCGCTCGCTCGTCGATCGGATCGTGACCGACCCGCGCCGCAAGCTCATTTCGTACTTCTTGGGCAGACCAACAACGCGCGTTCGATTCGTCGACGTAGTGCAGCGCGACACCTTCGGTTGCCGTCGCGGACGCTGGCATAGCCAGCACCATCATCGCCCATAAAGTGCTGGCTACGACCCCTCGCATATCGCCCGCGTGAGCCATCGCATACGAAGGCCGCTGGGTCCAGCCAGAACGGCTGGCGGTGCGAGCTTCGCTCATTAAGGTTCGCTCTTCATGCCCTATTTCGACCCTCGGTTCCATGTGTATCAAGGCCTGATCGCATGTACTGTGTTCGTCCTCGTCTCTGCGTGTCGAAATCAATCGCAGGTCGGATTCTCTGCAGCGGACGCGGGCATGAGCGAAATCGCTGAAGACGCAGGACCGCTCGATGGTCGCGTCCCGCTCGATGCGAACACGACCATCGATCCTTCATGCCCAATGCCTTGGGTGACGGTCGTAATTCAAGATGCAGATTCAGCGCGTATCGCGCGGTTCCGAACAGGAGGAGAGCGCCCCGAACGCTGCCCAGATTTGCGTGCGAATGGAGAGCTCCCGAGCACGACGGTCGACGCAGAGCCACTGGATCCGAGTACGATCATCGCCGTGGGACCCGACGGAGTGTTTGCCATCGATGTTTCCACGGATCGCGTGCGCTGGAGTCTTTCGACCAATGGAATCAATCTGGTGCAGGCGTTCGTGATTCGCAGCGAGCCCCCGCAAATGGGGGTCGCATCCTTATCTGACCTGACCACGTCTCTTTACGCACTCACGTCGGATGGAAGCGGAGCGCATGGGCTCCCACGGCCACCAGTCCATCACACCGTTCGTCAGTTCAGTGTTGCCAGTGATCCCACCTCCAACAATGCGTTCGCGAGCACTTACAATGGGATTCAACGATTCGATCCTGCGGTTGGGGTCGTCTTGCGTTCCGAAGACCAAGGCCAAAGCCTCACTGGGCTGCATGGGAGCCGTGGCCCAGGGAAGCCTCGCCTCGTTGGGGTGAATGCCCACGAGCAACTTCGGACAATGACGTTGGATGAGACTTGGGAGTTCCACGCATACGCGGGGATCTCGATATGTTACGGCCTTCGTGAGGCTGCCCCCGACCCCAGCGATGCGAATCGAGTCTTTTTGCGATGCCGTGAGGAAGAAGCGATGTACCTACTCTGGTACGACACCGAACGCGCAGAAGGAGAAATCATCCTCGGCGGCGAAAACACCGAGCCGGGCCTCGTATTGGCCGGTCTTGGTGTCGTCGAATGAGCCCAGAACTGAGCTCATTCGAGAGGATCAGTTCACCGCACCACCAAGCCCTTGTTGCTCGAGCTGGCGACGAAGTTGTTCCATCACTTCGGGCGGAATCTGTCCGCCCCCTCCCGGCATGTCAGGCATGCCTTCGATCGCATGCGGATCGGGCGGCGGAGCTCCTTCGGGCGCTGAAGGCGCCGTCTCCGTGAACGACGTCGCGGTCGGGCTCACCCGCTCACTGAGGAAGCGGCTGATGACGTAGATCGTGGGCTCACCTTCGCGCTGCGCGTAGAAATCGTGCCGCTCCTCGTTCGCTTCGCGACCGAGAAGCACGACGTGTGTCTGCGCGGGTGCATCGCCTTCACCCGGGATCGTCAACGTCACGCGCGCCGACTCGGGTCCAAGACCTGCGGCTTCAGAACTCACATCCGCCGCTGCGAAATCACTCGCGCGCATGCGCGCGAGACTCGTCAGCATGCTGCGCACCTTGCTCGCCACGAAGCCCTCGATCGCGTCGGAGCCTTCGGCCATTTGCCATTCACCCGCCTCCCCCTCGGCGGATGCTCCGCGATGGAAGCGGAAGGTTCCGTTCGGTCCCGTCCACGCGACCTCCGTCACGTCATCGGCTTCGACATTCAGCATCGAACGATCGCGCCAATCACGGATTTCCTTATTGAATGCGAATTTGATCGAGCCGCGCACCTGCGCGACGCGCTCTTCGCCCTCGGGACGAACCATCGTGCTGCCCGAGCGATATGCGCCGATCCAAAGATCGGCGAGCTGCGCTCCATCCGCACCGCGCACGACCACACGCACACCATGTGCAGGATCGACTTCGAGGCGCTCGTGGAAGCTCGGGTTCGAAGCTGCGATGCCTGCTGCTTCGAGCTCATGGAGCTTGTCGAGCACGGTTGTGACTGCACTCTGATCTGCACGCGCTTCGAGTGGTTGTGTGACGAACCACTCCTCGCCGCGACGCTCGAGCCGCACCGCGTTTCCGTGGTCCTCCGGCCGCGTGATCTCGATCGCCACGATCTGATCGCGTTCGAGATCGGGCAGGCGGATCGCACGCCCATCGTCACGGGCGGGCGTTTCGCCCCCCCGCGCACCCACAGCCCAAATCGCCAGGCCACCAAGCGCGACGAGCGCCAGCGCACCAATAAAGAGACGGTTCTTTTGCAAGTCCATCGTGTTTCCTCAGAGCTTGAGGTTGGCCCTCTTGCGCTGACGCGCCTGCCAACGAATCAGACCAAAAGCCACCACTGCGAGAGGAATCAAGAGCGTGTTCCCCCAACGATAGAGGTTCTTCTTCTGGTCCCACGCGCGAATGGCGTCCTGACGTCGCTCGAGCGCTTCGTCACGTGTGGCTGCGTCCCCGGCTTGATTCGCGCTGAGCGCATCCTCGGTCGCATCCGCCACCGCGCGCGGAATCTCGAGCGCCGGCTCTTCGATGGACTTCGCGCGTACCGCGATGAGATCGCTGTCCTGTGCGAGCCAGTCGATCGCGTTGAGCGGAAGCGCCATGGCCCCTGCGAGCTCCGCCGATTCGACTCGCTCTGGCGGAGGCATGAATTCATCGCGAAGAACCGTCGATGTGCCGATGACGAAAACACGTGAATCATGCTCGCTGGGCGTCCCTGCGCCCTCGGCAAACGCGCTGCGCATCCTCCCGCTCACTGCGACAGCGGTCGCATGAGGACCGTCGAACCCACTCACCTGCCATTCACGCGGCTGGCGAATCCGGAGGCTCACGGTTTCACCACCGAGCACCCACGACTCCTCACTCGTGCGAAGCAAGGTGGTTCCTTCGAGCTCACGGAAACGATCGGTCGTTTCGATCGACGACGAGAAGAAGAGCTGAGTTTGATCGAGCCGGAACAGAACAGCGTGCTGCGCCTGCTCATCTGTGACCTGAATCGTCGGCGCGGGAGGATAGGGAACGGGCATCGCAAAACCCATCGAGGTACGCATCGGAACCGAACCGCAGTGGGTGTCGGCGACGATGTCTTCACCCATCTCGATGCCATACGCCGACAGCAAACGATTGATATTGCTATGGGTTGGTTCCGCCTGAATCTCGGGCGCTTGGTCCATCGCGACCTTCATCGTGCCGCCGAACACGCCGAGGCTGCCCCCGCGCATCACGAACGCATCGATGTTGCGAAGCTCGGCCTCGCTGAGCTCGCTCTGGGGATCGACGATCAAGAGCGCTCGCAGACTGCGATCGATCTCGGACGACGCGTCGACCTCGCGCAAGGTATACGTCGGCAACATTCGGGAGAGCGTCGCGAGCCCCTTGGTGGGGGTCGGGCTGTCGTGACCCGAGAGCACACCGATCGGTGTGTCTTCGCCAGTGAGCTTCTTGATCGCCATCGTGATCGAATACTCGAGCCCCGTCGTGTCCTGCGGCAAGGTCGCGATCACTTCACGGTCGCCCGCGTACTCGAAGACGAGCCCACGATAGCCTTCCATCACCGCCACGCGATCGGCCTCGAGACGTTGGTGCTGCATCTTGTGCACCCCCGCGCTCTCGGCGGCTTGTCGCTCTTCATCATCGTCCGGATGCATGATCCGAACGACGACGTGGCCTCCCGAGGCCGCTTGATACTCCGCGAGAATATCGCGGACGTAACGCTCTTGCGCGTTGAAGGGCGGCGGGAGATCGGGCGTGAAATAGGCGGTGATCGTCAGCGTGTCTTCGAGCTCGTGCACCACGCGGCGTGAGCCTTCGGACAACGTGAACAAGCGATCCTTGGTCGCATCGAGCCGGAAGAAGAAGAACGTTCCGAGCACGTTCAACGCGATGAGGATGCCGGCGACGATGGCGAGAAAGCCAATCGATTCCGCGCGCTGCTGCGAAGCTTTCGACTTCTGAGGCGGCTGATGAGACTTCGTTTCGGACATGGGAGCGGTCTTGGTTGCCATGGCATCAGCTCCAGCGACGGCTCTCGAGAGCGCGGAAGGCGAGCATCAAGAAGATGCCCGTGAAAGAGACGAAATAGAGGACGTCACGTGAGTCGATCACGCCGCGACCCATGCTCTCGCGGTGCACATCGAACGTTGCCCCCTCGATGATCGTGATCATCCAGCTCGGGAAAAGCGGGAGATAGATGTTCATGATGGCAAACGCGAGAAAGACGAACGCCGCGATGAAGAACGCGACGAGCTGATTGTCGGTAAAGCTCGAGGCAGCCAATCCGAGCGCGACCATCGCGCTACCTTGGAAAAAGAGGCCGAGGTAGCCCGTGAAGACTTGCCCCCAATCTAGGTCACCGAGTTGCTCCACGCTGATCGGATAGGGAAGCGTGCACAGCAAGAGCACTCCAATGAGTCCGACTGCGCCGAGGAACTTTCCGAAAATGACTTCGGATTCACGGACTGGCATCGTGATGAGGAGTTCGAGCGTGCCGCTCTTTCGCTCATCGGCGAGCAGCCCCATCGTGATCGCCGGCGCTGCGATGATCATGATGTACGAGAGAAAGCGAAACATCTCGCGAACCGACGCGCGGTTCATGAGGAAGAAGGGATCCCAGTATGCGAAACCGACGATCAGCAGCGAAAGCGCGATCACGATGTAAGCGACGGGACCGTTGAAATACGAACGGAACTGACGCCCCGCGATGGTGAGCGTGTTATGCATCACGCCTCCTCCTTGTAGCCGACGGACTCGTCGTCTTCTTCGTCCTCATCCTCGTCGTCGTCTTCGTCTTCCTCATCGGGCTCATCACCGAGCGTGAGATCGCGGAAGACCTGCTCGAGGTTCTCGCCGCGGGTGCGAAGCTCGAGGAGAACGAAATCGGCAGCGACCGCCGCACGGAACAACGCCGCACGCAGGTCATCGGATGCGCTCGATACGATCTCGAGCGCGACGGCTTTCGTATCTGCGCTGTCGAGCTCTCGGACCGAATCGACGCCGCGAAGCGCACGAAAGACAGAGACCACATCGCTGGCCTTTCCGCTGTTCGGCCGCTCGACGTGTAGAACGTAACGGTTCCGCCCTTGGCTCGAGAGCGCTTCGGGCGTATCGTCGGCGACGATTCTTCCCTTGGCGACGATGAGCACCCGCTGACAGGTGACCTGCACCTCGGCCAAGTTGTGCGTGCTCAGGATGACCGTTCGCTCTTTGCCGATCGATTTGATGAGGTCACGAATCTCGATCGCCTGGTTCGGGTCGAGTCCCGACATCGGCTCATCGAGAATCAAGATCTTCGGCTCGTGAACGAGCGCTTGAGCAAGCCCCACGCGCTGCCGGTAGCCCTTGGAGAGCTGCCGGATCTCTTTGGCGATGACGTCGCCGAGATCCGTCTCTTCGACGGCCCTCCTGATGCGTTTGCGCGCTGCGTCTCCTTTGAGACCTCGCATCCCTGCCATGAACTGGAGGTATTCGAGCACCAGCATCTCGGTGTAGAGCGGCGTGCTCTCGGGCAAATACCCGATGGAGGCGCGAACGCCGAGCGGGTCATCCCAAATATCGTGCCCATTGATCTTCGCCGTGCCTTCGGACGGCGCAATGAAGCACGTCAGGATTTTCATCGTGGTCGACTTACCGGCGCCGTTCGGGCCGAGAAAGCCAAGGACCTCACCTTTTCGTACCTCGAAACTCGCATTGTCGAGCGCAAGGTGGGGCCCGTATCGTTTCGTGAGGTTTCGGGCCTCGATCATCACGTCCATGTCCGCCTCATCCGGTGGTCGGGGGCCAAACGGGCGCCGACCATAGCCGCTGCCCTTTCGGAGTCAACTGGCGCGACACGAACACCCCCCACACGACTTCATTCCCAATGACGGGATGTCATGTGCTTCAACGCACAAAAGTCCAATCTACACCTGGACGGATTTCCAGGTGCACATGGTTCGAGTGGGCAGCGTCGTGGTGGGGCGTGAGGACGACCTGAAACAGATCGCGTTGGACCGCCGTGCAAACCGCGCTTCGCATTTTGCGTGTGGCGTCGTCGTCGTTTTCGTGAAGCGCGCAGGGGTCGGCCCCCGCATCTCGCTCGCTCCAGGATTCGAGCACCGAGAGTCGTCGTCCATCCGAAAGAACGAACGCCAATGCATCGATCGCAAGCGCATGCGCATGTCCGGAAACGTGTCGCGTTCCGCGCACGTGAGCTCCTGGCCGATAAATCGAGACATGGTCGATGCCCACGACCCCCAAGGCGCGCAGATCCGGTGCCCATGCCGCGAGCGCGACTGCGAGTCGGCAATCGATGACCGAATGCACGCCCTCATCCGGTGCGATGCGCACTCCGTTGACGAGGCTCGTCAGACGAATCGGATGGGCCACCCCCCGCGCATGTTCAGGTGAAATATTTTCGAAGTGGATCCCTTGGTCTCTCAAGATGCGCTCGCAGCCCTCGCGATCGAGCGCTCCGATGGTGCGTCCGCTGACAGGTGCAGTGCGCGAGGCGCGTGGTACGCAATCTTCGTCGATCCCGCGCGGGTCGAGGCCGCGGGGGAGCGGGACATCGTCCGTGATCCATCCTCCGAGCAGGAACAAGAGCGCGATCGCGACGGCAATGCGGTGGCTCATGAGTGCATGTTCGGATCTTCGCTCGGTATTTTGCGAGAAAACCGCAAGACCGAAGAAGAGCTCCACCCACGATATTGGCATTTTTCCAGCAAAAGATGACAGAATCGCGGCCATGGCGGCCCTGCGCCGACCGGAGGTTCGATGTCTCGCCTTCATGTCTCTTTTCTTGTGTGCTTTGTCTCGATCGCCGGTTGCGGAAGGTCGGAGATCGATCTCTTCATCGATGGTGCGCCTGGTCTCGATGCAGGTCGCGAAGATGGAGGTCATGAGGACGGAGGCGAGGACGACGCTGGCCACGATGCTGGGTTCGACGCTGGCCACGATGCTGGGTTCGACGCTGGCCACGATGCGGGCGATGGCGGCTGCACGAGCGATTTCGACTGCGATGATTCGCTCTTCTGTAACGGCCAGGAGCGTTGTCGCAGCGGAAGCTGCGTGAGTGGTGTTGCACCTGCGTGTGGTGACAGCATCGAATGCACCGTCGATCGCTGCGTCGAGGCCACACGAAGTTGCGAATCGATCCCCGATTCATCGCTCTGCTCGCCAGGCACGATGTGTGATCCGAGGCTCGGCTGCACCATGCGCGTCTGCAGTGCGCCGAGCGATTGCGATGATGGCTTCTTCTGCAACGGACTCGAGCAATGCATCGGCGGTGCATGCGTGGGTGGCCCACGAATCCGATGCGATGATGGGCGTGAGTGCACGACGGACACATGCAACGAAGCCGCGCGCGCCTGCATCTACACCCCACGCGATCAAGACGGCGATGGCGTGCCGGCGCGCGCATGCGGTGGCGGGGATTGCGACGACACCAATCCCCGCGTGCGACCTGGCGTGACCGAGATCTGCAACAACGGCGTAGATGATGACTGTGACGGGCGCCTCGACTGCGCCGACCCCGACTGTCTGACGAGCCCTATGTGCTGCATGCCGCGCACCGAGATTTGCAATAACGGCCGCGATGACGACTGCGATGGACTCGCCGATTGCAGTGATTCGCTGAGCTGCTCGCGTGATCCGGCTTGCGTCATGTGCTTTCCCGAGATTTGCACGGGAATGATCGACGAAGATTGCGATGGACGGCTCGATTGCGACGACGACGACTGTGCCGCCGATCCCATCTGTCGGCTCTGCATCCCAGAACGCGAGATTTGCTCCGGTGGCCGAGACGAAGATTGCGATGGGCGGAGCGACTGTTCGGACTCGGACTGTCGTGCTTCTCCCGAGTGCGCGCGCTGCACGCTCGAGGCGTGCATCAACGGAATCGATGATGACTGTGATGGCATCGTCGACTGCATGGACTCCGACTGTGCGCGTCACCCTGCGTGCGTGATGTGCGCGTCCTCCGAAGTCTGCCGAAATGGGCGCGACGACGATTGTGATGGTGCGTTCGATTGCGACGATTCCGATTGCGCGGACAATCCGCTCTGTGGGTTCTGTCTTCCATTCGAGATCTGCGGAAGCGGAATCGATGCCGACTGCGATCGTCTGGTCGACTGTAGCGACCCCGATTGCTTCGGGGATCCTTCGTGCGGTCCCGGCTGTGTGCCCGAAGCATGCCGCAACGGACGAGACGATGACTGCGATGGAGCCTTCGATTGCGACGACTCCGATTGCCGAGACAGTCTGCTCTGCCTCTTGTGCCTGCCCATCGAAATCTGTAACAGCGGATTCGACGAAGACTGCGATGCGCGCATCGACTGCGACGACCCGGATTGCGAGTTCGATCCGAGCTGTCAAACATGCGCTTCGTCCGAGATCTCGTGCACGAATGGCATCGATGACGATTGCGACGGGCGCGTCGATTGTCGCGACACCGAATGTGCAGGATCTCCTGGATGCGGCTTCGTGGACGCGGGAGTCCCATCCGACGCGGGAGTCTGCACGTTCATCGAGCAATCCCAAGCCGAGTGCACCAACGGACGAGACGATGACTGTAATGGCGCTGTCGACTGCGACGATCCGAGCTGCTCTCCCTTGGGCGATTCCGTGGGTGAGTGTTGCAACGGACAGGACGACAATGGCAACGGGATTGCCGATGAGTTCGGGTGCGGATGCGAAACGAGCGCCGACTGTCGTGATGGCAACGTGTGTTGGTCAGAGACCTTTGCGGTGTGCGCGCCACGATGCAATCTGATCGGGGGCGATGAGCTTTGTCGGGCGATCGATCCAAGTTTGCGTTGTTCACCGAGGACCGGCACCTGCGTATTCTGATTTAGGACACACGGAGCACGGCCGCAGCGGCACCGACCCCCGCTTGTTCAGCGGGGTCGGTGAGCACGCTCGCGATGACGCGGGACTCTGTGCGAGGATCGGCTTCCAGCACAGACGCTACCTGCGAGATCCCGCGCATCGAGAACGCGCTGACCGAGCCCATCATGACGAGATCTCCTGGCTCGAGCGCGAGATTGCAGTGGTTGATTGCGGAGTGGAGCAGCCCAGAGGTCGCCTCTTCACGCGGAGTGAGGCGTTGCGCTTTGCCTTTGCGGTGCAGATAAGCGCGTATCGGACCGGCGCTCACCACGTGAACATCGCATCCTTCGAATAGCAGAGCGACGAACGCAGCATCGGGGAGCTGGCGTTCAACCAGCTGCTCGCAGATCGCTGCGAGCCGATTTCGAGCTCGTTCCGCGCAGTGAAGCGCGCGGCCTCCGCCGTGAGCGCCTCGTTGCCGTGTCTCCTCGAGCCCAGCTTCGAAGCCGCGAATCACCGCCGACGTGGAGAGAGACCAGCCGCGCGGCCACCCGATACCACTCGCCACGACGAAAGCCCGGCCTCCCTCGGCGCGCATCGCAGCATGTCTTGCGAGCTCACCTTCACGTACAGTGGTGCGCGTGATGCTGATATGAGATTCGGTCCTCAATCCAAGTCGATTCTACACGGAAAGAGGCACACGAGATCAACCTATGCCTTGCCGAAACCGAGCTCCGAGGTGCGCACGACGAGCGCTGCCGCGCCAAGGAAGAGCCCCGTCACAATGGCGATCACGAGCCCACCTATCCAAAGCTCGATGTCGGGGACCCATTCCGGATAAAAACCGCCCTTGGGCAGACCCGCGAGTTGGCTCGCGAGATAGTTCATCGATCCGAGACGCAAAAAGCTCGGGAGCCATGAAAGCCCGAACTCCATCACGACGAGATAGAGCACCGACAAAAACCCTCCTGCCTCGACCACGAGCGCGCCCCAGAAGAGGCAAATCGCAGAGTACGTGAGAGCCAGGAGTGAGAGTGATGACATGGCGCGCAACGTTCGCGGCAGTTCATCGATCATCGACGTGGGCTCGGTCGCAAACGAGCTCACGTGCAAGACGAGCACGCCGAGCGCGAGCAAAAGGACACTCATCGCCGCCGAAGCAAGGTACTTTCCGAGCACGATCGCGCCCCTGCCCGCGGGACGCAGCGCCAAGAACGGAAATGTGCGCGCCTCGACCTCTTCGGCGATCGCTCCCGAAGTGAACAAGAACGGAAGCAAATACACGAGGAGCCCGAAAAAACCGACGCTCACCCCCGATTCGACCACCTCGGCAGGCGTGCTCTCTTTCGCCACATATCGCGCGATCACGGCGGCCGCGACGACGAGCAGAGTCGCGATGATGCCGAGACGAAACTTGCGCCCTCGGATCATGCGAAGCCACGAGAGACGAAACATCGCAACCGTTCCGCGACCGATATCGATGCTCGGTGCGCTCATCGTCGTGCTTCCTTTTGTGGCGTTGTCTTGACGCGGCTGCCTTGCGTCATCTCGGTCACTTTGCGCGCGGAGCCCGAAGCGGCATCGGAACCAGTTCCGGCCATTCGCCCGCTCTGCTCCACGAGATAATGGAAGAGCGCCTCGAGGGTCGCATCAGGACTCGTCATCGAACGAACGACGAACCGTCCCTCGATGATCATGCGCGCAACGGTGTCGTAGGTGCGATCGGGCGTGCGCGTTTCGAACTCGACTTCGGATGTCGACGGAAACCCGATCGCAATCACACCCTCGTCTTCACTCGCGAGCACGGCCGCCGCGAGATCCCGGGGCCTGTCGCATTCGACGCGAATATGATGTGGATGCTCGTGCAGGAGATCACGGATCTCGTGAACACGCCCTTGAGCGACGACCTGCCCACGAGCGATCAGCAGGAGCTGTTCGGTGAGCGCCTCGACTTCGTGCAAGACGTGCGTCGAAAACAAGACCACAGCCCCCGCATCGGCCCGCCGTCGCACTTGCTCCAAAATGAGCTGTCGCGAAGTTGGATCGGTCCCCGTGAGCGGCTCATCCAAGAGGAGCACGTTCGGCTCGTGCACGATCGATTGCGCGAGTTTCGCGCGCTGGCGCATGCCGCGGCTGAACCCACCCATCCTGCGCTCCATCGCCTGATGCAACCCGAAATCAGTGAGCGCTTGGGCGGCTCGTTCGCGCGCTTCTTTCCGAGCGTAACCAGATAGCTCAGCCATCGCGCTCACGAATTCGAGCGCGCTCAGATCGTCGTAGAGCGCATCGGCTTCGGGGCACAGACCGATCGTGCGAAGCACCGAAGGATTGGCGAAGGGGGCCTCTCCGCAGACTCGAATCTGTCCAAGGCTCGGTTTGGACAACCCTGAGACGAGCCGCATGAACGTCGTCTTGCCTGAACCGTTGGGCCCAAGAAGCCCCCATACGCCGGGGGTGAGCCTCAACGTGACATCTTGAAGCGCCGTGACTTTGCCGTACCACTTGGACAATCGGATCGCATCGACGCTCGGACTGCCATTCGAAGATGATGCGCTCACGTGATCACCTCTGCGCGCTTGACGCGTTGCATCGCGAACACGCTCGCGAGCGCGATGAGCAGCACGAGGATGGGCGCGCCGTAATACCATTCGAGCGCGGAGGCCGTCTCGACCTTGAAGAGCGCGTCCGCCAGATTTCCCAAGAGGCCCGTGAACGAGCCGAGATAAAGCCAGGGCCATCCTTCTGGTTCACCACTCGCACGCGCGATGGCATCGACCACCGCCGCGAGGACATGCGGCACGATGAACACCGTCATCCATGCGCTCATCGTGAGCGCCCGGCTCCTGCTGAGCGAAGACACCGCCACCGAGGTCGTCGACATCACCGCCGAGAGCACGAGCGAGTAGAAGAACGCTGGGAAAAGCAACCCCGCTTGCTCCGCGATGAGCTCTCTCGGCGCCGTCCCGACGAGCGCCAAATCGAGGAGCAATGCGGGAACGAACGTCACGAAAAAAACCCACACAGCGACCGCGAACACGCGCCCTAGGAGGTATTGGAGGGCGGTCACTGGTTTCGCGAAATAGAACTGAAACGCGCGATGCGTCAGATCATCGGCGATCGCTGGTGCGCCCGCGCCCACGGTCACCGCGCTCACGAAGAGCCACGTCTGCATTGAAAAAAGGCGGCGCATCATCTCGGCCGCGTGGATCGGATCAGGGAGAGATTCCCCGCTTGGATCGCCCTGAAGTTGCCGAAAGAGCACGCGACCACCGACCACGAGCGCCATCATGATGAGCGGCGGCCCGAATGACAGAAATATCGCGAGCTTCACGAGCCATGAGCTCCACGCGCGCCGCATGCTCTGCCGAAACATCACCCATGTGTTGTGGGATGGGGCTAAGCGAGGACCGTCATACGGACGGTATCCAAGGTCTCGGATCGTCATGAGCGCCGCACATTAGCGCCTCCCTGACCACGGGCAAACATGTCCAAACAGGCAGATTGCGTACATTGACGCAACGCCACGGCTTCGTAGGCTCTGTCCTATATGTGCAGGCGTTTCGGCCAGCTCCTCGCCTTCGTCATCGGAATCGCGCTGATGAGCTGCGACGAGAACGACGCGACGATTGCGTCCACACCCGCCGCGCGCGTCGTCTCCATGGACTATGCGTCAGTTCGTTTTTACGACGCGCCTTTCCCAGGAGAGCACCTCCGCGGAGAGGACGGCCACATCGATCTCTCCCGCGCACCGAGCCCATCGCGCATCTCGTTCGTCACCCAGATTCACGAGGCGCTTCGAGAGTTCGATGGCTTTGGGACGAGCTCGCCCATTCATTTCCATCTCGATGGCGAAATCGAACGTGCAGCACTCCCCGATGCATTCTCGAGCCTCGATCCCAATGCGCCCATTCTCCTCATCGACGTCGACCCAGATTCGATAGAGCGCGGCTCACTGCATTCGTTCGCGACTTATTTCCGATCGGACGCGGGCCCTTATGGCGATACTTTCTTTCTGACGCTCGTGCCCACGCAGGGACTCCCGCTCAAGCCGAACACACGCTACGCAGCCATCGTCACGACCGATCTCCGCGGTGCAGACGGTTTTCCACTCGAGCCCTCCAGCGCGATGATCTCGCTGCTCGAAGGTCGCGTCCCAGAGGGGATGAACGACCCCACGCACGCAGCCTTCATGAACGCGCTCACACAACTCGAAGACACACTCGACCTCCATCGCATCGCCGGAATGACCGTCTTTCGCACGGGAGATCCTCACGCAACCCTGAGGAGGGCCGTGGAGGCCACCGAGGGACGTGAGGTCCCTTCACCTGCCGTTCCTCCAAGCCCAAGCGAACAATTCGAATCGTATTGTGTATTCGAAGGCAGCATTCGAATGCCTGTCTTTCAGGAAGGCACCCCTCCCTACTCGAGCGAGGGAGGTCAATGGCGGCTCGACACCACAGGCGCTCCGCTCCTCACGCGTGAGGAAGAAGCCCGAATCGTGTTCACGATCCCTCGACAGGCCATGCCCACGAGCGGGTTCCCAACCGTGATGTTCGTACGAACTGGAGCCGGTGGAGATCGACCGCTCGTGGATCGCGGTGCGCGCAATGCGATGGGAGAAGCGATGGGTGCCGGCATGGGTCCCGCCCTCGAATTCGCGCGCGCCGGCTTTGCGGGGGTGAGCGTGGAAGGCCCTCATGGAGGATCGCGCAATGTGTCGGGGGGCGATGAACAGTTCCTTGTCTTCAACATTCAAAACCCGATCGCGCTGCGAGACAATCTCCGCCAATCCGCGCTCGAGCTCGTCTTGCTTGCGCGCGCACTCGACGAGATGACGATCGATGCGGCCTCGTGTCCTGGATTCAGCGCGCCATCGGGAGATGATGTCGTCCGCTTCGATACGCACCATCTCGCGATCATGGGGCATTCGATGGGCGCTTCGATCGCGCCCTTGGCGGCGGCCTTCGAGCCTCGATTGCGCGCCCTCGTCTTGAGTGGAGCTGGCGGCAGTTGGATCGAGAATATCCTTCATAAAGAGCGTCCTCTTCGGACCCGCGTGCTCGCCGAGGCCCTACTTCGATATTCATCACGAGGGCATCGACTCGATGCCGACGACCCTGTTCTCGGGCTCCTGCAGTGGGCCGGAGAATCTGCGGACGCGCAAATCTATGGCCCCACGCTCGTCGGCTCGCATCACGTGCTGATGTTTCAGGGGATCGTCGACCACTACATCCTTCCGCCCATCGCCAACGCACTCTCGCTTTCTCTGTCGCTCGATCTCGCAGGTCCCGCCCTCGATACGAACCTGTTCGAGTACACTCCCCTCGCCGACCTGTTGCCGCTCCGCCGTCGTGACGTCATCGCATTGCCCGCCGCCGGCAACGTCATTTCCATGGATGGCGCTTCGATCACGGCCGTGGTCACGCAACATCCGGAAGACGGCATCGAAGACGGCCACGAGACCGTCTTCCAAACCGAAGCGCCCAAAGCGCAGTATCGATGTTTCTTACGAACGTTCGCGCGCGATCAGGTCCCCGTCGTGCCCGATCCGAACGCGTCGAGTCACGATTGTTCGTTCGAGCGCTGAGCTCTCACATTCGCATCAACACCGAGCCCCAATTGAGGCCCGCGCCAAGCGCGAGAAAACAAACCAACTGGCCTTGGGTGAGTCGACCCTCGCGCATCATCTCGTCGACCAACATCGGAATCGTCGCAGCGGACGTATTGCCGTATCGCGCGATGTTCGACGGAACTTTTTCTTCGGAGACGCCGAGTTCTTTACGCACCGACGCGTTGATCCGATCGTTGGCCTGATGGGCAATGAACCAATCGATCTCGTCGAGCTTCACGGCGTGCTTCTCACACACCTCGTGCACGACCTTCGGTAAGAGCGTCACGGCGCTCTTGAAGAGCTCCTTGCCCTTCATCGTGGGGATATGCGAATCGATGCTCGCATTCCAATAATGTCGTCGCGTGAACATGCCACCGGGCACCCAAATCTGCTCGGCAGAACGTCCATCGCTGTGGTTCACCGCGCCGATGAAGCCGCGGCCCACGTGCTCACTCTTGCGTAAGACGAGCGCACCCGCACCGTCACCGAAGAGCACCGCGATCCCGCGGTGCTTCGTCGCGAGCTCGTACTCTTCGGGCGTCGGCTCTCTTTGGCCGAACAGCGCCTCCCACGCATAAGGCATGAAGCCTGCGTGCGCTTCGGCTCCCACGAGCAGAATCGTCTTCGCTGCGCCCGAAGAGACCAAACCGTTCGCGAGCTGCATTCCGAACGGAATCGCTGCGCACTGTTGACGTATATCGAGCGCGGGCACCCCCGGAATGCCGAGCTTTGCGCCCAAGAGCGCTCCCGAGCCCGGAAACGCGTGCTCCGGTGTCATCGTCGCAAAGATCACATAATCGATCTCGCTTCGATCGATGTTCGCACGCGCGAGCGCCTTCTCCGCCGCGATTGCGGCAAGATCGCTCACGCCCTCCCCTTCTGCGACATAATGCCGCTGCTCGATGCCAGAGCGCGGCTTGATCCACGCATCGCTCGTGTTCATCACACGCGCGAGTTCGTCATTTTTGATCGGGCGACCGGGCACATGACGCCCCGATGAGACGATGGTGATTCCCGGCATCCGCCGTTCCTCCTCGATTCTCGTCATTTTCAATAGAGACACATTAGCATCAAAATGCACGAGCTATAGAGATGCGCGCGTCGTTCTCTTCGGCTTGGAGGGCGCCACCGTCTCGCTGCCTCGAATCAACGTGATGAGCTCACGCGCGCTGAGCGTGCCTGCTGCATCGGCTCCCTCGAGCACACCTCGAGACAGAGCGCGCTTGCTTTCATGAAGACCCAGCACAGCTTCTTCGATCGTGCCGCGCGCGACGAGCCTCACGATGGTCACCGGTTTGTCTTGGCCGATTCGATGCGCGCGATCGGACGCTTGATCTTCGACCGCTGGATTCCACCACGGATCGAGGTGCACCACATGATCGGCCGCCGTGAGATTCAGCCCCGTCCCTCCGGCTTTGAGCGACAACAAAAACGCCGTCGCATCTCCAGTCTGGAACTGCGACACGAGCTCTCCTCGCGCAGCCGCTGGTGTCGAGCCATCGAGCCGCAAGTAACGGGTTTCATTCGCATCGAGACAGGCCGCGACATTGTCGAGCAAGCGAACGAACTGACTGAACACGAGGACCTTGCGGCCCGCGCTCCGAAGCCCCTCGATGAGCTCGATCAGCGCAGCGATCTTCGACGACTCGATGCCAGCATCGGGCACGACGAGCGTCGCATCACATGCGAGCTGCCGTAGCCGCGTGATGGAGGCGAGCACCTCGAACCGCTGCGATTCATCCGCTGTCGCGAGCGCCGTGATCGCCGCCGCGCGTTCGGCTTCGTAGAGACGTCGCTCCGCGTCCGTGAGCTCGACTTCACGTACGAGCTCGATCCGCTCCGGCAGCTCGGGTGCGACGACTTCTTTCGTGCGACGAAGGAGGTACGGTCGGACGACCGCAGCGAGTGCGACGAGTCGCTCTTGGTTGCCGTCCCGTTCGATCGGAATCGCAAAACGACCACGAAAGTGTTCCCACGTCCCGAGGAGCCCGGGATGCACGATAGACACGATGCTCCATAGCTCGGAGAGACGATTCTCGAGAGGTGTGCCCGTCAATGCGATGCGCGCCCGTGCGCGAAGACGACGCGCGGCTTTGGTGCGTTGTGCATCGGGATTCTTCACCGCTTGCGCTTCATCCAAGATCAATGTCGCGAACTCGATCTCGGCGAGCTGATCGATATCGAGCGCGAGGATGTCGTAACTCGTGACGAGCACATCCCCCGCACCGAGCGGCTCTCGTTCGAGGAGCGACGTCCGCGAGGTGCCGCGATGAACACGAACCCGAAGCGAAGGCGCAAACCGTTCGGCCTCGCGCGCCCAGTTGTCCCCGAGCGACGTGGGCGCGACGACGATGGCAGGACCCAACTTGCTTCGATGAAGCAAGAGCGTCAGGGCCTGGACCGTCTTGCCGAGGCCCATATCATCGGCGAGCACCGCCCCCGCTTCGACCGATGAAAGGCGCGCCAACCATATGAATCCCGCCTTTTGATAGTCGCGCAGCGTGCCGGAAAGCCCTCGCGGCGTGCGCGGATTGCCGAGCGCGTTGTCGGCCAGGCGCGCGCGAATGCGCGACCATGCCGCGTCACTCCGGAGCGTGCCTTCATCCGCCAATGACTCGAGCACCTCGCCCGAAGCAGGGACAATCGCAAGCTTGCCGCGTTCATTCTCGAACACGACGTCCGCTGCGCGTACGAGCCGCTCGCGCAGCTGCGCCCCGATCGCCGCGACGCGATCTCGTCCGAGCCTCACGAAGCGACGACCCGCGCGCACATGGGAGAGCAGCTCGGCGAGCGGGACAGTCTCGCCATCGATCTCGACCTCTCCCTCGACGCCGAACCATTGCGCCGCGCTGCGGACCGAAACGCGTAGCCCACGATGTTCGATCTCACCCACGTAACGCTTGCGCGCGGCATCCTGAGGCCACTCGACCACGATCTCAGGTCGATGGTGAAGCGCTTCGAGCAAAGACGAGAGCGCCTCTTCGTCATCGATCCGCCAATGGAACACCCCTGCTGGCGCGCCGAGCGCATGCGCGAGCTCGCTCGCCAATCTCTTCTCGCGTTCGAGATTGCGGCGACGCAGCACCCTCGTCGCCGTGCCTGCATCGAGCACGGAGACGAGCTGACCTCCGACGCCCGCAGCCATGCTGATCGATTCGGTGATCCGCACGCGAATCTCGACTTCGACACCCTGCTCGTTGGGCACGATGCGTATCCCCAAAGCAGGCTCGATCGGCAACACCGTGTCTTCGAGCGCCCGAGGAAGAGAAACCGGAACCGAAGCGGCGACGCGCTCGAGCGTCGGCATCAGCTCCGATGCCGAGTCCAAAGGGATCAACGTCGCGTGATCCGAGCTCGCTTGAACCATCTTTGCCAGCGCCGGGTGAACCGCCGCCACGAGCACACGGTCGTGCACCATGTGAGCCACACATCGAGCCCCCACGAACCGTTCGGACGCCATCTCGATGGGCACCGACACATCACCGAACTCGACGCAGGCATTCATTCCTCCCGAAGCCTCGACGAGCGCGAAGCGAGTCTCCACACGCTCGACATGCAAAGGCGCGCCGCTCTCGGAGATGATCCGAGCCGTTGTACTTTCGGCAAGCGCGAAGAGCGCCTCTGCGGCGGCTGGAAGGCTCTCGTGACCGGCGGGGCAAAACATCATCACCCGCAGCGCGGAGGCTTCCTCGGGCCCGAGCTCGGGCCGGTAGAGTGCATTTTGCGGCTCGACACGGCTCCCTTTGGTCCAGCGTCCGTTGGCTCCGATACGCTGCTGTGCGGTGTCGATTCGCGGCGCCCCGTCCTTCCCCTCCCGAACGCGAAACACGAGACGCTCCCTTTCATCCACGGTCGTCGCGCCCGTGCTGAGATCGAGCCGACGCAAGAGCCGACGCCAACCAGGCTCGGCGAGCGCACTGATGAGCGGGGCATGAAGTGAATGTTCTGGGTCGTGCACGATCTCGCGAACGAACGCGACCATCTCCGAAGCCATGTGATGATGGTGTGTCTCGACGGAGACCCATCTCTGCTCGAGCTTCGTGAGCACGAGAAAAGCAGATTCATGGGTTCGGTTCCGCCACGCGTGAACACTCGGTAGAGAGGAGTCGACGATCGCCTCATCGAAGGTAAAAAGTCCCGGTGGAAGCATCTCAGTGGCCTTGGCGGCCAACACGGTCGCTAGATGCGCGAGATTTGGATCGGCCGGTGTCGTCCGGAAGAGCGTTTCACGACGCGCCGCACGCGCGTGGGCCTCTGCGCGCGCATCGAGATAACGATGGGCCGCTGCCACGAGTTTTTCTGAGGAGACCCCTGTAACATCCGTCTCCCCAAGCGCAGCATCGCGCACATTGCCCCGCGCGAAATAGCGAACTCTCCCAATCCACCACTCCTCGACATCGAGAAACGAAGCGATCTCACGAACCGGATCGTTCAAATGCTTCTCGACCCCGAGCGCACGTGCCCGTGCCTCGAGTGCCCTTTTTGCATCGGACAATGCCCTTCTCCTTCACCGAAGAAGGCGAATGCTGACGGTATCTCCACTCCACCGCAAGCTCATCGCTCTCGGTCCACGTGGCACATCACGCCACCATCTCGTTCGGAACGAAACGCAGCGACCGGCCGCAGCACCGTGACGAGCGCTCCAATCACGAGCACGCCCGCAATCAAACGGCGTGTCCCGAGCGACGCTCCATGAAGCCCCCGTGAACCGATCGCGCCCGCCACCGCGAGCGCGAGCCCACTCGCGCTCGCGAAGCCGAACATCACGAGCACGCCACGCACCGACGAACCCGCGCTCGCAGCGATCATGACTCCAGAGAGAAGCGCGCCACACGGCAAGAACGCAGTCAACACACCGAGCACGAACGGATCGCGCGGAGCATGCGCGAAGATCCGTGAGGCCCACGTCGGCTTGGGCTTCTTCGCTCGCAGCGGCGAGAGCCGAAGCGCCGCGCTTCGCTCGGGATCGCGCGCGATCCGAAACGCCGCGAGGACGAGCGCCGCCGCGAGCGCAACCGAGAGCGCAGCACTGGTGAAGGAAGGCGCGATCATCTCCAGCATCCCTCCACCCACACCGCCAGCGATGCCGCCCAACGTCATGTACGCAAGAGCCCGACCGAGCTGCCAACGGAGTGGCCTCGTCGAAGATGGCGTCGCGCCCTCTCTCGGCATGGCTGCGAACGCAGCGAGCGGCCCGCACATCCCGAGGCAATGAGGGGCCGAGAGAAGCCCCGCCAAAAGACCCGCTCCAAGTGCCTCGAACATCAGCGGCTAATTTGAGCAAAATCGATACCGTGAGCAAAATATCGGAATGTCCAGAGGACCATGCGCACACTCTGCGCGCCTCCCCGAGTCACGCGAAATAATTGCGCGAGCACAGCTCGCATCCACGGAAGTCCTACGCTTTTCGAGCTGGCCCGGGTCGTGCTCAGGCGACGCCTGAATGTTCGGACTAACCACAGAGGAGAGCCCGACGCCGCGTGTGGGTTGCGCGCATTGCAGCTCGCCGCTCGGACCGGGTGCGATCGACATATTCTGCTGCTCGGGCTGCCAAGCTGTCTTCACGCTCCTCCATGAGAGTGGCTTCGAACGCTACTACGAGTTGCGCGCGTCTTCTGGAACCCCAGTGGCGCTCGCCAACCCCGAACGACGCGACCTCCATTGGCTCGAGCCCATCGGTGAAAAAGTTCGCGCCGAGCACGGCGTCTCTCATGTCGCGCTCGATGTGCAAGGGATGCACTGCGCGGGTTGTGTCTGGGTCTTCGATCGCATCTTCGAACAAGAGAACGATGCGGTTCGTGTGATCGCCAATCCCGCGCTCGGCCGCGTCGATATGTGGGTCGGCACGCGCTTCGATCTCACGCGCTTCGTCACACGCATCGAGCGTTTTGGATATCTCCTCGGACCTGCACTCAAGCGCGCCACGAAAGAAGAGGACGGCCTCCTCGTGCGCACGGGCATCGTCATCGCGCTCGCCGCCAACGCGATGATGTTCGCGCTCGCCATCTATCTCGGTCTCGATGAGGGCCCCGTCTTCGAAACGATGCGAGCGCTCGAAGTCGTGCTCGCATCGATCGCCGTCGCGATCGGCGCGCCGGTCTTCGCGCGCGCCGCCATCGAAGGATTGCGCCGCGGCGTTCTCCACCTCGATTTGCCCATCACCCTTGGGATGCTGCTCGCGCTCGCTGGGACCATTTGGGCCTATTTCGAGCGCCCCCATCACTCGTATGGCGATACCGTCGCCATCTTCGTCGCGTTGATGCTCCTCGGTCGATGGCTCCAACGAAGGGTCGCCGCGAAAAACCGAGACCGACTTCTCGAAAACGAAGGTGCCGATGGCATCTTCACGCGCCGCATCGAAGATGACCACTTGATGATGGTGCGCGCTTCTTCGGTTCAGGCGGGCGACACTCTCCTCATCGCCCAAGGCGAGCTCGTGCCCGTCGACGCGATCCTCCGCGAACACGAAGGAACAAACGTCTCGCTCGACTGGATCCACGGAGAGAGCGAGCCCCGTCTCATCGAACCTGGCCAGACGATCTCTGCGGGTAGCTTCCTGTGCGGAGAGCGCGCCGTCCAAGTCGAAGCCGCCACATCCTTCGCAGACTCCCCTCTCGTCACGCTCCTTTCGCGCCCACTTTCTTCCCCTGGTACCCGCGGCGAAAGCCCGTTCTGGGATCGGGTCGCACGTTATTACGTCAGCCTCGTGCTGGCGGTCGCCTTCGTCTCGTTTGCCGGCTGGTATTTCGGAACGGGCGATCTCGGACGAGCACTCGAGATCACGACGGCCATTCTGGTCGTCACCTGTCCGTGTGGGATCGGAATCGCGACTCCTCTCGGCTACGAGCTCGCAGGCTCTGCCCTGCGCCGCGCGGGCCTCTTCGTAAGACGAGAGCGCCTCCTCGAGCGCATCCCCCAAGTCCGCCGAATCGTCTTCGACAAGACCGGAACGTTGACGACCGGCACGCCCCGTGTCGCAAATCTTCACGAACTCGACGCCCTCGCTCCAAGAGAGCGCATGATGCTCGCCGACCTCGTCGCGCGCAGCGCACATCCCAAGAGCGCTGCGATCCATCGCGCGCTCTGCCACGACGATGCCCAGCGTGCGCTCGCCGTGCGCCCCGATGTCCAAGTTCTCGAGCTTCCAGGTCACGGCCTCGAAACCTACGACGACGGTGATTGCTACCGCCTCGGACAGCCCGATTGGGCCGCCCCCGATGCCCCCGACGCCGAACTCGCGTTCTCACGCAATGGCCAACTCATCCTCGCCATCTCACTCGAAGAGGAGCTGCGGCCCAATGCCCACGCCGAGCTCGAGGCGCTGCGTCACGCGGGCTTCGAGACATGGATTCTGAGCGGCGATGAGCCATCGAGAGTGCACACCGTCGCCCATGCCCTCGGGATTCCCGAAGCGCGTGCGATCGGCGGATGCACCCCCGAAGACAAGGCAAGCTGGATTCGACTCCACGATCGCAATGACACGTTGTTCATCGGCGATGGCATCAATGATGGCCTCGCTGCCGAGCTCGCATTCGCTTCGGGCACCCCCGCCATCGAGAGGCCCTTCCTTCCTTCACGCGCAGATTTTTGGTTCGTCACTCCAGGCCTTGGTCCGGTCCGGATGCTCTTGGAGCTCGGACATCGACTGCGTACGATTGCACGTCGCAACCTCGTCTTCGCGATCTTCTACAACACCTTTGCGGTCTCTCTCGCAGCGTTCGGCTGGATGCAGCCGTGGCTCGCCGCTGTGCTCATGCCCGCGAGCTCGCTCGCCGTGGTGGCCGCCACGAGCGTGTCCTTGAGGAGACGGAGTGCGGCTCACGGTCTGCCTCGCGACGGACGCGCTCTTCCCTTCTGGAGGGTCCAATGGACGTCTTGATTCTCCTCGTCTTCGTCAGCTTGATGCTCGCCCTCTCAGCGGTCGGCTTGTTTGCGTGGCTCGTGCGCGAACGAACCTTCGATCATGCCGACCGATTGGCACTCTTGGTCATCGAAGACGAATCCACATCACGACATCGAACGGATCGAACGGATCGAACATCGGAGTAGAATGGTCATGGAAACAAAGCGAATCACTTACGACGACACCATCGTTCGGGCGTTCGTCTTCGCATCGGTCGCGTGGGCCATCGTCGGGATGTCGGTGGGAGCTT
>CAYZTA010000045.1:0-48505 GCA_964481145.1 uncultured Sandaracinus sp.
CGAACCAGAGTCGCATTGATCGGAGATCAAACCGACTCTGGTTCGACGCGGAGCGGAGTTGGGAGGGGGGTCCCGAGCCGGCTTTGCCGGGCGGGGGGAGGGTCTGCATCAGACCCTCCGAAAAGAAACGACTATACAGGATCGCGCTCAACGCGATCCTGTATAATCATCCACGCATGACGCGGTGATAACGCGAGAGTGCCCAGAGCGGCATGACGCGGTGGTAGTTGTCGTAATGGATCATGCAGTTGCGGTTGAAGGCGCCGCTGATCGCTTCTTGCGCCCATGCGCCATCGGCCTCTTGATGCGCGACGAGCCACGCGATGCCGCGCTCGATCGCGCGCCTCCGTTCACCTCGCGGATCGGGAAGAGAGTGCGCGCCGAGCAGGCCGAGCAGCGACCACGCGGTTTGCACCGGAAGTGGTTCGGGGTGCTCGACCCATTGCCGAGTCACGCACGAGCGATGGCTCTCGCCCCACGCGCCGTCACGGCGCTGGCGATCCATCAAAAATCGACACGCCCGCTCGATGCGCTCTTGGTCGCGCGCATCTCCGCAGGTGACGAGCGCATCGATTCCAAACCACGTGCCGTACGTGAAGCAGATTCCCCATCCGCCATACCAGCTCCCGTCTTCGCGCTGCTTGGTCCGCACGAAATCGAGACCTCGCTCGATCGCCCGCTCGATGTCGCCGATGCGATAGCTCGGATCACGCCTTCGCAAAGCGCGCATGGCTTGAATGCATGCGCTCGTGCACTCGACGTACGAATAGCCGATCATGATCTCGCCGAAGACTTCGGCGGCATTGAGGAGCTCGAGAGCTTGCGTCCCACGCGCTCGCTCGTATTCGGACCATCCGCCGTCTTCGTTTTGACTTTCGATCAAGCGATCGATCGCGTCGTGCAAGCGTCCGAGCGCGATCGGCGTCTTGACATGAGGCGTCATTTGGAGCGCGGTCTTGATCGCCTCCGCAGTGCAATCGCTGACTGACCAACCTTGCTCGGCCGTCGAGAAGGGCCACGTGCCTTGGACGCGATCGCGGTAGTAGCGCTCCCCATCGGGCACATCGCGCTGAATCTGCTGGGTGTCGACGAAGTCGTGAGCGCGGGTGAGCACATCGAGATAGGCCCCTTCGCCATCCGGCAAACCGCTCTCGAGGATCGCCTGCGCTGCGAAGGTGGTGTCCCAGAGCTGCGAGCCGTTGTAGCCCTGCATCTTGAGGCCGTGATCGCTTTGCCAGAGGTAGTCCTCGACGCGCGCGACGTGTTTGCGGAACGCTTCGCTCTTGGGGTCTTCGGCCCACACCGCGATCATCTGCACGGCCTTGCTCACCGGGCCGATCGTCAGATAACCCGTGGTCTCGTCTTCGTGATGAATGTGGTCCATCACATGCGCGAGCGCGCGGGCCCGCAAGCGACGCGAAGGGCGCTGCTCATAACGCCCGAGCGCGCGATAGGCGGCGCGCAGCACAGGCGAAATGGGCGTATAAATATCGATCTCCGCGACCTTCGTCCGCAGCTTCGGCCAGTCGATCGCGTGATGCGGCGTGACGAAGAGCTCTTCGCGGAGCGCGCGGACGATGTCGCTCTCGGGCGCGGTGATGCGGCGCGCGTAGACATAGCTCATCGGCAAAAATACTTGCCGTGTGTGGCACCAGAAGTGCGACGGATGAAAAGGCAGTGAGCGCGGGAGCAAATAGAGCTCGGGGCAGAGTGGAGGCACGCCATCCCACGAATACACGCCGAGCACGGCCAGCCAGAACTTGCCCCACGTCGGGATTCCCTCGGCGCCTCCGAGCGCGTGCAAACGTTCACGCGCGCGACGCGCATCGGCATCGTCCTTTGCTACGCCGAGCAGGCGCATCGCGGCATAGTTGAGGGCCGTTCCGAAGACGGTCGAGTGATCTTCGATGTGCAGGCCGTAGCCGCCGTCGTCGTTTTGTGTGTGACGGAGATAACGAACCATCTCCGCCTGACGCTCGGGCGAGATCGGTGTGCCTGTGACGTGATGCGCGATCACCAAACCAGGCAGCAAAAAAAGCGGACCGCCGTAGTCCCCATCCCAGCGTCCATCCGGCGCTTGCCGGGCGCGAAGATGCTCGACCGCGCGGTCGATCGCCTCACGCACGTCGAGGTTCGTGTTGTCCGCGCGTGGACCACTCTGCTTGATGACCGACTCGCTCTGCATGGCGGAAGGGTGTAGTCGAAATGAAGGATTGCAACTCGACAGATCTCGAGATATCGACCACCGATGCTTCGACACTTGTTGCCTGGCTCCCTCCTGTTGTTGGCTGCGTGCTCACAATCGCACAACCCGTTTCCAACCGAGGACAGTCTCGAATGGCTGCCTGGCGTGTTGTGTGCGCGATGGGATCGCTGTGCGCAGAGCGCGCGCGCGCCATGGGGGGTCGAGGGTTGCGAAACGTGGATGCGTGTGCATCTCGAAAATGTCGTTCTACCCCGTTACGAGGAAGCGATCATGCGCGGCACTGCGAGAGTAAATGACGACGCGCGTGCGAGTTGCGAGATGAGTGCCGCGGAAGCGTGCACTTGGGTGGCACTCGTAGAATTCGACGGGGGTCTCGCCGGTCTTGCTGGGGTTGGTGTCGCTGAACCGATGTCGTGCCCAGAGCTCCTCGAGGGACTCGTGGAGATCGGCGGCGAGTGCGCCATGGACGAAGAGTGTGCGGGTGGCGCGCATTGTCGTCAGGTCTCGTGTGAAGGTGGTTGCCACGGTGTGTGAGGCGCCGCTTGCGGAAGGTAGCCCCACCTGAAGATTGATCACATCTCTGGAGGCAGAAAACGCACGTTTCTGCGGAGAGAATCGCGCGCCAAGCCGCAAAGACCGCCAAGGGAGAAGACGCCCTTCTTGGCGGCTTGGCGTCTTCGCGCGCGAATTTTCTTATCGCCCGCTTCGGGCTTTCCGTGCGGCGAGGCCAACGGCGAAGATGTGTTGGATCATCAGAGCCCCACAGTCCCAGGCGATGGCAGCGACACTGTGTCGGTGTTTGAAACCCCAAGCCGCCATGCTAGAGCAGCGGCTTGGGGAAGTCACTCTTGCCTGAGTGACGATGGAGAGTGGCATGTTCACCGCGCGTTTCGTGGCTGTTTCTTGTGTTTTTTTCATGGCGTGTGCGGGTCCAGAGACGGAGCTCGGGTTCGAGTTTGCGTCTCTCGGCGAGCACGAAGCGACATTGCATTTCACGTCGGATTGGCAAACGCGCGTCGAGGGTGAGCTCGTGGCTGGCGGGGTCGCGCACCTCGACTACGATCCGTCGCGCGCGCGATGCACGAGCAGCCAACAGGGTCGCCCTGCATGGAGCGTGACCGCCCATTATCGAATCAATGGGGGTGAGATTCGCTTCATTCATGCCGCGGGACACACGCCAGCGCCCGATCAGATCGGATTGCCGATCGAGCTCACTCAAGCGGGGCAGCTCGAAATCTGGTTCGAAAACACCGACGTGAACGGCTGTCGCGAATGGGATTCGGCGTTTGGTGCGAACTATCGTTTCGAGATCGCGCTCCCTGCGAATGCGCCCGGTTGGATCGGCAACGGTGCGTACGTCATCGATCGTATGACGTGCAATGGTCCTTGCGATCAGCATCGTCGTTCCTTGGAGGACGGATGGCGATACGACACGTACGCCCGTCAGCGCGCTGCGATTCGCGCGATTTATTTCGATGTATGGAAAGAGGGCGTCACGGATTTCGACAACACCGATCTCTGGCGACAGCTCGATGTGCAGGTGCATACCCGAGCCCGCGAAAACGCGCCCTTCACATCCCGCTACGTGTCGTTCTTTCGCCGTATTGGGAACGATGCACGGTACGAGTTGCCCATGGCAGAGATCGATCCCCTCGCGGGGGCTTATACCCGCACCGATCCGTCGCAATGCCCGGACGCTGATGTGACGCTCGCGCCCGATGGCGTCTACGTGTCCGCCACGGTCGAGTACTATTTCACCGTGAACGGCGCCATCTTCCGCCGCGCAGACGGCACCAATTTCCGCGGTGTATTCGAGGATTACCGCCCGCCGTTCGAGATGTGTATTTCGCGTTGAAGTCGACCGGGACCAGGTTGGGGTGTACATGATGGCCTCGATATGCCCGACATGTCTTCCGTGATGGTGCCCGCCGAGGCCAAGCCCTATTTCTTCAACCGCTCCGCGCTGCTTTCGGTGGCGCGTGAGCATGCGGACAAGCATCGCAACGCGGATCCGTTCGCTCACTCCGTGATCGATGGGCTCTTCCCGACGGCGCTTCTCGATCGCGTGCTCGAAGAGTTTCCATCTCCGCGCACTGAAGGGTGGGAGCGCTATGACGATCCGCTCCAGAAGAAGCTCGGCTCACGTGACGAAGAACGCATCGGCGCGCAAACACGCCTTCTCTTGCACGAGCTCAACTCCGCGCCCTTCATTCGGTTTCTCGAGGAGCTGACCGGCATTCAGGGGCTCGTGCCCGACCCGTGGTTCGAGGGCGGCGGGCTTCATCAAATCGAGCGCGGCGGCATGCTCAAGGTGCACGTCGACTTCAACAAGCACACGCTGCTCGGGCTCGATCGACGCCTCAATGTCCTCATCTATCTCAACAAAGACTGGGACGAGGCGTGGGGCGGCCATCTCGAGCTTTGGGATACTGCGATGACGAAGGCCGAGCATCGCATCGCGCCGCTCTTCAATCGCATGGTGATCTTCAACACCACCGACTTTGCCAATCACGGCCATCCAGACCCGTTGCAATGCCCCGTCGATCGTCAGCGTCGTTCACTCGCGCTTTATTACTATTCGAAGGGGCGTCCCGCGTCTGAAGTCGCTGCCTCGCACACCACGATTTTCAAGCGCCGCCCCGGCGAAGCCATTCCTCGTACGCTCTCTGAAATCGGTGAGAATCTCCTTCCACCGATGGTGCTCGATGCGATTCGTCGCGCGGGATTCGTTCGCTCACGACGACCATGATCATGAAGTTCAGGTGCCAAAGGCACGTGACGGATATCGCGACGGGCGCTATGGTCCCGTCTATATGTCCGAACCGCGCGAACCACGCGAAGAACTCAACGATCTATTGAATGGCGCCGTCGAAGTCGCGGCCGAGATGCTCGAGCAAGATGGGGAGTTCGAGCCCTTCGCGCTCGCCATGCGTCAAGACGGCGAAATTTTACATCTTTCGCCCGAGGAAAGTGACGAAGAGCTCGAGGCGGAGCAGGTCGTCGAGACGTTGCGAAAAACCCTCCGTGAGGCGTCGTCCGCGTATCGGGCGGTGGCTGTGGTCGCCGACGTGACGCTCGAAGACGAGAACGATGAGGCGATGACCGCGGCGATTCAAGTCTCGATGGAGCATTCCATCGAAGAGCCCGTAAACTGCTACGTGCCTTACGAATTCAAGGGTCAAGCGCTCGAGCTCGCCGATCTCGTCGGCGAGCCCGGTGAACGTTTCGTGTTCGGCACCGAACGTCCGAACTGAGGAATCACCACGGAGGGGAAGAGAATCGTGAATCGACCGGCCACGCGCGAAAGCACGGGCGAGCGACGGGCCCTTCGGGCCGCACGCGAACCAGGGCCGCTCTACCTCACACCAGAGGTGCGAGATGCCTTGATTCGCATTCTGACGCTCGAAGCGAGTCCACAGAGTGCGATCGATCCATCGCCGATCCTTTCTCTCGAGGCCGTCGATACGCTCGAAGAATATTTGCGGGCGAGGATGCCTGATGACGCGCTGGCGATCTACGCTGCACGCACGCCGGCGCTCGCGGTTTTCGATCTGGCCAAGATCGGGACGCTGAGCGAGCAAGCATGGGGTGAAGGGCTGAGCAAAGCGCGAATCGTCCTTGGCACATGGGGCAAAGTCCTCGTCTGTATCCCTCGGCGCCCCGAGAAGGGATACCCGCTCCGCGTCACGTTCTTCGACCCAGATGATCACACCGAAGCCAATCCGAGCACGCTCGCGGAATGGCTCAATCGTGTGTTCGAAAACATCCTCGAACAGCGCGTGCAAAACATCGACGATGACGATCTCTTCTTTGGCGAAGAAGAGCAGGCAGGCGAAGGCCTCGCATGGTATCCGCGGCTCGAGCGCACCCTCGTGATGCCCGTCGCGCGAGACGAGAAGGCCGGTCGTCGCGTGCGTCATGCTCGCTTCGGAGAGGGCGTAATTCGACGCAGCTTGTCCGAAGGCGATAAGCTCGAGATCGACTTCGGCGATGTGGGGGTGAAGGTGCTTGTCGCGAAGTATGTGACCGAGCTCGATGGCGATGCATGAGAATGCCCCATGGATGACGATCTACGCTTCCGCTTTGGCTGTGATTCTGTGACAATGGTGTGACTGGGGGGAGCTGAGGCTTCGCGACAGATGTACGATTGGATTCAAGGTCGGCCCCCGATTCTGATGCGCGAGCGCGATCTCGGTGATTGGCCGGGCGGAGATTTGCCCAAGAAACGCACCGGGCCGTTCGCGAAGATCGAGCAGTTTGCGGGATTTCCCACGTTGGTGCTGCGGGAGTCCGAGCTGACGACCATCGTGCCGCTCGAGCTCGGCGGAGTGCTCTTGGTGACCGCGATTTATTGTGATGGAGACCGGGAGGTGGCGGCTCATTTGGATCTGCTGCCAATCGCAGGCTGGGAGCCGCTCACGGAGCGATTTCGTGCTTTGGACGACACCTATGCGCTCTTCGATGCCTCGCTCACCGGCCGCGATTTGCGTGATCCGAGCAAGAAAAGGAAGATTCGAGAGGAGCACGGCGGAGTGATCCGCTTTTCGATGGAAGCGGGGCTCTACGAGATCGAAACGCTCGGTCCATGGAATCCTGACCCTCGCACCGAGCTTTATTTGACGCGAATGATCCGCGTGACGAGCACGCAGCTTTAGGGCGTTCGCTCCGGCTTGCGTGACATCTTCGCGGCGCTCGCTATTCTCGCGGCCCCCTATGTCGATGCTCCGCCAACGTGTCTTCATGCCCGTGCTCCTATGGGCGGGGGCTGCTGCGATCTATGTGGCTGTGACGGGGCCGCGCCGCGATAGGCCCACACCGGACAACCACTTCGTTCATCTCGCGCAATCATTCTCGCATGGGCAGCTCGGGGTGCTCGGCAATGCCCCGCCAGGAACGAACGACTGGGCGTGCTACGACACCGAGACCAACGACATTTGTCCGCCGGCCGCGTTCAGTCGCCCGCGCGACTCGCAGCATTGGTACGTATCGTTTCCGCCGTTTCCGGCCATCGTCATTCTTCCCGCCGTCGCGATCTTCGGGCCAAACATCTCTGATGCGCTCTTCTGGGCGATCTTCGCGGGGCTCGGCCCAGCGCTTCTGTTCGTGTTGCTCAGGCGTTTGCGGGAGAGCGGCAGGAGCGATCGCACACAGGTCGAAGATCTTCTCCTCACGGTGCTTTTCGCCTTCGGCACGGTCTATTTCTTTTCGGCCGTGCAAGGGACGGTATGGTTTGCCGCGCATATCGTCGGCACTTCACTCATCCTCCTTTATCTCTATTTTGCTTGGGATGCGCGATATCCCGCGCTCGCGGGTCTCATGTTGGGCCTCGCGTTCATGACGCGACCCACCACGGCAGCGCTCGCGATCTTCTTCGCGCTCGAGGCCATCCGCGTGGCGAAGACGAACACAGGCGTTCGTGTGAAAGAGGTGTTTGCTCGATATTTGATGTTTGCGGCACCGATCCTCGCGATTGGCGCCTTGGCGATGTGGATGAACGAAGCGCGTTGGGAAAATCCGTTCGAGTTCGGACATCGCTATTTGATGATTCGCTGGCGCGAACGCATCGAGACGTGGGGCCTTTTCAACTATCATTATTTGTCGAAGAACCTCGCGGTGTTCTTGGCGTCGTTGCCGTGGTTTAGCGTGCACGAGCCGCACATCGTCATCAGCCGTCATGGGCTCGCTCTTTGGGTGACGACCCCCGCCCTCCTTTGGGTGCTGTGGCCGAAGCGAATCGACGCCACGATGGTCGCGCTCTACGCATCGGCGGGCGCGGTCGCGCTCTGGAACTTGCTCTATCAGAACAGCGGTTGGATTCAGTTCGGATATCGCTTCGCGCTCGATTACATGCCGCTTCTATTCGTGCTTTTGGCGCTTGGAAATCGCCGCTTTGGTAGAGGTTTCATCGCCGCCATGATCGTTGCAATCGCCGTCAATACGTTCGGCGCGATCACCTTCGATCGCGCATATCAGTTCTACGACGATGACAGCTCGCAAGATCGCCTGTTCCAGCCCGATTGAGGCCCACGCCTTCTAAAAGCTTCCAAAAAGCGATAAGCCGGCGTGGTTCGGACCCACGTTCGGCAGCACCGCGAACGACGGTCCGCTGTCCGCCGCGGCGCTCCCGCCGCCATCGTCCGAGAGCGCGATTCCCGAGACGAGGAGCGCGGTTCCTGCCGCTTGCATCACACCGTTGAGGATGAGCCAAATGGCCCAGCCATCTTCGCTGAAAGCGGTCGGCTTCACTCCGAGTTGTACCCAAGGGCCGACGAGGGGGATGAGCGAACTATAACGAAAAGGCTCCCATGCTTCCTCGCGACCCGAGCCGAACACGTTTTCACCCGCAGGGACGCCGACGATGATGTTGGAGAGCCAACCCACACCGAGCAACACCGCGCCGCTGACGATGAGACCCACGCGCGCGCCGCTGCGCCGCGCCGGCGCGGGCGCAGGTGGAGCGACGGCATAGGTGGGCTGATAGGGCTGAACATAGGTGGGCTGTGGTGATTGCGCAGGAACGAATATGACCGTTGGCTGTTGTGGCGGCGGGGGCGGTGGAACGGGGACATCGGCTCCGCTCTCTTGGGCGAGAGCTCGTGGCGTGAAGCCCTGGATGAAGAGCGCGCTGATGAGAAAGACGCGGATCATTTCGTTCGAACGACGCATGGGTTTTCTCCTCTCAGTGGGTGCGTTGTGCTCGTGCGTGGATGCGCGCGCGGACATCGACCATCACTCGTTCGAGCTCGATCACTTGATCGATCACGGTGATGCGTGTGCGTCCGAGCATCGGGGATGCATGTACGACGGCGCCATCTGCAAAGACGACGTATTCTTGCCAGGCGCTGCGCGCTTCGAGCAATCGCGTGGGCATCTGCTCGAGCGTCGATGCGACACCGTGCAATCCACGCGCGATCCATCGCGGATCACTCGCCGTGCGTGCGATGCGCACGCACGAGCGATACGCTTCGAGCGCCGCTTCGTGGTCGCCGCTGATCTGCTGCGCTTCGGCCAAATAACATACCGCATCGGGGCGAGAAGGCGCGAGCGCGACCGCTTCGCGAAATGCGCGGATGGCGTCTTCGTGATCACCGGCTGCGATCGAGGCAAATCCTCGGCCGAGGAGCGAGCTTTCATCCGCGTCGCTCTCTTGCGCGAGGCTCGTCGTCACCGGGGAAGATACCGACATCAAAGATGCGAGGGCGGCCGTCGAGATGAAGCGTCTCATGGACATGAGAGCATAACCCATCGCGAGACTCTGCTATATGGGCACGATGCGTCACCCCCATCTCTCGGCGTTTGTTTTCGTTTGGGCCATGGCCTGCGGATCTCCAGCAAACCAGGTTCACCCCGAACCTCGAGTGCCAGCCCAGGGGGGTGAGACAGACACTGTTGCCGCGAGCGAAGCGCACTCTACGGAAGAGGCGGCGAGATCACGATTGCCTCACGGAACGACCCCCACGCGCTACACGCTCACGATGGCCATCGCACCGGCACAAGAGCGCTTTACGGGGGTGGCGGAGATCGATCTCCGGATGGTCGAGCGTCAGAGTGAGATTTGGATTCACGGTCAGAACTTGGATGTGGGGAGGATCACGATCCGCGAGGGGGATCGCGCTCCGATCGCAGGTCGATGGCAGCAAGTGGGTGATCCCGAGCTCGGGATCGCCAAGATCGTTTTCGATCGTGCGGTGGGTCCAGGTGCGGCGCGTCTGCATCTCGAGTGGAGCGCGTCTTTCGATGGCACGCTCGAAGGGCTCTATCGTACGCGTATCGGCGAAGATCATTACGCGTTCACTCAGTTCGAAGCCGTTGCGGCGCGCAAGGCATTTCCAAGCTTCGATGAGCCGCGATTCAAGACGCCCTTCGATGTGAGCTTGGTCGTGCCGAGTGGCCTTCGAGCATTCGCCAATAGCCGCGAGATCGAGAGTGCCGATCTGGAAGGAGGCCTGCGACGTGTTCGGTTTGCGACGACCGAGCCCTTGCCGACGTATCTCGTGGCGTGGGCGGTTGGACCGCTCGATGTCGTGGACGCGACGATTGTCGCCAACGCGGTGCGGACGCGTCCTCTTGCTCTGCGGGGTGTGGCGCCGCGAGGGCGAGGATCCGAGCTCGCTTATGCGATGGAGCACACGCCGCGTTTGCTCGCCGCGCTCGAGGCGTATTTCGGAATTCCGTATCCGTACGACAAGCTCGATATCGTCGCCGTGCCTGATTTCGCCGCGGGCGCCATGGAGAACGCTGGCCTCGTCACGTTTCGCGAGAACCTGCTTCTTTTGGCAAACGACGCGCCGATGCAGCAGCGCCGTGGCTTTGCTTTCGTGATGGCGCACGAGCTCGCGCATCAATGGTTCGGCAATCTCGTCACGATGGCGTGGTGGGACGACCTCTGGCTCAACGAGGCCTTTGCGACATGGATGGAGACCGCGATCGTCCACGAGGTCTTCCCCGAAATGCGAGCGGACGTGAGTGAGTTGATGACCGCGCTCGATGCCTTCGATGCAGACTCGCTCGCGACGGCACGACAGATTCGTAATCCCATCGAGTCGAGCCATGACATTCACAACGCGTTCGATTCGATCACCTACAGCAAAGGCGCGAGCGTGCTCGCGATGTTCGAGCATTGGCTTGGGCGTGAGGTGTTCCAGGCTGGAATCCGCGAATATTTGGAGGCCCACGCGCGTGGAAACGCGACGGGTGAAGATTTGATGTTCGCGCTTGCGACCGCATCGGGGCGCACCGAGACGCCGCGAGAGGTGCGCGCGCCGATGGAGTCGTTTCTGCTTCAGCCGGGCGTGCCCTTCATCGATGCGAACGTGCAATGCACCGAAGGCCAATCGCCGCGGCTCGAGCTCTCCCAAAGACGATATCTCCCGCTCGGCTCGCATGCGAGCGCGGACGCGCGATGGCAGGTTCCGGTGTGTGCTCGCTATGGCGTGGGCGGGCAAGTCCACGAGACGTGCACCCTCTTGAGTGAAGCCGAGGAGTCGATGGAGCTCTTGGGCGAAGCTTGTCCCGAATGGCTTCTTCCGACCGTCGGCGGCGTTGGATATTACCGGTGGACGTTGCCCGATGAGCAGCTCGCGAAGCTTCGTACGCCGGAAGCGGAGCGGGCGCTCACGACGCGCGATCGCATTTCGATCGCCGATAGCGTGCGCGCCGGTTTCGCAGCGGGCCGCATGTCGTTCGCGGCTGCCATTCGAGCGCTCGAGCCGTTCGTCGACAGCACCGATCGTCCGCTCGCCACGGCGCCGATCGAGCTCCTTGCTTGGGCGCGTGAGCACCTTTTGACGACGGATGCGGAGCGCGAAGCATTCCGTGTCTATGCGATGCGTCTTTACCGCAACCAGCTGCGTCGTCTTGGATGGGGATCGCCCACGCGTGCGGAGGATGGAGAGACGCGCTTGCTGCGGTCTGCCATTCTTTCGTTCCTTGCGCTCACGGCCGAGGATCCGTCGGTGCGTCGTGATGCAGCGCAGCGAGGCCGGCGTTATGTGGGTGAAGGCGCCCGCGACGTTCCTGGACGGATTCACCCCGATGCTGTCCAGAGCGATCTCGTCGGGGTTGCGCTCGTCGTGGCCGCTGAGGAGGGCGGGGCGCCATTTTTTGCAAATCTCGATCGATTGCTCGGCGAGACTGAGGATGCGTCGACGCGCGCTCATTTGCTCGCGGCGATGGCACATGTCGATGACGAGGAGCTTCGTCCCCGTGCTTTGTCACTGGTGTTCGACCCGCGGCTTCGTCTGAATGAAACCTTCCGAGTGATCGTGGGTCAGATGAGTTCTCCCGAAGGGCGAGAGCACGGTTTCCATTTTATTCAGAGTCGATATGACGAGCTCGCCTCACGGATGGGCCCGGCCTATTCAGGATATCTTCCATATGCGGTGAGCGGCTTTTGTAGCGCCGAGAAAGCGTTGGAGGTGCGCGAGTTCCTCGCTCCGCGAATGGCATCGACGCAAGGAGGTCCCCGCAACCTCGCGAGCGCAGTCGAGGCCATCGAGCTTTGTGCGGCGCGCGCCGAAGCGCATCGCGAGAGCGCGCAGCAGTTCTTTTCTGGGACGGTGCGCTCGCGATGACGCACCAACCGGAGGCTGGAGGAGCACTGATGATCCGCCTCAAGCCTCCTCTTTGAGAAGGAATTCATTGCTGATCACCTTGAACGAAAGACGTCCACCAAGGGTTGCCGAATATAACGCCGTGAGCGGCCGAATAACGATCCCCTCCTTTCGATTCTTGGTGCCTGCATAACATCCATCCGCGCGCGCGAGCCATCCTTCGAGCGTGTGCTCGAAGGAGCGAGCCTCTTCGCCGGTGACAACTTCCTCGACCGGCACCGTCGGCACACCCAGCTCCACGGTGAGCCGCACGAACTCGTCGTGATCGAGGTGACGGCGTTCGCGCACGTCGTAGGCGTTGAACGCGAACCAATCGATGGACGGGAGGCCAAGGCGGTTTTTCTGGATGCCCGGTCCGCAGAGCTCGCCCTGCACGGCGATCCCTTCGGGGAGACGCGTGCGGAGCGCGTAACGCTCGGCGATTCGCCATGGTGCGGTGTCGCCCGGTGCGAGCGTCCAGTTGCGTGAGCACACCGCGAATGAGCCGTCCTCGTCGCGGAAGTATGTCGTCGAGGTTCCGTCGAGTTTCGTGGTCACGACGAAATCATGACCGCGGATCTCGCCCTGCACGCCGAGCGCCGATTGAAGGCGGATCTCGTCGGTCTTGGGGACACGCGGTGGAAACGGGCCCGCGATGTCACCGCCGAGCGGCACGGGCGGCTCGTATTTGATGACGCCGAGGCGCTCACGCACGTCGGTGCCGATGCCGGGCACATCGCCTCCGAGGATCGAGACCGGCAACGCGAGGCCTTGCGAGAGCACGCCGCGCAGCCTCAGCGTTCGGACACGGAAGCCTCGAGAACGGAGGAACTCCGCCCATGGCGCCCCTTCCGGGAGGATCGAGTCGATCTCGAAGAACACGCATCGATCGCCCGGCGTGAACTCACCCTTCTTCACGATGACATCCCATCCCATCACCCGCGCCTTCACGATGGCGTCGGCGTTCTCGATGGGCTCGATGGCGTCCACGCGCTGGATCGAAACGAGCTTGCGTTCCATGATCGGAGATCCCTGGTGAGTATCCATGAAGAGATGTGGGCACGAGGGCTGAGTTCGGAGTAGATAGGCGCCGATGACTCAGAGAGTGCTTGGGATGGTGGTCGTTTTGGCTGCGGCGATGGGTTTTGCCTTTGCCGCGGTTTCGACGTCGGATTTCGTAAAGCATCTGGATCGCCAAGTGCATGGAATTCATTGTTCCTTTTTGCCGGGTGTGGATGCACCCGATCTCAGCGGGAGCTCGGGCTGCGCTGTGACGCTGATGAGCCCGTACTCGTCGATCATGCGGGATGCCGTGTGGGGTGGGATTCCGATTTCGCTCCCAGCCATGGCCGTGTTCGCGTATCTCGCGTTCTACGCGGCGGCGCTCCTCGTCACGAAGCGCACGAACGATCGGCGCGCCACGTCGTTTCTTGCGGCGGCGACGCTTCTTCCTCTCGTGACGTCGGTCGTCATGGGCTTCATCGCGCTTCACGAGCTCGACGCAGCATGCAAGCTGTGCATCGGCATCTACGTGTCGAGCGCGCTCGCGTTTGCCGCCGCGACGGCGCTCGCGCTCCGCTCGGGAAGAGAAGTGGCGACGAACAAAGACCTCGCCGAGAGGACTGTGCCCGACGCGTATGCACCGACGCTCGAGGCGCGCCCCGAGCAAGCTCGTCGCCTCGCCACCGCGAGCGAGATGGATCGTCGCCTCGGTGTGCGGAGGACGAGGGAAGATCGTACGGGCGACGCCGCGGCTCCAGTTTCGTTTGGTTCGTTGGGCGCAGCGTTCGCCATCGGTGTGGCGTTCGTCGTGTTTCCGGTGCTCGTCTATGCTGCAAATTCTCCTGATTTCGAAGGATATTTGGGCGCTTGCGGGGCGTTGCCTTCGCCTTCCGATCGCGATCGTGTGCTCGTGCCGCTCGGGCCTCAGACCGAGCCCACTCAAGTCATCGAGGTGCTCGACCCTCTCTGCCCCGCGTGCCGTGGTTTCGAACGTCGCTTCGCAGGTCTCGATGCTGCGACTCGGGTGAGCCGCAAGGTCTTGCTCTTCCCGCTCGATAACAACTGCAACTGGATGGTCGATCGCGCGATTCATCCGGGTGCCTGCGCCGTCTCCGAAGCGGTGCTTTGCGCAGAAGAGGATGCTGATGAGGTCATCGAATGGGCGTTCGCGCATCAAGAGGAGATTCGCGCCGCGACCGAGCGCGATCCGAACGCCGCGGAGCGGATGGTGCGAGAGCGCTTTGCTTCACTCGGTTCTTGTATCGGCGGAGCGCGCGTGCGAGCGCGCTTGAATCTCGCGTTGCGTTGGGCCGTTGCGAATCAGTTGCCGGTGTTGACGCCCCAGGTGTATGTCGACGGCACGCGCATTTGCGATGCGGATACCGATCTTGGGCTCGATTGGACACTCGGGCGTCTCCTCGAGCGTGCCGAAGGGAGTGCGCGATGATTCACAAGAATCTTTTGATGGCGGCTGCGATCGGTGGTGCGGCGTGGCTCGTGCCGAGCGCTCTCGTTCTCTCATGGCAGAACGCGGCGGCGAAGCGCTTGGCGGACTCCGAAGCGTCGAGTGAGCCGACGGAGGTGGCGGTTGCTGCGGCGGCGGACGTCGAATATTGCACACCTCAATTGCGCACGATCTTACGCCGCGTGTTGACGAGCTGCGGGCTCATCGGAGGCAATGGACGCGGCTGTCAGCCGGCGGATGCGCGCAGTGTGGCCACGATGAGCGGAGACGATTTCAATGCGCTCTTCATTCCGATGCGTGAGCGCGGGGGGATCATTCAGTTCGAGCGCGCATCGAACGATCTCGATGCTGCCGATCTCGAGCTCGTCGATCGCGTGTTCGCCGATCGTCGAGGTGCTTCGTATTTCTTCGTCGTGTCGCGTGCTTCACCGGAAGGCTCGACGGTGACGAATCGCGAGCTCTCCGAGCGACGTGCGGAGGCCGTGATGAGCCATTTGCGCCAAACGTTTCACGATCCGGAGCTCGATCGTCAGGTGGGGTTGCTCTGGCTCGGCGAAGAGTTTGCGCAGCTCGATCAAAGTTTTTGTGAGTGGCAGCGCAGCGGAGATGCGGGCCGCTGTGATCCCACGGAACTCAACAGGAGCGCGTTCGTCGCATGGATCGATTGTGTACTTTGATGTGCTTGGTGGGTCTCGTGTTCGTCGTCATTGGATGTGGTGAATCCGATTCGATCACGAACGAACCAGCGACGCTTCCTTCGCGGGTCGAAGCCGTGGCGGCTCGAAGAGCGGACCCAGCGGAGCGTTTCTGCGATGTATCGTCGCCTGCGAATGGGGCTCGGGTGCTGACACTGCCTCCGCTCGAGGGCGCGCCTGCGCCCACGGACGGATGGCGTTGGCTCAACCTGTGGGCGACGTGGTGTGCTCCGTGCATCGAAGAGATGCCGCGCATCGCGGTGTGGCGAGAGCGTCTCGCGCGCGAAGGCGCGCTCATCGAACCCTTCTTCGTGTCTGTCGACCGCACGGCGGAGGAAGTCGCGAACTTCCGAGCGCAGCATCCAGATGCGCCCATCACTGCGCGATTGATCGATGCAGAAGGGTTGCGACCTTTTCTCGATTCACTCGGTCTCGACTCGGGCGCCACCATTCCTGTGCACGTGCTGGTCGACCCTGAAGACCGCATCCGCTGCGTTCGCACAGGCGCGGTCATCGACACGGACTATCCCGCCGTGAGAGCGATCGTTCGCGGAGGATGAGCGTCGAAGGGGCCCAAATCGAACATGCCGACGCGCTCATCGAGGGACGCTACCGCGCCCGGGTGAACATTCAGGCCAAGACTGACATTTCAGGAGGACAAGGCGGGCCCCAAGGTGTGCATCCGAGGGGACTGAACGAGACGAGTCGCCGCGCGACGATGGCATCGCAGCACGCCAATTCGAGTCTATCACTCACGCCACTGGGCTCGTCTCGAGTCACGCGCTCATGCACTTCGAGACAGCAACTTCCGGTCAGTGGATCGGATCGGTCCAGCTCGTTGAACATAGGCCAAATAATATGAGGGGAATCGATGAGTTCCAGTGAAGCGAGATGCCTGTCGCATTCCGTGACCGATGAGTCCGATGCGCTCGCGTCCGCGATCGACATCGCGTCCGAGGTCGACCCGGCGTCCGATGTTGCAGCGTCGAGTGTGGATGCCGGTGGATGATGCAATTCAGCGCAGGCTCCGGTCAGGCCACCGGTGAGCGAGAGCGCGATTGCCGTCTTTGCTGCCGCACGAAGAGCGGCTTTGCGTATGTTGCGATCCATCGAGCACCTACCTTCTTACGAATGTTTGCGGGAGTTCCACGCTTTGGAGCCTTCGAGCCCACGCTCGTTCAACGCGGGAAGAATCACCTCGTTCACGGTGTCGTAGAAAAGTGAGCGCGCGCTCTGCCCACTGCACACACCGAATCGACGACCGTCGATCGGCGGCTCGCACGATGCTGGAAGATGGACGAGCTCGTGTGCCTCGAGATGCGCCAAGGCGATCGGAACATACGCGATGACGCTTGCTTTCTCTCTGCTCGATAACGCAGGGACGACGCGTTCGAGCCATGTCCATCCAAAGCGCGCGTGGCCGACTTCATCCGACCAAATGCGAGTCAGGAGCGTGCGCAACGGCCCGTCCGGCATCTCGAG
The DNA here is from genome assembly GCA_964481145.1 of uncultured Sandaracinus sp. Taxonomy (GTDB): domain Bacteria; phylum Myxococcota_A; class Polyangia; order Polyangiales; family Sandaracinaceae; genus Sandaracinus. The sequence continues at coordinate 16,942 of CAYZTA010000045.1, forward strand.
ACGTTCCGCGCCGATCAGCGCAACGGCGACCGTTTCACTCAGACATGAAATCGAGAGGACATTGCGCACCACAGCGGCGCGGCGCGTGGTATCGAGATGTCGCGGAAGAGTGGACGGGAAACACGCATCGGCGATGGCACGACCTCCCGCTGCCATCACGACCGCGCCACAAAGAACCCCGTGCTCACGTTCTTCGGCGGCGGCCTCTCGGCAATACGAAGCGCCCTCCGCTTCACCGATCTCGCTCATTTGATCGGCGAGTTGCGCAAACACGAAAGACGACATCCACTCGTTCACCATGCGCCCACGCCATGTCTCGATGACAGAAGAGCGCAGCCCGCGCGGATCCTCCATCGCCGGCATTCGGGAGCGAGCGTCGGACTCCAAATGAAGGACACCATCGCGCAGCATCGCATTCTCCTCGTTGAGGTGATTGAATGCCTGAAGACTTGTGCGTCGTCGATCGATATAATCGAGACGTGAGTGTAAACGAGATCAATACAACTGGATGGGCGCGCCAGCAGATCCCTTTCGACCTGGAGAGCCTTCGTTGTTTTCTATCGGCGATGCGTGCCCCGACGTTCCGCGCCGCTGCGCGAGAGGTTTCGCTCTCGCCGGCAGCTTTGGGGCAACGGATCAAGATGATCGAGGAGGCGCTCGGCGTGAGCCTCTTCGAACGTACGACGCGCAGCATGACACCGACCGAAGCGGCGCTCGCGCTCGCGCCGAGCGCCGAGCGATGTCTTCTCGCGGCGGGCGAGTGTGTGCGTGCCGTTCGAGGGGAAGGGAAGACGCGGATCGAGCTCGTGCTTGGGACGCGTGACGAACTCGGCCGAAGCTGGCTCGTGCCTCAGCTCGGGTCGCTCAAGCAGGCATTGCCGCACTTACGACTCCATCTCTATTTCGGTGCTGGGAATGATTTGCTCATGCGGGTGCGCAATGCCGAGATCGATTGTGCGATTACGTCGACGCGCTTCGCGGACCCACGGCTCGATGCGTTCGTTCTGCACGAGGAGCGATACGTCCTCGTGACGTCGCCTCGGCTGCTCGTGAAGACACCGCTGGCTCGTCCCGAGGACGCGGAAGCACACGTGTTGCTCGATACGCACGCCGATCTTCCGCTCTATCGCTATTTTCGTGAGGCGAAGGGCGCACCCGATCTGCGCTTTGGTGATGTGCATCGACTTGGAGCCATCGGACCCATCAAACAGGCGGCGCTTCGCGGCTCGGGCATCGCCGTGCTTCCGCTCTACTTCGTGGAGCGAGAGCTCGCGAAGAGGCGACTCGTGCGTCTCTTTCCGCGAGTTCAGCTCCTCACCGACTTCTTCCGGATCATTCATCGGGCAGGCGATCCACGTGTCAGTGTGATCAAGGCGCTCGCCGAACGTTTGCGCGCCGCGCAGCTCCGCTAACAAGGATCGGTTTGATCTTCTGGTGGTGACAATGCCATGGTCTATCGAATCACCACGACGGCCGTTCGTTTTTGCATCGACCTACGAGTCCACGGCGAATCTCGCAGGTTGGGATCGTACGGCGCTCGAATGCGAGCTCGGCCGACCGGGAATCCCGCCCCATCTGACGTGCGTCCCGACATTGGTATCGATCGGTGCATCTCACCTTACAAGCGAGGATTGCACGATTTGGAACTACTTTCGGGGGCGCTGATGGAACTATCACTGAACTATCAATTTGTCACAAATTGATAGTTCAGTGATAGTCGTTGTCTTGTGAAAAAGCCTCGTACCCCGCCGTCGATGAACGCACTGTTCGCGAAGTTTCCCATCGTTGACCTCATGCGGATCTCGAAGGATGGGCTCATTGATGGGGCGTACCTCCATTGGGATGAGGTTCGCCATAGGGAGCCGCCGCCGGGGATCAGGCGCAGCACTGGATCGACATGATTGCTGGCGGGCGTATCGAGATGCCGCCCGAGATTACCACGCCCGAGTCGAAGGACCGGTACTACGTATCTTCGCTCATCGAGGAAGCGATCACATCGAGTCAACTGGAGGGGGCCAGCACGACGCGACGAGTGGCGGAGCAGATGTTGCGCGAGGGACGTTCCCCGCGCGATCGCAGCGAGCGCATGATCCTGAACAACTACGTGACGATGAAGCGCATCGAGTACATCTCCATCTCGCAGATTTTGCTCCAAGCTCCCGCACAATACGGTCGCGCATTCTTGTTGACGGAGACAGACGAGAACGACCTTACCTACTTCCTTCATTACCACATCGAGGTCTCGCGAGATGCAACGCCTCGATGCCAAGCTCGGCGATATCGATGGTCTGAACCATCGGCAGCTCGCCTTGCTCGCAGACGCACTGCGGCACCCATCGCGGAACTACACGATCGAGGCTCACAAGACGTCACACGGCGTAGCGTACGGAACCGCGCGTAACGACCTTGAGAACCTCGCGGATCGAGGACTTTTGACCCGCCACAACATGGGCCGAAAGCACATTTTCCGAGCGGCCAAGGATCTCGAGAGGCGCCTTTCGGGTTGAAACACGCAACCGTCGATGGAGTCGATTCCCGCTCTCGCCCTGCTCAAGATTGCCTCAGTTGATTGGAGGCCGTGCGAGGCGATGACTCTTCGCCATGCAGACTCTCATCGCACTCGCCATCGCGACTCCGGTTTGGGGATTCGCACTCGAAGCTCCAACGTGGGCAGGGCCAATCCTATTGCCGCAGCACCTCGCGCAAGTCGATACGTCTCGCGAACTCAATGTGCCAGAGGACTACTCAGGGCTCGAAGGGGTCCCTGAGACGGTTCTTTCCGACGCGGAACGAAACACCCTCACGATGATGGACTGGACGCGCGGTCTGACCGTCGCGACGAGCGTGGCCATGGCGGCCACGGCCGTGCTCGGCGCCATCCAGTTTCGAGACGAATACGGGTTTCATGACGAGTGGATCCAAACGGCATGTGCACATGGCGACACCATCTTTGGTTGGTGTGGGAGTGAAACTCCATGGGCACACGCCATTGGCGCGGTGACGTCCGCGGGGCTCCTCATTTCATCGGTCGTGGTGTCGACGCAGATCGATTTCGAGATCGCGTCGCGTCGCGATGGTGACTATCGGACGTACCAAATCACACGTTGGGTCGCGCTCGGGATGGGCGCCCTTCAGGCGCTCGCGGGCTTCTTCATCGCGAACTCCGTGAGGTGGGATTGGCTCGACGAACGGCAAGACTTCGATACGTTGCAGGCGCTCGCGATAGGTCACATGGCGCTCGGCCTCGCGACGTTCGGGATGAACACGGCCAACGCGATTCTCGTCTTCTGAGCGCACCTTCAGCGTTGACGTGAGGGCTCTTGTTTGCGATGAACTCAGAGAACCGCTCTCCGGAGATCGCCCGTGGACGTGATCCTTGCTCCAGATGTGTTCGTGAATGCGTCGGTCGCGCTCGGCAGCCCGCCCGAGCAGGTCGTTCAGCGAATTCTCGGTAAATATAAGGGACAAAGCGCGACGACGCCGTGGATCCTCGAGCGGGTCGCGGCGATCCTCTCGACCATCCCCGAGTTCAAGCAGGAGGCGGTCGAACATCAGGTCGCGCTCATCAAGGGATTGGTCAAGCTCGTCGAGATCAAGGGCGAGTTCGGACCTGATGCGTGGGAAGACGCGCTCGCCGCTTCTGCCCAAGCCGCGGGCGCCAAGCGCGTGATCACCGATCACCCCGATCTCATCACCAAAGATGCGCCCAAGGTCGAGTTCATTTCGTCCGAAGCGTGGCTCTTTGAGCAGAAGATGCCCCCGCCGCCGCCTGCCGCGAAGAAGAGCTGAGCGTGCGCGCGCTCCTCGGCCTCGCCTTGGCCTCGATTTTGGCGTGCGGATGTTCTTACGAGACCCTCGATTTGTCCGCTCGCCATGCCGATGTCGTCGCCATGGCTCCTGGGGCCACGGGAGAAGGGTTCGGAGACTCGAATCGCGCTGTGAACGGCGTGCGCGGCGGCGGACGAAACGAGGGCTCTTTCGACGTCTATTCACTCGATTCCACGGAGCGGACCCATCTCGTCCTCGCTTGGCACGGCGCTCTTCTGAGAGATGGACCCGGGATTGACTTCGTGGTCTTCGAAAATGCGTTTGAAATCGCTGATTCTGGGCAAAATTTCATGGATCCGATCGTCGTTTCGGTCTCGCATGACGGCGTGACCTTCGTCGATATGCCGCACGCGTACCTGGCCCCAGATCTCTCGCGTTATTCGAGCGATCCCGCGCATTGGCAAGGGTTTGCGGGGCGCACTCCCGTGCTTCTTCACGAAGAAGAAAACCCCGTCGATCCTTTTGATCCGGACGCCGCTGGCGGCGATGGGTTCGACTTGGCATCACTTCCGGAGAGCGAGGAAGGCCAACGAATCCGCCGAGATGGCGTACGTTTCGTGCGGTTGACGTCCGCGGCGATCGTGATCAATCCCGAAACAGGAGAACACTATCCAAGAGATCCAGTGGCCAACGGCGCCGATATCGACGGCGTCTATGCGCGCTGGCTCGAGGCTGATCCTGGTTAACCCACACCCGAGCCGGGTCGCAACTTGGTGTCTTGGCGGTTCCCTAACGAGTGGCTCTGTGCAGTTCTGTTTGGTAGATCCCGCCCATGCACGAAACGCACGCACTCTCGAGTCGAGACAATCCGAGCCTCCCCGATCTCCCGCTGGTGCGAGAGGGAGCGATTCACCCCATTTCTCCGCTCGATGTGCGGGCCCTTCCCGTCATTTCCGTGTCCGATCCTGCGGCGGTGCGCGACGCCGTCGACCGTGCGCGCATCGCGCAGAGTGGTTGGGCGGGTCGTCGTTTCAAAGATCGCGTCGAGGCGCTGCGCCGTGCAGCCAAATCGATGCTCGAATCTCGCCACGAGGTCATCGCGCTGATGCGCGAAGACGTGGGCAAGCTCGAGGTCGATGCGCTCATGAGCGAAGTGCTGGGCCCCCTCGATCAGGTGGATTCGTGGGCCAAGGTGATCGGACCCGCGATCGAGCGGCGAAAGGTTCGCCTCAATCCTCTGAATTTTCCTAAGAAAAAGGCGTTCGTCGACCGCTTGCCCCGCGGCGTGATCGGGATCATCGCGCCGTGGAACTATCCCCTGGCCACGCTCTTTCGCACCGTCATCCCGGCCCTTCTTTCGGGGAATGGAGTCGTGCTCAAGCCGAGCGAATATTCGACGCGCATCGCGCAGTGGTTTTGCCAAAAGATGGCGGCCGAGCTTCCGCCCGGCCTTTTGATGGTGGTTCCGGGGGGACGTGAGACGGGCATCGCGCTCCTCGAGAGCGGCATCGATGCGTGCATTTTCACGGGTTCAGTCGCGGCAGGCCGCGATGTGAGCCGGCGCTGTGGCGAACGTATGATCCCGTGCAGCATCGAGCTCGGCGGCAAAGACGCGGCGATCGTTCTACACGATTGTGATCTCGAACGAACCGTGGCCGGTGTGACGCATTGGGCGTTGCACAACGTGGGTCAAGCGTGCGGCGCGATCGAGATCGCATACGTCGACGCGCGCATCGCGGATGAATTCGTCGAGAGGCTCTCGGCCGCGTGGTCGAAGCTCCGCGTGGGCGCAGGCGGCCCGGGTGAGGTCGACATCTCTCCTTTGACCAACGCGCGCCAACTCGCGCTCGTCGAATCCCACGTGCGAGACGCACTCGCCAAAGGAGCGCGCCTCATTTGCGGTGGCCAGAGAACGGGCGAGGGGTTCTTCTATCCGCCCACCATTGTCGATCACTGCACGGCCTCGATGGATGTCGTGACGGACGAAACTTTCGGCCCGGTGCTCGCGGTCGTTCGGGTCGATGGAGCCTCGGACGCGATCCGTCGCATCAACGCGGGCCGCTATGGTTTGACCTCGTCGATTTGGACGCGCGATCACGCACGCGGCATGCGGCTCGCCGAGCAAATCGACGTGGGCGTCGTGACGATCAACAACCACGCGATGACCGGTGCGATCGCGGCTTTGCCGTGGAGCGGCACGCGCGACACCGGCACGGGCATCGCGAATTCCGAGCTCGCGCTCGGCATCTTCACCCGGCCCAAGACCGTGCTCCTCGACATGAATGAGGCGCCTGAGCTCTTCTGGATGCCTTACGACCGGACCCTCTACGAGCTCGGGAATCTCTTGAGCGATGCGCAGATTTTGAAGTTGGGCCCGACGCTCGCGAAGATCCCCTTCTTGCTCAAGCAGCGCGTCGACACGGTGCGCCGATTTTTTCGGACGTGATCATGAGTGAAGAACAATCATTCACGGCGCGCGTGCTCTTCGCGGCGCCTCACATGACGTTGCCAGAGGTGCCCGCAGGGCTGCGCGTCACCGTGCATCGCGAGCGAGTTCCGGCGGACGTGCTCGAGCGCGCCAAAGCGAGCGCTTGGTATTGGCCCGAGGCGGGCGAAGCGCTCGAGAAACATCAGAGCCATGTCGAGCTGTCTCTCGAGGCAAGCGAAGGCGCGCCGATCGAACGCGCGCTTTCATTGACCCGAGCCACCTCCGTCATCGCCCAGAGCGCACATGCGATCGCGGTGCTTTGGGACAGCACGACGCTCGTCCACGATGCCGAGCAGTGGATCGCTCAGAGCGAGGATGCGAGCTCAGAGGACTTGCCCCTCTTCTTATGGCTCGCATTCGATGGAACGGAAACGGACGACGGCACACGGAGCTTACAAACGCGCGGCTTACGAGACTTCGGAGGCCTCGAAGTCGAGGTTGCTTCGAGCCGACGCGATGGTGAAGAGGTGCTCGAGATCGTATGCGATGTGGCGCTGCTCGTTCTGACGGGCGGAGCGCCGCTCGAGGACGGCGATCAGGTGGAGGTCACGCGAGGCAAAATTCGCGTTCGTATCGAGCCCTCACTCCGCGGGAATGGGACGAAGGCATATCGGTTGCGCTTGCCGTGACGATCCTCATTCGCGGATCCCAAACACGGGATGCTTGTGGTGTGATCCAACGGGATCACGTGTAGGCATGTGAATCATATTGGGGGAACTGTGATTGTACATGTCCGCGCCTTGCGTCGTGATCGTGGGGTCGTCCTCGTGGCGCTCTTCGATCCTGCGAGCGGGCTGTCTCGTGACCGCGATCGCGCGCTGCATGTCGGCGCCGCGCCGATCGTGGACGGACACGCGGAGATATTGTTTCGGGATGTCGTGCCTGGACGATATGCCGCGGGGCTTTTGCGCAGTGAAGACGACGCTGCGGAAGCGCGGGTGCCGACCCACGCAGACGTGGTGTTCGACGCCGAAGGAGATGAAACGCACGTGGAGCTTTTGCCCCACGAATCGCTTCATACACCGAGACCGGATTGAGAGCCTGCGCTAGGCTGCGCGGCTTCATGACCCAGCCGACCTCGCCTTCCACTCCTCTCGAACCCACGCCTCCTGAATCGAACGCGCTCGGTTGGGCCTTTTGGATGCTTTGCACCATGGAAGGCTGGGAGCGCCTGGCCTATTACGGACTGCGCGTCGTCGTCGGCATTTACATCGCGCAAGCCGATGCTCCCGGGGGGTTGCATTGGAGTCAGGAAGATCGCGCGACCATCTTCGCATGGTGGGCGGTGTTTCAGTCGTGGCTCCCCACGTTCACCGGTGGTCTCGCCGATCGTTACGGCTACAAGAACACGATCTTCGTCTCGATCACGCTGAAGGTCGCCGGCTATCTATTGATGGCGATTTCTCGTGAATATTGGCCGTTCTTTTCGGGCGCGATGCTGCTCGCGACGGGCACGGCGCTCTTCAAGCCAGGCATTCAAGGATCGCTCGCGCAGAATCTGACCAAGGCCAACGGATCGCTCGGCTGGGGGATCTTCTATTGGCTCGTGAACGTCGGCGCGATGATCGGCCCGCCCTTCGCCGGATGGATGCGCGGGTATGGCTGGGAGTTCGTCTTTTACGGGTGCGCTGCGATCGCGGCGCTGAACTACGGCATGCTCTTGACCTATAAAGAGCAGCCTTCGGGGGCGGACCCCAACAAGAAGCTCGGCGTCGTGATGGTCGAGACCTTCACGAACTTCTTTCAACCACGCCTTCTCCTCTTCCTTCTGTGTCTCAGCGGCTTCTGGCTGATGATGTATCAGCTCTGGGATTTTCATCCTTTCTTCATCACCGACTGGATCGACTCCCGTCCGATCATCCGCGCTCTTCCCTTCTTGGAAGAGATCGGTTGGACGGAGGAGACCCCGCGCGGCGTTCAAATCGGCCAAGAGCATCTCTTGAACTTGAACGCGGTCATGATCGTGCTGCTCGTCATTCCGATCAGTCGCGCGGTGGCGAAGCTACGCACGCTCACCGCGATGATCGGCGGCATGATCGTCGCGACCTGCGGCATCCTCGCGTCGGGCCTCACGATGAGCGGCTGGATGCTGCTCCTTGGCATCGTGTTCTTTTCGCTCGGTGAAATGCTGACGGGCCCCAAGAAGACCGAATACCTCGGCTACGTCGCGCCTCCCGGGAAGAAGGCGCTCTATCTCGGGTACGTCAATATTCCGGTCGGCGTTGGACAGATGCTCGGCGCATTTTTGTCCGCTGGGCTCTACGCGCGCTTCGGCGAAAAGGCGATGTTGTCTCAGCGTTATCTCGCCGAGCACGACACCGAGCTCTTGGGCCGCGAAGTGATTTGGAATGGCGATCCGCTCACGCTCTCCGATGCGACGGGCATCTCTCGCGAGCAAGCGTTCCAAACGCTCTGCGAGCGGCTTCAGATGGACGGGGCCAGCGCGACCGAGCTCCTCTGGAACACGTATGATCCTTGGGTCGTTTGGCTTCCGATTGCCGTGATCGGCATGGGCAGCGTCGTGGGCCTCTACCTCTTCGCACGCGCCGCGCGCAAATGGTCGGATATGAACCATTGAGCGCGATCATTCGCAGGGCGCTTCGATTTCATCTTCGATCTCGAGATCGAGCCTTTCGCCCGGGGTCAGACCATCATCAGGAGAACGTGCCTCGTTCTCTTCGATGACTTGCTCCACTCGCTCTTCACTTTGGCGGCTCTCCTCTCGCGGTCGCTCGCCAGAGAAGAGCTGGTTGTAGAGCCCCTCGGGTTTGCCCTCGAGCATCACCTCGCCGTCCTCGGTCCCGCCGACCAAGATCGAACCGTCGTCGCGGACGCGCACCCCCATCTGACTCTGGTCCTCCGCACGATCGGCGAGCCTTCCTTCTTCGGTCAGCTCCGCACCCGAGATGTCATCGAAGTCATGAATGGCCGTCGTCGCCCCGACGCCGCCCGTGCCACTTCGAGCGCACGCGCCGAGCACGCACGCGAACGCGATGAAATACGAAATCTGCACACCTTCGTTCATGGGTCCCCGCCGGGTCATCTTCAAACTCGTCCTGACGAACACGCGCTATTGCACACGATCTGGGTGGGCCGAGATGCGAGGCGTCCTCGAGGTTCATCGAGGCTCATGGGAGAGTGCAGATGCTCAGCATCGGAATCATCGTTGGAAGCACGCGTCCCGGTCGCAAGGCCGATGTGGTGGCCCGCTGGGTTCACGATCTCGCGAAGAAGAGGAACGACGCGGAGTATCGAATGATCGACTTGATGGAGGAGAACCTTCCGTTGCTCGACGAGCCGATGCCTCCATCGCTCGGGAAGTACGCCAAGCCGCATACGAAGGCGTGGGCCGCGAAGATCGCGCCGCTCGATGGGTTCGTGTTCGTGACCCCCGAGTACAACCACGGGACCTCGGGCGCGCTCAAGAACGCGATCGATTTTCTCTACGCAGAGTGGAACAACAAAGCCGCTGGCTTCGTGAGCTATGGGAGTGTCGGCGGAACACGCGCCGTCGAGCACCTTCGCCTCGTGATGGCGGAGCTCCAGATCGCCGACGTACGCGCTCAAGTCTCGCTCTCGCTCTTCACGGACTTCGAGACCATGACGACGTTCAAGCCGGCTCCCGTGCAAGAGAAATACGTGAACACCATGCTAGACCAGCTGCTCGCATGGAGCGGCGCGCTCAAAACGGTTCGCCAAGGAAAGGGGTCGTGAAGCGGATCTGACTCGTCGAGATCTCGAGCGCCCTCGGCGCCGCGCTCAGCGAGCCCAGCCCACGCTCACGCTGAGCAGCGCGAGGGCGACGAGCATCATCGCGAGCGTCTGGTTCCACTTCGAGCCCGCCGGTATGCGTTCCGCGAAGGGGCGGCCAGTGTTCCAAGCATCGAGTCGCGCGAGGCGCACCTTGATCAGGATGCCGCCAAGCAAGGCGAGGCCGGCCACGACGAACGAGCCCGCCGTTGAACCAAAGGCCGCCAGCGCGAGGGATGGTGCGAGCAGCCCGAAGAGGGTGAAGAGGGTGAAGTCCCACTCGGCGCGGACGAAGGGCGGTAGCGGATAAGGCATCTCGATTGGGAAAAATCGTAGCCGAGGCCGGAGCGAGCATCAATCCATGAAGGCTTTGACCATTCGACCCTCGGTTGCGACGTTTCGTTCCGAGTGAGATACGGCCGGCGTGTGGGATGTCACCGCCTTCAGAGGCGAGCATATCGAGACGGAACGGTGTCACGTCGCTCGCCACGAGATCGGCATGCCACGTCTCTCCATCGCGCGAGAATACGCTGATGTCCTCCCGTTCCTGGTCGACCACGGCGAGGAGCGGATCCTCTGCGATTTGGAGGGCGCCGATCCGGACCCGAGCACGGCGAGGCTCCTCGACGCTCCACAATCCGTCACGGCGGATCGCGTAGCCGATGGCCACGCGCTCGCCAATACCAAATCCGTTTTCGAAGAACGAGAGCGAGAAGCCGATGTGGGCGACACCATCCGGTTCGAGTACGAGCATGGGCTGGGACGGTGAGTCCTCTGCCAGCACACGCTCGTGGAGCCATGCACCCGATCGCTCGCGCTTCGCATAGTGAAGACCTGTCCACGAGTTTGTGGCTCTGGCGCCGATACCGAGCTCGGAGAACACAAGTGCATTTCGGACAGACGGGAATATCGACCTCGAATACGCTTGAGAAGCCAGGACCGATGAAGTCCAAGGGCTCGAGCAAGACGACGTCGGTGCCCTCTTTCTACGGCTTCTTGACGCGATATCGCAATCCTGCCAAACCAGATGTCTATTCCAATGCTTACCAATTCAAGAGCCTGAAAGGAAATGGCATCACTGAATTCCGCTTCATATTGAGCGACGGCACCGAAGTTATAAAAAGAGCAAGTGATTTATGAAAAAAGTTTACTCCTTTGGCTTTGGCCTGAATTGGAATTTTCACCAAGAAGAACATCCCTCTACAACTCGAATCTTAAAGGATCTTGAGATCGTCTTGTCGATCTGTCAAAAACATGAGTTGTTGAACTCCACTTATTATTTGGACGACGATGTGCAAAAGCATTTTTTCGAAGAGATCTCCTTGGAAGCCATCATTAAGGACTTGTATGAGAAAGTTGAGGGACAAGAACTCGCTGGAGAAATCGTCCGGATTGGGGGAGACGGTTGGATATATCTCGATTCTGGAGAAAAAGTGAGGCAAACGGACCTTTTGACCATTGATTCAATTCGGTTGTTTCAACGTAGTATCACAGTACAAACCAGAATTAATTGTTGGACGCCGCTAGCGATGGACGATGCATACGATTTCCATTGGCAAGTAGATTTGTCATTACTAAATGAATCTCGTTTGGAACGTTGCCTGCGTGAAATCAAGCAATCGCTTGGTGGTAAAGTAGAGCCTGAGGAAGATGAAATAGACCGTGATCAGCCCGTTTGGCAGAAGGGATTTCGGCTCTATTGGGATCCAGAAATTCTGCAGAGGGAATATGCCTGGAAACCTCCCGAAACTCCGTGTGAATTTGAAAAATATTTACTTGCCACTGACCAGGATCGCGCTCCACGCGATCTTGGTCATGACATTCAATCTGGGAAGAGGAAGGAATGAATACGACATGAAAATCCACTCGAGCTCTTGAGACACGCTCCAGAGCTCATCGTTCGACTCGTGCGCGAGCTCATCGGAGTCGATCTCGGGAAGAACGTCTCTCTCGAAGAAACCAAAGGTTCCATTCGATCTTCGCGGCGCTCACCGGCGCGAGCGATCTCAGCTCACGATGAAGAGGAGAGTTCAACCGCCAAGGACCAGGAGACGTGAGGTTGGTCTGAAAGTTCGACGAACGCTATGTTTCTTGATGAACAGCGCTTCGCGCAGGCGCGAACGAGCGAACAAGTTGGTTTGGGGCAAAGCAACGTCTTTTGCCGGCCATGAACAGCAAGGCATCGAGTTTTGGCGCTCGGCGTCCTATGCCACCAAGTGGCGGGCGATCATCGAGCTTGTTCGAGATTCATGGACCCTGGAGGGCCACGATGGACCTGAACCCCGACTTGATCGATCTGCTTACGGAATTGCAAAACTCGGGGCGCCATCACATCGTGTTCACTTCTCGACCATCGTGCGCAGGCGTTGCCCGAGACGCTGCCAAAAAGACGTGCGCTTCTGCGAGGCGGCGCACCTCGAGCGAGTCAAGGAGCTCGTGGCACGCGGGCATCGGTCGTCTTCGCCGATGGTGGGCGTGTGCCGATGGTGGGCGTGTGCTACAGTGCCAGTATGAGACCCGGAAGGACGAAGACCACGAGCTTTTCTCTCGACGAAGCGACCCTCGAGAACCTGAAGGCGCTTGCCGCTCGGCGCCACAAAGGGAATGTGTCAGCGTTGCTTGCCGAGGTGGCGTCACGCGAGGCAAAGTTCGCTGCGGCCGAAGCGTTCTTCGAGAAGTACGGTGTCCCGCCGCTCGATGACGAGGTTATCGCTCGAATCGAAGCCGAGTGGCGCGGGGAGACGCCGAAGAAGCGGCGGAGGCGCGCGGCATGACGTTCACGTTCGACACCGGAATGCTGATCTCGCTCGAACGGCGTAAGTCGCGTGCGACGGAGGCCCTTCGTGCCATCGTCCGACGTGGTTTCTTGCCGGTCGTTCCGGCGGTTGTGTATGCCGAGTGGTGGCGTGGACGGTCCGACATTCGTGAGGAGATCCTCGCGATGGTCATTGTCGAGGACATGCCAAAAGTCCTCTGCCGCGCTGCCGGGGAGGCGCTCGGCGCCGTAAGAGGAGCGACGCTTGCAGACGCCATCGTGATGGCTTCGGCGGCGCTGCGCGGCGGAGGCGTGGTTTACACCAGCGATGTGGACGATCTTCGTCGGTTAGGGCGACACTTCCCAACAGTGCTCGTACTCCCCGTTTGAGCGCCGCAGCATTGTCCGAATACGGAAGGGCGAATGCTCACCGACCTCCGAGCGATCACTTCTCGACCATCGTGCGCAGGCGCTCGATGGCGCGATCCCAGCTACCCGAGACGCTGTCCAAGAAGATGCGCGCTTCTGCGAGGCGGCGCGCTTCGAGCGAGTAAAGGACCTCGCGACCCTGCTTCTCGTGGGTGACAAGGCCCGCGTTCTCGAGCACCTGGAGGTGCTTCACGATGCTGGCGCGAATGCTCTCGTGGCGAATGAAGGGCAGCACGGCCCGCGCGTATTCGAGTGCACCCTCGAAATAATGACCGCTCAGCTCAATATCGTTTGCGCCTGAAGCACGGATCGTCAGCGAGCCTCCTCGGAAAGGGCGATATCGAACCTCGATGTTCATCACCTTGTGAGTTTAGGGCGAACTTCCCGCCACAGGGATGCGGATAAGACATCCCATTTGGCAAAAAGGTAGTCGAGGCTGGAGCGAGCACCTCCGGCTCAATCGAGCGGGACATCTTCGAGCACGGGTGTTTCTCGCTCGAATGCGAGCGCGAGACCGACTCCTGGAACGCCCAACGCGAGCACGATGCCGCCTGCGATCCCCGCAAAGACGAGCGCATGGTTGGGGCCGAACCAACCGAGCTCGGGAGGCTGAGGTTCGGTCGCAACGCCGACGATCGCAGTGGCAGCAAGCAAGACACCTGCGCTGACGAGCAGACCATAAGCGAAGCCGCGAATCTCCGCGTGATCATCGAGCCGAACATCGAGGCGGAGGTCGCGCTCGAGCTCGCGTTCGAGCCGCCACTCGATTTCCTCCTCACTTCGCAGCCCCACCCTCACGCGGCTCGACGCTGGATATTCGAGCACGCAATCAGGCTCGCAGAGCACCTGCTGTTCTCCGCTCTCCGCTTCGATCACGATCGCATAGCCCGCGGGAACACGCCCCTGCATGAGCCTTGAATGAATCTCGTCGGCGCGCGCGCTCGATGCGATGAGCGCGACCGCGAGTGCGAACGAAATCATCCCCGGAGATCTTGCAAACACAGAGCTCACCATCCCTGAATCTTGGCGATCATGTACTTCATGACTTCGCTCGCGCCGCCCCCGATGCGAAAGAGCCGACTGTCGCGGTAATGGCGCGCGACCCAGAGCTCTTCGAGATAGCCCATCCCACCGTGGAATTGCACGACTTGATCGGCGATCTCCGCCGCGACATCGCCGACGAAGAGCTTGCTCATCGCGATGAGCTTGGTCGTCTCGAACGAGATCTCTCCCTTTCGCACGTAGCGATCTTCGTTGAACGCATCGGCGGCTTTGTACGTGAGCGCCTTGGCCGCTTCGGCTTTCGTGTAGAGCTCGGCGAGCTTGTGTTGCCAGACTTCGCGCTTGATGAGGGGTTTGCCGAACACCTGCCGTTCTCGGCCCCACGCAAGCGAACGATCGAGTGCGTGAAAGGCCGCTGCCGTGGCGGACGCGCTGGCGACGAGCCGCTCGCTCTGGAAGTTCTGCATGAGGTAGATGAACCCCATGTTCTCTTGGCCGAGCAAGTAGCGCTTGGGCACGCGGCAATCATCGAAAAAGAGCTCGGCTGTGTCGCTCGCGCGGTTGCCCATTTTGTCGAGCTTGCGGCTGATGCTGAAGCCGGGAGTATCCGTCGGGAAAAGAAGAATGGAGATGCCGTGATGCCCCGCATCGGGGTTCGTCTTCACGAGCAACGTGACGAAATCTGCGCGGGTCCCGTTGGTGATGAATGTCTTGCTGCCGCGAACGACATAATCTCCACCCTCGCTGCGAGCGACGGTGCGAAGCCCGGCCACATCGCTGCCCGCCCCCGGTTCGCTCACGCCGAGCGCCGCGATCCGATCTCCACTCAACGCAGGCTCGAGGAACTCTTTCTTCTGTTCCGGTGTGCCGAGCTCGGCGATGCACGGCGTCGCCATGTCGCTCTGAACGAGCAACGCCATCGTGACGCCAGCAGAGTCCGAGCGAACGAGCTCTTCGCCCTTGACGATCGAGAACCAATAATCGCCGCCCCCGCCTCCAACGTCTTCGGGATAATGCGCGCCCAAGATGCCGAGCTGACCCGCCTTCTTGAACACCTCACGAGGAAAGACCTCGTCGCGTTCCCACTCGTCGACATGGGGCAGGAGCTCCTTTTCAGCGAACTGACGAACCTGCTTGCGAAAGCTCTCGTGCTCTTCGTGGTAGGGAGAGAACGTCATGGGGGAAGCCTTTCTTTCATTTTCGTGGAGGCATGAGACTATCAGCTCGTCCGCTTGCGATGAGAGGCCCGTGGCCGTAGAGGTCTCTACATCATGGGCTCGTTCGTGCTCACCTTTCTCGTGATGGCAGTGCTCGAGATCTTCATTCTCCTGCGCATCACCGATTGGATCGGCTTTTTTCCGACGCTGGCGCTCGTGTTCGGCACCGCCATTGTCGGCGGATATCTCGCGAAACGCGAGGGTTTACGTGTGTTGCATGCGTATCAGCGCGCGCTCGCCGAGATGCGTATGCCCGAGGAAAGCATGATGTCTGGGCTCTTGGTCCTCGTGGCCGCCTTGCTTCTCGTGATGCCTGGCGTGCTCAGCGATGGCATGGGTCTCGCGCTCTTGGTGCCGGTGGTTCGAAGAAAGGTGGCCCACCATCTCGAGCAGTGGACCAGGGCGCGGATGGAGCGAGGCGCGGCGAGCATCTTCGATGTGCGCGTCGTGGGCCCGCAGGGAGTGTACGCCAGGCGCCGCGTGGTGGATGTTCAAGGAGAGGTCGTGGAAGATCGCGAGATTCGTGGGCCGAACGTGTGGGTCGAATCGCGACGGCCTGTGTCACGCGGCGGGGATGTCATCGAAGCCGACGTGATCGACACGAACACGCGTCGAATCGGCAGCTGAGCATGAGCCACTCCGTATGAAAAGTGTCGCCATCTATTGTGGTTCTGCATCTGGTGCGCGTTCATCGTACGTCGCCGCTGCAGAGGCGCTCGGAAGAGAGCTGGCGCGTCGTGACATCACACTCGTCTACGGTGGTGCGAGCGTCGGGCTCATGGGCGCCGTGGCCGATGCGGCGCTCGCGCATGGGGGTCGCGTCATCGGTGTCATCCCAAGACAGCTCGTCGATCGTGAAATCGCGCATCCAGGTTTGAGTGAGCTCATCGTGGTGAGCACGATGCACGAGCGGAAAGCCGAAATGAGCGTGCGTGCCGACGCATTCATTGCGATGCCCGGGGGATTTGGCACGCTCGATGAGCTCTTCGAAACACTCACGTGGTCTCAGCTCGGCATCCACCGCAAAGCGAGCGGCCTCTTGGACATCGACGAATATTGGGAGCCCCTCGTTCGCTTCGTCGACCACGCGATGGATCAAGGCTTCTTGCGGCCCGCGCATCGCGCTCTTTTGATCCGCGAGGCCGATCCCAATCGATTGCTCGACCGGCTTGCATCCTTTTCGGCGCGTTGAGCACGAAAGTCCGGCGCAAAACGCTACAAGGCGTGATCGAGCATGAGGTCGTCGTCGTTACGATATTCTGACTGGAAGGCTGACAATCGACTTTCGAACACAAGTTCGTTGCGTGTGAATCCGGTGGACGAGATTCGTGAAGCCAATGCGTTTCTGCTCTCTCGAGAGTGGAGGGACACCTCTTCTGGGATCGAGATCACGCTTCATTGTGTCTCGGCGGTAGAAGGGCCGATCAAGGCGGTCATACGCGGACAAAGAGGCGTGCTCTTCGTTCCGCGTCATGTCGAGACGGCCGATGGCCGACGTGAATCCAAATCGCTTCGCACGCGAGAAGGACTCGACGTCGACGCGGTGTATTTCGACTCCGAACGCGCACTCCTCAGAGAGCGCGACCGCTTGCGCTCGAACCTCACCGTCGCGCTCGAATCCGATGTGAAGCCGTCCGATCGGTTCTTGATGGAGCGCTTCGTGACGGCGGGGCTCTCCTTGCGTGGAAAGATAAGAGAGCGTCGCGGGAGCGGTGTGCTTTCGATGATCGATCCGATCGTGCGACCCGCCGATGTTCGACCGTCGCTTCGGATGCTCGCGCTCGACATCGAAACGGACGGCTGGGAGGGGCCCCTCCTTTCGATCGCATTGGCCGCCGAGGGACTCACGCGCGTCTTCATTCGAGGTGAGGGTCGAGATCGCGGCTCGATCACGTTTCATCCAGACGAACGCGCGCTTTTGACGAGCGCGTTCGCGGTGCTCCGCGATTTCGATCCTGATGTGCTCGTGGGATGGAACGTCGTGGAGTTCGATTTGCGTGTACTCGAGGCGCGTTGCGCCGCACTCGGGATTCCGTTTGCGATCGGCCGCGCGGGCGAGCGCGCCCGTGTGCTCGTGGGTTCGACTCCACAGCAAGCCTCGATCGCGCGGGTGCCGGGGCGCGTCGTGCTCGATGGCATCGCGACGCTCAAGAGCGCGACGTGGTCTTTCGAACGCTTCACGCTCGATCACGTGGCGCGGTCGCTCGTGGGCCGCGGCAAAGCGATCTCTGCCGCGGGCGATGCGCTCGCCGAAATCAGGCGCATGCACGCCGACGATCCCGAAGCGCTCGCCGCGTACAATCTCGAAGATTGCCAGTTGGTGCTCGACATCTTCGCCAAGGCGGATCTGCTCGGATTCGCCGTCGAGCGAGCGCGCTTGACGGGGCTGCCTCTCGACCGGCAGGGCGGTTCGGTGGCGGCTTTCGATCATTTGTATCTTCCGCGGTTGCACCGACGGGGATTCGTGGCGCCCGATGTCGGGGTCGATATCGATGTGATTCCTTCGCCCGGCGGCCATGTGCTCGAGTCTGCTCCTGGCCTTTATCGGAATGTGCTCGCCTTCGACTTTCGCTCTCTTTATCCCTCGATCATTCGCACCTTTCGCATCGATCCTCTCGGGCTCTGGCAACCGGGAGAAGATTCGGTGGCGGGGTTCGAAGGGGCGAAGTTTGCGCGCGAGGGCGCGATCCTCCCGGAGATCATCGCGCAGCTCGCCGATGCCCGTGGACGAGCGCAAGCGGCCAAGAACGAGGCGCTCTCTCGAGCCATCAAGATTTTGATGAATTCGTTTTATGGAGTGCTCGGTACGCCGGGGTGTCGCTTCTTCGATTCGCGACTCGCGACTTCGATCACGCGCCGCGGACACGAGATCATCGAGCGAAGTCGAGTCTTCTTCGAGGAGCGCGGTTTTCATGTCATTTACGGCGACACCGATTCATTGTTCGTGCGTCTGAATGAGACCTTGGATGAAGATGCGTGTCGACTCGAAGGTGCGCGACTCGCCCGTGAGATCACATCGTTTTGGAAAGAACGCATCGAACACGAGCATCGGCTCGAGAGCTTTCTCGAGATGCGCTTCGAGTCTCATTATGTGCGCTTCTTGATGCCCACGATGCGCGGCTCCGAGCGGGGCAGCAAAAAGCGGTATGCGGGGCTCGTGCGCACGTCTTCTGGCGAGCTTGATTTGACCATTCGCGGTCTGGAAGCGATTCGCAGCGACTGGACGCCCCTCGCGCGTCGCGTGCAGCGCGAACTATTGCGTCGGCTCTTCATGAACGAACCATGGGAAGAATGGTTGCGGAGCATCCGCGCTGATTTGCTTCGAGGCGCGCTCGATGGTGAGTTGATCTATCGACGTCGATTGCGACGCGACGTCGATGAATATGAATCGACTCCCCCTCACGTGCGCGCGGCGCGCATGCTCGAAGAGGAATTCGAGGGCAACGAGATCGAATATGTGATGACCCTCCGCGGCCCAGAGCCCATCTCACGGCGGAGCGCCGCGATGGATTATTCGCATTATCTCGGCAAACAAATCGCACCTGCTGCCGATGTGGTGCTCCCGTTCTTGGGAACCTCGTTCGATCGAGTCGCGGGCGCGCAGCTAGAGTTGTTTTAGGAAAAACGGAGACAAAGACAGATGCTCAGTCGATATCAAATGAAGCGCGGGACACCCGCTTCCCAATTGCCTCATGGAATTCGGCAAGATACGCGCAAGCATACGCATCACATCGTGCGCCCCGAAGCCGAGTGGGTGGAGGCATTCCTCCACGGGCGCATGTCTCATTCGGAGTTCGCATCACGGTATTCGAAGCGGCTTCATGCGCGTTTTGCGGAAGATCGCGCGCCCTTCGACGAGCTGGCGGAGCTGGCACGAACGAACGATGTGTTCCTTGGCTGCTCATGCCCGACGGCGGCTGTTCCCGATGTTCGTCATTGCCACACGTGGCATGCGCTCGAATTCATGGCGAAGACATATCCCGATCTCGACGTGCGTTTTCCCGCATCTCCCAGCCGCTAACCGCTGGCCCGGTCGCCTGGGATCGAGCATGAACGGGCCCATGCGACATCTCTTCTGGATTCTTCCATTCCTCGTGGCTTGTGGTGGTTCGGCGGCTTCTTCTGAGTCGGGTGGCTCTCAGCGAGCCGAGAACACGGACAATTCGAGTGGTGCCGAGACACCGGAGTTTGCCGTGCAGCTCGACGCTGCGGGGGAAGGAGAGCGAGCTCCGCTTCGTTACGACTTTGTCGTTGGCTCCGACGAGCGCGCCCAAGCGCGCATTGCGATGACTCTCCACACGACGATCGGAGATCAGGAGCTGCCCGGCGGCGCGATTCCCGCGATGATCGCGGAGTTCACCGTCGAGATGATCGAGCGGGACGAATGGACGTTCCGATATCGTTACACCTTCGATCGCATTCGTGTGGATCCGACGGGAGCGGATCCGTCGATCTTGGCGCAGCTCGAAGCGTCGCTCGCACCGCTCGCGCAGCTTCGCGGTGAAGCGCGAATCGATACGCGTGGGCAAGTGCTCGAAGCGAACGTCGAAGTGCCGCCCGATATGCCCCCTGCGCTCGCATCGAGCGTTCAGCAGATGAACGACATGATGCGACAAATGGTGGCGCCTCTTCCCGAAGAGCCGGTGGGTGTGGGTGCGGAGTGGAAGACCGAGAACACGATCCATGGAGCCATGGGTTTGCGCATGCGGCAGCGGACGCATTATCGGCTCGCGGCACGCGATGGAAATCGAGTGGTCCTCGAGATTCGTGTGGAACAGTCGGGGATTCCTGGGCCGCTGGCCCTCGAACAGCCTGGAACAGAAGCGATGCTGGTCTCACTCACGGGCGAAGCGCACGCGACGACGACGCTCCGTCTCGATCGTCTCTGCCCCGAACAAAGCCACATGGAGCTCACGATGGCACAAGACGCGACGATCACTGCGGAGGGCCAGACCGTCCCGATGCACGTCGACATGCAGATGCAGATGAGCTCGGGCACCCGTTCCCAGCCGCATTGATCTTCCTGCCCTTGTTCGAGGGTTTTCGATACACTCACATCCGATGATGCGACACGGAGAACCCAGCCCGTACACTCCGATCATCCTCTGGTGTGCGCTCCTCGGCTCGCAGTTCATCTATGTCGGTCTGCTGCTCGCACCGGGCCTCCTCACCGCACCATCCACCGAACCGCCGGAGCCCGGGCTTGCGCTCGTGTTCGCGGCGGTCGCCATCGCATTGGCGATCACGTCGTTCGTGCTCCCCATGGTTCTGTTGCGTACGGCGCTCGCGAATGCAGAAGTCGAGATCGAAGAGGTACCCACGGGGTTTCGTCAGATGGGCCCATCGATCCGAAGATTCGCGAACCTGGCTGATGCAGAGCGGGTGTCGATCCGAGTCGGATTGACGCCCATGATCCTCGGCCTCGCGCTCTCGGAAGCGGTGAGTGTCTTGGGGTTCATCCTCGGTTTTTTGGGGCATCCGGTGCTGGTCTGGACACTTTTTTTCGTGTGCGGGATCGTGCTCACCGCGATCCGCTTTCCGACGAGACAGCGATTTCTCGAAGCCTTGGCGCGAGCGAAACATGTGTCGCTTTGATCGACGGATCGGAATCCAGAAATCGAGTCACTTCGTGCCAAAGAGACGATCGCCCGCATCTCCGAGACCAGGAATGATATAGCCCTTCGCGTTGAGCTTCTCGTCCACGGCGGCCGTCCACACCGGCACGTCGGGATGCGCGTCGTGCAATGTCTTGATGCCTTCGGGGGCCGCGAGCAGGCAGACGAACTTGATTGATTTGGGCTTGAGCTCTTGGATGCGATCCACGGCTGCGACCGCGGAGTTGCCGGTTGCGAGCATCGGGTCGACCACCATCACGTCGCGATCCGTCACTTCGTTCGGGACCTTGAAATAGTACTCGACCGCCATGAGCGTTTTGGGATCGCGATAGAGGCCGATGTGACCGACGCGCGCTGAAGGGATCACGCGCAGCATTCCCTGCAAGATGCCGTCGCCTGCGCGCAGGATCGAGATGATCACGAGCTTCTTGCCTTCGATCATCGGTGCATCCATCTCCGCGAGCGGGGTTTCGATGCGTTCGGCCACGAGCGGGAAATCGCGTGTCACCTCGTATCCGAGCAGAATGCTGATTTCCTCGAGCAATTGCCGGAATTGGTTCACGCTCGTGTGCTTGCGGCGCATGAGCGTGAGTTTGTGTTGGACGAGCGGGTGCGAGACGACGTGGACTTCAGGCATAGTTAGCCTTTTACCCGATCTCGTTTCGATCGAACATGTCGATTCGAATGGAAGTGGACTCTTGTCCTCCCCACGCAACGGACTCATCCACCCTTCATGAGCGAAACCCGAGAGACGATATCGGCCCCAATGTATTGCCGCCGGTGTCGACAAGACGTTTCGGTCATCCGCCCATTTCGCGGATGGAAAGCGGCGCTCTACGTGTGGTACGGGATGATGGGGCTCTTGGTCTTCCTCTTCCCGTTCATGGCGTCGGACTATTGCGTGATGATCCCGACGATGATGGCCATCATTTTGGCCGGAAGCCCTTTGCACCGCCTCGCCAAAGAAACACCCGTGTGCACGCGCTGTTCACTCGAGCTTCCGTGGGAGAACCAGAAGAAATAAAGGCGCGAAAGATGAGGTGCCATGTTCGCGAACAAGACCGTGTGCAGACTCTACTACCCCGAGACACGCCAACGAAGCTTCCGACACGCCAACGAAGCTTCCGACACCCAAATAAGGCTTCCGACGCGTCCAATGAAGCTTCCGATGCGTCCAACGAAGCTTCCGACGCCCAAATAAGGCTTCCGACGCGCCAACGAAGCTTCCGACGCGCACCAAGAGCCTGAATTTGCCCCATCGGAAGCTACGGCGCGGCGTCGCAAGGCTTGTGTGCGATTCCGAAGCCCGTTGTTGGCCCATCGAAAGCCCTTCTCCCGGCCACGGAAGCTTTCTTTGGCCATCGGAAGCTTCGTTTGGCCGTCGGAAGCCTGGCGTCAGACGACGGCGTCGTCGATTCCTTCGTCTGCCCCTCAACCGACTCGGATCAAAGGTTCGCGCCAAGACGCCACGATGACCACGCACCGCGCTGTTCACGCGCCGAGGACGCGGCGGTGCATGAGACGCATCACGATCGGAATCAGGATGATGAGAAGGCCGAGGATCGTTGCGACGAGGCCCCAAAGGGACTGGCCAACGGTCCCGGTCACGAGGAGCGAACGGCATGTCTCTGCGAGGTGGTAGACCGGGTTGAGCTCGATCACGAGCTGCACCGCGGCGTTCTCCGATTGAATTGGGAAAAACGTGTTGCTGATGAGCCCTACGGGGACGCCGATCAGGAAGACCGGGTAGTTCATGTGATCGATCGATGGGACGATCGCGGTGAAGACGAGCGCCAAGACCGCGAACGCGCAGCCGGCGAAGCCGCAGAGGAAGGGCAGGACGGGGAGCCAGTACCAATGGATGTCGAGCACGCCTGCGAGCACCATCGCTCCGAGCACGAGCGTGACGCACGCGCTGTTGAGCACGCCGCGGGTGGCGGCCCATAAGATCTCTCCCCACACGAGGTGGTGGAGCTCGACTTGGGTCGCGAGGATTCCGTCCCAGGTCTTCTGGTAGAACATCCGCACATAGGCCGAATAGAGCGCCTCGAAGAAGGGCGTGCCAAAGCCGGTATACGCGATGAGGCCAGGCGCGATGTAACTCGCATAAGGAAGCTCGCGCCCTTCCCAAGCGATGCTGCCGACGTGGCTGGCCAGGCCGAGGCCAAAGGCGAGGAAGTAGACGATCGGCTCCATCGCAGGTGGCAGGAACGCCGTCTTCCAGTTCTTCAGGTAGACGCGCGCGTTCCGGCGGAACACCGACCACGAGCGCCAATCGGCGAAGCCGAAGAATCGTTCACTGGCCATGCTCATGAGGAACCATCGCGGCGCGAGAGCGCGAGGAAGAGGTCGTCGAGGTTCGGAGGGCGCACACTGAAGCGGGCCTTGGGGAAGCGTTCGCTCAAGCGCGCGAGGTCGCCCGCCGCGAGGGGAGCGCGGAGCTCGCCGAGGACCGTCGTGACGCCCACTCCGAGCTCGGACTCGAACCATTCGCGGATCGCATCGTGCTCCGGTGCGTCCTTGGGCACGAGCAGGACGTGCTCACCCAAGAGCTCGCCGAGCACCTCACCCGCGCTGCCCCGCGCGATCGAACGCCCCTTGTCGAGCACCAGGAGCTCGTCGCTGAGCCGCTCGGCTTCGTCCATATAGTGCGTGGTCAAGATCACCCCGAGCCCGTCCTCGCGGAGCGCGTCCACGAGCTCCCACACGCCGACCCGCGCGCTCGGATCGAGCCCTGTGGTCGGCTCATCGAGGAAGAGCACGCGAGGTCGATGCACGATCGAGCGAGCCATCATCAGGCGCTTCTTATAGCCTCCACTGAGCGCATGGGGCAGGTGGTCGCGGTAGCTCGTCAGATCGAAGCGCGTGAGGAGCTGCTCGATGCGATCGGCGAGGCCCTCGGGACGAGGCCGGAAGTAGTGTGCGTAGGTCCGCAAGTTCTCCGTCACCGAGAGATCGCTGTCGAGCGTATCCTCCTGGGTGCAGACGCCGATCCAACGTTTGAGCTCCTTGCGATGCGCGGCAAAGGAGCGGCCTTCGTAGCGGATCTCGCCGGCCTCTGGATCGATGAAGCCGTAGAGCATCTTGAGCGTGGTGGTCTTGCCGGCGCCGTTGGGCCCGAGCAGGCCGAGCACCGAGCCGGCGCGGCATTCGAGGTCGAGCCCATCGACCACCCGACGAGAGCCATAGCTCTTGACCAGTCCATGTGCGCTGAGGAGCGGTGCATTCACGGCGCGCAGTATGGATCACCGGCCTTCTTCTCGCTCGGAGATCCAATCGCCGATCGGCACTTCGATGCAGTCTCAGAACACAGTGCCGTCGCTGTCGACGCGGATCGGCGGGCTGCCGTCGCTTCGTTTTTCTTTCGCAGCCTCCCGTCCCGCCGCCCAGGTGCCCCCTTCGAGCACGTTGGAGAGCGGGAGTGTGTCGGATGTGCGGCCGAGCGCTTCGCGCACTTGTTCGGCCACGCGATCGAGCAAAATTACGGTGAGCGCGCGCCACTCGACGATGATTTCGCTCTCGGGCGCATGAACGCGCTCAGTCACTTCGTGATGACGAGGGACGAGCACGCCATCGTCGACGAAGAGCCCTCCATTGCGATACTCGGCCAGACCCGTGAGCTCATCGAGTCCCGTGACGACGAGGCCCGCCTCTTCGAGCGGTTCGATGAGTGAGTACGCGAGCCATTGCGAGAGCTTGTGAAAAGGGACGAGCCCTGCCGTCGGAGGTTTTCCGCCTGCGGCAGGATGTCGCCATACGTCGCCGAGATTGACGCCGTCGAGCTCGATGCGTCCCGGCCAAATCGGACCGAGACCTTCGAGCAAGGCCGACAGAATGCGCCGGGCGGGGAGGGCGCCATCTTGCGATTTCATCCTCAAATGATCGTAGAGCGCGCCAAGCCGTGGTTCACTCGTTCCGAATAAGTGTGGTGCTGCGCGCATCGCCGAACCGAGCCTACGCATGAGCTCGGCGCGGCCTTCGAGCCCCACCATCGGGTTCTTCGTGCTCGCCTGAAATCCAGTGGCAAGCACGTTGGTCTCGAGCGACTCGAGCCCGTTGGCGTCCGCGCGGAGTGGCGCTTCGCGATCTCCGCTGAAGAGCCCCTCCAAAAACATTCGGAAGCTCGCGACCGCGAGCCCTTCGCTTCGCGCATAATGGCGAGCTCCGTCTTGCATTCCTCGCTCGAGATACGACCAGCGTGCGCCCGCTCCCGCATCGAGGAGCACGCTCGTGATGGCGAGCTCGAAGCGAATACGCGCCTTCTCGTGGGTGTCGAGCGCGGCCGTGAGAGCGTCGAGCTCGAGGACGCGATCGATGCCTCCCGCACGGAAATGATTCCACCGGCTGTGATATGGGATGCGCAAGTCGGGGTATGCGGCACGCGTGACGCGAACCACGCGTTCCGTCACGGCGGGCAGCCGGTCCAAGCGAACCTCGAAATGCTCGAGCTCACCTCGCACACCGGCGTCGAAAACGTCCCCACACCGGCTCCGGATGGCCACAGGTGATCTCAAAAAATCAACCGGCCCGCGAGCCTCCGCCCCCATCAAGCTATCACGGTCCATCGAACCCCTCTGTTCGGTTGATACAGGATCTCCGATCAATGCGACTCTAGGTGAGCGACCTTCCCTTGGTCGACTCGAGCTTTTTCGGATCCAGAACCTCACCTGCGCTGTAATAGCCAGCCGCCATCTTCGCCTCGATCTCGACCTGAGCATCCGCTGGCACGAGATGATCCGGAATGCGGACGCGCTCTCCGATCTCGATGCCGCTCCGCACGAGCGCATCATGCTTCATGTTCGACATCGAGACGAACCGATCGATGCGCGTGACACCGAGCCAGTGGAGTGCATCGGGCATCAGCTCCTGAAAGCGCATGTCCTGTACGCCAGCGACGCACTCGGTGCGCGCGAAGTACTGCGCGGCGCTGTCGCCGCCTTCCTGCCTTTTGCGTGCGTTGTACACGAGGAACTTCGTCACTTCACCGAGCGCGCGCCCTTCTTTGCGATTGTAGACGACGAGCCCCACGCCTCCGGCCTGCGCGCCGCGAATGCATTCTTCGATGCCGTGCGTGAGATACGGGCGACACGTGCAGATGTCGGAGCCGAACACGTCCGAACCATTGCACTCGTCGTGCACCCGACATGTGAGCTGATGCGCGGTGTCACCGATCTTTTCGTGATCACCAAAGACATACACGGTGTGTCCGCCGATCGGCGGCAAAAACACTTCGAGATCCCCTCGCGTGACGAGCTCGGGGAACATGCCGCCCGTTTGTTCGAAGAGCGTACGGCGCAAATCGCTCTCCGAGCATCCGAATCGCTTCGCGATGCCGGGCAAATGCCACACGGGTTCGACGGCGGCTTTGGTGACGAGCACATCCCCATTGCTCTTGAGCACCTTTCCGTCCGGAACGAGTCGGCCATCTTCGATGGCATCCTGCAATTCGGGGATCTGCAAGTGCGCCTTCGTGATCGCGATGGTGGGACGAATATCGTATCCCTCCGCGAGGTAATCCGAGAACACATCGGCGACGATGGCGCCGAATGGATCGATGCTGACGATCTTCTCCGGATCGCTCCAGGATGGATGCGGGCCAAAGCGACTCGTCGGGAGCGTATTGGTCAGATCCGAACGATGTTCTGCCTGAAGGTTGCCCGCGGCGATCGCGAGCGCTCGATAGATCGCATAGCTGCCCGAATGGGTTCCGATGGCATTGCGATGTTCGGGCTTGCTCAAGGTCGCGATCACCGGGCCCCGTTCGCTCGGCGTGGGAGCTCCCCACACGATCGGAATCGGCGGAGGCCCGCCTTGTCCAAGATGCGAAGTCAGCTTGATGTGCTTGCGCCGCGATGGCGGCTTTTTGGGATCGCTCTCGGTCATGGGTCCTCGTTACGACATCCAATTGGCGTCGTGCACCATTTGCCATTTCGTCGTGATCTTCTTGAGATACGTCCAGTGTTCGACACCTTGTCGACCGGTGATGTCGCCTGCGCCGAAGCGAGAGAGCTTCGTGCCGCCAAATGAAAACGGTTCGCGTGGAACAGGAACACCCACGTTGACCCCGATCATTCCGCTCGTCGTCCAATTTGCGACGTGGCGCGCGACGGCGCCGCTCGTCGTGAAGACGCTGCACGCATTTCCATACCCGAGCGATGCTTCGAGGCGAAGCGCTTCTTCGAGCGTGCGCACGCGAACGATCGTCAAGACAGGTCCGAAGATCTCTTTCTGAGCGCACTCCATGTCGGGCGACGCATGGTCGAGGATCGTCGGCGCCATCCACGCGCCTTTTTCGTAGCCCACGGGCGCTTTGGGTGTTCGTCCATCGAGCCGAAGCTTGGCGCCTTGTTGCACGGCGTGTGCGATGTCGCGTTCGATCCGCTCTCGGGCGGCGTGATCGATGAGCGCGCCCATCTCAGCGCCGAGTCGCAGCGATGCGGCGCGCTCGACGATTCGATCGATCAAAGGATCGACCTCACCCACAGCGACGAGCAGGGATGCCGCCATGCAGCGTTGCCCGGCGCATCCCGTGAACGAAGCCACGACGCCCGGCACCGTCACTTCCGGATCGGCGTCGGGCACGACCATGAGCACGTTCTTGGCGCCTCCGAGGCAGAGTGCGCGAACGCCGCGCTCCGAGGCGCGGGCAAATACGCTCTTCGCGACCGCGGTCGAACCCACGAAACCAAGTGCTCGTACGCCCGGATGATCAATGAGCGCGTGCACCGTGTCTCGTCCACCGTGCACGAGCGAGAACACGCCCGATGGGAATCCAGCTTCGATCATCCGCTCGCCCTGCATGCACGCGGTGACGGGAACTTTGTCGGAAGGCTTGAGCACGAAGCAGTTTCCGACCGTGATCGCGATCGGATAGAGCCACATCGGAACCATCGCGGGGAAGTTGAACGGGGTGATCCCGACGACGACGCCGAGCGGTTCACGGCGCACTTCGCAGGTCACACCGCGGCTGACTTCGAGCATCGCGCCATCGTCGAGGTTCTGAAGCGAGAGCGCGAACTCGATGACCTCGATGCCTTTGAGGATGCCAGCGCGCGCTTCGTCGACGGTCTTGCCCGCTTCGAGCGCGGCGGCGTGCGAGAGTACGTCGAGATCGCGAAGCAGGATCTCGCGATAGCGGAAGAGAATCTGCGTCCGTTCTTTGAGCGGCGTGTGGCGCCAGCCTTCGAACGCGGCGTTTGCTGCGGAGATGGCGGCGTGGACATCCTCCGCGCTCGAGTGCGGAACCGTGCCGAACACCTCACCGGTGTAGGGACTCACGAGCGGGCGTTCCTCCGCAGCGCGCGAATCGCGGAAGACTCCTCCGATCAGATGACGACAACGATATGGTGCGTTCGGCACCCTGACGAGCTCCATCGCCGAAACATCTCACGGTCCGTGAGAGACGTCCATGTTCTCACATCGTGAGTCATACCGGCGCGGAGGGTCGTTTCTCTCATGGAAACGCGCTATGAGCGATTCAGACCGTGTTTCCCGTCCGAGATCTCAACCCCACCCGCACAAAGCCATTCGTGACGTGGCTTTTCATCGCAATGAATGTTGCGGTGTGGGTCTTCGCGTGGTCTCTCGGAGCGCAAGGAATCGAGCAATTCGTATGGATTTTGGGGGTCGTCCCGCGCCATTTGCTCGCGTTCACGGATCCTTCTGCGCTTTTGACGCCCGTCACCTCTCTTTTCATGCACGCAGGCTGGGCGCACCTTCTCGGCAATGTGTGGTTTCTGCATATCTTCGGCGACAACGTCGAAGATCATTTGGGGCATTTCCGGTTCGCGGTGTTTTATTTGATCGCAGGTGTGTGCGCGGTGGTGGCGCATCTGATGATCGAGCCGTTCGGCACATTGCCATTGGTCGGCGCATCCGGCGCGATCGCGGGGGTGCTCGGCGCATATGTCATGCGGTTTCCGAGAGCACCGATTCTCGCATGGTTTGTGATCGGGGTCGTCGAAGTGCCAGCGTTCGTATTTCTGTTTGTGTGGTTTGCCTATCAGCTCGTGATGACCTTCGGCTCGCTTGGCATGACCGAGCAAGGCGGCGTGGCGTTCGCGGCGCATGCGGGCGGTTTCGTGGCGGGCATGGGCCTCGAGCGATTGCTCGCACCCAAGCCATGGACCATTCGAGAGCACGAAAGGGAAAGACGCTTCGCGCTCGAACGCGAACGCGCGCGCCGCGCCATCGAACATCGAGAGCGACGGCGTTGGATGCATCCAGACTGAGATTTCATGATCTCGGCAGCGCTCTGGTGCTTGCGCGCCGCGCTACCATCGCGTCGATGGGCATTCACGCATCCACGATCCAGAAGCTCCTGCGTCAGCACCTCTTGTCGCCCGACGTGGCGGATGACAGGACACTCGTTTCATTCCGTAGTGAGGAGGACATCGAGCACTTTCGCGCGACGCTTCGGGGGCGGATGGAGGGACGTCGTGACGCCGGGCTCGCGACGAGCTCCTATCGCGTGCGTTCGAAGAGCGATACGGTGCGCGACCTCGGCGATCTCGTCGTGGAGGACCCCAGCAATCATAGTTGGAGATCGGCCGTCAGGATCGAGCTCTTCGTGGGCGAAGACGGACGCCTCTACGCGCAGGAGGCGTACAGAAGGGAGCGTTTTCTCGTGCCGTCGCTCGACGCGCTCGTGGCCCTCGTGGACGATCTCGAGGTCGCCCGGGAGCGCGGCGAGGCTCGCGACCAGAAGCGCGCGAAGGTGCAGAAGATCCAGGAGCTCGCGTTGATCGCGCGGATCAAACAGATCGCAGACGAGGATGGCTTCGAGTTCGCGACGATCCGCGAGCGCCAGCGGATCAAGCTCTGCGTGAAGATGGCCAAAGATGAGATCCTCGTGGTGCGCCTCTCCTACCGGGACGGCGCGCAGGCCATCGAGGTGGTGCGACCGCTCATCGCCGCGGCGCGGGCGTGCCGCGAGAAGGGGATCGCCTTCAACATGAAGGCATCCCTGAGCTACCCGCACCGCAACTTGAAGTGGCTCGGAGGATCACCGAAGGCGTGACCGTCGGGAAGTCCCCTGCGGGTGCGCCTGAATGAATGCGACGACGTGAGGCGAGCCGCCTCTCCTGCGTCTACACGCTCCAGCCCTCGATCGTCGGGCGGAACGTGTAGACGTTGAACCGCGAGACGAACGCAGAGCATCTTCCGGTGGATGCCTATCCTGCGCTGATGTCATCAGGGCGTAACGAGCCGCCGGTAGGCGGGATGGGGACGGCTGAGCTCCTCGGTGAGGCCATGACGGCGGCAGAGCGTTTGCAAGCCGGCCGAGGATGGCTTCGAGTTCGCGACCATCCGCGAACACCAGCGGATCAGGCTCTGCGTGAAGATGGCCAAGTCTCCGCTACCCTTTTTCCCAATTGAAATGTCCTACGCGCCAACAGTCGTGATCCGCGGCAAGACGAAGCCATCGCGGCGCTCCTCGATCGTCGTGCGCGCGCGATGCGTGCGGAACAGCTTCGTGTGGAAGCGCTCGGTGCTCCTTTTTACGAACGCATTTGGGCTTGGCTTTCTGCGAGTAAGCTGCACTTCGATGCGTGGAGCTCGGGACGGCGTGCGGCTCGGGCGCTGTCCGATGACGCACGGCTCGTGGGCACCTTCATGATCGGCACGTCACGCAGCGCGGTGTTGCCGCCTTGGCTTGCCGGGGAGCTCGTGCAGGTGCTCGGGCCGGGGGTCGCGACGCAGGCATTGGCGCGTGCTCGTTCCGAGGATCGCCGGTCCGGTGCGGTCCCTTATTACGACGCGTTCGAAGCGGAAGCCGCGCAGTTGAGTGGCGATCCCGAGCAGGCAAGAGCGCTCGCCCTTCGAGCGCTCGAGGGGTTGCAACCTGCAGAGACGTTGCTGCGTGCCCGCATGCATGCGATCGCGGCCGACCCGGCGCGTGCTTTGGGCGATTTGCCGCGCGCGCTCGAGAGCTACGATCAGGCGTTCCAGACGGATCCCGGAGTGTTCTCGAGAATGGAGCTCGAGGTGCCGGTCCGAGTCTCGACGCGAGGAGGAAACATCGCGCAGACCGTAGGTTCGTTGATCGCGTCGAGTCCTCGCTTTTCCGGGCAGGACGTGGGCCTTCGGATCGAGGTCGAAGACAGCGCGCAGCAAGGCCGTGCGTGCTTGATCGGTGCGTCGGGCTGGTCCTCGCGTGCGCTGAAGAAGAGCGACGTTCTGCGGAGAGTGAAGACGACTTTGCGAGGCGGATGACGTCGTCTTTTCATCGCGCGGCCTTCGCTCCGCGCATCGATCTGAGTCAGACCGACGCGAATGGATTGGATGGCGCGAACGTGATTTCACGGGACCCTCTTCGCACTCTTTTCGGAACGAGCGGCGACGGCACCGAAGTCGAAGTGGTGCCGGAGGAGTGAACGGCGTCGGGCTCGTTCCCGGAAGCTGGGTACCGTTGCGGTCGTTGGGTCGGTCCGCTACGCCGGCAATCAGCCGCGGAGTGCACGAGTTGTGCGGAGTGGATGCTCTTTCAAGACGAACGTCGTTCGATGAGTCTCGATTCGCGCCGAGATGTCATTCGGGG
>CAYZTA010000046.1:0-45993 GCA_964481145.1 uncultured Sandaracinus sp.
CGTGGCGGTCATGGTGCTCATCGCGACGGTCGCGTCGATGTCTTCCGCCACCTGGCCCCACACGCGGCCGTCTCCGTCGCGCAGCACCGCGCCCGCCGCGATACGCGCCGCACCTCGATACGTCTCGCCCGCGTAGCCGTGGCCGCACACCGCAGCGCTGGCCATCTCGCAGCCGCAGCTCGCGCTGATGGACAGACCAGGGAGATGGACGCTCTCGCCGTCGACCCACCCATCGATCGTCACTCCCCCGGCAAGGGTAGCGCGCACGTGAATGCGGGTGCCCGACGCTCCACGGGCCGCGAGCAAGGGCCACCTGGATGAGGGCACACTCCCGCGCAGCGCCAAGCGGACGCCGCGCGACGTCGTGGGCCCGGCGTAGACCCACAGGCTCCGTCCGCGCACCAAGAGCACGTGATCGAGATCGTCCTCGACGCTCGACTCCTCCATGTCGGGCGCGAGGGACGACAAGCTGAGCTCGCCACAGGGAACCGAAAGCGCCACGCGCACCGACTCGGCGTCGATGAAGCCCGCGGCGCGCGCGCCAACCACCCGCCGGACTCGCAGCGGCGTCCCTGCTCGCACCGAGAGCACCCCCTGCACTGTCCTGTCCGCCGCGAGGAAGAGCGCGACATCACGACTCGCGGCCGATCCGACGAACGCGATCGGCCGCACCCCCTCGACGCGAGCGCGGGTGCCGTCGATGGTCACCCGCGCTTGCTCTGTGACTCCGAACTGGAGATCGCCACCCCGTGGCGTCACGCGGTCGATGCGCGCCTCGCCCGCGAACGAGCACTGTGCGGCGGCGGTGGGCACGATCCAGAGCGAGAGCAGTGAGAACAGGCACCAGCGCATGGCCCACTCAGACACCGCGAGCGGCTACGGGTTCCGGTGTGTAGCGAAGGCCATCGTCACATTGCTGCACGAAGCGCGGGCATAAAGAGCCTCGCTGCGCGTGCGTATCGCGCTCCCGCATGCACGCGTCTGGCCCACGGTGGTAGGACATGTCGCGGGAGGTGCAGGCGCATCGTTGCAGTTGATGTTGGGAATGCTCGGCGGCGATGCCATACACGACTCGACGGCCGACTGGCACTCGGCCTCGGTGGTCACCGTCGGGCTCAGAAGGGCAACCAGCGTACAGGTGATCTCGATCGTCGGAGCAGTCCCGTCGTTGTTCTCCTCGCAGAGGGCCACCCGTTCCTCCTCCGTAAGGTCGATCACTCGGGTGTCGTCAGAGATGCCACCACCACAGCCCACCGCGAGGACGAGGCCAACGCATAGTGATGAACGAAACGAACGAACGCAACTTCTCAGTCGTCCTCAGCTCGTCCTCATCGCGCCTGCAGGATCGGCACTAGACAATTGTCCGGCTCGCAGGCATGCGGCGTCGAGTTCCGGACGCTCTCCAGCTCAGCGTTGCCTTCGTAGATCACGCTGCCCGCGCGTTCGATCCGGAGCGACGCGCCTTGGGCGTGACCCACCAACGCAACGCCCGGGGTCCCGAGCCCCATGGCGGCGTCGGCCTCGAGGGACGTCATCAGCGCGGCGCCCGGGCTCACGTCACACGAGCTCTCGGTGAGCGTGCCCGAGGCGTCGATCTGGAAGGCACAACGTGCCCGCCGCCCATCGGGCAACGGGACCACCTCGAGCGAGTACGAGCCCGGCTCCACGATCGGCGTGACGAAGAAAACCTCAGTGCGCCGAATGCACGCGATGTGCGAGCACGAAAAGGATCCATCCGTAGAACACCCGCACCCAACGAGCGCGAGCACGAAGGAGAGCGCCAGCCCTCGCCGGAAGCTCAAAACCCCTCGCCAGAAGCTTTCAACTCCTGACGTCTTCTCGCCAAACCGCGACGTCTTCTCGCCAAACCGCGACGTCTTCTCGCCAAACCGCGACGTCTTCTCACCGAACCGCAACGTCAGCCCGCGGAACCGCGATGTCGGCCCGCCGAACCGCGACGACACTTCTCGACCCCCTCGTGTCATTTCTCAACCCCCTCGTGTCGGCCGATTTCGCCCCATTTTCTCTTTTTTCCGTTGGTGTGTCGCTTTCGGCTTGCGCGGCGCGCGAGACAGGCCCGAAGCCCGAACAGGCACCGCGACCAATTCGCGACGCTCGATGAGAATGGACTCGAGGCGCACCACGATGCGCTCGCCGAGCGAGAACGACAGGCCCGTCCTTCGACCCGACAAACGAATGCCGAGCCGATCGAGCTCGAAATAATCTTCTCCGAGCCGGTCGATCGGAATGCGCAGCTCGACGAAAGGCGCGTCGAGCTGCGCCGTGAGCCCATGTTCGGTCACACCGGTGATCGTGCTTTCGAACTCTTCGCCGACACGTTCTTTCATCAAGAGGCAGCGATAGAGATTCACCGTCTCGCGCTCCACCGTCATGGCGCGCCGCTCCATCCGACTCGCCTGGATCGCCTGCGGATGAAGTGTCTCTCGAAGGAGCTCTCTCGAGATACGCTCGCCGCGCGCGACCATCCTCACGATGCGATGCACGGCGAGATCCGGATATCGGCGGATCGGCGAAGTGAAATGCAGATAGTCCGTGGCCGCGAGCGCGAAATGCCCGAGGTTCGCAACTCCGTACGTCGCTTGCTGCATGGAGCGGAGGAGGAGAAAGGCGAGCGACTGCACGTGCGGGGTGCCTGCCATTTGGGCGAGCGCCTTTTGTAGCTTCTTCGGGCTCTCGGCCGCCCCCTCTTCGATGGCATGTCCGAACGCTTCCGCGACCCGAGAAAACATCTCGACTTTGTGCGGATCGGGCTTGCCGTGAATGCGGAAGATCGCAGGGAGCTTCCGACGCGTGAGGTCCGCCGCGATGACTTCATTCGCGAGCAACATCAGGTCTTCGACGATCTCGTACGCTTCTTTGATGCCAGAGTTGCTGCGCGAGCGAAGAATATCGGTGGGCTCTCCGTGCGCGTCGAGCTGAACGCGCGCTTCGGGCAGATCGAACTCGAGCGCTCCGCGACGAACACGGAGCGCGCGCAAGCGCTTCGAGATCATGTGCAGGGTGCGCAAGAGCTCGATGCGCGACTCGGCCTCTGGCTGAGACGCGCCCTCATCGGTCAAGCCAAGCGCACGCGCCACGGACCCATACGTCAATCGCGCGCGCGATCGAATCACGCCTTCGATCAAGCGATGCGACACGATTTTCCCGAGCTTGCCGAGCCGAACTTCGACCGCCAACGTAAGGCGATCTTCGTCAGGCACGAGCGACGCCAAGTTGCTCGAGAGCTCAGGCGGCAACATCGGAATGGCGCGCCCTGGCAGATAAATCGAGTTGCCGCGTGCGAGCGCTTCGCGATCGATCGGGCTCCCCTCGCGGACGTAATGAGACACATCCGCGATGGCGACGATCACGCGATAGGAACCATCGCCCAGCCGCTCGGCCCAGAGCGCGTCGTCATGGTCGCGCGCGTCGTCGGGGTCGATGGTGCAGAAATCGAGATGGCGAAGGTCCTCTCGTCCGCGGAGATCGTGCTCGGGAACTTCGGCAGGAAAGCCGAGCGCCTCCGCGACGACCTCGGCCGGAAACTCTTCGCCCACGCCCTCACGAATCAGAATCTTCGCGATCTCGACGTCCGCCGCGCCGCGCGGTCCGAGCACACGAAGCACCCGCGCTTCGGGAAGCTGGCCCGGCACGCTCGCGTACTTCGTGATTTGAGCCACGACATCCATCCCGAGCTCGGCGCCGAGCGGCGGTGTCCCGGCGACCCGAAACACAGGTGGCAATCGCGCATCGTTCGTCTCGATTTCGAGCCCCTGCCGCGAGCGAACGAGCACACCTGCGACGCGCAGCATGCCGTGCTCGATCACACGAACGACTTCCCCCTCTCGGCCTTGCGGGCTGCGCCGCGCGGCGACCTCCACCCGATCGCCATGCATCGCGGTGCCGAGCGAACGCCCCGAGACGAACACGTCGGGTCCCCCGTCTTCAGCGGCCACGAACGCAAAGCCGCGAGGGGTCGTGCTCAACCATCCTGTGACGCTCTCACCCGCGAGTTGCGGAACAGGTGCTGGTTTCCTCTCGCGAGTCGCCTTCTTCGTGTCGTTCATCACAACATTGCGTTTGGCGCCAGGAACGAGACGGTATCGACCCCCGGGCAACTCTTTGACGAAGCCGAGCTCCTTGAGGCGGCCGAGCACACCTCGCACCTCGTCCTTGGCGTCCTTGGGCGCATCGAGGATCTGCACGATCTCCATCAAATGAAGGCTCTTGGCGCCGCCCGCCTTGAGCGCGGCGAGAACCTGTTGTGGATTCCACGCGCTCATCTCGACGCCACTTCCAGCGCGTACACACCCCCATCATCGGTTCCCACGATCAACGTACCATCCGATGCAATGACGGCCGTGGAATCGACATCGTGGCCCATGTTGTGGCGAAAGAGGAGCGTCCCATCGGGCGCGAGTGCATAAAGAAAATCGTCTTGCGATCCCACGTAAATCCTTCCGTCCGCATCGATCCGTGCCGAGGCCCGCACCCGGCCCGATGTACGCACACGGAACCGCGGAGTTCCATCCGGTGCAACGCCATGAATCGAACGGTCGTCACTGCCCACGACGATGGTCCCGTCGAGCGCGATCGCAGGCGTCGCGCGGATATCGCCTTCGGCCTGGTAGCGCCAACGAATCGCCCCATCGCGCGGATCGAGCGCCAAGAGATGCCCCAAGTCATTGCCGACGTAGAGAGTTCCATCATCGGCGATCGACGCGCCTCCATCGACGCTCGCGCCCGTGCGCGCTTCCCACGCGAGCTCACCACTCAATCGCACGGCCACCACGCGTCCGTCGGTCGTTCCGACGATCGCCAACCCCAGAGGATGAATCGCCGGCGCCGTTCGGATGGAACCTGCCGTGGGCTGATGCCAGCGCACGTTGCCCCGAGGGTCGAGCGCCCATAACCCGTCCGCCGCCACATAGATCCCATCTTCATCGTCGAGCGCGAGGCTCGCATCGATGGGGCCGCCGAGCTGCCTTTGCCACCGCACGAGCCCCTCCGGGCTCAGCGCGACGACCGTTCCGTCGTGATTCCCAATGACGATCGTTCCGTCGCGCATGATCGCCGCAGACGCATAGAAGCGATCTCCACCGGCGTATCGCCATCGCAGACTGCCGTCGCGTGCAATCGCCACGAAGCTGCGATCCGTAGACCCCACATAGATGGTTCCGTCCGCACCGATCACGGGCGCTGCGTGGACGCGTGCTCCGGTACGATGCACCCAGCGGAGTCGCGGCATCGAAGCAGGCCCCTGCGCTTCACTGCGCCCCGTGTGGCGCATTCCGCCCATGAACATCGCCCTTTCGCTGTCCACGGCGAGAGGGGCCTCCTGAGGCGTCTCAGAGGGCTCTGGCGCGATTTCTTCTTCACCGCCACTCGAGAGCGCTTGACGTCGTTCGGTCAATTCCTCGCGCACCTCGTCCGAAAATCGGCAGCGACCTTCATGGCAAATGCGATCGGCGCGACATTCGCGATCCGACATGCAGGGAGCCGGCGGAGGAGGAGAAGCACCGCAGGAAGACCAGAGCGCCGCGGAGATGAGCGCCCAAACACCATATCGGGGAGTCCCCATGAGGCGCGTTTGTTAGCAGATTCGATGGCCGTCCGCGATTCAATCCGACGCCGCCCGACGCTCGAGCCAAAAGACCCGACCTTCCGCGATCCATGCGATGCGTGCGGTCGAAGGCGAGACCGCCACATCGAAGCTCATCCCTTCCACGTCGCCGTGGGCGGCGGGTCGAATGAACGACGCACGGCGTTCTGGCGCGAACTCGACCAACACGAATCCACCTGGCACCGAATACACCAACGCACGGGCGTCCGAAGTGGCTGCGCCGGGCGCGATGGGAGCAGGAATCACAGCACCCTCCTCGAGCGTGATGGGCTCTCCCATGGGCTCCGCTGCGATGTCGAGGGGCACGAGGCGGAGCTCGGTGTGCCGCGCCACGAGGACTCCTTGTGGCGCCCACCCGAGCACGCGCCAGCCATCATCATCGGCCCGCAGTGCGGGGGTCAACTCGGGGCATGGAGTTCCCAGTGGCGCACGCCGTGAAGCCACGAGCGCCGTTTTTCGTGTCGCCGCGATCTCACCTGCCACAGGCGCGAGGACGAGCACCGTCCCTGCGCAACGCCGCTCGATCGCAACGAGCTCGTACTCCGACGAGGGGCTGAGGATGCCGAGCGCAGCCACCATCGCATCCTCGGCAGGGCTCTCGGAACCCTGTGCGATGTCGAACACCCTTGGTGAAGGGCCTCGAATCAAAATGCGATGTTCATCGAGGAATCCGAGCATGGAACGGCGCAAGGTGCGCTCTGCATCGGCGGCTTGTCGCGGGCCCTCGTGAATGTCTCCGATCTCGCCGCCCAGCCGCCCGAGCGCGCTGCGCGCGGCTTCGCGATCTCGATCGCGGACCGCGATCGTCGCGCGTTGCATGCGCTCCATCGCCTCCACCGCCAAGAGCGGTCGTCCCGTGCGCGCCGCGGCCTGGGTCGATACCGCGAGCGCACGCCCCGCAGCTCCCGATCGCCCACATGACACGCGGTGACCGCCCACATCGAACCGGGCGTGTCCGCTCTCGTGACACACCGCGTCCCAGATCGACACCGCCTGCGATGCGATGCCGAGCGCGCGCTCGGGCTCGCGCCTCAGTGCATTGCGGGCCTGCTCCGCGAGCGCGGCCATCGTCGCTTCGGGTTCGTTTGGTTCACGCGCAAAGCCACCGGGACGATCGAGAAACGCAATGCGGACCCGAGCCGGAGAATCCGTTCCCGCCTCCAACGAAAGCTCGGCGACAAGGTCGACATGGGCATCGCCATCGCGATCTTCGGCGCGGATCGCAATGGAATCGCCTCCCTCGTCGCGCGCCTCGCGGCTCAACGTGAACTTTTCGAGAACACGCGGCGAAGCACCTCCGGAAATCACGAAGGAATGAATCTCTTCGACCTCCTCGTGTTCGCTCTCCGAGCATCGAAAGCCAAACTCAGCGAGCGTGATCGAGTCTCCGAGCGACCGAACCGCCGTTCGCGCCAGCATGCATCGCCCTGAGAGTCGAGGCGTTCGACCCAGCTCCGAGGGCATCGAAAACGTCTGCGGATCGCGCACGAACGTCCACAGCCGGCCGCGAGCTTCGGCGTCATCCACGCTCATCACGAGCGCGTCTCGATCCCCATCGCCGTCGAAATCCCACGCGCCGATCGCGCGAATCGAACCTCCCACGATAGAGACCTCCGAGCCATCGATCTCGGCGCTCGGCGTGTTGCCTGGCAACTCTCGCACGAGGAGCTCGACAGTGCGTCGCGGTTCGTGCTCCACTGGCCGCGCCGCCGGACTCCCTTGCCCAGCATCGAGCCCAAACGGAACAGGGCCTCCGCTCTCGCATGAATCGCAACCCACCATCGCAAGGGCCATCAGTGCAAACGCTGAACAGAAGAACAGAGGCTGATTCGATGTCGGGTCGGGCATTCGAGTCCTCTGTCTCTACTCCAATCACCTTGAGAAGAGAAACGATGCAACGCATCCAATCCACACTCGCCGTTCTACTTGCGCTCGCATGCAGCACGATTCCAGCCGTCACCCAAGCGCAAGAAGAAGACCTCGATGAGGCCGAGGAGGCAGCGGAACCGCTCGAATCCGAGATCGAAGCTCCAGTCCCAGAAGAGCCAGCGATCGAAGCTCCTTCGAGTGACTCTTGGGACGACGACGATGATGATGAGATCGAGCCCCCGCCTCCGGCACCCACGTCTACGACCCCCGCCGGTGTGATGCCGATTCCTGGAGACATCCCGATCGCGCTGGAACTTCACGGCTACTACCGAGCGCGCCTCGCCGTCATCGACAACCTTCCGATCCCCAACCCGGACGCGGGCCTCCGCGCATTTCGTGATGGCGCCAGCAACGCAGCGTTCGGATTCATGCGCCTTCGACTCGACCCCTCCATCGTGTTCGGCAGAAACCCCGCTTCCCCCGTCGCGGCCCTTCGAACTCAAATCGATGTGCTCGACAACGTCGTCTTCGGAGACAACGCGCGCCTCGCGGGAACACCGCTCTTCGCGAACGATCCGAGCAACACGAGCCTTTTCTCGGGGACGACGTGGAGCACGGATGTCGCGCCGATTTTCTTTCGGCGGCTCTGGCTCGAGTTCATGACGCCTGTCGGACAGATCCGCATCGGACGTCAAGGCTCGCACGGCGGGATGGGTCTTCTCTTCAACGATGGCAACGACTTCCGCAACGATTTCGGCGACGCGCTCTCAGGCACGACATTCGATCGCATCCTCTTCGCGACGCGCCCGCTGACCATCATCAACACACTCGCCAAAGGCGATTCGCGGCCCACGCCGCTGATCTTCGCGATCGCTTACGATTGGCTGGTCGAAGATCAATTGACGTACCGCCGCGCGGCCGATCCTTCGCCCATGGGTGAAAGTGGATTCGCCGACGGCGCACGGGCGGCGCGGAGCCCCGTGCCCTTCGCGTTCCTGGGAGATCGCGCTGGTGAAGACGACGTCTGGCAAACCACGGTCGTGCTCGCCTGGAACGATCCCGACTTCAACATGACGATGAACGCCCGCGACGAGCTCAACGCGGGCATCGTGCTCGTCAATCGTGGCCAAGCCCACACCAGCTCGGACGTTTATATCGGCGATATTTTCTATCGCTTGCGCTGGTCGGCGTTCGGTCGACGCGCACCGCTCATTTACAGCGAAGGCGAGCTCTACACGATTCAGGGCCGCACCAACGCCGTCGCGTTGACGGGAGACTACTGCAACGAGCCTGCGGGCTGCCCAGGAACGACCCAGGGAGGCGATCCCTCGCTCACACCGGTCGGACGCACGGCGACGACCGGTGGCGCCAACGTGTGGGGCGGCGCCGCGCGGCTCGGACTCGAAGACTCGATGTGGGGATTTTATCTCGAGTCTGGTTTCTCCACCGGACAAGAGGGCAACATCTATCAGATCCGCACGCTCACACAGCGTCCGAGCAACCCGGCTTATCAAGTCGGCCTCTTGCTCTATCCGGTCGCGCTGAATGTCCGCACGGCGAATGAATACGTCACCTCCGCACTATGGTCGGGCGGTGGTGTGTGGAACTCGATTTATTTCCTCGCCCAAGGCCGCCTCCGGCCTCTTGGATACGACGGTGGGGTCGAGATCATCGGTCAGTTCTTGCTCGGCTTCGCCGATCAGCTCAATGCGCCACTGCGCAGCACACGTTCGGTCGATGCGTCTCAAGGCTGCGGGATCGGCGCCGAATGTCTGCTTGGATGGGAAGCCGACGTGGCGCTCAAACTCAGCTGGGGTCCACGCGATGAAATGCGATGGAGCAATGAGTTCGGCATCATGAACGTCGGAGATGCACTCGGCGCGGGCGGTGATCTCGCGACGGGCAATCGCCTCACCGAAGGTCTCATCTGGACGGTTCAATCGCGAATCGCATTCGTTTTCTGAGGAGTCGCACGATGAATCGCTTCGTTTGGAAATATGCTCTCGTGCTCTTCGGAATCGCCTGTGTGGGGTGCGACTATTCACCCATTTGTCCGATGGGCTATCAGTACGACTCGAACCAGCGCGTGTGCCTCGGTGATGCAGGTCCGCCACAACAAGATGCGGGTCCATTGGATGCCGGCGTCGTCGAGGAAGACGCCGGGGTCGAGGAAGACGCCGGGGTCGAGGAAGACGCCGGGGTCGAGGAAGACGCGGGCCTCATGGAAGACGCAGGCGTCGTCGAGGAGGACGCGGGTGTCGTCGAGGAGGATGCGGGCCTCATGGAAGACGCAGGCGTCGTTGGGGAAGACGCGGGTGTCGTTGGGGAGGACGCGGGCCTCATGGAAGACGCCGGATTCGTAGAAGATGCCGCTTGAAGCTCGCGTGCGCGAACTCGTCCTCAACGCGGGCGGTAAAGGGTGATGCGGGCCGAGGTAGAATGGGATGTAGCCGTGGTTGGTGTAGGTGTTGGTCGCCGTGCAGTAGATGTCAGCAAAGGAATTTTCGCCGTCGACGATCACCGATATGTGTAGGGCGTGTCCGCATATTCCGGACCGAGCATGGCGAAGGGCGCAGAATCGCAGGCTAGGCGCGAGGAGGGAGCAGGCGATAGCCTGTGACCGACGAGCAACAACGCATGCGATTCTGCGAACGAGCCAGGCGATGGGAGGATTTGCGGACACGACCTAGCATCCGTGCCTGTGAGGATGCCGGAGCAACCGAACACAGAGGCGACGAGTGATATTCCAATACTCCATGCAGTGAGAGTTTCGTTGACGCATCCGTATGAGGATCTCGAGTAGGAAGAGGGGCTCTCACTGCGATCCCCGAAAGCATGAGTGCATTGTGATCTCTCGCCAACCATGTCACTGTGTGGACTGGATGTTCATCATTCCTATGGGGAAAGTCCCATAGCGAGATCTGGACGCCGGCCCTCGATGGCCACAAAGGCCATGACAATGAAGCGATTTCAGTTGTTTGAATTGACCGATTTGCCATGGTGGCCCAAATCGTTGAGGGAGCTATTGACTGGCTTTCTCGAGTTGCTCTTATCAGCCGCCAAGCCTTTCTCTCCCAAAGCAAAGCTGCTCGCTCACATCATGGAGAAGACAAAACAAACACAGTTTGTCGACTTGTGCTCTGGCAGCGGCGGTCCATGGCTGAGCTTGAGCGAAGATGTTCGTCGTGTCTCCGGCAAAAAGATATCGATTCTTCTTACCGACAAATACCCCAACCCCGAAGCGTCCTATCCACTGAATGACATCTCCAATATTCGTTATTCGCCTCACAGCGTCAGCGCGCTCGCCGTGCCAAGTACGCTCAAAGGCATCCGGACCATGTTCAACGGGCTTCACCATTTTTCGCCGGATGCTGCTGTCTCGATCCTCAAAGATGCCGTGGAAAACGATCAACCCATCGCGATCTTCGAGATGCTTCGACGTTCATGGTTCGACCTCTTTTGTTTCTTACTGACACCCATCAACGTCTTCTTATTGACTCCATGGATCCGCAAAAAGACGCTCAGTCGATTCGTATTGACCTACATCATCCCCATCGCGCCGATCATCATCACGTGGGACAGCGTGGTCTCGATATTGCGCTGTTATACGCCTGAGGAATTGCTCGAGATCGCCCGAAAGACCGATGCGAAGCACTACGTTTGGCAGGCAGGTTGTTACCGTCACAAGGGACTGCCGGTCACCTACCTCGTGGGGTATCCTGTGGAGGATGAAGCTTCTTCCGCAAGCTGAAGCTCTCCGAGTCAGCAGCTTCAGAACGCGACTCGATCCGGCGCAAGATTCGGCAAGCTCGGGTCGAGCTCGACCATGGAGAGCCCTTGCTGCGCACGATACGCGGCCCAATGCGAGAGCACCCGCCGCACATAACGATGCGTTTGGGTGAACGGAATTCGTTCGAGAAACGCGTCGAGCGGCATCGAAGGCGAATACTCGTTCAACCAGCGGCGCACGTTGTGCGGGCCACCGTTGTAGGACGCAATGGCCAAAGGAACCTGGCCTTCGAAACGCCTGATGAGTGAGCTCAAATACCACGCCGCGAACTCCAGGTTCGTACGCGGCTCGAGCAAGTCATCCACGCCAAACTCTCCCTCACGCCCGAGCGAACGCGCGATCAATCGACCCGTCCGCGGCATGATCTGCATGAGACCGACGGCTCCCGCATACGAGACGATGCGCGGGTTGTAGACACTTTCGACCCGCATCACCGCGAGCAAGAGATTCGGGTCGAGCCCGCGCGCCTCGGCGACCTCGGTCACGATCTCTTCGTAGGCTCGCGGACGCGTCGCCGCGTGGCTTCGTCCTCCAAAGCGCACCGCGAGCCCATGATCCCCGAGCGAGGCCGCGATATCGGCGAGGGCGAGTCGATCGGTGTTGGCGAGCGCTCGGCGAGCGCGCCAAAGGTCTCGAGTGACAGCACGTCGCGGCGGTGAGGCCCCTCGATAGACCGCTTCGACTCCCGCGCGCACCGGAGACAAACCGCGCGCTTCATGCCATGCGAGCGCAGCTTCGTGAAGCTCCTCGGTGGCGGCGAAATCACCGCCCAAACGGAGATGCGCGAGCGCACGAGCAAACCACGGAAACGCGTCCGCATACCGCGCGGCCAGATCCGCGAGACGCGCTTCGATCTGCTCACGACCCATCGTGGCACGCCGAGGTACGACTTCAGACGAGTCGTCGTCTTCTTCGTTCGGCTCAATATCGACGGCTCGCCCTCGAGCTTCGATCGATGGCGCAGAAGGTGCCGTCCCGAGCGTGCCTTGCAGAGCGACCGGCATCGTTCGCACGGAGGCGTCGTGCTCCCCCGTCTTGCTTCGATCCACGTCCGAGTCCGCGACCCCCTCCTCCGTCACCGTGGCCGCATCGAGCCTCAGACGTTGACGCGACCAAAGCGCGTACCATCGCGTCTCGGTTCGATCTTGATCGACGACGAGCGCAAGCTCGCGTCGGGCTTCTTCATTGCGTCCGAGGCGCTCGAGCGCGCGCGCACGATGGTAACGCGCAGCCACTCCGATGGAGCCTCCCGAATGCGCGCACGTCTCGAGCACGCGCACCACGTGTTCGTCATCGGCACTTCCACTCGCGACCACCCCCGCTTCGAGCCGAAGCCCACACGGCAATGAACGCGACGAGATGACGTCGAGCGCACGATGGAGCTCCTCACGCATCGATGCACGGGCCGCAACCCTCAAATATGCAAACAAACGCGCTGTCGGGAGGCGCTCCAACGTACGCCAGGATCCGAGAAGACGCGCGAGCTCTGCGCTCGCATCGGTTTGAGCTGATTGCGCTCGCTCTACTCCTTCCGCGCGAGGTTGGGCCTGACGCGTCAATGCTTCTGCGTCATCGAAACGCCCTTCGGTGCGGGCAATGCGCGCCGCCAGCAACAGCACTTCGGCGCGCTCCCTCGGCGGCAGCCTCATCTCGAGCAACCGATCGACTTCACGATGCGCAAGCTCGGGCGCGCCCAAACGCACGATGCGACTCGCCCGCTCCAAGAGCTGAGCCGGACTCGAATGCGGAATCCGATGTCCCGATGCCGCCAAGCGCTCCAGGGCATCACGCGCATCGGTCGCTTGTGACTCCTCGGGACGAGACAAATCGATGTCGCGATAAATCGCAATGGCTCCCCGA
Organism: uncultured Sandaracinus sp.; assembly: GCA_964481145.1. Taxonomy (GTDB): domain Bacteria; phylum Myxococcota_A; class Polyangia; order Polyangiales; family Sandaracinaceae; genus Sandaracinus. The sequence goes on from CAYZTA010000046.1 coordinate 13,143, forward strand.
ACATCGGCGCGCTCTTCGCGCATCCGTGCATCGAGCAAACGCAGCGCGAGCGCGTCTGGAAGCTCCGGATATCGCGTGAGAAGTGCTCGGAGCTCTTGCGCGGCGCGACGATCGTTCGTCTCCAAAAGACAGCGTACGAAGCCCACGCGCGCGCGAGCCGCAACCGCAGAGTTCGGGCTCGCGGTCGCGCGATCCCACGCTTCACATCCACGTCGCTCCGATGCGAAGAGCTCTCCTTCGATCGAGTCCCAGCGATCCGCGAGCACGGGAACGAGCTCCCTCAAACTCGCGAGAGACACGAGCGCCTCTTGAATGCGACCCGCACGTCGAGATTCCTCGAGCGCATCGAACGCACGACGCGCAGCTTCACCTGTAGGAACGAGATCCTGCGCTCGAGATACCGACTCTCTCACCGCCCAACAGGCATACGCAGGGGTGGCGCCCGCATCGCACATGCGAATCGCTTCATGCGCCCACACCCTCGGCACATCTCCCGTCTGTGGGACGCACATCGGTGCATCCCACGCATAGACCGTGGAGTGAGCACACAGAAGCGTGCCCATCGCACCCACGAGAAACATCCTCAAAGATCGGGCAGACATCACCCGTTGGGATGCGAATACAGCGATTTGCGCGGACGGACCGCGCGATTTCTCGGTTCCTATCACGGCAAACACCCCCGTTCGGACGCCGAGTCCTTCGATCCTTTGTAGAGGATGAGCGATCAATTGCGATCGCGCAAAAAACTTCCCCAAGATTTCAAGTGCTCTCTCGGTATTTCTTTTTATTCATCGCCGCAGAACGCCTATTCGCCATGCCCCGAAACGTGCGACAACGCGCAGGGTGTGACGCGAACGAGTCTGGCTCCCTTCATTTTTTTCTTGGTCGTCTCTCTCGCGGCTTGTGGAAGCACGAACGCGGTCGAGCCCGCCGTCATGGTGTGGCCGCCGCGTCACGAGCCAGCTCACACCGAAGGCGCGGAAAGCACGACACGACCCGCCCCCCAAATCACGCCGCCAGAGCCCGCAGCGCCCCCCGCCATCGATGACGAAACGCCACCTCTGGATCACTACGAAACACGCGCGACGGGCATCCACGTGCGACGTGGTGAGGCGGAAGGCATCTCATTTTTGGACGTCGTGCTGGGCGACGCAGACCCCGAGAGCCCCCTTCCGCTCGTCATCGTCATTCATGGACGTGGCGATCGACCACGCGTGCCCGGGGGGCCATTTTCGAACCTCGTGCGGCCTGCGCGAATCATCTTGCCTCGAGCGCCCATGCCGCTCGGCGATGGCTTCAGCTGGCTGCCGGTCCGAGCCGCGGAAGGACAAACCGAGTTGTTATCGACGGCGCTCGCCGAAACAGCTGCGCAGCTCGCGCGGTTCATCGTCGCCGTGCGCGAGATGCGCCCGACATCGGGGCCCACCATCGTCGCAGGATTCTCGCAGGGAGGAATGCTCTCGATCACGCTGGCAGTGCATCACCCCGAGGTGGTCGGCGTCGCGTTCCCTCTCGCAGGCTGGCTGCCGCCTCCACTTTGGCCATCTGGAACTCCTCCTCCGAATGCGCCTCCGATTCGGACGATGCATGCGCGCGACGATGAACGCATTGCATACGGACCCACGCTCGAATCCTACGAGTATCTGCGCATCGCAGGCTGGGATCTCGAGCTCACGACCTTCGATGGTGTCGGGCACGCGATGTCGGCGGAGATGGACACGATGTTTCAGAGTTGGCTCAATCACGCCCTCGACTCAGTCGCACGTGACGAGCCCGCTCTCAGCACCGAAGAGCCGGCGGTCGAGCAGCAAGATTCGGTTCGTCCCGAACGCCCGCGCGCCCGCGCGAGGCGGGCTCGGGCACGAGGTTCACGAGAACGGACGCGTCGTCGTGCGCGTCCATGAGCGCGTCCTCGCTCGAATTCTCCTCTGTCTCGGTCCCTTCGGGTTCATCGCTGATCTCGGGGACCACCACCGTCACGACGCCAATGATCGCGATGCACAAGAAGGCCGTGATCAAAGCGATCATCACCGCCCTCGGTGATGTTCGCTCGACCTCTGCGCTCTCGTGAGTTGCCTTCTTCTTCGCCATCGTTCAACTCGAGCTCAAACGCCCACCACCCTCGACGACCAACGCCGCGACACGCTCTGTCATTTCACCGAGCGGCACCATGGTCGATTCTTTTTCGTGACGATGCTTGAGCTCGCCCTTGCCTTCGGCGAGGCCCTTTTTTCCAATCGTCACGCGCAGTGGGATCCCAATCAAATCGGCATCCTTGAACTTCACGCCAGGACGCTCGTCGCGATCATCGAAGAGCGTCTCGACTCCGCGAGCTTGAAGTGCATCGTAAAGCTCGATCGCCGCACGATCGAGATCATCGCCTTTGCCCGCGGTCGTGATCACCACGTGATAAGGCGCGATCGCCATCGGCCAGACGATCCCATCCGCATCACAGTGCTGCTCGATCGCGGTCGCCACCAAACGCGACACACCAATGCCATAGCACCCCATCACGAACGGCTTCTCTTCGTTGTTCTCGTCGAGGAACATGGCCTTCATGCGCGCGCTGTAATGCGTGCCGAGCACGAAGATATGTCCGCCTTCGATGCCGCGATAGCTCTCGAGCATCCCACCACATCGCGCGCACACATCTCCTCGGCCGACCGTCCGCACATCGACGACACGGGCTTCATAATCACGGCCGAGCACGACATTCAAAAGATGATGATCGACCTCGTTCGCACCCGAGACGAAACCTTCTCCCGTGTCGAGCGCGCGATCCGCGAGGATCGTCCCCTTCCACCCGATCGGACCCAAAAACCCAATCGGTCCGACCGATTCGGCGATCTCCGCATCGCTCGCGAGACGCACTTCGCTCGCGCCCACGGCACGGGCGACCTTCACGTCATTGCCCTCATGATCGCCGCGAACGAGCACCATCACGAGCTTTCCGTCCGCCACATACATGAGCGTCTTCGCCGTGGCACTCGGAGCCACGCCGAGGAACTTCGCGACGTCCTCGATCGTCTTCTTCTTCGGCGTCAGGACCTTCGAGAAGGCCTCGACGACCACGTTCTTTCGAGAGGGAGCCACGGACTCCGCGACTTCGACGTTCGCGGCATACTCGCACTTCGTGCACGCCACGATCGCGTCTTCGCCGTTTTGCGCGAGCACCTGGAACTCCGCGCTCGTCGAACCGCCCATCGAGCCGCTATCCGCAGCGACGACACGATAATCGAGCCCAAGGCGCTTGAAGATGCGGTGATACGCAGCGCGCATCGTCTCGTAGCTCGCGAGCGCCCCCTCTTCGGTCGCATCGAACGAGTACGCGTCCTTCATCATGAATTCGCGGCAACGCAAGAGGCCCGCGCGCGGGCGCGCCTCGTCGCGAAACTTCATTTGAATCTGATAGAGACTGAGCGGCAGTTGGCGGTAGCTCTTCACATCCCGCCGCACCATGTCGGTGATGATCTCTTCGTGCGTCGGGCCCAAGTGATAATCGCCGCCCTTTCGGTCTTGAAGCCGAAGCAGCGTGTCACCGAATCCATCCCAACGCCCCGACTCCTCGAAGTACTCGCGCGGCAAGAGCGCCGGCATGAGGACCTCTTGAGCGCCAGCGCGATTCATCTCGTCGCGAACGATCCGACTGATCTTCATGAGGACGCGGAAACCCAGCGGCAGCATCTCGTAAATGCCCGCCCCCACCATGCGAATGAAGCCGCCGCGAAGCAGGAGCACATGCGACGGCGTCGTCGCTTCTTTGGGAACCTCTTTGAGCGTCGGAATGAGAGCCTGAGTAAATCGCATAGATGCGTCGGGCATAGCAGAACGCCACGCCCGATTCCATGGGTTCACTCCCCGAGGTCGAAACGGAAATCTTCGATGACCGGATTCGCCAAGAGCTTTTCGCACATGTTGCGAATGTCTCGTTCGACCCCTTCACGGTCCCGGCCCTCGACTTCGACTTCGACGAATTTGCCGATGCGCACATCGCGTACGCCCTCGAAGCCGAGCGCGCCCAGTGCGCGCCGCACCGCATCCCCCTGCGGGTCGAGTACTTCGCGTTTCAACGTGACATAGATTTTGGCTTTCACGGTGTGGCCTCTCCCTCTAACTTCAGATTGCGTCGAATGCGTGCGTTCGGTTCTTCCAGATTGGGCACGAAGACGCGCCCCGTGATCGCCTCGAATGCGTCGGCATAGCGGCGCGAAGCTTCCATCCGCACATCATCGGGGATCGGTGGCATCGCGCCCTCCCCCGTCCATCCTTTGCTGGCAAGCCACGTGCGCAAATATTCTTTCGAAAAGCTCTCCGGCTCTTCGCCACGCGCGCGCCGCTCGTCATAGGAAGCCGAAAACCAATAGCGCGAGCTATCGGGCGTGTGAATCTCGTCGATGACGACGATGCGTCCATCGGGCGCGATGCCCATCTCGTATTTCGTATCGACCAGGATGAGCCCTCGCGCGGCGCAGATCTCCTGACCGCGACGAAAGAGCGAACGCGCGAGCTCTGCCGCTCGATCGAGGTGCGCTTCCGAGATCTTCCCCATCGCGAGCAGTTCGTCACGCGACACGCTCACATCGTGGCCGCCCTTCTCCGCCTTGGTGCTCGGCGTCAGAATCGGTGAGGGCAGCGGATCGTTTTTGGAGAGCCCGTCTGGCAGGGCATGCCCACAAAAAACGCGCGCGCCCTGTTCGTAATGCGTCCAAATGCTCGTCGACGTCACGCCCGTCAAATATGCGCGCACCACGAGCTCGACCTCGAGAGGTCGGCAGTCGATCCCCACCATCACGTTCGGATCGGGAATCTCGAGCACGTGATTGGGCGCGATGTCCCGCGTCTGCTCGAACCACCACGCCGAGAGCTCGTTCAGGAGCTGGCCTTTGAAAGGCAAAGTGCCAAGGACGCGATCGAACGCGCTGATGCGATCGGTCGTGACGAGGATCCTGCGCCCGTCTCCAGACACATAGTTGTCTCGAACTTTGCCCTCGTATTTCGTGCCCAGGCCGCGGGGCGGCGGCCCTTCGAGGTGAGTGGCGCCGAGGGTCAGAGCCAAACCTTTGCGGAGTGTGTCGGAGTCGAGGGGCATGGGGAGGGGCGGAGGTTAATACGAATGCGCCCGAAGGCACGCACGGGTTAGCATTCGTTCTCGATGAACCGCATTTTCAATGTTTTTTCCTTGCTGCTCGCGTTGCTCGTCATTCCGAGTCTCGTGTTCGCGCAGAGCACTGGAGGCAGCTTCGGAGGTGGGGATTGGGGTGGAGGGGGAGATTCAGGCGGGGGCTCGGGGGGCAATCATGACGGGCTCGGTTGGCTCTTGTATGCCGTCGTCCGCATTTTGTTCGTCACCATTGGCCCCATTCCGACGCTCGTCATCGTGGGCATCGGAGCCCTCGTGTACTTTACGATGCGCGGCCGTGGAACCCCACGAGACATGCCACTCGGAAAGCCTCCCAAGGTCGGCTCGCCGCTCTGGAATCAGGTCGATATCACAGCTCTCCACATCGCGCTGGACCATCGCGCGCGACGCTACGTCGAGCATCGATTTCGCGAGCTCGGCCGCGGCGCCGATGCCCGTCACAAAGAAGGGCTCATCATCCTCGTGCGCGCCTTGTCACAAGCGCTCGAAGAAGCGCGCGTGGCGTGGCTCCGCGCTGGCGTCTCGAATTTTCATCCGATGTCGCCCACCGAAGCACAAAAACACTTCCAAGAACTTCAAACTTCAGCCCGCGCCGCGCAGAAAACCCATGCAGAAGGTACCGAATCCAATGAAGGCGCCGCCGTCCTCACCTTGCTCGTCGCCGCACAACGCGAGCTCGCAGACATTCGCGCCGAGGACGCCAACCAGCTCGCTCTCGCCTTGGCGGGTTTGCGCGGTCTGCAAGAGCATGAGCTCGTTGCCGCCGACATGGTGTGGTCACCTGCACGCGATGGTTCGCGAATGAGCCTCGAAGAGATGCAGACATGCCATCCAGCGCTCGTCACGATCGCCGAACATTCGATTGGAGCACGCGTCTTTTGTCCTCACTGTCGAGCGCCCTACCCAAAGACAGAAAGTCATTGTCCAAGCTGCCGTGCTCCGAATCCTGAAATCGGCGGCGCCGTTTGGCGATGAATCAATCATCGGATCGATCGCGACGTCGTCCCGCATCCAATCCCGCATCGAGACCCGGACCTGCATCGGCGCGCGACATCCCCGCATCGAGGAGCGGCCCTGCGTCCAGTGCGCAGCTTCCATCCTCGTCTGTCTCGCCATCGCAATCATCATCGACGCCATTGCATGATTCGGGGCTCGGCATGATCGCATCCCCGCACGTGCTCCACACCCCCGCGCTGCACGTCTCCGTTCCGCGCCGGCACTGTCCCACTTCGGCGCTGGGGCCACACGCGCGTGAAAGATCCTCGTCGATGCGCGAATCGCAATCGTCATCTTCCCCATTGCAGGTCTCGATTCCACCGGGAAAACATGTGCGGCATGCGTCGTCACAGTCGCCACTGCGCGCGACATGGCCTGGAGGCGCCGTGCATCCGCTCACTTGCGAAGAGGCGACGCCAACTCCATCGCCATCCGCGTCACGATAGAACGTCTGTGTGACTCCCTCGTCTGTTCTTCCATCACAATCGTTATCGACAGCGTCACAGACCTCGGCACGCGGCTCGACTCGACCCGAACACGCTCCCCAGACGCCCTCCGTGCACGTTTGAGAGCCAATCACGCAGGCCCCGACGTCGCTTCCGGCTGGGCACGGACGCCTCGCGCCGTGGGTGCATGCACAACCTTCGTCGGTCGTGCCATCGCAATCTTCGTCATGACGACCATCACACGCTTCGACGCCACCGGGATGACAATCGCGGCACGCATCATCGCAGTCGCCTGCGCGTACGACCCGCTCCGGTGCAGGCGTACACGACATCGTGCGCGTCGCGGGATCACCAAAGCCATCGCGATCGCGATCCGCGTACGACGCCACCATCGTGCATGCGTCCCCTGCGTCCGCGAGCCCATGAAAGCCCGCATCGCGAGGCGTTCCGCCGTCCAAAGTGGAAGGCACGCTCGGGTCGCGACGAGCGCTCACGCACTGTCCTCGTTCGCATGTCTCGTCTGCTCCACAGGCAGGTCTTCGTACACATTCGACGTCGAACTTCAGATGGACATCGTGGGTTTGATTCGCCACGAAGCCAGTCTCGACACGAACTCGTGCGAGGGGTTGCCCTTGCGAATCGAGCGCGACGACATCGATGGCGACGAGACGACTCGCATCTCCTTCATTCGGGACGATCCATGCGCGCGCAGGCCACGTGAACTCGGCGCGCGACAAAGTTTGTTCGAAGGAAGTGCTCACTTCGTTCGTCGCGGCCCTCCCGTTCACGATGAGGCGCAGCTCCTCGACCACTGCGCGCACTTGCGGATCGGCATCGATCGACAACGAAAGCCGAGTCGACTCGCCCCCTCCGCACGCCACGAGAAACAAGCCCATGGCCCACGTTCGAGCTGCGTGCATCACCACTCTCCAAGCGCAACGATGACGCCATCAGGTCCAAAATCGCCGCCACTCGATTCGTTTGGATGCCCCGAGTTGGAGTCGAGGGCTGCCACCCCGATGCCGATCCCGGCACCCACGACAGCGACGCCGATGAGCGTCCAAAACCACCACTCTCGAGTGATCTCCCCCGAGCTCTCGTCTTCATTTGCGATGACGCGCGGAGCCTCGATGTTCTCTGGCGCCACCACACGAACGGCAGCTCGCTCCTCTGGAATCGGACGAGTGACAGGCGTCGGACCCTCGATGTCTCGTTCTCGGGGTTCAACGCGCGAAACCTCTTGTTCTCGCCGTCGACGTTCGCTCAACTGCTCTCTCAGAAACATGATTCGCGACTCGACGAACGCACGATTCGGCGCATCTGGAATGGCGTCGAGATACGCCTCGTAGGCTTCGAGCGATTCGTCATCGCGACGCAATCGCTCCGTCACCGAACCGATATTGAAGAGCAAGAGAGGGCGCCCGGTCAGCGCGTATGCGCGTGAGAAATACTCGAGCGCAGCCTCGTAGCGACCCGCGTCGTAGGCTGCGACCCCCGCGAGGTAGACCTGTCGCGCCTCTTCGTCGAGGTGCGGATCGATCACTGGCGCCTCGCTCTGGGCTCGAGCGCTCGGGACACAACTCAGCAGAATGAATCCCGTCGCAAATGCGACGACCGGGAACCGCAACATGCAGTTGAGCATCGCTCCCTCCCAAAACGCGTGACGGCACGTATTCGTGACCGTGCGTACCGCAGCACGTCGTGGGCCAGAGGCCCAAGGAGCACTGTCCTCATCAGGCGAGACCGATGTTCATCGATATTTCTTCACGCGAGCGCGCGATCGACGATCGCATCGCAATGCGAGAGCGCATGCGCGAGATCGAAATGCCGCCGAATCTCGGCTTCGCCGAGGTGCGCGCGAATATCGGCATCCGAAAGCAGAAGCGTCTGAAATGGAGCTTCGCCAGCGAACGCGCGCATCGCATTGCGTTGAACGAGCACATAGGCCGATTGACGTGCGAGCCCTTTGTGCACGAGTTCGAGCAAGACCCCCTCGCTCGCCCAGAGCCCGCCTGTTCGTTCGAGATTGCGGCGCAGATTCTCGGGATACACGACCAAGCCCTCGATGAGGCGTTGGGTGCGGTCGAGCATGAACGCGAGCGTGGCAGTCGCATCGGGCATCATCATTCGTTCGACCGACGAATGACTGATGTCGCGCTCATGCCAGAGCGCCACGTTCTCGAGCGCAGGTGTCACCGCCGCGCGGACCACCCGCGCAAGCCCGCAAAGATTCTCGCTCAGGATGGGATTGCGCTTGTGCGGCATCGCGCTCGAGCCTTTTTGCCCCTTGGCGAAAGGCTCCTCGGCTTCGAGCACTTCCGTCCGCTGCCAGTGCCGAACGTTCGTCGCGAATCGTTCGATGCTCGCAGCCACGAGACCGAGCGCGCAGGCGAGCGCTGCATGTCGATCCCGCGGCACGATCTGCGTCGAAACAGGCTCGACCGAGAGACCGAGCGTTCCGAGAGCATCCGCCTCGATCTCCGGAGTGAGATGCGCATACGTGCCGACGGCGCCCGCGATCTTTCCGTACGCAATCTCGCGACGCGCTCGAACCAGCCGTTCTCTCCCACGCGCAAGCTCCGCATAGTGCCCCGCGAGCGCCACGCCGAACGTCGTGGGTTCGGCGTGGATGCCATGCGAGCGACCGATCATTGGCGTCTTTCGATGTTCGATCACACGCGCACGAAACGCGCCGAGCACGGCGTCCATGCGTTCGATGATCCGATCCGTCGCCTCGAGGAGCAGGAGCGCGAACGACGTATCGAGCACATCCGAGCTCGTCATTCCGCGATGAAGCCAACGCGCCGGTGCCCCTGCGAGCTCTTCGACGTGCGTCAGAAACGCGATCACATCGTGACGCGTCTCGAGCTCGATCGCATCGATGCGATCGGGATCGATGCGGTCCGCGACCGGACGCACCTCGGCGGCCGTTCCGAGAGGCACGAGCCCTGCGCGCTCCATCGCTTCACACGCCGCGAGCTCGACCTCGAACCACGCGAGGTATTTGCGACGAGCGCTCCAGAGGGTTTCGAAATCAGACGGCGTGTAACGCGGAATCATGGCGGGCGGAACGTAGCACGGTGCGGTCTCCAAGCTCGATCCAGAGAAACGGCCACTCTCGAGCAATCCAAAACCGAGACATTGCGCACACTCATCGAATCATGGTCGATTGCCATGGCATGCGCGGTCCGGTACTCCGCTTTGGCGGACGACCCTTACCGGAGACCGGCATGCGAAGTGAAATCTGGACAATTGCGACGATCGCCGTCGTGCTCATGGGCTGTTCGACCGAGCCCCCCGCACCAGGTCCGACATCGACGACAGCACCTGGTTTCCTCCAGATTCACGAGCGACTGCTCGTGCCGAGCTGCACTGCATCAGCATGTCATGACGGCGAACGTGGCATCGCAGGGCTGTCATTTACCGATCCACGTCGAGCTTACGAGCGACTCGTGAACGTCGCCCCGGCGAACGGTCCCGCACTCGAGGATGGCCTCCTTCGGGTCTCTCCCGGACATCCCGACAGGTCGTTGCTACTTTGGAAAATCAATCACAGCACGGCCGAGCTCAACGAGCGGGGTTACGGAGCCGCAATGCCGATCGGTGGGGCGCACGCGCCGGGCGCCATGACCGTGGAGGCCGTCCGTTCGTGGATCGAAGCGGGGGCGCCATGGGACGGTTTGGATTTCGAGGCCGACACCCGCAATGCCGGCAATGGATACGTCGAATGTGACGCCACGGATGAAGCGGGAATGCGCGCGTGCTTTGGTGAGGATCCTCCGGCGGGGGTGATGCGACTCTTCACGCCACCCATCACGCTGGCGCCGGGAATGGATCAGACCATCTGCACTTACCTCGACGTGACCACGGAGCAGCCGTTGCTCTTCCGTGCAACACGCGGCAAGCAGATGACGGGAGGACACCACGTCGCTGTGTTCTATGCCCAGATGCCGAGCGCCAATCACGAGCCGCACGTCTGCACGGACGAAGAGATGACGAACTACCTCTTTGCGGCGGGTGCTGGCGGCGAGGGAGGTCAAGATACATCGATGCCACCGGGCGTCGGATTGCGAATCGACACCGGCAGGCAGATTGTTCTGCAATCGCACTACATCAACACCAGCGACGAGCCACGGGTGGTGATGGACATGGTCGACATCGAGCTCACGACGATCGAGGAGAGCCCCACCGTGGTCGACTCCTTCGCCATGATCGACTCGACCTTCGAAGTCCCAGCACGCACACGAGGTTACGAGCGGATCAAAGAATGCCGCATCGATCAAGAGATGGACATCTACCTCTTGCTCGGACACACGCACGAGCAGGGTGTGTTCTTCGAAATCGAACACCTACCGGCGAGCGGCGGTCCCAGCGAGACGCTCTATCATGCGACCGACGGCCCCTTGCTGCGCGACAATCCGCAGATCCGCACATGGGAGACACCGATGCATTTCAACGTCGGTGACGTGCTCCGCATGACGTGTCGCTGGGACAACATGACCGAGTCCCCTCTCGCGTGGCCATCGGAAATGTGTGTTGGTCTCATGTACTACGGGCCCGGTCGCGGCTGGGTCACGTGCGACTCGACCGACGAAACGCCCAACTGGAGTGATCCGAGCGCGACGGGCTGCGCGATGCCGACCGACACCGGCAACTCACTCGGAATCGGCCGCTACTGCACGGTCGGCGGCACGGAATGTCGCGGCAACGCAAGCGCCCCGCTGTGCCTTGCGCCCTTCGATGATGCCAGCAATTTCTGCAGCAAGCTGGGATGTGATTCGGATGATGATTGCGGTGAAAACACGACGTGTGTGATCCAATCCGCAGGCAGTGCCTGTGTCCCGAGTCACTGCCTCACCGACGAATCTTGAGAAACGTGATCGTGAAGATGAGGCGTTGAGTTTCGAGTCAGCGCCTCGCGCGCGGGTCTTCGGGGACACGACCGAGCAAGATGCCGCGGAGGATCTGACTCGCATCTTCGAGACGCTCACCCTTGTACATCTCGAGATGAAGATGCGCCGAGCTGCGTTGCATGCCTGTGCGCCCGACGGTGCCGATTTGCTGACCGCGGGTGACTCGCTGTCCGTACGTCACTCCGACCGTCTCGAGATGCATGTAACACGAGCGCATGCTCGACTCGCCCGATTCAGAACGACCGTGGCGAATACACGCATAGCGCCCACCCGCCCCCAAACCACTCCGCGGATAACGGTCATAATCTGACGCACGCGCAACCTGCACATGCGCGCGATGCCCAGGCAAGTCGACCCCCGCGAAATAAACGAACCCATCGGCGATCGCCCGCACCGGCTCCCCCGGCAACGAATCGACATCAATGCCGCGATGCGCGCGAACTCCTCCCTCGCGCTCGGCGCCGAGCCAACTCAAGACCACACGCGGACATCCATCGAGTGGACATCCAAGCTCGAGCCCCTCGTGGCGAATCGGCGCCATCGGAGAGCGCGCACCGTAATATTCGAGCAAGCGCCGACGATCGGAGAAGAGACGCTCCTCCTCCCAATCGCTCCTGACTGCATCACCCCACACGAAATGCGAAACCCAATGGCGATGATCGGACTGATTGAACTCATCATCGAGCGTCGCGTGTTGGTCCTTCCACATCGAGAGGAGCGCCGCTGCGAAATAGATGTTCGGCTCGGCCATCAAAAGGCGCGGCCCCGCAAACGGAAAGCGATCGACCCGCCGCTCTCGATCCACCCATCGGTCATTCTCGAACACTCGAAACCGCAGCGTCCCGCTTCGGAGCTGCTCCGCGTACATCTCGCGATGAATCTGCGTCAGCCCGAGCCCAGGACCTTCCACGTTCTCGGCATCCGGCAAACACCGACTCTGGCGATAGACGAGCGCCGCGATCATGAACGGATCGACCGAAAACTCCTCCGCGTACTGAACGATCCACGACGCCCAACGCTCACTCCGACCGGGCGGCATGAACCCACACATCGCTCGAAGTGCATGCGCGAATCTCGTGCGTTCGATGCTCTGCGGGGTGCGGGGCTCTGCGGGCCAATCACTCGGAAGCACGCGTTCGGTGAGAATATGATTCGGCCGCAACCCCGGACGGCGTCGCGCCCGCCAAGGCCTTCCTGGCGCGATGAGAAGAATCGAAAGAACGAGAACGAAAAGAGCAAGCCGCCGCACACCGAAGACCATCGACCAAGCTTCGCTGATTCGTCAAGGAAGCGACAAAATCATCAAAACAAATACGGAACGATCGCGCGGCGTTCCTTGGGATACTCCGGAAATTTCTCTCGATACCACGCGTGATGATCCCGAGCGCGCGGCACGAGGTTCGCCGCGGTGTAGAGCGCGAACGCCAAGCCTGGAAGCGACCAGGTCGCGATGGCCCACCCAAACCACTCGAGGACCTCCCCGAAATAATTCGGACATGAGATCCATCGATAAAGTCCTCCATGAGGGATCTTGTATCCACGCTCGCCTGGTGCGCGCAGATGCATCAATACGAAGTCTGCGTGTTGATTGATCGCGAACCCGAGGAAGAACATCGACGCCCCCACGACGAACCGCGCGTCCCACAACCAGCGCACGGGGTAATCCCCGAACTCGGAGATCCATCGCGCGTTGATATAGGCATTCAGTGAGTTGAACACGATCGCCGTCAGAACGATCGATATCGGTGTCGTCTTTCCGCTCGCCGCGATGCGGAACGGAAACACGAACGTGCGGTTCACGTAATGAATCTGCCAAAGCGCCATGAGCACGAGCGGTGCGAGATTCATCGCGTGTCGTCCCGTGACATAGATCACGAGCCACAACACGACCGCAGGGAGCTCCATCAGGACCCACCCCGCGCGTTGACCGATCTCGGGACCAAAGCCTTTGCGCGCATGTCGTCCGTACGGCGCGGTGATGAAAAGAAGCGACACGAAAGTCAGCGCAGCAAGGATGATTTGAGCCCATGTGGCCCATGAATGAATCTCGCGCTCGGTCATGTGTCGCGAGCATAATTGAATCTGTGCCCCACGTCCGGCAGTCTCACACGCATGCACACTCGGAACTCGTTCGCCCTTGGAGCCGCCTTCGCTCTCCTCGTCGCCACCTTCGTTCCCATCCAAGGCCGCACACAAGACGCCGCGCCAGCCACGAGAAGTCGCGCCGAGTTGCGCGAGGCGCTCACGGGCGTGTGGCTTCTCCATGTCTCAGAGAGCGCCGGTCAAGCCACCATCGACAGCGCCATCGAACGGGCCGTGAACGAAATGAATTTCTTCTTGCGTGGTGTCACCCGCACCCAACTGCGGGAAAAGACACCGCTCAATCGACGAATCGACATCGAGTTCTCTGCGAACTCGTCGATCACCGTGAGCTTCGATCAACGCTTCACCTACACCACACGCGCCGGCGCCACGCAGCAGTTCACTCTGCCCGACGGAGCCGATGTCGAAGTTCGACAGTATTTCCGCGGCAGCAACCTCGAGCAGTACTTCGGTCACAGCCTCGGACGACGTTGGAACGTGTATTCCCTCTCGGACGACGGGCAGACGCTCACCATCACGGCAACACAGCAAGGCCCCATGATGCCCGTGCCCGTGCACTTCACGCTGCCATATCGAAAACAAACGTAAGTCAGAGATAATTCCCCGGTGGTTCCGGGCAGCCCTCACAATCGTTCGGCTCCAGCGTCTCGTCGTGGGCGCGCTGTCGTAAGCGACCGTAAATCACGGTGAGAAACGCTTCGATCGTGCCGTGATCATCCCGGGCCACGGCATCGAGGTGATACTGATATTCGAGCAACGTGATCTCGGGATGTTCCTCGAGCGGTTGCGCGACAATCGAGCCCTCCATCAGGAAGAGCGCGCTCGAGCCAAAGGTCTTTTGCCATCGAGTCGCGGTGAGCTCGGGCATCTCGTCCGTTCCCTCTGCGAGGTAATGTCGCCAGGTTTGCTCGAAATCGAGATTGATGATGTCATCGACGTGAATCTCAGTACGATAGCTGTATTGCGGAGCTGGGTCTTCATCGGCAGACACATCGTACGCAGCCACGCGAAAGCCACTCGTGGTCGTGGGGTCGCGCGAAGTCTGCGGATCGCGCAGCGCCCTCCATACGACCTCGAGTGGTTGATGAATGCACGCCCGCGCATGCACCGTATTCGCACGCATATAGACCGTTCGATGAAAGCCGAGCTGCCCTTCCGGACACGGATCTTCTTCCGTCGGCTGAGGCATGGGCGCCATGTTCTCCTCCCACGGCTCGGCGCCCGGAGGAAATGGCGTGCTGACATTGTCGTAACAACCCATCACACAAACCATCGCCACACACAGAACGGCATGCCGCGCTCGCTGTTTCATACGCCTTCTCCCATGAAATCCTCGGCGAGGATCCGCTCGATACAGCGCTCTACATTCGCGCTGATGGTCCAACACGGATTCGACATCGGCGTCACCCCGGGAATGAGCGATCCGTCGATGACGTAAAGCCCCTCGTGCCGCGGAATGCGGCCATACAAATCCGTCGTCTCTCCCATGACGCAACCGCCGAGCGGATGAAAGGTGACGCTCTGATCGAGCCCGAGCGCCGTCGTCGCATTCGTCCCCGCATTCGCCGCATTCAATCGATCGACCAACACCCGCGCATGCTCCTTGGCCTCGGCGTCATACGCCCCGTCCCACTCCGGGATGGCTTTGCCATCCCGCCAGACGATGCGCCCTCTTCCGCTCGGCACCCCTTGTCCCGTGCCGATCAACGCTTGCCGCTCCATCCCCAAAGGCGCGGGACCATTCTCCATCGCGATCGGCGCCGAAGAGTCGAACATCATCAGACACGCTGGACCCGCCTGAAATGCGCCCGTATCCACACCCACACCTTCGCGCGCCATGATGTGCTGGCCGTTGTTTCCAAAGCCCTCACCGAGCATCTCGGGCAAATCGCCGATCGTGCCTTCCTCTCGTGCACGCAACAAAAGCGCATTGGTGTTCATCGTCCCTGCACACAAGAAAAGGCGACGCGCCGAGATCACACGCGACTCGAGCTGCATGCCCTCTTCATCGATGAGATGGACCTCCACACGGTAGCGCGCGCCATCTTTCACGATGCGCTCCACCCAATGCAGCGGTCGCACTTCGCAACGCCCTGTTTCTTCCGCCATCCCGAGATACAGCCGATCGAGCGAACGCTTTGCGCCGCTGTCGAGCCCGAAGATGTAGTGACCGCGGATCAGCTGCGGAGGCAGCTCGCCCGTCACCTCGAGCATCGCGCGCTCCCAGTCGAACGCGCATGGAATCCGCTCGACCTCCACCCCCGCGCGTATCGCTTGTTCGATGAACACACGCTGCGCCAGCCATGGAGGAAGCTCGAGCAAAGAATCTGGGATCGGCGAAGGCTGCATGATCTGCTGCACGCGATCGTAATAAGGATTCATCAGCTCCGCGGTGAGCTCGCGCGGAAACACGGATTCGAAGAGCTCTCTCGGTGGACGAACCATCATCCCGCTATAGACGAGTGACCCTCCACCCACACCCGCAGGACACACGACGTCGATGCCATCGCCAAAGACGCGCTCGAGAACGCCCGCGTAGATCGGCAATTGGCGCGGCGGCAACCCCGGAAGCGGCTGCCTCGTCGAAAGCCACGTCGAACGCTTGTCGTAGCGATCATCGAACCCATCCGTTCGCGTAAAGCCCATGTTGCTGAACACGTGCTGACCATCGGGCGTGGGAGTCCATCGCTGCCCACGTTCGAGCACGACGCTCGAAAACCCGGCCTCGGCCAAACGGAGGGCGGTGATGGACCCTCCGAACCCCGAACCGATGATCAAGTTCTCGACTTGCTCCGCATCGACGCCGCTGTCGCAGCCCGAAAAAACATGGCTGGCGGCCGTAACCGCCGCGAGTTTGACGAAAGTTCGACGGGAAAGTGGAAGAAAAGTCCGCTTTGTCATGGTGATCGGCCGCAAGCGTGGAACGGAGCTCGGTCCGCCGTCAATTCTTGAGCCTGACGCAAGCAGCGTTTCGGCCCTATGCTCCGCGGATGACCCGGACGTTCCCTTCCTTGCGAGTCTTCGCCGATCGGCTGGAATCCGAAGGCACCTTCGCCGAAACGCAAGCCGAGTACCTCTCGCCCGATCCCGAGAGCGTGCGCGAACTCGACACATGGCTCGAGCGAAAAAAGATTGGAATCGTCGCTCATTTCTATATGGATCCGGAGCTTCAGGGCGTCCTTGCCTCGTGCAAGTGGCCGCATATCGGCATCAGCGACTCGCTCGTGATGGCCGATCGTGCGGTCGCATTCGCAGAAGCAGGATGCCGCGCGATCATCGTGCTGGGCGTCGATTTCATGAGCGAAAACGCGAGAGCCATGCTCGACCGCGCGGGCTTCCATCATGTGCCCGTCTATCGCGTGGCAGCACAGCCGATCGGTTGTTCACTGGCTGCCGCGGCCGACACCCTGACCTACCAAGCATGGCTCGCCAAAGCCGCGCGCACACCGCGATCGCTGCACGTCGTGTACATCAACACGAGCCTCGTCACCAAAGCGCGCGCCCACGCGGTCGTTCCGACCATCACCTGCACCTCATCGAACGTCGTTCAAACGATTCTGACGGCGTTTGCAGAGATCCCAGACGTGCACGTGTGGTTCGGCCCCGATACCTACATGGGTCAAAACCTTGGACATCTCTTCGAAGCGCTCGGGGACATGGACGACGCATCGATCGCCCACGTCCATCCCGCGCACGACCGCGCGAGCATCGCAGCGCTTCGAAAGCGCTTTGCGTGGTTCGAGCAAGGTCACTGCGTGGTCCATCACCTCTTTGGCGCCGATGTCGTGCGGCGCGTGCGCGAAGAAGAATCGGACTCGTTCATCACGGCACACCTCGAGGTGCCTGGAGAAATGTTCGAGCTGGCCATGGAGGCGAGACGACGAGACCGCGGTGTCGTCGGCTCCACTTCGGACATCCTCTCGTTCATCTCGCGCAAAGTTCGAGATGCGGCGAGCTGCGATCACGACCGAGCTCTGCGCTTCGTGCTCGGCACCGAAGCTGGCATGATCACATCGATCGTGCGCGACGTACAAAACACCTTACGCTCGCACGCTGGCTCGAAGGTCCATGTCGAGATCGTCTTTCCTGTCGCGAGCGAAGCCATCGCCACGACATCGGACACTGAGCTCATGGTCGTGCCCGGAGTGGCTGCTGGCGAAGGTTGCTCCACCGCAGGTGGATGCGCGACGTGCCCGTACATGAAGATGAACTCTCTCGACGCCCTCATCGACATCGCCAAGCGCATCGACGAAACGCGCCCCGCCTCGACCGAAGATCCTCTCGCTCCTTTTTACCCCCGCACGTACATCGAGCGCATCGATGGCCGTTCCGCGGCGGATCTCGGAGGGATTCCTATCCTGCACATGCGACATTTCTCTCGCGAGAAGAAGCTGTCTCCCGAGCTCATCCTCGACGTGAAGACGCGATGGCAAGAGCGCCAAGAAAAAGTCGCACACGCTGGAGAACAGACTTGAAGGGAGATTGTGGCCTCAACCTCGATTGCGTTCGCGAAGCGATGCGCATCGCGCCGCGCGAGCTCGATCGGACTGAAGAAACGCGGCACGCAGCGGTGTCCGCCATTTTGCGCACGCCACGGGCAGGGTTCGACCCGGAAATCTTGTTCATCCGGCGTGCCGAGCGCGCCTCCGATCCGTGGTCTGGTCATATTGCGTTTCCCGGCGGTCGACACGAGCCGAGCGATCCTGATTTGCGCGCCACGGCCATCCGCGAAACGCGCGAAGAGATCGGCCTCGATCTGGATGCGCATGGTGAGTTGCTCGGACGCCTCGATGACGTCGTCCCAGGGAACTCGCGTGGTCTCATCACTGGATTGGTGGTCGAGCCCTACGTCTGGCTCGTGCACGATATCCCGCGTCTCTCCCCCAACGGGGTCGAAGTCGACGAGCTCCATTGGGTCGCACTCGCGCCTTTGTTGCGAGGCGAACGCGACACTTCCTACGACTATGTGTGGCGCTCACAGCCGATGAAGCTCCCCGGCTACCGCATCGGCACCGAAGAAGCTCCTCGCATCGTGTGGGGAATGACCCACCGCATGATCGAAACCCTCTTCATGCGCATCCACCAGGTGACGAAAGCGCCCAAATAATCGCTCGAACCGGTGCCCCGTGAGAGTGGATATCCTGTCTGGATTTGCCACAATCACTTCTCGTCAAGCATGCGAAGACATTTCCACGTTTCACTGAGACAGCAACGCTTCGTTCGAGCCTGACCTGCGACGCGCGCTGATGCTCACTCCTGCGGCATGCAAGAAACTCGTCACGCCGAAAGGAAGCTCAGTCATACGTCGCTGTTCTATGGAGACCAGAACTTTTTTCGTCACACTTGGGATGCGACGGGATTTCAGGAGGTAACGCGGGGCCAATTCCCCGTCAGAAAGGACCCGTTCTATGAACGACGTACTCCCGCTCGCCCGCGATGCTGTCCAAACTGTCTTGCAGCACAAGCGCCTCTGGTTCCTCGGCTACTTCATCACAGCAAGTGCGAGCAGCGTTCTTCTTCGCTTCGCTACCAGCAACCGCGAGCTCAGCCCGACCGTGGTTGCGGTCGCGTTCGTCATCACCTTCGTGTCGATAGGCCTCCACGTCATCGCCGAAGGAGCGTTGATCACCGCGGTTCGAGACCAACGCCGAGGTGAGATACCGGTGCTTGGTCGTGCATGGAGACGTGGCCTCTCGACCGCGGGCGCGGTGCTCGGACTCAAGACGATCACGTGGGGAGCGATCGGCGCGGCGCTGCTCGCTGCGATGTCGCCCTTGCTGCTCGGCATCTCAGAGCGCATTCCGTTGAGCGCCAGCGTCGCGCTCACCGTGCCTTTGATGCTCGCTGCGGTTCCGATGGCGATCTCGCTCTATCTCGCCCAAGAGGTCGGCCTTCGGCTCGTGGTGCTCGAACAGCGCCGCGCCGGAGACGCGCTGCGCGCTGGAATGCGATTTCTCCGTGGCCGACTCAGCTTGGCACTCAAGCTGCTGGTGATCGATGGGGTCGCGCGGGCGGTCAGCGGCGTCATTGGGCTGCCTATCGCTCTTTTCGCGTTCGGAATCGGGTTCGCCGTCTATGCGATGGCGGGCATCGTGCCAGCGCTCATCGCCGGTGGGCTCATCATGCTGCCGGTCCTGGTGGTCACCACCAGCGCGCACGGCACCTTCCGCTCATCGCTCTGGACGCACGGCGTGCTCGATGAGCGCCCCGGGATCGCGTGAACACCATGCTGCTCGCTCAAGGCCATGACCTCATCGAGCTCGTGTTCTCCGCAGTCTTCGGCTTCGAACGCGACGAGCCGGCGCCCGCTGAGGACCAAGTCCAGCGGTGGGTGAGCGCTGCACAGACAGGGGACACCGACTCGGCACGCTTTCTCTACCGCACCTACGTCGCGAAGGTGTACCGCAGTGTTCGTCCGCTCTGCTGCGATGACGCCGAAGCTGAAGACGTAACTCAGGAAGCCTTTGCACGAGCTCTCGAGGCGCTCGATTCGTACGCGCCGCGCACCAACGCTCGCTTCATCAGCTGGCTCTTGATGATCGCGATGAACGTTGCACGCAAGAACCACCGGCGACGCCGGCGCACAGTGAACACTGAACCTCAAGAGCTCGTCGACGCCGCCGACCGTGATAACCATACTGGTGACGACCCTGTCGGTGGCGCACTCGACGAGCGCGCCTTGCAGCGGGCGCTCGCCGCCGCGCTCGATGCCCTCGACGCTCGAGAGCGTGAGATCGTGACGCTGCGTTACGGTGGCGAGCTCGACGCGAAGGAGATCTCGGGGATCACCGGGCTCGAGCACGCTCACGTACGCAAGATCGCACAGCGAGCCCGCGACGCGTTGCGAGTCGAGATCGAGCGAATTCTCGGAGCCCAAAGCACGATGACCCAAGGAGACGCGCGATGAATGAGGACGCCATGAAGGATGCGTTCGAGGCATTCGAGCCGAGCGGAGCCGCGCGAGCACGGATGGAAGACTCGCTCCTCGCCGCGTATGCCATCTCGCAGCGCTCGCTGATCGCCGATTGGCTCGAACTCATGCGCACCACCCCCGCAACTGGCTTTCTGCTCGTCGCTGCCAGCACCACGGCGCTGCTCCTCGCTTCGCCAATCGACATCCTGCTCGCGCTGGCGCGTTGGCTGGCATAACGAGGGCACGCCATAGAATGGTTCACGAGCGCATCCACCAGGTGACGGAAGCGTCTAAATAGCGCCCATTCGCCGCGAAAATCGCACCCGGCCATCGAAGAGCATCCTGCCTTCGGCGCGCAAACGTGGTGCGTGCTCGCGCTCGTACGTCTCGAACGCCACGCGCGTTGGAAACGTATAGTGCACTTCGAAGACCGCATGACCTACATCGAGCTGAACGATCTCCGCTTCGGCGCCCGAAAGCCGGCACACTTCATCGACATGCCCAGCCCGTAGCCACACCAAATATTCGGCCGCCGTCTCTGGATCGTCGACTTCCGCGCGCACCACGTATCGAAACGTCACATCTCCCATCCATCATGAATCTCACTCAGAGTCGATGGGCGCAAGTGTGTCCACCGGAATCACCCTCTGCGCCCTGGTTCCGTCTCCGAGCTGGCCTCGGGCATTGTCCCCCCAACATCGAGGGACACCGACGAGATGCACCGCGCATCCATGCGTCTCCGCGATCGCCACGCGACCAGCCTCTTCGAGATGTTCGATGAGAACAGGCTCCGAGCCAAACCCTTCACCCCAACATCCAACTTGACCGAACGCGAATCGCCCACACGTGCGATTGCCTCCTATCGCAATCACAGAGGGATGACGCGCAAAAGGCCTTCGTCGATCGATGCTCGTGCCGTCCCCCAATTGAAATGATTCGTTTGCTCCCCAACAAATCGCATGCAGCGCGTCGTCGATGGCACAGGTGTGCGCATGTCCCGTGTGCACAGAAATGATATTCGAGAGCCCATCCACGAATGCCCCATGAGCACGGGATTGACTCGTGCCATCTCCAAGTTGACCTCGTGTATTGCTCCCCCAACAAACGACTCTTCCATCGTCACGCACCGCACACGCATGCGCCTCTCCCACATCGATATCGATCGCGGCATCGACTCCGCGAATCTCGACTGGCAATCGATGACCACCGCCTGGGCCGGCCCCCCAACAAACGACGCCTCCCCCCGAGGTGCGCGCACAACTGCTCCGTCCGCCGGCGGCAATCTCGACCACTTCCTCAGACAACGAAACACGGCTCGGCCCTTCGCGATCTCGCACGGATCCGTCGCCCAATTGCCCCGCATCGTTCGCCCCCCAACAGACGACTCCTCCGTGATTCAGAAGAGCGCACGTATGCGCATCACCAGCATCGATTTGCAGGACACAAGCGAGCGATTCAATCGTCACCGCGCGCTCGCGATCGGCCGCACCTCGCACTCCGAGCTGTCCGCGATCATTGGCTCCCCAACACTCGATTCGACCACTCGTGCGCAGAGAACACGTATGTGCGCGTCCAACCGTCACCTCTTCGGGCACGTCACACAAGTCACCGACACACGTCCAGCGACACTCCGGAACACAAGTCTTCGGAGCGCGGCGTTCCAACGTGTCGGGATCTGGGACAGGACAATACCCAACAGTTGACTCGCCAACATCGGAGTCACTCGCCTCGAGTGGAGTCGAGACTCGCGCGCACCCCAACAACAAGAATCCACATATCAGCCGTGCTCTGTGATGGAACTGCATTCACGAATCGTGAACACGCAACAAAGCTGCCAATCACGCACATGGGTGTTCGACCGGAACACGAGCCTCATCGAGACAAACTTGCATTGTGTGGAAGCGCAAACGAGGCAGCCTGCATCAACGAACAGCTCAAGGACAACTCACCCCCATGCCAGTGAGTTGTTCGCGCACTGTGCCCACCGCAGGATGATCAGGGACGAGCTCGCAAAACCGCTGGTAATCGCGAAGCGCGTCGGCGCGGCGACCCGCGCGCATCAAGCAATCAGCCCGCCTCTTGAGCGCGAACGGTGTTCCACCGTGCTCGATGAAATCGTCGAGAATCGTAACGCAAGCATCGGGATCGCCTCCCGCAAGAGCGCGAGAAGCCGCTTCGAGCGGCTGGAGCGGCCGCGCTTGTTCGGCCCCATTCGATCCTCGTTCGGGCGCATTGCGCTCCACCGGTCGACGGCGCTCACGAACTTGCGGTTCCCGAGGAGGTTCGGCGCTCGAAACCTCCACGGAAGGTTCCTCCTCTTCTTCCAATGCAGGGCTGGATGCATCGATCGGGAGTTCGCTCGGACTCGGCTCCTGCACCCACTCCGTGTCCGGTGGAGCGTTCACGATCGGTGAATCAGAGCCACGCCCCCAAAGTTCTAGGAAAAACATCACGGCTCCCGCAGAAACCGCGCCTGCGGTCAATCCCGCGATCGCGAGCAAGATTCGAGCGCGGCCTGAGGTCGTCGCCGGCTCGGGCGAGAGTGGGTCGATCCATGGGCTGCGCTCCCACGGCTTTTGTGACGGCAACGACGGCAGCTCCTGCTCGATGAGCGTACGCGCCACAGAAGCGGTGGGTGTCGCTTGTGCTCGTGAATCCTGCCCACTCGCATGTTCGCCCACGGACTCCACATGCAATGTCCCACCGACATGAAGCGTTCCGCTGGGCCCGCTCTCAGGGTGAGAGGGCTCGTTCATGGTGAGCGCGCTGAACGTCCCTGGCCGAAGCTCAGCATGGTGTCTTCGGCTCGTTCCTTCTCCCGAGCGCGGCTCTTCTCCCATCCCCCCGAGCGCCTGAGTCCTCAACGCGCCCACTCGAGCTCGTTCGACATCGACATTCATGTTCGTCTGCGCAAGTCCCGCAGCGCTAAGAAATGCCGAGAAGAACTCGGTTGCGTTGGCGTATCGCGCTTGCGGCACACGCGCCATTGCACGGGTCACGACGGCATCGATGCCAGGCCCGAGATCCGGCCTCACTGCAGAAAGCGGCGCGATCTTTCCGTGCAAGATCGCAACGATCAGATCCGTCGGAGTCGACGAAAGGAAAGGCGGCCTCCCGACGAGCGCTTCATACGCAATGACTCCGAGTGCATAAATATCCACGCGTCCATCGATATTCGACTCCGCACGCAATTGCTCGGGAGACATATATCGGGGCGTTCCCAGAATCTCACCTGTATAGGTCAGTCGAGCCTCTCCGAAGACCTTCGAAATACCGAAATCGAGGAGCTTCACCGTCGGAGCCCCCGCGGACGCCACAAGGAAAATATTGTCGGGTTTGAGGTCCCGGTGAATGATTCCCTTCTCGTGCGCAGCGGCCAACCCCGCGCAAGTCCCCGCGAAGATGGGTGCGAGCTCTGCGGGCTGCATGGGGCCTCGGCGCATGCGCGCGCCGAGCGTTTCACCCTCGAGCAGCTCCATCGCAACGAACACCACACCCGACTCGAGTTGCCCATACGTTTCGACGCGCACGATGGCAGGATGGGACAGCGCGCTCAGCACCTCCCCCTCACGTCGCAACCGCTGTACGGCTTCAGCGCTGCTCCGCACCTCCGCCTTCAAGAGCTTGAGGGCCACGGTTCGTTCGGTGTGCAGATCGAAAGCGCGCCACACCTCAGCCATTCCGCCCGCACCGATGGCACGTTCGAGTCGGAAACGCCCCGCCAACACCACTCCCTCTGCGAGGTGCATGGCGAGCGCGTCCCAAGAGCCACGTTGAGAAGCCTCATTCATCGAATCACCCGAATGATCGAATCCACCGCAGCAGCCGTCAACCCGATGTTCCAGTCGCACATTCGGAGACCTTCCTTCTACTTGGCCTCCCCCCAGCTGCGACCGACACCGATCTCGACCACGAGAGGAATCTCGAGATCCGGATGAGGCTTCTCCATCGCAGAACGAACCACCGCCTTGGTGGCTTCGATTTCTTCTTCGGGACCTTCGAACACGAGCTCGTCATGAACTTGGAGCAGCATACGAGTCCGCGGCGCAACGGTCCGGAGCTCCGCTGCAATCCGAAGCATCGCCAGTTTGCATACATCCGCAGCGGATCCCTGAATCGGAGTATTGGCGGCGATTCGCTCCCCCATCGAACGATCCACACTATTGCGACTCGACAGCTCCGGAATATATCGACGCCGACCGAGGATCGTCGCCACATATCCTCGCTCATGCGCGTTTTCGATCGTTCGATCGAGCCAAGCGCGCACCCCCGAATAATATTCGAAATATTGCTCGATGTAACGCTGCGCGTCTTTGCGAGGAATCCCGAGGATCTGCGCGAGCGCCGTGGCACCTTGGCCATAAATCGTCGCAAAATTAACGGTTTTCCCCACGTTTCGCTGCTCGGGGAGCACCTCTTCGGGGGGCACTCCGAAGAGCATGCTCGCCGTTCGACGATGGAGATCGAGATTCTCGCGAAATGCCTCGATGAGATTTGCATCCATCGAAAAATGCGCGAGCACACGCAACTCGATTTGACTCCAATCGGCAGCCAAGAGCAGAGTCCCTCGAGGCGCGATGAACGCATGCCTGATGCGTTTGCCTTCCGGAGTTCGCACCGGGGTCCGCTGCAAATCGGGATCGCTCGTGATGAGCCGCCCCGACACCCCCGTCGTTTGAAGAAAACTGGCGTGCACGCGTCCGGTTTCGGGGGACACCGCTTCGCGAAGAACGTCAGTATAGGTGTTGATCAGCTTGGCGAGCTCTCGCTGAGACAGAATCAGACGTGCGATTTCGTGCTTGGGCGCGAGGCGCTCGAGCACTTCGGCATCCGTCGAATATCCAGTCTTCGTCTTCTTGATGACCGGAAGTTTCAACTCTTCGAAAAGGACCTCGGCGAGTTGCTTCGTCGAACCGATATTGAACTCACGACCAGCGAGCACATAAATCTGCCGCTCGATTTCGTTCTTCCGTGTCGTGAACTCCACGCTCATCGCCGCGAGATCATCTGCATCTACGCGAATGCCCGCGATTTCCATCGATACGAGGACCCGCGAGAGCGGCAGTTCCACATCGTAATAATGTTCGAGCTGCCCCTCGGCCTCGAGCCTCGCCCGCAACACCGGCGCCAATGCGCTGATGACATCGGCCCATTGCCCGCTCCAATGCGCGGCCTCCTCGCACGTGGCTTCGCTCGGTGCGCGCTCCTTTTGCCCCGAGAACACAAGCGCCTTCATGGGCGGCACGCCGCGTTGAATATACTCTTTGGCCACCTGATCGAGCCGATGAGGAATGCACTTGGCAGGCTCGATGAGGAACGACGCGATCATCGTATCGATCACGTCTCCACGTAACTCGATCCCTGAACGCTCCAGCAATATCCGGAGTTGCTTCACGTCATGAACGGCTTTGGGACGCGTGTCGTCCTCCAAGAACGAACGCACGATGTCGAGCCCCGGAGCTCCGAGGTGCTCCCCTTTGCCATCGAACGGCAGATAAAACGGAGAACCTCCCTCGACAGCAAAGGCGAGACCCACGAGACGAGCACGCGCGATGGCATCGAGGGGCTCGAAGAGCGGTACGATCGCCACATCACGATCACGCGGCAGCGCCTCGAGCGCAGCGCGCGCCTCTTCCGCCGTGGCCCAACATCTCACGTGGGCCATCGACGAATCATCCGCCTTGGCTTCGTCACCCCCAGTCAAGAGCGAGTAGAACTCGAGCTCGCGATACAAACCATCGAGCTCGCGAGGATCGGGCGCCGCGATCGTCAGCGCATCGAGAGAGAGATCGAGAGGCACACGAGAGTCGACCGTGGCGAGCTCTCGATAGAGTTTGACCAAGTCGACATGCGATTCGAGATTGGCGCGCTGCTTTCCCTTGAGCTCGGACGAGTGCGCCAAGATGGCGTCGAGCGAACCATAGGCTTCGAGCAACTGCGCCGCGCCCTTTTGTCCGATCCCAGGCACGCCAGGAATGTTGTCGACCGCATCACCCATGAGCGCGAGAAGGTCGGGAATCTGCGCGGGCGCGACTCCCCATTTTTTTCGCACGAGCTCGGCGTCATAGGTCACGTCTCGCATCGTGTCCTGCATACGGATGCGTTCACCCACGAGCTGCGCGAGATCCTTATCCCCAGCGACGATCACGACATCGAAGCCAGCGTTCGCTCCCTCACATGCGAGCGTCGCGATCACATCGTCCGCCTCATAACCAGGCACACGCAATATCGGGAAATGATTCGCGACCACGACGCGATCGATCCACGGAAGTTGCTCACGGAGCTCATTCGAGATCGAAGGTCGCTGCGCCTTGTATTCAGGAAACTTCTGCTCTCGCAGAGTCACGCCCGGAGCATCGAAGACGACCGCTCCGCGATCCGGCATGCGACCCTGAAACAGCTTGCGAAACATCGTCGCAAAGCCATAGATCGCGTTGGTGTGCAGGCCCGTTTTCGTCGCCAGATTGGAAGGGATCGCGAAATAGGCGCGGAAGATGAGCCAACTTCCATCGACGAGGACGAGACGTTCGTGACGAGTCATTGCGCGCCAGTCTACTCTCGTCCCGAGAGGATGCGACCGAGGCCGGGCTCATGAGGACGGATTTATTCAGCCGGTCTCGTGAGCATCGAAAGAGATGGGCCCAGATGCGTGGCGAGGAGACGAACGATCTGCGCGGGATCGGGCGACTCGAATGAGGGCAAACGAATCTGCGGAATGCGTGCAAAGTCGCGCTTGAGCGCCACGCTCAATCGATCCCCGGCTCGTTTGCGCGCTTCGAATTCTTGCTCGAGCTGCGCAATCACATCTCCAAGCGGAGGCCAGCCTGGCACTTCCTTACGGAGCTCCACGAGCCAACCAGGAAGCCCCTCGTCGCTTCGATTGAGCACGACCGCAGAGGGAGTCTGCTTGAGCCGGCCGAGTCGCCGACCGAGAAACGCAACATCCGCCTGCGCCGATCCCGTCGGCGCCGACACCAATAGATAATGCGCACGCTCTCCGAGCAGAAGGCGTTCGCTCATGCGTGCGAAGTGCGCAAAGCGATCTTTGACGAGCGCGAGATCGGCAAAGAGCTGAGCCAAATCTCGCAACACTCCAGGATCGAAAATCCGGCTGAAGAGCGCCTCGACGCGCTTCTCCATCGACGCGAAGAGACCCCCGCCGCGTTCTTCATGCGCAATATTCTGAGCGAGGTTGCCGAGCCAAGTCACCGCGCGACCTTCGAAGAGCACGGCCAATCGACCAGGATACGAGATGAAGTCGAGCGCGTTTCGCGAAGGAGCCGTGTCGATCACCAAATAATCGTAGTCTCCCTCTTCGACGGCTTTGGCGACGAGGATGAGCGAGACGATTTCGTGCATGCCCGCAGCCGCATCCGCCATCGTGAGGTACACCGGATTGCGGAGCACTCGATCGAGGTCTTGAGGGCGCCCCTCGAAAAGAATCTGCGCAAACGTAGGCGCCCCTCGGCGTGGCTCCGGCATCAATGCGAAGAGTCGACCTTCGACGGCGGGTTCGATGTGCGCGGGCTGCACCTCTTCCGTGATCTCGACGCCCATCGCGTGGGCAAGGCGTCGGGCAGGATCGACCGTAACGACCAATGTGCGCTTCCCCGTGCGGGCGAGCGCCAGCGCCAATGCGGCCGACGAGGTCGTCTTACCGACGCCTCCTCCTCCCGCACACACGATCGTGGTCGGCAGGCGTCCGGTGGGATTCGCATTCACGCAGCGTTCTCCTCGATGAGCCACCTCGCGATATCACCCGCTTTGGGATCGTCCAGCGCTTGTCGAAGAATCAACGGTCGCACGAGCAGCCCCGTTCGATTTGCTTCGGCGACGATCTCGTGGGCTTCGACTTCGGCTTGCCTTCGAGTCTCGATCAACGAAAGCAACTCGCGCGCAGCAACAGCGCCATCACCGCTACGATTCACGATGGCGCGAGCCATCTCGAAAGCAGCCACTCCGAGCTGCTCCGGAAAGCGATTCACGACGAGGCGAGAAGGCGAGAGCCCAACTTCGGTTTCGAGCGCGCGACACAGCTCGATCGTCTCGAGGAGCACGAGTCGCTCTGGCAATGTCACGACCACGACCGAGCATCGTCCGATGAGCCGGTCGATGAGCCGCTGCGCGAGATCGTGAATCGGACCCGAGCTGAACATGTCTCGCATTTGAACAGGCAAACGGAGCCACGCCAGACCGTGCCCCGTGGCTGGCATATCGACCACGACGCGCGCTCCTGGATATTCGTCTGCGTAGATGCGCACGCATTCGAGCATGGCGAGTTCGCGCATGGCGGGCGCCGCCTGCAACATCGGACGAACCGCAAAATTTCCAAGGAAAACTCGGGCAAGAAGCGCTGAACCAAACAGATTCCCGACGGCGCGCTCCATGGCGTCGCGCGGATCGACGACCCGATGGACGACCGATGTCTTTCGTCCGAGCACCCGCCTCCCCGACTCGCCATCGCCGAACTCGATGAACACCGACCTACCGTCGCGTTGCGCAGCGGCTTCAGCGATTCCGGCGGCCACCGTGGTTTTGCCGACGCCGCCCTTTCCAGTGACGAGCACGATGGAGCCGAGCGGCGAAAACCTGTCCGTAGAAACCGACGACATCCGAAACTGTATTGAGTCGTAGCAGAAAACGTGTGCCTGCTGTACTGCCTTTTCGCCATTCACGCTCGGGCTGTGTTGAACCGAGCTCGGTTCTCCACCATCAAAGCCGTCCCGCAACGGCGATCAGCTCGTCGGGTTCCACGGGCTTGGCCAGATACGCTTGAAAGCCCGAGGTCAAAACCCCCACGCGATCCGTCGTACGCGCATGCGCCGTAAGCGCGATCGCTGGCGTGCGGCCACCACGCTCGTTTGGCAATGAACGAACACGCGCAATGAAGTCGTATCCATCTTCGTCGGGCATCGCGAGGTCGGACAAGATCAGATCAGGAAGAAAATCGCTCATGATCGACAGAGCTTCACACGCAGAGGACGCAGTACGCACGATCGCTCCCGATGTCACCAGCAATTCACGCAGCATATCGAGGCTGTCTTGCTCATCGTCGACGACGAGCAGACGTTTGCCTTTGAGCCGACCGGATTCGGGCCTCCTGTCTTTGACGTCCACGCGTCGAGTCTCCTTGAGATGGGCTCGCTCCGTTTCAGAAAGCCGCGGCAACGAAACGACGAACTTCGCACCATGGCCGAGTCCTTGACTGCTGGCCGAGATGTGTCCGTCGTGTCGTTCGACGAGGTGGCGGGCGATGGCGAGCCCGAGTCCAAGCCCGCCGTGCTTTCGAGTGATCCCACCATCTTGTTGTCGAAATCGCTCGAACACATGGGGAAGAAAGTCAGGAGCGATCCCCTGCCCGTTGTCCTCGACGACGATCACGATCTCCTCCGCGCCCTCCTCGAGAGAGAGTTGGATCCACCCCTCCCGTTGTGTGAATCGAACGGCGTTCATAAGCAGGTTGACGACGATCTGTTTGAGACGTTCCGGATCTCCCCACACGATGTCCGAACGCGCCTTCATGCATCGCTCGATGCGAATCTTTTTCTCCTCCGCAATCGGACCCACCGTTTCCACGGCGCTCTGCAAGACATCCTCGAGGCTCACACAACGCTGTTCGAGACGCAGCGTTCCGGAGGTCATCCGCGAGACATCGAGCAAATCTTCGATGAGCTTCGCCTGCGATCTCGCATTGCGTTCGATGACATCGAGCGCCCTCTCTCTCTTCTCCGCATCGAGCGTTCCTGCCCGCATCATCGAGAGCCAACCCAACATGGCGGTGAGCGGTGTCCGTAGCTCGTGCGAAACCGCAGCCAAAAACTCGTCTTTGGCCGCGTTGGCGGCCTCCGCATCTTCTCGAGCCTTCTTCTCGGAGTCGAAGAGACGTTCGCGCTCCTGCTCCGCGCGTATTCGCGCGCTCACGTCGGCAAACATGATGAGCACGCCCTCCGAATCAGGCATGGGTGCACTCGAGACGTGAACCCATACGGGCTCTTGATCGCGTCGACGCAAAAGCGTTTCGAACGCCGAACGCTCACCGGAAAGGCTCGCATAAAAACGACGAACCGCTTCATGACGATCATGAATATCCAAAAACTCGAACGCACCACGCCCGAGCAATTCCGTCCGAGGCACTCCGAGCATGTGGGCCATGCTCGCGTTGGCAAACACGACATTTCCGTCGGCGTCGAGCGCACCAATCCCTTCCGTGGCTGTTTCTAAAATTCTGCTGTGGAGCTCTTCTCTCTTCTTGAGCTCCGCTGCGTAGCTTTCCGCGCGCGCACGACCCGTGGTGATCGCTTGATACAGAGCCGAGATGGCAATGCCCGCCGCGATGAAGATCCCAAGCTCCAGCCGATCCCCAGGAGCCTCGACAAAGATTGAATGAAGCGGTGGCATCCAGAAACAACTCACACCCGCCGCACTCAGCAAAGTCGCGAAAAGCCCCGGCCCAAATCCGCCGTACCATCCAGCCACAATCACCGCGAGCGTGAAGGGCAGGAGCAACGCGCGTTCCCCCAGAAGCGGCCCCAACATCAAACGAATGCCGAGCGTCACAGCTGCGATCACGAACGACGCGCCGTAAGGCAACGCACGGGATGTGTGCAAAAGGCCTCGCATGACAACACGAGAACGATCGAACGGCATATTCCGGACCGAGCATGGCGAAGGACGCAGAATCGAATCGCAGGCTAGGCGCGGACACGCCCTAAGATAGTTACCGGCGTGTCTGTTTCGAAATCCGACATTCAGTTCGTGTGCGATGCGTCAGGTTCTTCATGAGGCCCTTCACTCGTCAGCGAGACGCTGATCGCGGCTCCACCGAGAGGAGAGTCTTCGATCTCGAGCAGCCCTCCGTGCTCACTCACGATTCGATCCACGATCGCCATGCCCAGACCCGTTCCGCCTGCTTTGGTGGTGTAATACGGCTCGAGGATGCGCGCGCGTTCGTCTGGAGAGATTCCGGGACCGTTGTCTCCGATCGTCACCTTCACACCACCTTCGACAGTGGCTTCGACTCTCACTTCGATGTGGCCAAACGCACCGTGTCGACTCTCCGCAGCGTCACGCGCGTTCTGGATGAGATTCACCAGGACCTGAACGAGCTGATCGCGATCGGCTCGAATCACAGGAAGAGAGGAGGCGACC
Organism: uncultured Sandaracinus sp.; assembly: GCA_964481145.1. Taxonomy (GTDB): domain Bacteria; phylum Myxococcota_A; class Polyangia; order Polyangiales; family Sandaracinaceae; genus Sandaracinus. Next base: position 44,802 of record CAYZTA010000046.1, read on the forward strand.
TTCACTTCGATGGTCCCACTCTCGGCGTGCCCTTTCGAGGCATAGAGCGCCGTGACCTGTAAAATCACTTCTCGCATGTCCAGAGGCACAGGTTGCGGTCGCGGCAACCGGGCAAAGCGCGAGAACTCGGTCACGATCCGCTCCAAACGCGCCACCTCTTCAAGTACGGTCGCCGTCGACTCCTCGAAGATCTCGTCAAAATCGGGGTGCTGTCGTTGTTTGGTTCGACGCAACGTCTCCATCGACATGCGAATCGGCATGAGTGGATTTTTGATTTCATGCGCGATGCGCCGCGCGATGTCACGCCATGCCGCGACCCGCTCTGCGCGCTTCGCACGTGCTTGCGCTTGTTGAAGCTCGCGAGCCATCCGATTGAACGCCGAGTACGTTTCACTCGCGCCACTTCGACCTGATGCGAGTGAAATATCCAAATCTCCTCGGCCGATCCGAACGGCCGCCGCTTGAAGCTCGACGAGTGTTCGCTCCACACGAAAGCCCACGAACACGCCAAGCAGCAGCGCGCAGAGCGCACCCATCCACACGAGCCGAAGCCCCCAATGGCGAAGGTCATCTGCGATCTGACTTTCACGCGCATCGCTCGCGATCGCCACGAGAGAGGCCATCGGAACGCCGTCGATCCCCGAGAGCATCCGAACGACGCGCCGTTCTCGATTCCCATCCGTGGGTTCGCCCGGTGCGCTGAACACAAGGCTCACATCTGCTTGCTCGCGGATTCCACTCGAGGAAAACAACCGTTCGAAAGGCACCCCCACCCACACGAGCTCACCGCTCGAGAGCGCGGCGCCGCAAGAAAAATATCCACTCCCCACGCCAAAGCAGCGTCCGTCCAGTGCCCGAATCTGGCGCGCATCGATCCGCGGCAGCTCTGGCCATCCCCCCACCCATATGCCATCGCGCGAATACACACCGTGCACGGGAAACGCGGAAGACCTCGCCCATTGTGTCACATGCTGTACGAGCCGCGCCTCGCGCTCTACCGGCTCTCGCGGAAGCGATGCTTCGAGTGAACCTCGGAGCGCTTGCGCACCCGCTCGAAGGTCGCGCTCGAGCAAAGCGAAGCTCGCGAGAGCCGCCGCGGCGGCTTGATCCACACGATCCCGCGCCCTCGAGAGCCCTCGCTCTTGAACACGGCTCGAACTCCAGCCCACGAAAGCGGCCACCGGGATCGTCG
>CAYZTA010000047.1:0-44441 GCA_964481145.1 uncultured Sandaracinus sp.
GAGCCTTCTGTCCCTCGTGCACCGCGCGCCGCATGTCGGACGTGGCAGCGCATCTTGTAGACGCTTGCGTATGACAGCCGCCTCTGTGCTGACACGCTTACTGCGTCGCCAGCGCAGTGACGTGCATCCAGCGCGACTGCCGACGTTCGGCGATGTGCGGGACAGCACGCGAGCCAGCTTGGTCGCGCGCTCCGTCTCTTCCGACTCGAATGGGTCCTACGCCGAAGACGTGCGTAGCTCACCATCCGAGTAGAACACGCCGTGGCAACCCCCACAGCGCGCGTTCATCCCGTGCTGCTCGAGTCCATTCCGCCGACATCCTTTCGTGAGCGAACACACGCGACACGGAGTGCGTCGTGACACGTGCCGGCGGGCATTTACAAGCAAGAGAACAACCATCATGGAGTGGATGAAATGGATGTGCGATGGACTCTCGGAATATGGGCTGTGGCGAGCGCGCTCGGGTGCACTACCGAGCAAGACCACGGCTCACATGCGGACGCGGGGCAGCTATTGCACGACGGTGGAAGCTCAGCGGATGCGGCGATGTTCGATGCGAGTGCGCCTGCACCCGATGCAGGCCCGTCCGAGATTCCTGTAGGAGCACTTCGGGTTTTCGTGACTCGATCCACGTACGCAGGTGATCTCGGCGGATTGGCGGGTGCAGATGAGCGATGTATGGCGGCAGCTGCTTCTGCCGGTCTCCGTGGGCAATGGGTCGCCTGGCTTTCCAGCTCGTATACAGACGCCATCGAACGTATCGAAGGAGTCGGTCCATGGTACCGACTCGATGGTGTGATGGTGTTCAACAATACCGCGCACCTGCGAACGACACCGCTCGTGCCAATTGACCGTGACGAGTTTGGTGAGCCCGGGTGTAACGGACGGGTGTGGACCGGCACAGGCACTGGCGGCGATGCACTGCCGATTGGCCGTTATCCGCATTGTCAGAATTGGACTGCTGGCTGGTCTGCAAATAGCGATGGCACTGAGAACGATGCGATCGCTGGAAGCTGTTCCGAGCTCGGTGGATGGACCGACCATCAAGACTTTTCGGCCCGGAATTTTAGCTGCGGATGGGACGCTCACCTCTATTGTTTCGAGGTGCGGCGTGTTCCTGTTTTGCCCGACGCCGGCCCGCCCGACGCTGGTCCACCAGATGCCGGACCTCCGTGTGTTCCGGTGGTCAACGCGAAGCGAGTCTTCGTCACGAGCTCGACATATTCGGGGAATCTGATGGCGCATGGCGGCGGTACGAGCGGACTCGAGGGCGCTGACAACTTGTGCAATCTCGTGGCCAGCGCAGCTGGGCTTGGTGGGAGCTGGACGGCCTGGCTTTCGAGTGACTCCGAGGATGCGATCGATCGAGTTCCGGATGTGGGGCCTTGGTATTTGGTCGATCAATGCACCCGGGTTTTTCCGAATCGCGCAGCGATCGCGGCTTTTGGGCCGGAAGTGCCCATCATGATCACCGAGACCGGGGAGCTTCACGATCCGGTGAGTGTGTGGACAGGAACCGGCGACACAGGGCGGGCTGACCTATTCAACTGCAACGATTGGACGAATGATCAGCCTATCGGTGGCTATGAAGGGCTCATTGGATCGCCTTCCAGAACCGATTCGTTTTGGACTGATGGACCGTCGAATCCGTGTCGGCTTCGTCATAGCCTGTACTGTGTTGAACGGTGACGACGGAAGAGCAGATTTTATATGAGGCGTTGCGAGCACTTGTAACCGAATGTCTTGCGTGCTCATGAAGCACGCCTTCGGGCTTGATGTGCTCGCGTGCCTGCGCGCGTCCATCACGCTCGGAATGCGCTCGATAACTGCGGCGCAATGCGCAGTGTGGCATCACAACGGTCGCAATGGAGTCGATGGGCATCGACTGGGTGCCGCGGTTCGACCTTCTCGAAGTGGCGGGGCTCGAGGTGGTGCTCGTGAATGCAACGCACCTGCACAACGTGCCCGGCCGCAAGGGCGACGTGCTGGACTGCCAGCGGATCCAGAAGCTGCACAGCTATGGTCTGCTTCGCGCGAGCTTCCGACCGACGCTGATCTCGGGGGACACCCGTGAGGCGCTGCAGATCATGAATGTGCAGATCCACCACGCCGTGAGTGACTCACGGGGTCACTGGAATGAAGATTCAGTCCAAAAGGGGGATTGCCAATGCGAGATCGGTGATCGAGCAATCTCCGCCGATGTTGTTTCCGACGATGAGCGTGCAAAGCAGCCCCTCAGGCTTCGCCATTGCGCTTCAGCTTACGAAAGCCCGCCCCGATCAAAGCGATGCATGCCGCTTTCTCCGCCGAAGACGACGCTCCAAAGCATCTTGCTGACGGCGATCGCGACGAGAACGGACATGCCGAGGCAAACGTTGCGCCGCCAGAATGCGAGGCCAAGGATAATAAATGCGACAGGGACGAGCAGGGACATCATCACTTTGGGCGGGTCCCAAGTGCCGAGCAGATAGGTCCTCTCCATGGCGAGAAAGTTCACGACCTGCTCGTCCGCAACATCGGGGGGCCGCAAACCACGCCATGCTCGTCGTGAGCGCAAAGAGGGTCCCGGCGATGCCGCTCCACGACCTTCGGAACGCAAACAAGCAGAAGGGAATCAAAAAGAGCGGCCGGATATACCAACTGAGCAGATTGTGGTGACGAGCCCAAATGACATCGAAAAAGCCCTCGCTGAACGCGGCGACAACGACGAACGCAACAGTCAGCAGGCCGAAGATTCCCGCTACCCCAAGGTCGATACGCGCTCGCTCCGTAGATGCCATCCCCGAGAGCTTCGCTGGAGTCGGATCAGCGTGCAATCCGTGCGGCACTTCGTCCCAGAACGCGGTGCGGAATAAGGATCAGGGCTGCCATCGACCGCCGTCTTGGAGCTGGCCAAAGGACGAATTCCTATAAACATTATTGATTCCGCCCCAAACGATCATCTCGTTGCCGGTCCAAATCGCTGTGTGGGCCTGGCGAGCAGACGGTGCACCGATCATGGGAAGAGCGGTCCAGAGATTCGTCACCGGATCAAAACGAAATCCGTCCTGCAAAACGTCTGAGCGATCGGCCAGCACGCCACCCCACACGACCATCTCGGCGCCCGTCCAAATTGCCGTGTGATCGCTGTGTGGACTCAACCCGTCCGGCACCACGAGATCACGCCATGCTCCTGTCGTGGGATCAAAACGAGCACCGCCGATTCGAGCAGAAGCGCCATCCTCCAATGTGCCCCATACGATCATCTCGCTGCCTATCCAAATCGCACTGTGACCGGCAGCGAGAGCAGGCGCGCCTATGACGTCGAGGCTCCGCCAAGTATTGGTCGCTGGATCGAACCGACCACCGTCATGCACGGTTCCGCGAAGGTCCCGGCCACCCCAGACGATCATCTCGCTGCCAGTCCACACCACACTGTGCCGCGAGCGCGCTGATGGTGCCCCCTCCGTCGAAAGGCTTTGCCAGCGATTCGCGACAGGGTCGTAGCGGGCCCCATCCTGATACACATTGGCTCTCGCACCACCCCACACAATCATCTCGCTGCCAGTCCACACTGCGCTATGGCCTGAGCGTGTCGAGGGGGCGCCACTCATCTCCATGCTTCGCCACGCATTACGGCTCGGATCGAAGCGGCCGCCATCGCCCAGAAAAGCACCGTCTTCCGTTTGGCCACCCCACACGATCATCTCGGTGCCAGTCCAGACGGCACTGTGACCAAAGCGCTTCGTTGGCCCTCTGGGAGGCATGGCTGTCCACATCCCGTCGCCCTGACATGCGCCTGCGGCACAAGCTCCCGTGCAGCGCACCTCGGTCGATGGATAAACGCACTCGCCTCGCATACACGAACCAACCGGCATGAAAATGCGCCGAGTCGTCCCATCGATGCATGCCGAATCAGGCGGATCGTCGCAGGCAATTGCCTCACATGAGCCACCATCACTCGTTGTCGAGGTTTCGCCCGCGTCAGGCATCGCAGCATCCGATATCGCCGCGTCACGATCATTTTCTCCCAAATCTGGCCGCCGCCCGAGATCGGTGCTGGCTTTGGCGCAGCCCGCAAGAGCGAGCATGCCAATCGCGCCAATGAGCGCTCGTGTCCGCGACATATTCATCCTGCCGTCTTCGGAAACCGTGCTCATGACACGATCGCATTGCGCCCGCCAGAAGTGGTCGCTCGGTCCGTGGGGAGAGCATTTCCATCAAACGGCCGAATATTGCAGTTTGTCGAGCTTGCGAATGCGCACCGAAACCTGACGCGCCACGTGCTAAACCAATCCCGTGATGTGGATTCGCGTGTGTCTCATCGTTTTGGTTGCGTTCAGTCTGGGATGCGTACGCTCTCGGATGGCCAACAGACTCGCGATGAGTCCACGCCAAACGCATCAGCTCGAACGGCAGGCGGCGCGTGATTTTCGATGTCACCCGCGTGCTCTCACTCTCACTCAGCTCCACGAGCGCGTGGTGCAAGTGCATGGATGTGGACAGCTTCGAGACTACGCGTATGGCATCGAGCGGCGGCGAGGTTGGTCTGTCGTCGAACCGGCGTACGCGCGTGCCAGTTCCGAGATGGTTTGTCCGCTGGCCGAACTATCGATCCAGGCACCCTCGGCGACGGTGCGCCATGCGTCGGGCTGCAGGCGAACGGCTCGCTACGAGCTCGTATGTGGGGCGCTGGAATGCCGGTGGATCATGACCGCGCACAGCGGTGCTTGGGCGGGTGAGGCCGAAGCGGCTCCTCCTCCGGAGTCGCTGTTTGCGACGTCTTCATCGACTGCTCCGGTGCAGGAGGTGGAGGACGAGTTCGAGATTCCTCCGCCGCCTGCAGCAGGCTCACCAGAAGAGCATTTGCGGGCCACGCTCGATGCGCGTCGTGCGAGCATTCATCGGTGTGCGGGGAACGAGACGGTCGTGGTGCGTGCTTCTTGGTCGGAGGACGGTTCCGTCCGCGTCGCCCTCGATGGGCCAGGCGCTGACCCTGAAATGCAAACGTGTGTGGCCCTTGCGATCGGACAGCAGCGTGTCCCGTCGGGAAGCGCAGGCGAGGTCGTGCACCACGTCCGCTGATCGTGTGTGCGCGCACGTTCTCGTCGCCATCGAAGGCCCAGGGCTTCGCGTGCAGAATGACGAGACGCTGCGCAAGGACGGTCATCATGTGGACGCGTCCGGCGTGCGCAGCGCGTCGCGGATCTGCACCAGCACCTCGTGATCGCTCTCCGACGCCTCCTTCGGCAAGCGGCGGATCGAGTTGATGCCCTTGACGAAGAGGAAGAGCGCGCCGCCCACGAGCAGCAGGTTGACGAGCGCGGTGAGGAACACGCCGTAGCGGATCGGCGTGCCGTTCAGCGTAATCGCGAGATCATCGAAGCTGGGCTGGCCTACCGTCGCTGCGATGAGCGCCATCAGGATGCCATCGGTGAACGCGGTGACGACCTGAGTGAAGGCCGCGCCCATCACGAACGCGACCGCGAGATCCAGGACGCTCCCGCGGAGGAGGAACTCACGAAACTCCTTCAGCATACGCAGTAGATGAGCACCGCAGCGCCCTCCACCACGGCCCGCCCCTCTTCTGACACTCCGCTATCGAAAAATATCCGTTTCAGGATGGATGAACCAATCCAGCCCCCAGGATCAGTTGCTCGCTCCACCGGATGCGGCCGACGATTCACGCACGAATCGTTCGATCCAATTCCTTGAAGCGCCGCTCGGATATCGCGGTGCCCGAAGCCTCGAGCGCGGCGATCGCGCCTTCGGCATCGTGGAGACGAATATGTGCAGGCCCCGGGCTCGTCATCCCCAATTAGGGCTGTATACTGCGCGCGCGCAATGGTCTGGCTGCTCTCGACCTTGATCGTGCTGCTCGCAGCGTATTCTCTCGGACACTACTTCTGCGCACTGGTCTTCGCGAGCGTGAGACGCGGAGAGCGCTCGTTTCCATCGTCCTCGGCTGCCGTGTCCGTGCTCGTGCCTTCGCGCGACGAAGGTGACTCCGCGCGGCGGGTCATCGAATCTCTCCTCGCGCAAGATCACGATGGCCCGCTCTCGATTTACCTCCTCGTCCGAGATGCGTCGGACACTTCGGTGCCGTTTTTGAGATCACGATTCGGCGTGGCGCTCGATACAGCCTCGCCTTCGTGTGTCGAGGTGCATGAGCAAGATGGGCGCAAGGTCTTTGTCGCGTTCACCGGCGCGGACCGCAAGAGCACGAAGCTCAACTGGATCGCCGCGCACATCGAGACGCCGTATGTCGCGGTCCTCGACTGCGATCATCGCGCCCACCCCTTGTGGATTCGCTCCTCACTCGCGCTCCTCCAAGAGAAGAGCGCGCGCATCGTGCAGGGGCTCCGCGGGCCGCTCGAAGTGCGAGGCCTCTTTTCGCTCTGGGACTCACTCCATCAACACGTCGGCTGCGAGCTCGCGAACGGTGCGTTCATGAGGCTCCACCTGACGGTCTTCTGCACTGGCACGACCTTCGTGATGGAGACAGCGCTCATGCGAGCGCACCCCTTTCGTGACTGCATCACCGAAGACATCGACCTGAGCTATCGCCTCCTCCTCGCAGGCGAGACGATCGTGAGTAACCCATACGCCGGCTCGGACGAGGAGCTCTCACCGAATATGTATAGCTTCCTCGCGCGGCGGCGCCGTTGGGCCGCGGGGCACACGGAGTCATTTCTGCGTTACGCGGGCCAGCTTCGAGCCGCGAAGCTCGGCTTGTCCCATCGTCTCCAGTTCCTCTTGCACGGCGCGCACTATCTGATCGCCGCGCTCGTCTACATCCTTCACCTCGGCATCGGGACCCTCTTCGTCGAGCGCATGTCCATGGAGTCTCGGCTCGCTGCGTCCCTTGCGAGCCTCTCGATCGCCATGATCCTCGTGCACACGCAGCGCACGGCGCAAACGCGCTTCAAGCTCCTCGAGACGCTCGTGCTCTTCGCGTGGTTCTTCCCGGCGGTCGCCATCGCGATGAACCTCTTGGTGGCGTTCCTCCTCGGGGACTCCTCGCGCTGCCTTCTACCGCTGCCGACTTCGATTCAGCTCTTCGCGTTGATCGGCTTCTTCGCGCCGGTCTTCGTCTTGATCATTGGCCTCTCGAAGCTCGGACACCTCCGGCTCCGTACGCTGCTCGCCGTCGCGTTCACCTATCCCGTCGCGTTTTATCTCGACCTCGCGGGCGTGCTCCTCGGCCTCACGGATTTCGCCACGGGCAAGCAGCGCTGGCTCGCGATCACCCGCGCATCCCAGGCACCTTCATCTCGAACGCTCTCTTCGCCCCGCATCCCCGCTTCGTGGGGGCTCTCGCTCGCGGCGAGCATCCTCTTCGTCTACGGCGTGGCGCATACCCCAACGACGCGCGTCAAGGTCGACGACATCGATTGCACCCTGCGTGAGCATGACAGCCACCCATGGATCGTCCCGACCACTCGAGCGAACGATTACTGCTTGGCGCGCTCGGAGACGCGCCCTCCGGTCTTCGCGACTCGCGTCGGGAGCTTCCTCGAGACCCGTCGCGATACGCTCTCCTCGATCGACCCACGATATTGGGATCGCCTCGACACGACCTTTCCTTGTAACGAGGCGGTGTTTGCGCCGGAGAACATCGAGACGCTCCCTGGCGAAGGCATACGGCTCCACCTCCTTCGGCAAGCGCGGGAGGATCGACGCTTCACGGCCGCATCGATCGCGACCAAGACCGACCGCGCCTCCCAGCACCTCTACGGGCGCTTCGAGACGATCATGAAACCCATCCGAGCTTCGGGCGTGGTCTCGGCGTTCTTCTTGTATCGCTTCGACCCTTGGCAAGAGATCGACGCTGAGTTCCCCGGAAACGACACGACCAAGCTCTTGCTGAACGTCTACTACAATCCTGGCGAAGAGGGCGACCTCTATAACTACGGCTTCCTCGGGACGCCGGTCGTCATCGATCTCGGCTTCGACGCCGCCGAGGACTTTCACCTCTATGCCATCGAGTGGACGGAAGAGGAGATCCGCTGGTTCGTCGATGAGCGCCTGGTGCATCGACGCAGCGCTGGCACCCCGACGCCCATCCCGCATCTCCCGATGCGCTTTTACGTGAATGTGTGGCCCACGTGCAGCGAGCCTCTCGCAGGTCGTCTCGACGAAGCCGCCCTCCCTGGGTTCGCAGAGATCCGCTCGATCTCGATCTCGAGGTGGGTCCCATCCCCCTTCGACAATCTCTTCCCGTTCTTCGAGGGGCTCTTCGCACGCGATACAGACTGGCGACGGACCGCCGATTGGATCCAGCCGCGCCGATGACACGAGCTCAGCGTATCCGCTCGAATCTCCAGAGCGAGATGTGCTCGTCTTCGAAGAGGAGCCATGCCTCTCTTCCGCTCTCGCGCTCGAGCCGCTCGCGCAGCTCATCGATCGGGCTCCACAGAAACACGTCCCCGCTCCACTGCGGAAGCGAATACCCCTCGGCCACCGCGGTGATCACTTGGAGCTTGGTCCCCGGCGCGAGCATCGAGCTCAGCGCGAGGAGATTGCCCGGATGATGCCGCTCGCGGTTGCCGATGACGAGCGGCTCGTTCGCCTCGCGAATCATCGCCGCGACCTCGGGCAGATGCTCACTCACGCCCTTCGTCCACACGGACTCTTTGGTCGATAGATAGGCCGCGCTCGAGAGCGCGACGAGCCCCACGAGGCCCGAGGCGAAAATCCCCCACCTCGACTTCGAAGAGACGAGCTCCATCGCAAAGCCCAGCGTGAGCACGAGCCCGAGCCATGAGGGCACGAGATAACGCGAGGAGAGCGATCGAATGCCGCCGAAAGCGAGGTCTGCCCCGAAGAGGAGGAAGATCGGCACGAGCACGAGCGGGAGGACGAAGGTCTTCGCGCGCGTGTCACCGGCCCGAACGAGCGCGCCGCACGCGAAGATGAAGAGCGTGGTCCCGAAGATTGCGGGGAGATAGCCGGTGGGTCGATCATAGTCCGCCGACAAGTCGACGAGGGTCCGCGAGATGTTCAGCGCGAGATGTCCGACGAGCTCCGCTCTCGGGACCACGATTTCGCTCGACCAAGCCGTCGATGCGCGGACCGCGTCATCATGACGAACGAGCCATATCGCCCAAGGCGTGAAGAGGAGGAGCGCGGCTCCTACGCTGAGCGCCCATGCCCTCTTGGCTCCTCGAAAGAAGACGAAGGCCGCGTGCGCTGCGATCACGATGAGCGTCGAGAGCGATGTATAGAGCGCGAGCGTGATGAAGGCGATGTAGAGCGCCCATCCTGAGCGGCGCCCCGCAGCGTCCTTTGGGCAGGCGTGGAGGAGCGCCGCGCTCGACGCGAGGATGAAGACGCTCCAAAGCGAGTACGCACGTGCCTCCTGCGCATAGAGGATGAAGAACGGCGACAGCGATAGGAGCGCGACGCTCGCCCACGCGGCTCTCTTCGAGCGGAAGAGCTCCCGCGCCAGCCAATACATCGCCGGCAGCGCGAGCAGGCTGAAGAGCGCCGACAGGCACCGCAGCGCCCCGGGGCCATCGCCGCACACGCCCACCCAGAGACGCGCGAGCACGTAATAAAGAGGCGGGTTCTGCGGCTCGTCCTGGGCGAGCCCGCGCACCGTATCGAGCACGCTCCGCTCAGGGTCATGACGGCGAAACCGCATGACATCCTCCACGTCGACGAGCTCTTCACTGTAGAGCACCGCTTGCCAATCGCGGCTTTGGAATCCGCTCGCGAAGATCTGCGTATACGTCTCGTCGTGCCAGAAGACCTTTCGATCGAGCCCTTCGAACCGAAAGAACACGCCGAGCACCACCGCCACGACGATCACAGCGCCCGAAAGAACGCGCTTCACCTCTCCTTGCTCGCGCTCCACCACCAGCGTCCGAGCAGGTGTAGTTGGATCGGCTCCCCTCGACAACCCGCACCTCTGTCCGTGCCGACCTTTGTCTATCTCGTGCATGCCGTCTTCGGATCCTGACGGGCCATCCAGATCCAGAACGCGCATACCCGGCTATGAATCGGGATGAGAACGGCCGCGTGCGGCTCGCACGTAGGGTGCGAGCGCGTCGTCATCCATCGCGCGCATCTCGCTCGGGGTGCCGACGTGTTTGATTTGGCCTTCGTCGAGGAACGCGATTCGATCGCTGATGCTGAACGCGCTCGCCATGTTGTGCGTGACCATGATGGTCGTGATGTGCAGGCGATCACGGAGCGAGAGCAAGAGACGGTTCACGCGCGTGACGTTGATTGGATCGAGGCCTTCGGTGGGATCGTCGTAGAGCAAGACTTCGGGGCGCATCGCGATGGCGCGCGCGAGCGCGACGCGTTTGCGCATGCCGCCGCTCAGGCTTCCAGGCCACATCGCCTCGATGCCGGGGAGGTTCACCTGCGCAAGCGACTCCGCGACGCGCTGCCCGATCGAGGCTTCGTCCATGATGCGCTGCTCGCGCAGGCCGTAAGCGACGTTGTCAAAGACCGAAAGCGAATCGAAGAGCGCGCCCGCCTGGAACTGGATCCCGATCCGTCTCCGAATCGCGACCCAATCGCGCTCCCCAAGGTTCGTGACATCCTGGCCATCGAAGCGCAGGGCGCCCGAATCGATGGGAAAAAGACCCATCAAGACCTTCAGTAGGACGCTCTTCCCACCCGCGGAGCCCCCGATCAGCGTGAGGAATTCTCCTTTGTGCAAATCGAGATCGACTCCGCGGAGGACCTCGTTTTCCTCGAAGCTCTTTCGAACATTGCGAATCTCGATGAGCGCCACGCGTTCGTGGTGGTAGCACAATCGGAGTAGGGAATCTCGATTCAGCCCTCGGCCTCCCCACCTCTCTGAGCGTGCGACGGGTGGTGTTTGATAGAGCTCGCTCATCTCGAGCTCTTTTCATGGTAATGAGGAGCGCCGCATGAAACTGCGCCAGATTCACATCAAGGGGTTCAAGTCGATCTTTGAGCAGACGGTCTCGCTCGGGCGCGTCAACTGCTTCATTGGCGCGAACGGTGTGGGCAAGAGCAACGTGCTCGAGGCGCTCGGGGTGCTGGGGGCGGCGGCCGATGGTCGCGTCGACGACGAGCACATCATCCGCAACGGCGTGCGCGCGGGCCTCCCGCGCCTGTTCAAGACCTCGTTCGCCGGTACGACCATCCCGCCGCACATCACGCTCGAAGCCACAGGCGAGCCCTCGGCCACCTTTCGCGTGGCGCTGCTCAACCCGCTCGACAAACCGGCGCCTGCTTGGTCGTTCAAAACGGAGTTCCTCTCGTCGGGCGACACCGAGATCGTCAGCCGAGGCGTGCGGAGCGACAAGGGGAACCTCGATGAGACGCGTGGGCTATCGGCTCTCAAAGTGGTCGACCTCAAAGCGGATGATCCTGCCTCGCAGCTCCTGAAGGCGCTGCAAGAGTACGCGATCTACACCCCCAACACTCCGGCGCTTCGCTCCACGGTGACCGATCCTCAGACGCGCCCTCCGGTAGGTCTCGCCGGAGGAGGCCTCGCCGAGGGCTTCGAGTCAATCAAAGAAGGCCTCGATGAAGCGCTGCTCGACGAGGTGCTCGATCTCATCGACTGGGTCAGCGATGTGAGCGTGACGAACGTCGTGGGCGATCTCCTCTCGCCTTCAGTGCCCCGCACCAAGAACGTGCTGAAGTTCACCGACCGCTTCATGGCTCCGTCGCGCAACACGCTCACGGCCGCCGATGCCAGCGAGGGCGCGCTCTACGTCTTGTTCGCCGCTGTGCTCTGTCTGGCGCCTGCGGCACCCTCGATCTTCGCGATCGACAACCTCGACTCGGCGCTCAACCCGCGCCTCGTCACGCGCCTCGTAGGTCGCCTCGCCAAGTGGCTCACGGCGGCCAACCCCGATCGCCAGCTCTTGTTCACGGCGCACAACCCCACGGTGCTCGATGGACTCGACCTCGACGATGACGAGGTCCGGCTCTTCGCGGTCGAGCGCAACAGCGAAGGCCACACCACGGTTCGGCGCATCACGCTTACGCCCGATCTACAGAAGCTGAACGAGGAGTACCCGCTCTCCCGCCTATGGGCGATGGGCAACCTTGGAGCCGTCCCCAATGTCTGACCTTCGGGTGGCCCTGGTCGCCGAGGGGCCGACGGACTCGATCGTCATCGAGGCCGCGCTCAAGGCGTTGCTGCCTCGACCGTTCATACTCACTCTCCTTCAGCCCGAGCCAACGCGACCGAAGCTGGGAACTGGCTGGGGCGGCGTTCTGCGTTGGTGCTCCGACTTTGCGACGCGCGGACACGCGTGCTTCGAGGATGACCCGATTTTGCTCGGCTCTCGTCCGTGGGCACGAGTGGACGCTTGGCCCTTGTCATGGCTGGAAATACAAACACGAGGTATCGGAGTCAGCAAAGCAAATCAGGCGTTTACGAGCCTTTCTCCTTCGTGTCGGTTAGGCTCGCGTCGTGATGGAACGAAAGCCGAGCCGCATCGCGATGCTCCTCGCCCTCGCGATGTGTTTCCCATCGATCGCCGCGTCGTGCGGCACGTCCAATGCGGGGGGAGCGGCCGCTCCATCGGCTCGTACCGAAGCGAACGAAGCCGAGCCCGAACAAGCGCCGAGCGAAGCTCCTGAAGAGCCCGGGGCAGCCGCGGACGCGCCCCCAGCCCGAGCGCGCATCCGCTATGACTTTACCGCGCACATCGAACGTGCCGAGCTTCGCCAAGGCGACGCGCAAGTGATCGACTTCGGGGAACCGAGCGCGGCCATGTACACGCTCGGCGGTTGGCGCACCCGCGTGGGTCGTGATCTCGAGGAGCGCGATGGTGACAACGCCGTTCGTGTGAGCGCGATCGAGAACGTGACCGGCTTCGTGATTGTCCCTTCGGATGTTTCTGGACCGCGCACCCTTCGTCTGCGCGCACGCGCCGTGCGCGATGGACGCGCGACATTCTATATCGATGAGCAGACCATCGGGCACGCGACGCTCCCGACCGATGGAAGCTACGCGACGGTCGCGATCACGCTGCCCGCCGAACGTCTGCGCATTGGCGAAAATTCGGTGCAGATTCGCGTGCCTCGTGCGGGGGCTGTCGGTGGGATCGCGAATGCTGGAGTGCTCATCGATTGGATGCGCATCGGGCCTGCGGACGATCCTCACGGAGAAGAAGCGCCACCGTCACCGACTTCACTTATGTCGGGCGAAGGTGAGGCGCGCTCACTCACGATTCCTTCGGGGTGGACTCTTGGGTTCACGATGGAGATGCCAGAATCCGCGCGTTTGCGCGGTATCGCACGCGGAAGCGGGCGCGTGGAGGTGCTCGCACATCGCGACGGACGCGCCCCCGAAGCGATCGGCACTCTCACGGGAGGTCAGAGTTTCGATCTGGATCTCGCAGCATTCGGCACGGAGATCACCCGCCTCGATTTCCGCGCGACGGGCGAAACGACGCTCGTGCGTCCCGCCGTCGTCACGCTGGATGCTGCGCCGCTGCGAGAGCGTCCGCGCATGCGCAACGTCCTCGTGTATCTCACGGATACGTTGCGCGCCGACAAGCTCCGCCCGTATCGCCCCGAGACGCGGGTGCGCACCCCCGCGCTCGAGACGTTCGTGCGCAATGCGGCGGTGATGCTTCGTGGGCATTCGCAAGAAAACTGGACCAAGCCCAGCGTCGCGACGCTTCTTTCGGGGCTCTATCCGTGGGAGCACAACGCGACGAGCGAAGAAGCCGTGGTGCCACGCGCCGTCGAGCTGCTCGGAGAGCGGCTCGGCACGAGTGATTATTTTCGAGGTGCCTTCGTCGCGAACGGGTTTTGCTCGGACAGGTTCGGGTTCGAACAAGGATGGAACACGTTCCGGAACTACATCCGTGAAGGGCGGCGCTCACAAGCAGAGTTCGTCGCGGCGGACGTGATCGATTGGCTCGATCGCAGGCCCGCGGAGCGTCCGTTCTTCCTCTATGTGCACACGATCGATCCGCACGTTCCGTACATGCCGCCGCGCGAATCGCTCACGCTCTACGATCCGGACCCCTATTCGGGCATCGTCGATTTCGCGCGCGACCGCGAATTGCTCGAGGGCATCAAGAGCGGACGGATTCGTTTGAACGATCGCGATCGGGTGCGTCTCGAGGCGCTCTACGACGGCGAGATCTCCTATCACGACACACATTTCGGTTCCATCATGCAGGCGCTCGAAGCGCGCGGCGTGGCGGACGACACGATCATCGTGTTCACAGCGGATCACGGCGAAGAGTTTTGGGACCACGACTCGGTCGGTCACGGTCATAGCGTGTGGGAAGAGTTGATTCGTGTTCCGCTCATCGTGCGCATTCCCGGGGTGACCGATGGCGCCATGAGGATCGACGATGCCGTGGGGTTGGTCGATGTGCTGCCGACGATCTTCGATGCGCTCGGGATGGAGATCCCATCGGATCTTTCGGGGCACTCGTTCTTGCCTCAACTGCTCGGCGCAAGCGCAGACGCGCCTCGTTTCACGGTGACGGGGTTCATGGATGGGTGGCGAGCGATCAACGTGGGTCGACTCAAGCTGATTCACCGCACCGAACGCCGCATCATGCTCTACGACACGGTGAGCGATCCGGGAGAGACACGAGATCTCGCGGCTGAGCATCCGATCGCGCTTCGATATGCGCGCGGCCTTCTGGGGCTCGGACTTGCCTCGAGCTCGCGTTCTGGGCGCGGGCCGCGAACTCCGATTCGCCGCGAGGTCACCGAAATCGACGCGACGACTCGGGCGCAGCTCGAAGCTCTCGGTTACGCGGGGGCGTCACGCCCTCAAAATCCACCAGAAGAATAGGCCCTAAAAATCAACGCCCCCGGGGAGATTCGAACACCCGGCCAAACGCTTAGAAGGCGCTTGCTCTTCCGCTGAGCTACGGGGGCTTTCCGCACAAAACCTCACGACGTGAGGAAACGGCGGCCACGGATTTTCCCGATGAACGGGACTTGGTCAACGTGTTTTTGAAAAATCGGGCTTTCTCAAAGAATCGGGGTGGAGGGATTCGAACCCACGACAACGAGCACCCAAAGCTCGTGCACTACCAGGCTGTGCGACACCCCGGAAACGGGCCGGATGATAACCGGTCGTTTGGCTGTTGTCTCGTGTTTGCTCTCACTGTACGCGAACTCTCAAATATTCCGCGATCTTGACCCGCATTGCGGCGCACGCTTCGCCACGATGGCTGATCTCATCTTTTTCTGCGTCGGAGATCTCCGACATCGTACGGTCCCCTCCTTCGGGGACGAAAATGGGGTCGTAACCAAATCCCCCCGCGCCTCGGGGGGCACGCGCGATCGCCCCTTCACAGCGTCCCTCCGTGAGCAGGACCTCATCCCCGAGCGGGCCCTTGGGATCCACCAACGCGAGCACACAACGAAACCTCGCGCTTCGGTTGCCCTCCGGGACCGATTCGAGCGCGTCGAGCAGCTTCTGCATGTTCGCAACCGAACCTTGGTCGCCAGCGTAGCGCGCGGAATGCACTCCCGGTGCGCCGTTCAAGGCATCGACTTCGAGCCCGCTGTCGTCCGCGAGCGTCATTTCGCCCGAGGCGAACGCGGCGGCGAGCGCTTTTTTGATCGCGTTTTCAGAAAAAGTCTCGCCGTCTTCTTCGGGGGCGGGCAGCGCGAGTTCTCCAGCGCTGGCGATCTCGAGCCCCAAATCCCCCAAAATTCGGCGAAATTCGGCGACTTTTCCCGCGTTATGAGTCGCGATGAGCAGTTTCTTCATGTGCGCTTCGCAAGAAGTCGATCCAGATCGATGCCCGCTTTGACGAGCGCCTGACGCTGCGCTTCCAACAACGCGGGCATGGCGCCGAGCGCAAGCGTGGTGAGCGCCGTCCAACCTGCGTGCGGAACGGGTGCGCCCTCTGCCGTCCCTTGCACTTCGACGATGTCCATCTCTGCGGTGGCGACGACGTTCAGATCGACTTCGGCCTTGCTATCTTCAGCATAGTTGAGATCCAAAAGCGCTTTCGAACCCACGAACCCTGCGCTGATCGCTGCGATCGGAGAGCGGAGAACAGGCCCCACGAGACCTTTGCCGCGAAGCTGATTCAGCGCGATGGCCAGCGCCACGAAGGCTCCCGTGATCGACGCCGTGCGGGTCCCGCCATCGGCATCGAGCACGTCGCAATCGATCGTGATCGAACGCTCCCCGAGCTTTTCGAGTTCGACGGCGGCTCGAAGGGAGCGGCCGATCAAACGTTGGATTTCTTGCGTGCGCCCATCGATACCGCGACCTCTGCGCCCATCGCGATCCATGCGCGTCGGATTCGCCCGCGGATGCATCGCGTATTCCGCCGTGACCCATCCCTTGCCCGTGCCACGCAGGAAGCTCGGTACGCTTTCATCGATCGAAGCTGCGATGAGCACCCGGGTGCCTCCGCACGTATAAAGGACGGACCCTTCCGGGTTTCGCTGAAATCCCGTTTCGATCGTCACGGGCCGGATTGCGTCGGTGCTGCGGCCATCGAGTCTCGTGCTCATCTTTTCCCTTTCGTAGGTGCCTCCATGTCATCCGCTCATTCCGGAATCAAGAGCACCTTTCCTTTCGTGCTTCGATCATGAAGACAGTGGTGGGCCAACGCTGCCTCGCGAAAGGCAAATGTCCGGTCGATGTGCGGTTTGATTTGCCCCTGTTCATACATCGCGATCAACGCGGCAAATTGCTCGGGAACCGATCGAAAATCTTTGATCACAGGACCCATGCTCACGCCTTGAATCGATTTGTTGTCGTTCAAGAGTTGCATCGGGCTCCATCGCTTCACTCGCCCGAGTTGCTTGACCGCATGGAGGAGGTTGCGACGCTTTCCCGATATCACAGCGGAACATCCGAACGCGACGAGACGACCCCCGAGCGCAAGGAGCTCGTACGCTTCAGTCCAACTCTTGCCGCCTCGCGGATCGAGAATGAGGTCGACCCCTCGTCCCCCCGTAAGCTCCCGAATCTTGCGGACGTAATCGGTGTCTGTGTCGATGGGATACTGACACCCCTGTTCTCGAAGAAACGCGTGTTTTGATTTCGATGCGATGCCGAAGATTCGACAAGAGCGAGTTTTGGCAAGCTGAACCGCGGCGAGCCCGACACCTCCGGCTGCGGAATGGATCAGTACGCTCGAGTTCGCTCGCAATTCTCCGCTATAAAGCATCATATGGTGTGCGGTGAGAGAGGCCACCGGGAACGCCGCTCCATCTTCAAAACTCATCGATGTGGGCATACGAAACGCGCGGTGCGAGTCCACGACGAGTGTGTCGGTGTAACCGCCATAGTTCGTGAGCGCGAAGACCCGATCTCCGATCGCAAAGCTCGTGACTCCATCTCCGATGGCATCGACGACGCCCGACACCTCATACCCGACGACGCATGGTATTTTGGGCGCATCGGGGTAAAGCCCGACCCGCGCCATGAGATCCGCAAAATTGACTCCGGCCGCCCTGACGCGAATACGAATCTGACCCGCGGAAGGGTTGGGATCACGCGACTCACGAAGCTTCAACACCTCGGGCGGACCCGTTCTCGAAATCCAGACTTGGCGCATTCCTCACACCACGGTAGCGGAGGTCGGAACGACCGTCGAGTGCACGCCCCCTAAGGACAGCGCTGCCTTCATGCTCGTCGATCGGGATGGGTGATTGGAAACCACAGCGAGAAAACAGTACCGCCACCTACCGCATCATCACATCGAATCCGGCCGCCGTGCGCCACGACGATCTGCTGTGTGAGTGGGAGTCCGAGTCCCGTGCCGCGCTCCTTCGTCGAAAAGAACACATCGAAGAGGCGCGCCCGTCGCTCTTCCGAAATGCCATCACCACGATCACGAATGCTCATCTCGAGGCCGTCGCCTTCACGCTTCACGTGCACGTCGATGATTCCCCCTCCGTGCATCGACTCTCGAGCGTTTCGAAGCAGATTCAAGAGCGCCTGCCGGATCTGTCCTTCGTCCGCCGCAACGAGCGGCAAATTGGGCTCGAGAGAAACCCGGATCTCGCAATGGGCCGATTTCATCTCATTCTCGACGAAGCGCGCGACTTCACTCGCGATCACGCCGATGTCTTCGGGCTCGAGGCGCGGCTCCGGCAGGCGCGCCAAGCGCAAATACTCTTCCGTGATTCCGGTGAGTCGATCGATCTCGCGTTGAATGGCTCGGAGAGGCGCCTGCACGTCGGGGCCGGCGGAGGCGAGTTCTTCCGCGAGCACTTCGACGTTCAAGCCGATGCTGGACAAAGGGTTTCGCACTTCATGGGTGACGAGGGCGGCCATCTTTCCCATCGCGGCGAGGCGTTCGTTTTGAATGAGACGCGCCTTGGTTGCGAGCTCGTCGGTGATGTCGTCGGCGATGACCAAGACCGTGCGTCGAGGTCCGGCTGCGTGCTCTCCGAATGGAGTCACGCGCACGTCGAGATGTCTGCGCGACTCCGGTGGGCCGTCGATGGAGATCGATTCGAATGCGATGGGATCTTCGCCCAGTGCGACCCGATGAATGGCCTCCCGGAGCTCGCCCCAACGGTCGAGATGAGACGAGAGCTCTTCTCCGGCTTTTTCGATTCCAAGCACAGGTGCTGCAGCTTGATTCGCAGCACGGATCACGCCTTCTCCATCGATCACCACGACCGCCGAACGCAAGCTCGCGACGATCCGTTCCTGCATGCCTTGCAGCTCTCGTACTTCGCGATCTCGTGCCGCGATCGAATCGACCATGCGCTCGAACTCACCCGCCAGCCTCCCTATCTCATCGTCTCGTCCGGTGCCGAGGCGCGCGGAGAGATCACCTCGAGCCACGGCAGCCACACGATCTTGCAATCGTGGCAAAGGCGCCAGGAGCCTCTGCGACCACCACGTCACGCCGAGCCCCGCGCAGAGCGCCAAGAGCGCAAGGGCTGCAACCTCGGCGACGGCACGACGCTGTTGCTCGGCGGCCCTTCGGCTCGTTTCGGCGATGCGTGTTTGAACACGATTGCGTATGACGAGAAGCTGGCGCGCGATCTGCGCTTCTTTCGGCACGATCTGCTCGTGCATTTCCGTCGCGCTCCGATGTTCTGCATGATCGAGCGCGGTGAACAGGTCGGCGTAGAGCGACTCGGTGCGCGCATACCCTGCCTGAATTTGTTCGAGCGCCAGCCGAACATCGGCGATGGCTTCGCGGTCGAGTGGATCTGGATGCAGATGCTCGGCGCGCTCCACGGCCATGAGCGCCTGCTGCAGGCGCGTGGGCACGATTTGCCGCGAGCTCGCCAGCCAGGAGCGTGTTCGACGCGAATCACGTTCCTCGAGCACGTAATCGAGCATGTTGTTGACGATCGCGCCGCTCGCTTGGAGATCTGCGATGCGCAGCACCAGAGGGACATACGCCTCGTGAAGGAGGCGCAGCGTGGCGGCAGTGCGCTCATGTTGCGTGAGGCTGGTCGCCGACACGATTCCAAACGAGATGAGTACGCTCGCGAAGGCGAGAAAAATCCGGGTCGGAATGGTCAGGCGGGCGCGCTTCATGAAAAGGCTTGCGAGCCTATTCCGCTTTGCGGAGAGATGCATCCACCCATCGGTGCAGTCAATTCGCGTGCGGATCGCGCTGCTTGGAGGGTGGATTCGAGTCCGTGGGCTCCGTGTCGATCTCGTCGAGCAGACGGTTCATGAGTCCGTCGATCATCAGATCGCGTTGCTGTTCTTCGACTCGTCCCTCGATCCAATCACCGCGGATCTGTTCGTACTTGACGCGATACTCGCCGAGGAGCTTTCGATAGCGCTCTTGTTCTCGCCAAATGCGTCGATGGTTCCGCGCGTAGACTGCGCCAAGGGACGCGACCGAGAATCCCGTCAGGACGAGTCCGATGGGGCCTCCCACGAGCAGACGAAGCACGACGATCACCGCGCTGACGCCGGCGGCTCCCGTCAACACTCTTCGTCCGGTTCCGGGAGCACGAAGCCCATCCCAAGCGACCTCCCATGCTTCACGGGAGGCCAACAGCAGCGCCACGAAATGCACCTGATTGCGGCGTTGCGCCCAATACGTCTCGATCGCTGTCTTCAAAAATCCGTCGTACGACCCGTATGCAGGCCTCGGTTTGCTCGTGTTGTCATCGATCATGCACTCAACCTACCATTCTCTCGCCGCCATGAAGGGGCCGAAGCCTTGATGAAAATCGTGCGCCCCTCACGCGAATTTACAAACTTTGTGGGCGACGGCGCCCCCATCGACGCGCTTTTCGTGGCGGCGTCCGAACGACACATCGTGTCATACTCGCACTTTGGGGAGAACCTCTTCATGTTTGCGTTCTTTTGCGTACGCCTGCGCCCAAATGTTGCGATGAGGATCCTGAGCTCGGCATTGGGCGCGTGCATGTTCTTCTCCCTGGGGTGCGAGACGCCAACTGGCGATGGTGATGAGAACGACGCGGGCATGACCTTCGATGCGGGGCACGATGCAGGGGGGCGTCCGTGCGTCACGAGCGACGATTGTCATGATGGGGTGGCGTGCACCAACGACTTTTGTGATCCGCTTGGATTCTGTCGAAACCAACCTGATTTTGCGCTTTGTGATGACCACGTGTTCTGCAACGGTGTGGAGCAGTGCGACGCACGGCAAGGTTGTATTCCGGGTCCGCGGCGGACGTGCAACGACGACGACGTCTGCACCATCGATCGGTGCGATGAAGAGACGAAGACGTGTGAACGCGCCCCGCGCGATCTCGATTTGGATGGAGATCCCGATTTCTTCTGCCGAGGCGGGGGGGATTGCGATGATCGCGATCCTCGACGCAGCTCGAGGACCACTGAAGTCTGCGATGACTCGATCGACAATGACTGCGATGGCATGGTGGACGAGGCCACGTGTGGTCGAACGCTTCATGATACCTGCGACGCGCCTTACGATATCTCCGCGGGAGGCACGTTCGTCCTCGATGCGCGTGGCGCCATGCCCGACTACAGCCTTGGTTGTATGAGCACCGCGAGGCGCGACTTGGTATTGACCTTCACCCTCGATGCGCCACGAAATGTGAGCATCGAAGCGCGAGGCGAGACCTTCACGACCTCGCTCGCGCTACGGACGAGCTGTCCGGACAGTACGAGTGAGCTCGCGTGTCATCAGGGGTATCCTTCGTCGGTTCGACGTCGACAACTGGAGGCCGGTACATACTTCGTGATCGTGTCGGCTTCGGCGGCGGGTGATGTGACGCTCCAAGCGCGATTCACCGACCCGACTCCTCCGCCCCCGAACGAAACCTGCGCCACACCCATCGATGTCTCTTCGGGAGGCGTTTTCACGGGAGAAATATTCGATACGCAGGATGATCTCATGACCGGTTGTGGCATCGCAGGATCGGCAGACCTCGTCTATTCGTTTACGACGGAGGAGGCACAGGATGTACGAATCACCGCGACGACGAGGGCAGGGGAGAACCTCGCGTGGGAAGTTCGCCCCACTTGTGATTCGAGCGAAGGGGCGGTGCGTTGTGCTTATGGTGGCCCCGCGACGGGGCTCCTCCATCAACTGCCGGCTGGCACATACTATCTCGTGCTCGAAGGGATGCCCCTCGCGCCCGAGTTCTCATTGGAGGTCGAGTTTTTGCCCCCGACGCAGCCGCTTCCAGGGGATCGATGCGAGGATGCGATCCCGCTCGAACTCGGTGTGACGGCCTCGGGCACGCTCGTCGATATGGAAGACGACGTCACGACGAGTTGCGGCTTTTTCTATCGAGATGTCGTTTATTCGTTCGCTCTTTCAGAGCGACGAGACGTCGTGATCGATGTGGCCTCGGAGGCTCGTTTCATGAACGCGTCGGTGCGTACGGCGTGCGCCGACCGCGACACGGAACGGGCTTGCGGTACCGGAGGCCCGGTTCAGATGCCACTTCGAGCGTTACCGGCGGGTACGCATTACGTGGTGGTCGAAGCGCTCCGGCCGTTGAACTTCCAGATCACGGTGACTGATTCGGAACCGACCGAGCCCATTTCCGTGATGGACAATGAGACGTGTACGAGCGCGCATGGGATTCCCGAAACGGGGGGTGTTTTCACGGGCAATACGAGCGGCATGTCCGATGACCATGCGACTGCCGTGTGCGGCGCGATGGCACGATCACCCGATGCTGTGTTTCGACTCGAGTTGGCGAGCCGGCGGCGGGTTGTCGCCTCGACCCGTGGCTCTGCATTCGACACGGTCCTCTACATGTACGAAAACAGTTGTACCGATCGAGAAATTATTTGTGATGACAACGGCGGTGAGGGCGAGCAGAGCCTTCTCGATAGCACCTTGAACGCCGGCACGTATTACCTCGTCGTGGATGGTTGGGGGATGATTTCATCGGGCGAATACGTGCTCGATGTCGCTATTTCCGATCCGTGAGCGATTTGCGATCTCCTCCCATGAAGAAGCATCCGATGGTTCGTTTGGTTTTCCTCTCTGGCTTGATGATCTTTCTCGTGGCGCCAGTGTCTCCGTCCTATGCATGGTGGACCCTGCCCGAAGGCCGCGATGGGTTCCGCGCCGCTGGATACGAGGCGATTCGAGGGGTGACCGTTGGGCCGATCGAGAGTTCTCAGCAGCCTGGACGAGGGTATGGAACACCCGCCTCTGAGCGACTGCTCGATCACCTTGCGAACATGGGCGTCAATTGGATTTCGATCACGCCTTTTGGGCGTATTTGGGATCTGTCGAGCACCGACATCATGATGGATTTCGAGACCCCTTATCAGGAGAATCGAGAGGCCATCCGCGCGTTCGTGGCGCAAGCACACATGCGCGGAATTCGAGTGCTCGTGATTCCGCACCTGTGGGTCGAAACCGGAGGATGGCGCGGTGAGATCGAACCCGGCTCACCCGAACGTTGGGCGCAATATCAGGCGAGCTATCGTGCGTTCGTGCTCGCGTGGGCTCGCGATGCGGCGATGGCGGGAGCCGACGCGTTCTCGATCGGTGTGGAGTGTAAGAGCTGGTCGGGGCGTTTCGGCTCGTTTTGGCGAAGCTTCATTCAAGACGTGCGGGCAGAGTTTCCAGGGATACTTACCTACAGTGCGAATTGGGATGAGGCCGAGAACGTGCTTTTTTGGGATCAGCTCGATCTCGTCGGTATCAATGCATTTTATCCGCTCGCATCCCATGACGACGCCACGTTCGAGGAATATCGAGAAGGCGCCGCCCGCGCAGCCGAAGGGGTGGATTCCCTCTCTCGCGTTCTCGATATGCCTGTCGTATTCGTCGAAGTCGGATACACGACACGGGCGAATGCGGCCGTTCAGCCGTGGCTTTGGCCTGATGACATGACGGATGTCGTTTACTCCGAACATGAACAAGCACGCGCACTCGAGGCCAGCTTCGGCGCGTTTTTGCCCAATCAATGGTTTACTGGATTCTTTGTCTGGCGTTATTACGCCCACCTCGATGATGTGAGTCAGGAAGCGAAGTGGGGCTTTTCACCGCATGGCAAACAAGCCGAGCGCCTTTTGCGTCGAGTCTTCGATTCACCCTTTGGCGCAGACCCAGAGCCTCTCTGGAAATCCACACGAGTCCTCGATGACCCGTTGATATGGGTTCGGTCGACGATCCAATGATCGGCGACCGAACCGATCTTCAGTGCGTCTCGCGCTTGTTGCGCGTCGCCTCGACCTTGCCCGACGATTGGGGTTTCTCGCGTGCTTCCGGGAGCTTCTCACCGCTTTGCTGCGTCCGAATCGGGATCCTGAACCCTCGACGTTCTTCAGCAGGCGCCTTGATTCTCAACTCCAGCACACCTTCGTCGAGCTGCGCTTGGATGTCATCGGGTGTGATCCCCTCCGGGAGTCGAATCGAGCGTTCGAAGCTTCCATAGCTGCGCTCGGTCCGGAAGAATCCTTCCTCTTCTTCGCGGCGTTCCGAGCGTCGTTCGCCTGAGATCGTCAGGATGTCATCCTCGAAATCGATGATGATGTCTTCTTCTCGCACTCCCGGGATATCCGCACGAATGATCACATCCTCGCCTTCCCGGACGACCTCGAGCTGCGGCATCCACGCGCCCACGAGACCCATTCCGGTTCCCATTCCTCCGGAGAGTCGATCGAGGTCTTCCAAAAAGCGGCGCACGAAACCGAAGGGACTGGCGAGCCCTCCGTAAGTCGTACCACTCCTTTGTTCTCCACCTCCACGTGCGAGGCCTTCGCTCTCCTTCTTGCTTCCCTTGATCTGCACGTTTCCGTTGCCCGCCTGCGGCTGATTGCGATCGCCCTGAGCCATGGTCGCCTCCTCCTCCATCGAGGGTCCTCATTCGAGTGCATCGGCTCGCAGACGGACTCATCAAGCGGGGCGCGATGCCACTTGAACGGAGGAATGTCGGTTTCTTGCGTACAGGAGCCATTTGCAGGTAACGAGGGCGCGATGTCTTTCTCGTTCGACGTGCCGAAGCGCGATGGCAAAGTCGTTCGCCCTTTCGCGTTCTTTCGCGCTGGGGCGCAAGCGAGCCCAGGAGCGAGTCAGAGACCCATTCTGGTCTTCGAAGACGTATTCAAATTCTTCAAGCCCGATCAGCCGACCTTGCGTGAGGTGAATCTCAGCGTCGAGCGAGGCGAATTCCTTTTCGTGACGGGCCCAAGCGGAGCGGGGAAGAGCACGCTTCTTCAGCTGGTGTATCGAAAACAGACGCCAGATGAAGGGCGCATCCTCTTTTGCGGTCGTGATATCGCTCGTTTGACGAATCCATCGATTCCTTATCTCCGACGCAATCTCGGGATCGTATTCCAGGATTTCAAGATCATTCCTCATTGGAGCGTGTTCGAGAACGTCGCGATCGCGCTCGAGATTCTCTCGATGAGCAAACGTCTCGTGCGCTCACGCGTGG
Organism: uncultured Sandaracinus sp.; assembly: GCA_964481145.1. Lineage (GTDB taxonomy): Bacteria > Myxococcota_A > Polyangia > Polyangiales > Sandaracinaceae > Sandaracinus. The sequence goes on from CAYZTA010000047.1 coordinate 24,754, forward strand.
CTGAAGCGCTCGAGCGCGTGGGGCTCGCTGGCCGTGGTGGAGACCTGACAGGAGGCCTCTCGGGAGGTGAACAACAGCGCGTGGCGGTCGCTCGCGCCATCGTGACCGAGCCCGCGTTGCTCCTCGCGGACGAACCGACCGGCAATCTCGACCCTCATCTCGCGCTCGATATATTGACGCTTTTCGAGGAAATCCACGCGACAGGCACAACGGTGTTGTTCGCAACCCACGATCACACGCTGCTCGAACAAAGACCGCACCGCATCGTGTACATCGACGAGGGTAGGGTGCGGGAAGCGCGTCGAGGGCTTCGAGACTTACGAACAGATATCGCGCGCGGGCAAGATGGCATGTCAGGTGTCATCTCGATGCATGCGGGTCGTGATGTCCGCACCAAGGCAGTCGAACGCAAATGAATTCCTCACGGACGCAGGAGACGCGATGGATGTGAAATCGGCATTTGCACGTGCAGGACGTGGCATGCGTGAGGAAGCGGGATTGCATTTCGTGGCGATTTCGAGCCTTACGATTGCGTTCTTGTGCCTCGGAACATCGCTCCTCGTGATCTCCAACCTGGGCGCGCTCGCCGAGGCTTGGGGCAGAAACGCGCGCATCACGGTGTTTCTGCGTGATGGTGCTGAAACATCGTCGGTCGAAGCATTGCAGATGACCCTCGAGGCATTGTCCGAGGTCGAGCGCATCGAGCATGTGAGCGCGAGTGATGCGCGGGCCCAATTCCTAAGAGATTCGGGGCTTGGTGCCGAGCTCGAATCGCTGCCCACGGAGGCGTTCCCTGCGTCGCTCGAGATCACGATTCGGCCAGGGATCGCAGGCGCGCGCGTCGATCACATCGCCGAACGCGTGGGGCGATTTGGCATTGTCTCCGGAGTCGAGACCTACCGTGGATGGTTCGCGCGCCTCGAGGCTTTGGTCGATACCGGGCGTGGTATCGCGATGGCGCTGGGACTCCTTGTCATCTTCTGCGTGATGTTCGTCGTGGGCAACACGATCCGGCTCGCGGTCGCGGGGCGTCGCGATGAAATCGAGGTGATGAAGTTGTGTGGAGCGAGCGACGGATTCGTGCGCGGCCCATTCATCGTCGAAGGCGCAGCGCAGGGCATCATCGCGTCGATCACCGCGCTCTTGGTGTTGTTCACGGCCTTCCTTCTGCTGCGCGGCCATCTCGATGGAACACTCGCTGCGATGGCTGGGATGCGGACTGTCTTTCTCACTCCCCTCATGATTCTCGCGCTCGTCTTCGGAGGAGCCATGCTCGGCGCCGTGGGCAGCGCCCTTTCGTTACGACGTTATCTCTCCGTCTAGGCTTGTCGTCTTGGAGCTCGGCAAATGAAACGGCGTTTCGGTGTCTTGCTGTTGGCTCTGGCTCTCGCTCTCGGCACAGGGCAGAGCGATGTGTCACGTGCGATCGGCCAATCGAATCCGCCGCATCAGGATCCGATGGCAGCCATGGCAGCGCTCGATCGACAGCTTACCGCCGTGCAGTCAGAGTTGGAGAGCGCACGTGCGAACGAAGCACGTACGACGGCCGAACTCGAAGGTCTCGATGTCAGCCGTGGAGCGATGAATCTTCGGCTCCACACCCGGGCGTGCTCTCTCTATCGCATGATGCGCGCAGGAATGCTGCCACTGGCGGGTGGATTCGATTCGATGCTCTCGCACGTGGTGCGTGTCGAGCGGCTCAAGCGCATGGTGCAGGAGGACGCTTCCGCGCTGAACGAGCTGGGCGCTCGCATCTCCGCGCTGCGAGCGGAGCTGGGACGGCTCAGCGTCGTCATCGAAGACACGCAGGCGCACGCTGGACGTCTCGAGGCGGACAAACGAATCCTTGCAGAGGACGTGCGTCGAGCGATGCTCTATGCGCAAGCGTTCGGTGATCCTGTGGAGGAGACCGATGCCCATGCCCTCGACCCCGCGAGAACAGGGTTCGAGCAAGAGCGGGGCGAGCTCATGTTGCCGATGGCAGCGCCACGGCAGGTTCGCCCTGCGATGCGTGAAGATGCACAAGGTCTCGAACTCGATGGATCACGCGGAGCATCCGTGCGTTCTGCGGCTGCAGGTCGCGTTGCGCTGAGCGATCGTCATCCTGTGTACGGCCGGCTCGTGATCATTGATCATGGCGGCGGATATTTCACTGTGTACGGCGGTCTTGCGCGGCTCGATCTGCAAACAGGCGACCGTGTGGCTCGCGGCGCGATCCTGGGCATCGTCGATGGAGAGCCGCTCTTTTTTCAGGTGCGTCGTGGCACCCGCTCGCTCGATGCCAGCGCGTGGCTCGGCCTCTGAACGAGAGGACTACCCGCCGGAGCGCTTGAGCTCGGTCAGGACCAGTTTGGCAACGGACTTGAGCGTTTCGAATACGCCCACTCCGGTGGCCGCGACACCTTCGAAATCCGGTACGTTCGTCGGATTGAGCAGCGATCGCAGCTCTTCGACGGGGGTCACGCTCGGCATGTCGCGCTTGTTGTACTGGATGACGTAGGGGAGCTTATCGAGGGAATAGCCCTGCTCAGCCAAGTTCGTACGCAGGTTCTCCATCGATTCGAGGTTCGCTTCCATGCGCGCGATCTGCGAATCGGCGACGAACACCACGCCATCGACGCCTTTCAAAATCAACTTCCGGCTGGCGTCGTAAAACACCTGACCTGGCACGGTGTAGAGGTGGAATCGCGTTTTGAATCCACGGATTTCACCGAGCGCGAGAGGCAGGAAATCGAAGAACAGCGTTCGTTCGGTCTCCGTCGCAAGGCTGATCATCTTGCCTTTCGCATCAGGATTCGTCTTGTTGTAGATGTACTGAAGATTCGTCGTTTTCCCACAGAGGCCGGGGCCGTAATAGACGATCTTGCAGTTGATTTCGCGCGACAGGTAGTTGATGAACGACATGGCCCTCTTCCTCCCGCGTTTCAGTCGTTGAAGAGATTGTCGATGTCGTCGTCTGTAATCTCGGCGAATGGGGTCTCGCGCGTCGGATCCTGCACCTTGCGCAGGAGTGACTCGAAGATCCCGTTGAGCTCTTCACTCGACTTCTTGACCCGCAAGCGCACCAGTCCAAGGCTCGTCTTGTTGTCGAAGATGACGACGAGGATGACGCGGTTGCCCACGAGCTGGATGTGGATGTTTTGCTTCTCTCCCTCGTGGAACTGAGTCGTGAACTCGTTCTCGCGCAAGAGCTTCGCCATTCCACCGGTCGCGGCGATGTTGCCTGCGGTCAGCGATGCGAGGGAGGTGGTGTCGAGCTGCTCTGTGTCGCCAGCGGCGGCGATGAGCTGTCCATTCTTATCGATGATGAACACGACCCGGGCGTTCGCTTCCTTCACCAGGCGATTGACGATCGCTTGGATTTGGTTGAACTCCTCCTCGTACATCACCATCTGCGGGTTCGCCATGAAGACTCCTGAGGTCGGCCGGGGCGCAAGTTGGTAGGTACCAGAGATCACGCGTGAACGTAAAGAGTTTCCCGTCCACGGGGCAGGGCACCCGAGCGCTTGCCGAGATTTGGTGCAGGCCCGATAAGCAAGCCATGGGGCGGCTTTTCTTGGATGTTGCGCTCAATCTGCTCAGACTACCATTCCTCCCGTTCTGGTGGGTCCGGAGGAAGGTGATGATGCCGCGCGAGCGTTGGGTTCATATCAAACTGAGGGGTCGACTGGTCGAAGTCGATCGTCCTCTCCATATCGTCGCCCGTTTCGTGCCGGGATTGGCCACACGCCGCCCCACTTCGCTTACGGCTCTGCGCGAATTAACCGCCAAAATCATCGACGACGCCCATATCGAGGGTGTGATCTGGGAAATCCCTTCACTTCAGAGTGGTTGGGGTTCGGTCAGCGCGGTTCGTCAGCTGATGGCGAAGCTCCGCGACGCGCGAAAAACGGTGGTTGCATGGCTCCCAGAGGGAGGCGGCAATCGTGAGCTGTACCTTGCCTCGGCCGCGGACCGCATCCTGACCTCGCCCCAAGCGACGCTGGCCCCGCTCGGGGTGGCGGCCACCAGCAATTATCTCAAAGGGCTGCTCGATCGGGTGGGAGTCGAGGTCGAGGTGCATCGGCGCGCGGAATTCAAGACAGCCGCCGAACCTGCGATCCGTGATTCGATGAGCGATGCCCAGCGGGAACAGATCGGCGCCTTGCTCGACGCCATCGACGAGGCGTTGGTTTCGGCTCTCGCTTCCCGCCCTCACATGGACGAGGCCAAAGTTCGCGAGATGTTCGAACGCGCGATCGTCTCAGGACGGGCGGCGTTGGAAGCGGGGCTCGTCGATGATCTTTGTTATGAGGATGGCCTCCCTGCGGCGTTGACCCACGATGGGTCCACTCCGAAGATCGTCCGCGCGCCACAGTATTTTCGCTTCCATCGTTCGCGCTTTTTTAGGCCCATTGGCCCTCGGCCGTTCATCGCGATCGTCCCGATCCATGGCGTCATTACGTCGGGCGGCGGAGGTGTCGCGGTCGGCGGACCTCCTGCGACCCAAGATGCCGTGATTGCGGCGATTCGTGGCGTTGGAAGAGATCCCCGTGCGGTGGGGGTCGTGCTTCATATCGAATCCCCTGGAGGCTCGGCGCTCGCGAGCGATCTGATCCATCGGGAAGTGGAGCTCTTGTCGGCAAAGAAGCCTGTGATCGCCTGTTTTGGCGAGGTTGCAGCGAGCGGCGGCTATTACATCGGGGCGGCCGCGGATGCGATCGTGGCGCAGCCACTTGCGGTGACCGGTTCGATCGGCGTCGTGTCCGCGAGGTTCGTCATGCGCGAGCTCTTGGAGAACGTCGGAGTACGGACGGAAGTCGTGCGCCGCGCGCCTCACGCCGATCTTCACACCAATCCCCGTCCGATGGATGCCGACGAGCATGCGATCGTGGAGCGGGAGATCGACGGTTTTTACCGTGCATTCGTGAACGTGGTCGCCAAGGGGCGCAAACGAACGGAAGAGGAGATCGAGTCGCTTGCGCGGGGTCGCGTCTGGTCTGGGCGTGACGCAAAAAATCAAGGTCTCGTGGATGATTTGGGCGGGCTCGACGTGGCGATCGAGGAAGCTCGCTCGCGAATTACGGCGATTCCCCAGAAGCTCGTACGTTGGATCGAGCCGCGAGTCATTTGGCCGCGGGAAGAAGACGCTCCACCCCTGCCATTGGCGGCCGCTTCGATGAACAGCGGACCTTTCGCCCACAGCGTGCTGTCGCGTCTCGACCCCTCGACAGGCGATCTCCTGTCGCTCTTTCAGACGCGAGATCGCGTGCTTTATTACGCCATCGGGTTGCCCCGGTTGGAATAGGACTCGTCGATTGCGGCCCATGCACCAACTCGACTATCGTCCTCCTCGAGGAGATCACGATGGCTCGTTGGAATTGGACGATGGTGGGTCTGATGATGTCGCTTGCGACGTTGAATCCGGGGTGCGGTGGTGGGGGAAACCGCGCCAATGTATCACCGGGGACGATGCCTGATGGCGGATCGTACACGGGAGTCTGGCACTCGCCGCAATACGGCGAGATGCATCTCGTCCAGACCGGTGCTCAGGTCGTGGGGTGTTATACGAAGGATGAGCGCCGCGGCCGAATTCAAGGGACGGTCCAAGGGGACTTGATGCGGTTCGAGTGGTCGGAGCGCCGAGAGTTGGTGGTGGGTCGACCGATCACCACCCGTGGTCATGGCTACTTTCAATACGCTGTGGGCGATGATTCCGATCATTACGCCCAGGGTGAATGGGGCCATGACGACAATGAAACGGGAGGCGGTCCGTGGCGGGCCGTTCGTGATCGCCGCCGGTCGCGTCGCCCCGATCCGGATGCCTGCGGTCAGGGAGCAGGGCTCGCGGGGGATGGCCCTCGAGGCGACTCTTTTGAAGACAGCGGCGGAAGTGGTGGAAGTGGAGACGACGATCTGAGCGGTCTCTGACGTCAAAGGCTGCTGATGGGTCGTCCATCAGCAGCCTTCTTCGATTCGCTCTCCAAGCGAGCACTCAATGGGCTTGAGGCTTCTGCTCACCGTCCTCGCTGCAAAACAGGATCGCGCAGTGTTTCCACTCGGATTCCCTGATGCGTGCGCATAGTTCGACGAGGTCATCGTCGACGTCGACCACCGAGCCTTCCATCGCGCGCCCCGTTTCTTCATCGTAACGGCAGTCGTCGAGCGCGACCCAACGGCCGCGAAACTCGACCGAATGGCAAATGGTTTCCCAGCTCATCTTCGACGTAGACATTTCGTCATCTCCGGTCACCCGCATTCCGGCGGCCAGTGACGCTCCATCAGAAAAGGGGTCGTTGCGCTGATCCTCCGGAAGCTGTCCATCCAGAGCCATTCTTGCGCGCGCCGACCAGCCCGAAAGCAAACCCATGCAGTTCTTGCTCCTTTATCGGTCATGCTCACGTCCGCTTGGATGCGGAGTTGGTGAGCTCCTCGCGTGGAGCCCCCCCGGAATCGCCTCTACCGAAAGAGTCGCGATCTCCGGTCCCAAAGACCTCATCCTCAGCTGGTGATTCGCCCAACGACGTCATGCCAAAACAACCTGTGATTCGTGTCACGAGCGCGATCATCATGCGAAGGGAACCTGGCGAAGTGAAAGCCAGCATCGAAAGGAATTCGGGAATAACGAAAGGAACCCCGAGTCTCCATGAGGGACGGCCAACGTGCAAGCCGGCAGTGCCTTCCTAGGTGGTTAGATGTAGGTGTTGACCCAGCTGCATGGATCTTCTCGTGATCTACGGGCGTGGGCACCATGAGGGATCGAAATACCGAGAACCCGCCGTTGCACCCACAGCTCGAAGTTCTCGAAAGAGTTGTTGTGCCTGAGGGCATCGACCCGCCTGCAAGTGCGACAGGATCTGATTGCCACCGCGTCGATCGAGCTCGTCTTGGAATTGACGCAGAGAGGGAGAGCGACGGCCCACGAGACGCTGGGCTTCGCGCAGAAGTCCAATCGCTGCAGGGAAATCGTTGCGTTGAACGGCCCCTTGGCCTTGGGCCGCCAGGACGCGGGCGCGTGCTTCGTCCGCCGCGGATGGACCACGCTTCGTGTTCGGTGTTTCGTCGTCGGGTTCGGCGGCACGACCTGCGTCGATGGCACGACCCGCGTCGATGACATGACCGGCGTCTACGACCGGTGTCGGTGTCGTGGTGGGCGTCGTGGTCGTGGTGGGCGTGGTCGGTTGCATTGGCTGAAGCACGGTTGCTCCAGAACCATTGTTCGTGGTGTTCGTGGTCGTCGTCGGGTTCGTGGTCGGGTTCGTGGTCGGGGGCGGATCTGCTGGGCCTTCCGACTGAGATGCGAAGAACAGGATCACGCCACCAATGCCGCCACCCAGAATGAATACGCTCATGACGAGCGCGATGATGATTTTTCCCATGCCGCCCCGGGGGGCGGGCGCCTCGTAGGCGTATCCTGCAGGGGGTGCCCCCGGTGCACTGACCCCTGGCTGACTTGGATACGCTCCGGGATAGGTCGGAGCAGGTGTCCCTGTCGCGAATGGCGTGCCGTGCGGAGGAGAAAATCCGGGGACAGGGGAGAATCCAGGCGTATGTGCCGTGCTCGGGGTCGGGGTTCCGAGCGACCCGCGCAACCCCGGGTTCATGCCGCCTGCGGACGATGTGGCCATCGTCCACGCGGCTTGGGCGTCCTGGTAGCCTGTGAACTCCTGTAGAAATTCGAGAACATTGCTTTGGCGCTGCTCTCGATCTTTGGAGAGCGCCCGCATCACGGCATTCTTTTTATGTTGAGGGATCGACGCGACGCTGGGATGGGCCTCGAAAGGCATCGGCTGGGCCGTGAGATGTTTGGTGGCCCATTCCCACGGCGTCTTTGCGTCGAAGGGAAGAACTCCCGTGATCATCTCGTAGACCATCACGCCGAGTGAGTAGATGTCGGAGCGGGCATCGAGGAGCTTTCCGCTGAACTGCTCCGGGCTCATGTAGGGCGGTGTTCCGAGCACCATCCCTTGCTTCGTCAGCTTCTGCTTGGACGAGTCTTCGGCGTCGTCTTTTTTCGCGATGCCGAAATCGAGCACCTTGACGAAATCGGTCTGCCCTCCGCGATCGGTCAGAAGCACATTGTCCGGTTTGAGATCGCGATGGACGATGCCGCGGGCATGCGCCTCATGAAGTGAGCCGCAGACCTGAATCAAAATCTTGTCGATCCGAGCGATGTCGATCCGGCTCTGTTCCATCTCCGCCGCGAGAGCGCGGCCTTCGATGTACTCCATGACGATGAAGAGGGTGCTGTCTTCGAGCTCGCCAAAATCGTAGAATTGAATGGTGTTGGGGTGCGAGAGCTCGATGACCGTCTCGGATTCGCGATGAAAACGGGCGACGATCTGAGGGTCTTGTGAAAGCTCGGGGTGCAGCGTTTTGATGGCCACCTTGCGTGTCGCAGCGCCCATCTTCTGCTCGGCGATGTAGACCCGACCCATCCCACCTTCGCCAAGCAGCTTCGTCGGGCGATACCGCCCCATCAACACCTTTCCGATCAAAGGATCGGTGGTGTCTTCGACCTGGACTTCGAGCATCGCTCCGCAGCTCAAGCAGAACTTGGCGTGGTCCTCGTTGTGATGCTGACAGCGCTGGCAGATCCGAGCCACGAAGCCTCCGAAACACGAGAAGAAATAAAGGCGATACGGCCTTCCGGCCCCCGCGAGTGTACAGATGGGTGGGGTGGAGGGCGAGCGCGAAGCATGGGCTCAAGATCACGCGCCTGTCGACAAGCCGCTCAGAGCGGCAAATTGTCGTGTTTCTTCGGCGGATTCTCGAGTCTTTTGTCGCGGAGCAACGCGAGCGTTCGAACGAGTCGTGAACGCGTCATGCGAGGGTGAATGACCTCATCGACGAATCCGAGCTCGGCCGCTTTGAATGGATTGGCAAACTTCGCCCGGTATTCTGCGACGAAGTGCGCCTTGGTGGCGGCCGGATCAGACGCTCTGTCGATCTCTCGGCGGTAGACGATATTGACGGCTCCGTCGGGTCCCATGACCGCGATCTCGGCGGTGGGCCATGCGAAATTCATGTCTCCGCGCAAGTGTTTGCTCGCCATGACGTCGTAGGCGCCACCGTAGGCTTTGCGTGTGATGACCGTGATCTTGGGGACGGTCGCCTCTGCATAGGCGTAGAGGAGCTTCGCTCCATGTTTGATGATGCCGCCGAACTCTTGTGCGGTGCCGGGCAAGAAGCCGGGGACATCGACGAAGGTGACGATCGGAATGTTGAATGCGTCACAGAAACGAACGAATCGAGCGGCTTTGACGCTCGCGTCGATGTCGAGGCAGCCCGCCAGCACGTGCGGTTGATTGGCGACGATGCCGATCGGCGAACCTGCGATTCGCGACAGACCAATGACGATATTCTGTGCGTAGCTTTCTTGGACCTCGAAGAAGATCGCATCGTCGACGACCTTCGAGATGATCTGCTTGATGTCGTAGGGTTTGGCCGAGTCGGTCGGGACGAGTGAATCGAGCTCACGATCCTCGCGATCTGGCGAATCCGCCGTGGTTCGATGGGGCGGATCTTCGTGGTTGTTGAGCGGCAAGAACGACATGAGCTCGCGGATCATCGCGAGGCAATGTGCGTCGTCATCCGCCGAGAAATGCGCGACGCCACTTCGCTCGTTGTGGGTGCGCGCGCCGCCGAGCTCTTCTTTGGAGACCTCTTCGTGCGTGACGGTGCGGATGACGTCGGGGCCGGTGATGAACATGTAGGAGGTCTTTTCGACCATGAAGATGAAGTCGGTGAGCGCAGGTGAATAGACCGCGCCCCCTGCGCAGGGGCCCATGATCGCGCTGATCTGCGGGACGACGCCCGAGGCGAGGACATTGGCCTGGAAGATGTCGGCGTAGCCCGCGAGCGACTCGACGCCTTCTTGGATACGCGCGCCGCCTGAATCGTTGAGGCCGATGACCGGGGCCCCGACGCGCATCGCGAGGTCCATGATCTTCGTGATTTTGGACGCATAAGCGCCCGACAACGAACCGCCGAATACCGTGAAATCTTGGGCGAATACGAAGACTTTGCGGCCATCGATCGTGCCGTGCCCGGTCACGACCCCGTCGCCTGGGATCTTCTGCGTATCCATTCCGAAGTCCGCGCAGCGATGCACGACCAGGCGGTCCGTCTCGATGAACGAACCCGGATCGAGGAGCAGCTCGATCCGTTCTCGCGCCGTCAGCTTGCCGGCCTCGTGCTGCTTCTGAATACGGGCCGTGCCACCTCCTTCGAGGGCGCGGCGATCGAGCTCATCGAGGGCGCGGACGGGATCGAAAAGTTCGGGCGGCTGCTTCGAATCGGTCATGGGACCCGAGGAATAGCGGACGCGGTGAGAGACCGCTACCGAGACCGAGCTCCGCCTTGGCCTGAGTGGGAACTTTCGAGCCACCGCGATGTCGATGAGGCCTATGCCTCATGAACAGAATGCATATGCCGTGCTCGGTCTTTTGCCTGGTGCGAGTGGACGCGAGATACGCCGTGCGTTTCGTAGGCTCGTGCTCGAACTCCACCCCGACCGCCATGAGGGGGATGCAAGTCGCGCCGAGCGGCTTCGTGCGGTCGTCGAAGCCTACGAGTCGCTCATCGGGTGCTCGTTTCATCGCGCCGAGAAGCCGACGAAGGCGACTGAGAGGGCACCTCCTCGTTTTCGTGATCGCTTCGCGTGCCCGCGCTGCCTCGATACATTCTCGCACGACTCGACGTGCCCCCGCTGCGAGATGCCTTTGATGGATGAATGGCTCTCCGGTCCGGTGCATCCAGCGCCCGATCCAAGCGTGGATGCCATGCTCGCGAGGCTCGAGAAGCGTTCTCTAGGAGCGCGTGAGCCCTACGAACGAGTGCTGCAAAACGTCCCCGCTGGGATTTGCGTTCTTCTCTTGGGCGGAGGCGTGCTCGCGTTTCCGATTCAAGTCCCGATCGCGTCGATGATGCTTGGGTACGGTGTTTTTCTGACGATGGTCCAAACGTTTGGCGCGCGAGATCGCGACACGCTCGGGGGGTAGGCCTCCTTCTCCACCAGCGCTTACGAACGGATCTCTTCCCCTTGCTGCGCGAGGTCGATGGCGAACGGTGGCAGGACAGCCACCGCGATGGATTCGCCCGCTCACTCTCGGCGGAAGAAAACCTCATGCTCGAAGAGCTCGAGAACTGACTCGCATCTCATTCGGGGGCTTCATTCGAAGGCGACTTGTACAATCGCCGATGATGTGAGCGCGTCGGGCGAGGAGTCGTGGTAAGAGCCAGCATGATGTGGTCGGAGACGATCCGGGAGCTTCGAGCGCGAGGGCTTACGTTCGATCGTGGTCTCGACCGAAACGAGATCGCCAGGGTTGAACGGCATTTCGACTTCCGATTTCCGGGCGATCTCCGCTCGTTCTTACGAACGGCGCTTCCATGCGGTCCGAAGTTTCCCGATTGGCGTTCGGGGCACGAGGGCGAGCTGCGTCAGTGGCTCGTACGACCGTGGGAAGGAGTGCTGTTCGACGTCGAACACGGCTTTTGGCTACCCGAATGGGGCACTCGACCCTCCTATCACGACAAAGCGATACGCCTCGTCACGGAGATTCTCGATGCAGCGCCGCGGCTCATTCCCATCTTCAGCCATCGTATGATGCCAGATGAGCCGAGCATCGCAGGCAACCCCGTTTTTTCTGTTTGGCAGACCGACATCATTCACTACGGCTTCGATCTCGCGGACTATCTTCAAGCGGAGTTCCGTGTTCCAAATCATGGAACCCGCCCCGACACACCGCGTGAAATTCGATTTTGGGATCCTGAACGATTTCACGCTGTCCGATGGAAGGACGGAGGATTCCCTTTCGGCGGATAGGACTTCCGAAGTACTGAAACGGGAGTCGAGGCCGAAGCGATCACCAACGGCAGCGAGTGCCCTCGCGAGAGGGGGCGTTGTCGTTGACTTCACTCGAAGCCGAAGAGCACGTCACGAGTCGTATGCGTTGAGACGCAAGTTGGAACGCATGGACGACGAAGTGTTCAAAAAGATGTCACACCGGATTTGAAACCGAAGTTCGTGAAGCGATACGCCGAGCTCTTCGAGAAAGGGCGCGAGGCCATGGCGCGCTTCTTTTCGGAGGATCTGATGCAGACCCTCCCCCCGCCCGGCAAAGCCGGCTCGGGGACCCCCCTCCCAACTCCGCTCCGCGTCGAACCAGAGTCGGTTTGATCTCCGATCAATGCGACTCTGGTCAGGCGGGGATACTCGAAACACTACCCGTTGGGTTCATCGCGAAGTACACACTGTGCAATGCGCCGAACAGTCGCTCCTCTCATACTTACTCTTGCGCTCGGTCTCGTGAGTGGGCTCGCCGCGTGCGCGACTCGCACGGTTCATACGCACTCTGCGCCGCCCCCGCTCTCACCGCGCACCGCCCCCGACGCGCGTTCCGACCAGGACCAGAGGCCTCTCTGGATCGAGCCCCTCTACGTCGGTGGAGATGCCGCGATTCTCTTCGCGAACGAATCGTTTCCCATCGAAGACGCGATCGCCCGCGCGCTCGAACGCGCAGGTTACGCCATCGTTCCGCTCGAAGAGCGACGCGTCGCGATCGAACGGATGCGCTCCGGATTTCTTCCGGAAGAGGAGCGCCAATGTGCCCCGATGCCTCCTGCTGCGGGATATCTGGAAGCACGCTTCGCCGGCCTGCGGCGTCTCAGCGCTCGCCTCGATTGCATGGCGGAGGAGCCCCCGCAGACGGATCCAAGTGCTCCATTCTCGCCGGGTTGTGTCTTACGAGCAGAACTGTACGAGCCCAATGATCACGGCCCGATTGCGATCGCCGAAGCCGGGCGACGATTTCCGCTCGGGGTCGCGGTCGACGCGATCGTGAACGAGCTGGATCGACACGGGCTCGCGCTCAGCCCTCCACCGCAGGAAGAAGGTGCGGGAACACTGTTCGGGCTCGGTGGTCTCGGGATCGTCGACCGACGCTCGGTCATCATCGCGTCGCTCGATGCGACAGGTGCGTGGGATTCCGCGACCCGTTCCCAACTCGATGCGCTTCTCGAAGAGTCCCTCGCGCCGCTTCACGCAGAACTCAGTGCGTGTGAGAGCGGTGAGCCCAGGTTCGATCACTGGGCCAATGACATGCAGATGGATGTGGGGCCTGATGGCCGAGTCGAGCGGTGCGAGCCGCAGTTTTTGCACCATCATCCCGATCCGGCGATGCCGTGTCAGTGCCGAGTCATCGCGCAGAAGCTTCATTTCGGACCGTCCCAGGGAATGAGACGATTGCGCTTTGCTTTGACGGTTCGAACGGAGCGCGCGTCACCTGCATATGATCGCGCCGCGACGACTTATGCGTACTTCCGAGGGCGCCAGGCGGACGATGAGAGCGTGTTCTATGGAGATCAGGCGTTCGACAGGGATCCCATCGTTCGATGTCTGACAGCGCAAGGCACCCACGTTCCCGAGACGCGTGTCCTCGCCGATATCGACGTCGGGGCCGACGGGCGAACGCGCGGGATCGAGCTTCGCATGATGACGGGTGACACGTTGACAGATCCGCTCCTCGCATGTGTACGCGATTCGGTGACGCGATTGAGGTCCACCTGTCCGTTCTCGGGACGCGCTCGCGTCCGCGGCGAAATCGATCTCGGTCGCGTACGGATTGGCGGCGGGGCCGTACCGGCATCTCTTGTTGCAAGAATTGGCGAGCTAGGAATTGAGCTCCCATCGGGAGCCTGGCAGCTCGATGTGCCCCGCGAGGACGCGCCGCTCTTCTTCGTGACAATGAACGGCGCGGTGCTCGATGCGAACGGAGCTGCCATCGATCCGTCGACCGCCGTGAATGGCGAAGAGCTGCGCGTGATCGCGGATGCGCGCGCACCTGTGGCTCGCATCATCGCGTTCCTCAGGACGCACTCATCGGTTCGTCGTGTGTTTTTCGCAGTGCAGCAAAGCGAAGGAGGCGTGCTCTATCGTGTGCTGCACGTGGCCGATATTCCGCCCGACGCTTCGAGCGAACGATGTGTGCTGAACGGAAGCGCTCTCGTTCATGAAGAGGGCGAGCATCAGACGACGTTCGAAGATGTCGATGCGTCGACGATCGCCGCGCACATCGATCCCCATGCATCGACGCCCGTGGCCCTTCACGTCTCTTCGGACGAGGTCGCGACCGCTCAACTCCTGCGAGTCATGGACGGGATCCGTTCCCACGATCGACGTGCGATTCTTGATCTCGCTCACTGATGAGCCATCAATCGACGTCGTCTCCAAAGAGGCTGCCGACGGGAAGAATGATTTCATCGAAGGGTTCGGGCCGAACGACTTCACCTCGTTCGGCGCGCAACACTGCGAGATACCCGTCCTCGGCCCAACGCATCACGGTGAGCGTCAGATCTCTCGGATCGACGATCCAGTAATGGGGCACCTTGGCCTGGTGATAAAGGCGGAGCTTTTTTACGGTGTCGGTATTTGCATTCGTGGGGCTCACGATTTCGCAAATCCAATCTGGACGCACGCGAACGGGAAACCCGGTCGGGCGCTCTGCGCAGGTCTCACGACGCCATCCCAGCACGTCCGGTCGCACCACATCACCACTCGACAAGAGGACCTCGACCTCCGTTGCAATCCACCATCCTCCCGGGCCACCCGCTCCCTTGCGACGCTGATACGCAGGCAGAATTGCGCCCACCACGCTGCTTTGTGCGCCTCCATGTTCACCGCTCGGCGTGGCTTTCTCGACGATCTCGGCGGAAAGAAGCTCGTGAAAGCGACGCTCCTCAGGAATCGCAAGGAACTCTTCGAGAGTGACAGGACGCCTGAGCGGAGAGGCCATCGAGAAACCGTGCGCTACTTGGGCAGTCTCATCAAGCATCCCGTGATTGCCCACGTTTCGCGGCTTTACGGACTCTTTGCGCCCAAATCGCCTATTCGAGGCAGGAACTCGCGATCTTTGCTTCAGGAACGGGATTTCTGGGCGCGAACTCGCGTTGTTTACTCGGAAAACGGCCGTTCTTCAGGACGATGAGGCTGCCGATTCGTTCGTGCGCTGTTCTGCTCGCGCAATCTCCACGACGAGCTCTTTTTCATGGGCGCTTCGACCGGAGAACGCCGCGAGCACGGCCTCGGCGCTTTCCTTGGGCACACCGACGAAGGTGTGACGATCACGAATTTCGGATTCGACCCAGTCCATCCTTGGTGAGACCCGTCCAGGTTTCGAAGAGGCGAAGAATGTCTCCGACTCGGACGCGAGCTCGCCCGTCGGCACGGTCGGGTCGCTCGGGAGGGTTTATTGGTCCCGTTCGAACTCCACGCGAACGGCGCGAGACGACATCGTATAGATCGCATAAAGAGCGAAAGGAGCCGTGATGCCGAGCGGTAGAGAAAGCACAGCGTAGAGCAGCGTCAAATGGCGTGCCCAGGGGCGACGACGGAAGAGTCCATAAGCGCTGATCGGGGTCAGGATCGCTCCGATGGGAGCCCAAAAGAAGAAGCATGAAGATGCGAACAACATCCATCCGGCGAGCAACATCACGAGAATGTGGATATCACCGGGCGAAGAGACTTCGCTCGGAGGAACGGTCGAGATGGGCATCGTCACGACGAAGTTCAGCACCCACGCCGTGGCGAGCCAATGGAGCGGAGCGAGCGCTGCCAGGGCGAACGTGTGAATCGCAAGATGGTCACGGGCATGTGCGCGAAGCGCGCGACGCAAATCGATGAGCAGCTCGCGCATCGAGCCGTAGCGCGCGGCAGGTTCATACGACAAGGCTCGTTCGAGTACTGGAGCAAGTGCGCGATGGGCCCTTGTGCGGATTCGAATGCGTGGAACGGCGCGATGTTCGTAGAGGGCGCGAAGCTCGCCGAGGGTCGCCGCCGCGAAAGGGCGCGATCCGGTGAGCGCTTCGCAGAGAGTTACAGCGAACGAGAACTGATCGCTCCGCGCGCTCGCGGTCGCTGCAAGAAGTTGCTCCGGCGCCATGTAGAACGGAGTGCCCGCGATGGGATCGGCAGACGAAAGCGTCGAAGCGTTCGAGATGGCTAGACCAAAGTCGGTCACACGCACGCGTCGTTCGACTCCGATCAGAACATTCTCTGGCTTGAAATCGCGATGAACGAGGCCGGCCTCATGAATGGCTCGAAGTCCCTCTCCTGCGTCGAGGAGTCCATCGAGGATCGCTTCCGGGCTCGGTCGTGAATCGAGTATCCATCGCCTCAAGTTCGTGCCATCGACGAGCTCCATGGAGATGAAGACGGCTCCATCACCATTCGCGATGGCCTCCTCGGAGCGGTCGACATCGTAGATTTGGACCACGTTCGGATGGCTGACCCGAGCGAGCGCTCGTGCTTCGCTCACCAAACCGTGATTGCCCCATCGTTCCGACACGTCGCGTCGCAAGAGCTTGATGGCCACGGAGCGTTCGAGCCGATGGTCGTAAGCTGCGAAGACCAAACCCATTCCACCCACGCCGAGGGTGCGAAGGAATCCATATCGAAGTGGAGGAGGTTCATTCTCCAATCCCACACCGGAGGTTCCATGGACTCGACCGTTCGTGGTCGCCAGTCGCGCGAACTCGACCAGCAGCGCATCGCAATGTGGGCAGCTCATGACGTGGGCTCGCACCTCCTGGTCACGCGTATGCTCGAGCAATCCGTACGCGAAGAGCGCGGCTTCGTGATCATCGAGGCAGTTCATCGCGTGGAGGGCATGGCTGGCGACCTTACGATCGCAACGTATATTGGGGGCGATGAGAGACGAAGCAAACGCGACGCGTTCGTCGGGGTACGAAAGTGCGCGCGCAGAGTGGCCAGGGATCGACGTCCCGGCGGGCGACTTCATGGCCCACGTGCGCCGGCACGATGCAGAGGAGAGTGCGCATCTGTCCGATCTCTATTTCGCGTTTGCGTGCTCGAGGGGCGAGCCCCGTGCGCTTCGTCTGTTTGCTGAGAAGTTCGCAGACGAATTGACGCGCGCCGCCGGGCGTACACGGAACAGCGGTTTGCCGAGCGACGAGCTCCAGCAAGTGGCTCATGCGCTGTTCTTCGTCGCACGTCACGGTGCTCCGCCGAAGATCGCCGAGTACGCTGGTCGAGGCTCGTTGCGCGGCTGGGTGCGAGTCGTTTTGGCGCGGCTCGTCGTCGATCACACGCGCACGTTATCCGGACACGAACCCGTCTTCGCAGATCCCGAGGTGGTGTGCGCACTGACAGATCAAGCCTGTGATCCGGAGCTCGCGGTGATGAAGGCGCAGTACCGTCGCGAAGTCAAACTCGCGCTCGAGTCCGCATTCGATGAGCTCGATGGAGCGGACAAAGCGCTTTTGCGACATCGTTATCTCGAGGGGCTCGTGATCGACCAAATCGCGGTTGCCAATGGCATGCCGCGCGCGACGGCGGCTCGCCGACTTGCGCAGGCCGAACGGTCCTTGCGCATGGCCGCTCATCGCGCATTGGCTGAACGATTGAATATCGGAACTGCCGAATTCGCGAGCGCGTTACGCGCCATCTTGAGCCAGTTCGAGTTGAGCCTCGCTCGCATACTGGCGTAGCTCTCTTTGGAGAAAACTCACGCCGAACTGAGACATGCTCCGCGTCGCTCCGTCCTTCGAGTAGTTCCGAAAGGAGAGCTCGATGACGAACGTGAAGAATGGCGTGATGGTGATGATCTTTGTTTCTGTGCTGGCAGCTGGGTGCAGTAAGGACGGGGAGGTCAATTCATTCGTCGAGGCAAATGATGCATTGGTGACGGCGCTGACCGCCACGACCACGTCGAATGATGCGCGAGCAGAGTTCAACTCGAGGAAAGAAGCATTGACGCAGCTTTTTTCCGGCATTCAATCTGCTCGAAATTTCCAAGTCAGCGATGAGTCTCGCCAGCGACTTACAGAGTCGGTCACGCGTGGCGTGTTGGCGATCTGTGGATTGCGCAGCCGAGGCCTCTTCGATGCAGAGAAAGCATCTGCGTATGAAGCGATCTGCGAGGAGTACGCGAATCTGTATGGAGCCAGCGTTCCTCCGAGCGGATTGACCGCGGAGGAGCAGCTCGCTCGTGGTCTTGCTCGCGATCTTGAAGATGCACGGGCCGAAGCCCGCGACGGTGCGAGCCTTACGATGTACTCCTGCGTGAGTCGTGGGCAGTACGAAACAGGCTTGGCGAACGCCTCGGATGGCGATCTCCAAGCTGCGCTGACGGAGTATCGACGGCTCTGCACACTCGATGGCCCCTTGGCTCGCATGGAGCACGCGGTGCACGCCGCGGAGGAAGCGAGAGCAGCCAACCCAAGTGCGCGTGTTCTCTCGCAATGTTTCAGCGCGCATTGGGACTCTTCGTCCGAAGCCGTGCGCGCCGGAGAAGGGGCTTCCGATCCTCGTGTTGCAGGGTTGGAAGCGCGATGGAATTCGGCGTGTCCCTAGCTCGATCCATTCCCCAGCGTTGGGTTACACTGCGCGCTTTGCCATCAACCCAAGGGGGGCGAAGTGAACCAAGAGCTACTTTATTCACAAGAAGTGTTGGAGCTGACACCTGAGCGTGCCACGCGGTTTTTGCAAGGGATCGGGGCCCTGCCTGTCGTGCGCACTCTCCTCGCCCATCACGGGATGAAAGACACCGATATCGAGGAGGGGCGAACGCTGCTCCTCGCTTGCTTGGCGCAGCCGATGGAGGTGCGGGCGGCGATGCAGACCGAGAGCTCGCTCGCGCAGCGGGCGGCCGCCGCCGAGCTCGATCAATGGGACGAGCCGAACTTTGCGCGGTTCGGCGCGGCGCTGCGGCGTCACCATCCTTCGGCATACACTTATGTGTTTTCGAATCTCAAACCTGCGAGCGGCGTGCTCTCGGCGAAAACAATCGCCACTTTTCTGTCTCGCCTCGACGCGCTCGAGAGCGGCAGCGATCCGGCGCGCTCTGACACCAAGGCGTCCGACGCAAATGCGATCGCGCTGCTCACCAGGCGCGGGCTCACCCCGGACGAGCGCAAGCGTCTACGCAAGTTGGTCGACGTGGCGCTCGGTCCCACGGACCCGCTCGCCGAGCTGCCCAAGGAGCCCACCATCAACGCCCGGTTGCTCGCGCTGAACGAGCTTCGTGCGTGGTACGACGAATGGGCCACGGTCGCGCGGATCGTCGTCAAGAGGCGCGCTGATCTCATTCGTCTGGGCTTGGCCGCCCGACGCAAGCCGATCAACGCGGCGGTTGAAGAGGCAGACGAAGAAATCGAGGACGCCGTCGTCTGACGCGAGGCTTCCGACGGTCCAATGAAGCTTCCGATGGCCCCAAAAAGCTTTCGTGGTCGGGAGAAGGGCTTCCGATGGGCCCAAAAAGGGCTTCGGCGTCGCAAATAAGCCTTGCGATGCGGCGCCGTAGCTTCCGATGGGGCAATTTCAGGCTCTTTGTGCGCATCGGAAGCTTCGTTGGCGCGTCGGAAGCTTCGTTTGGCCGTCGGAAGCTTCGTTTGGCCGTCGGAAGCTTCGTTTGGCTGTCGGAAGCTTCGTTTGGCTGTCGGAAGCTTCGTTTGGCTGTCGGAAGCTTCGTTTGGGCGTCGGACGAACAGAAGCCGTCAGTGAACACGTTGGCACGCCGCAGCGAACCCCATATCGCAAGCACGTTCGAACAAAACACGCGCACGCACCTCGTCCCGGGCACCGCCCCGACCATTCCCGAAGAGCAGGGCCAGGTTGGTGCAGCCCCTGGCCTCTCCGCCCTCACAAGCGCGTTCGTAGAGGAGACGAGCGCGGGATTCGTCCCGGG
>CAYZTA010000048.1:0-42693 GCA_964481145.1 uncultured Sandaracinus sp.
TCAAACGACGCACCGAGTTCAACACCGCATTCACTCGCTTTCTGAAAGGGCTTTGACGTGCGAGGGACTCTCTATCCGAACAGAGAACGCAAAAGGGGACGAGTCCGTCGATGATTCGGCTCCTGTCGAGCGGTTGTCTTCGTCGACCCTCATTGTGCACAGGAATTCTGGTGTTGATGGTGGCGTGTGAGGCGCCTTCGGCGGGCTCGGACGCACCTTGGTACGAGGCGCGTGCGCGATGGTACGAAGAGCGTGATCCGCTCGCGTGGCGCGCTTGGCACGAGCTCGGGGATGACGACGCAGAACAACTTCTCGAACGTGCGGACGCGCTTTATCGCGAAGGGATCGCGCGCGTCGATGAAGGCGATCCCGACGCACGTCGCTCGTTCGAAGAGGCGCTTCTGATCGCACCGATGGATCCGCGACTGAACCTTCCACTCGCACGCGCATTCCGACGTCAGGCCGATCTCAATCCGGACAATCCTCACCTCTTTATTCGCGCCGCGTTCACGTATCGAAAATTCCTTCTCCTCGTCCCCGACGATCCCGACGCGCCCTTCGCACGTCGAGAGCTAGAACAGCTCGATCCGGAGGCCGCCGATTGGCTCGTCTCCATCGGTCCCGAACAAACCCATGCGGCCCCTGAACATCGACGCACGGAGAGCTTCGCTCCGTGGCTGGCGATCGCGTCGTTCATCCTCGCACTCGCGACGTTGGTCTTGCTTCTCGTGCGGACCAGACGACGAACCCGTTCGCTCGAAGAGCTCGCGTCGATCCGCCCCGAGCTCCATCCTGCCATCGCCTATCTCGTGGCGAGTCTGCGCCACGAGCTCTTGAAGCACCGCATCGGCGCCGTCGCCAGTGCGATCGAAGCGTGGGCCGAAGGCCACGCGAGTGAACCTCAGCTCGAGTTCATAAGAGATCGCCTCTTTGGAGGCGAGCCCTTGGAACAAGCATGGAGCGGACATATCCACGCATTCGAACGAGCACTCGGGCCGGAGCTCGATCTCCATCGCCGTGATCGCGCGTTCGCGCGCGCTGGCAAAGCCATCAGCACCATCGTTCGACAAAGGCATGTGCTCCGCGCGGGAGATCCGCGCGCCATATCGCGCCTGCGACGCGCCCACGAAGAGCTCCGTTCGCTCGATCGAATGCTCGCGGCGCTCGTCTCTCGCTTGGTGCGCACCCGGGTGGATGCTGCGCTCCTGCGTCAAATCGTCGATGAAGTCCGGAGCGAATATGCGCCTTCTCATGTTGCACTCGACGCATTGGCGATCGAAGCGCCCGATCCCGCCCCGAAGATCGAAGTCTTCCGAGTCGATCTCGTGCTCGTTCTCCGCAACGTCGTGCGAAACGCGATCTTCGCCGTCGAACGAGCCGCTCCTCCGCGGAAGCTCCTCCTCGACGTACGCACCGAGCTCGAGATCACGGGCGAAGAGAACGTCACGATTCGCGTGCATGATACGAGCCCCGAAGTTCTCACCACGGAGCAGATCTACGAACGACGCGTGGGAAGCGGCCTCGGCCTCGTGACCGGAGCGCTCTCCCGCTACGATGGCTCGATCATGGTCGAGCCGAGCGATCGCGGAGGAACGAAGGCGATCACGTTGCGATTCTTCCGCGCTTTCGGCGATCATGAACGCGAGGACACGTGAAGATCCTCCTCATCGAAGACGGGCACGAATATGAAGAGTTCGCGCGACTCTTCCTTTCGGACACATGTGAGTTCGAAGCGGCTCATTCGGCAGCCGAGGCGCTCACTCGCGCAGCCGCGATGCGCTTCGATGCATTCCTGCTGGATTTGCGCTTCGAACGCGCACCCCAAGACGTACTCGCCGGAAATGTCGATGACGTGGCGCGACGGCTCTTCGCGAACGATCGAAGCCGCGCCGTACGTTGGCTCAAAGATCAACAAGGCACACTCGTGCTCGCCGAATTGCGGGCCGCAGGGCATCATCAGCGCGCGGTGTTCGTGCACGACTTCCCGAAAGAGCGCCTCGACAACTTGCGTCGACTTTACGGCGATGTGCGCGCAGTGCCGGGGTTCGATGCCGCAGCGATTCGCGGAGCACTCGGAGCGGAGCGATGAATGAAGCGCGTCGTCTCTCTGCCACGCTCCTTCACGATGTCGGAAAATACATCGCGCGGACCGCGCGAAATCTCACGCCCGACCGACCGATCACGGAACCTCTCCGTAAGATGCTGCTCCGCGATGTGTACGAGACCCATCACGGCGCACGCGCATCGTCGCGCTTCGAAGAGCTCGCATCTCCCTTGGAAGGGCTCGTGAACGATCCGCGCATCGAGCAGGTGCGGGCTCGACTCCGTGCGATCGATGCGCGTGAAGCCGAAGCCAAGGGCGGAGATCCCGAAACGCTATCGATGATCGTGCGCGATGCGCTCGAGATCGAAGAGATGCTGCGCGCCCTCGCGCGTGAGGTGAGCCAGCGATGAAGCCCAAGCTGCTCGTGATCGATGATGGCGATCGCTATATCGAGCTCGCACATACGTTCTTACGCGATTACGACTATGCGACGCGCTGCGATTTGCCAGGGCCATGCTGGGATTGCAGTCGACGCTCGAACTGCACGCTCACGCACGCGCATGACGCACGTGAAGCCGACGAAGCACTCACGCGTCATCACGATGTCGATATCGTGCTGCTCGACCTCGCATTCGATCTGCCCGAGGGGCGTCTTCTCCCGTCGAGCGAGCCCAATCTGGAGAAGCGTCGTCGCCTTCAGGGCATCGAGATCTTGCGGCATCTTCGGCGAGCCCGGGGGGATTTGCCCGTCGTGCTGATGACCTCCGAGGAGGAGATGCCTTTCGAGGATGCGGCCGAAGCGCTCTCCGTCGATGAATTCGTCACGCTCGCAGGCGAAGCGGCCTATGACGCACGAGCGCTCTCGCTCCTCATCGAACGTGTCTTGGCCGGCCTTCGCGACTCCCCCGAAGCCGGTGGATACACGTGGGGTCAAAGCAAAATCATGACGCGACTGCGACGCGATGCGCTCGCGCTCGCACGCACTTCGCTGCCCATCTTGATCCTCGGAGAGACCGGCACGGGAAAAAGCGCGCTCGCAGAACGGGTGATCCACCCAAACACCCGACGGGCTGGCCCTTTCGTCGCGGTGGATCTCGGCGCGCTTCCACACACGTTGATCGCATCGGAGCTCTTCGGCAGCGCGCGCGGCGCATATAGCGGCGCCACCGATCGACGCGGCCGTTTCGAAGAGGCCCACGGGGGCACTCTTTTCCTCGATGAAATCGGCAACTTGCCTCCCGAAGCGCAACGCATGTTGCTGCTCGCGCTGCAAGATGCGCGCATCACGCGCCTCGGCGAAACGAAGCCGCGCGCCGTGGACGTCAAGCTCATCGCAGCCACGAACGTCGACCTCCGCGCGAAGGTGCGCAGCGGTGAGTTCCGCGCCGATCTCTACGCACGCCTCAATCCAGCAGCGCGCCTCGTCATGCCGCCGCTACGCACGCGTCTCGAAGATCTCGAAGAGCTCGCGCGCATGTTCGTGCGACGAAAATTCGCGCTCGGCGCCGATCGCTCGCTCCTCATCGAGTACACAGAGGTCGCGGGGATTCACGGCTCCACCTCCGCCGATCTTCGAGTCGCGGCGCGCCGAGGGAACGACTCGCCTCGTGGCGTGCGCTTCGTGCTCGCGCGCTCGAGCAAAGACGAGCTCATGGCACATCCTTGGCCCGGCAATGTGCGCGAGCTCGAGTTCCTCGTCGCGAGCGCGATCGTCTTTTCGCTCGCGGGCGCACTGGAAGCCGCGCGAGAAGGAAGAAGTGCGCGGGGCGACGCGGCGCGGATGATTCCGATCCCCGCCAAGCTCATCCGCGAACTGCTCGGAGCGTTTGGCTCAGGCGAGGACATCGCTCCGAGCGAGCCTTCACGACACCAGATGACGCTTCGACTTCGCGCCGGGGCCTCCCTGCACGAAGTCGCCCGAAGTCTCGAGGTGCAGGTCTACGAGAAGCTCTTTGCTGAGACGAAGGGCGACTTCGAAGCCATGGCGCAACAACTCCTTCGAGGAAGCGATCCCGCGGCCGTGCGTCGAGTGCGACTCCGCTTCAATCAGCTCGGTCTGAGGGTTCGGCCGGCGACATCAAAAAATCTATGAATCATAGACTATGAATCTATGATTGATAGATTTTTGCCGCGTATTCTACGACAAAAACTGCAAATTACTGAAATTCATCGTTGGCCTGCTCTCTGCTGAAAAGCCCTCCCGCACCAGGAGGCGAACATGGCAGGGACAGGCAACAGCGTCCTCATCGCGCTGTCGGAGCTTCGAGAGCTCGAATCAAACCGCGTTCTTGAAGAACGACGAGCCAAAGAAGAGCGTCAGCGTATCGAGCACGAACGAATCGAGATCGAGACCGAAGCACGGTTGCGCATCGAATCCGAAGCCAAGCGAGACCGCTCTCTCGAGATGCTGAGAGCGGAGATCGCGGCCGTGCAAGCAGAGCGTGAAGCGGTGCGTCTCGAACTCACGGAGCGTATCGCGAAGACATCGACATCCCCATCGCGAGGACCTTGGGCCCTCGCGTTGGGTCTCGCGAGCATTGCCACCGCTTCACTCGCAGGCTTGTTGGTGTTTCAACAACAAGCCATGGTCCAGAACCACGCGCCGGAACCCTCGCGTGCGGTCGAGTCCGTTGTGCCCGCTCCAGCGTTCGTGTCTCCCATCGAAGCCGCCTTGCCTGCGACGGGCCCAGAGCCATCGGTCGCCGTGGCACCGCCCGAGCAGACAAGCCAGTCAGGGCGAGTCCGTCGCACGCCGCGGAACCGCGATCGACACACCGTTCCTGTTCGGGAGCACGATCTCGCGCGGGAGCTCGCGATCGATGAAGACGGGGATGATATCTTGAGCGATCGCTTCCTCCGCGAGGCCACGCGCAGGACGAATGAGGGCTCTTGAAGTTTCCTGCGAGAGCGACGTCTGAGAAGCCATGGGTCGTCTGCGTGATTGGATTTGGGTCGCTTCGACTTTCTTCTCGATCTCGTGTTTTGGGACACATTCGGCATGGGCGCAGACCGGATCAGAGCCGCCCGTCGCGCCGACCGATCAGCCGCTTGCGACGTTCACTCCTGCGGAGATCGACGCGCTCGCTCCTCTTTTGCGCACTGGCACAGTCTCGTTGGTCGGCTTCGCTCACGAAGGAGAAATTCCTGCGGTCGCGATTGCCACTGTGGTGGATGCGCCGATCGATGTCGTCGCGCGGGTGATCGGTGATCCTCGACACTATCCCGCGTTCATGCCCGCGCTCGATGAAGTGACCGTCGAAACCGAGACGGGAAACCAACTCGCGTATCAATGGGTTTGGCGCACTTCGATATTCACGCTGCGCGGCAGCAATACGATGCAGCATTTCCCGCCACCAGCAGAGCACCCCGAGATGGGTCATCGATTCGTCGTGCGCTCGATCGGAGGAGACCTCGGCGCCGGCCGCACCGTGTGGCGAGTGCTGCCGCGAGGAGAGCGTCAATCGCTCGTGATGACGAGCTCGCGCATGGATCTACGCGACGCGAACTACATCGCGCGTCAGCTCTCAGCTGCAGGAACGAGCATGAATCGCACGGTGAATATCGCGATCAATTTCGCGATGCTGCTGCGCACCCGCATGGAAGCAGAGCGCTCCGTGGGGTATCGACGAGCTCCGATCCCACCCTCGAGCGGGGAGCCAACGAGGCCCGGCGTCGACGCCGTGGCGCTCGAGTCTCTGCTCCCACGCGGCGATTTGATGTGGGTCGAAACCTCGGGCGATGACCTCGGGGCCATCGCGATCTTCGGAGCGATGCACACGCCAGAAGCCACGACCCGTGCCGCCATGCTCGACCCACAAGGGTTCACGCAAGGGCTCGTCGCTGGTTCACACGCCACGGTGCTCGAACAAGGTCCCCATGGGACGCGCTTCGAATGGGGAATCAATTTGCCGCTGGTCGGCACCTCGGGGCAAATGCGGCTCGGTGAAACCAATGGCGGCCTCGTGCATCTCGACGGCGTCGAAGGCGCGCTCGCGAGCGCACGATGGCGCTTCGACACGATCGCGAGGCCCTACGGAACGCTCGTCGTCACGTGGGGTCGCTTCGATCCGGGAGAAGGGATTTGGCTTTTGCGTGTGGTGGCCGAAGCCGACGGCGCTTTCAGGCCCGGCCTCGGCAGCGCAACCCAACTGATGATGGTACGCGGACTTCGCACGAGGCTCATCCGAGGGAGTTGATTCAACGACGTTCGTAGGTCACGAAGCGAAATGCGTGCGCGTGTTTTGCGTCGGCGGGGTGTGATTCTTCGTGCACCACACGCCACTCTTCGAAGTCGAGAAGAGGGAATCTCGCGTCGCCATCCACCTCGACGTCCACGTGCGTCAGCTCGAGACGATCGGCGTGAGGCAAGAACGCCGCATACACAGCTTCGCCTCCGATCACGAAGAGCGCCTCCGCCGATTGCACGCGCGGGTGGGCCATCGCATCGCGGGCCGAGCGCACGACGATGCAACCTTCGATGGAAGCTGCCGTCCGACTGAGCACGAGGTTCGTGCGCATTGGCAAAGGTTTGCCGATCGATTCGTACGTCTTGCGACCCATCACGACCGGCTTGTCCAGGGTGAGCGCTTTGAAGCGCGCAAGATCATCGGGCAGCCGCCACGGCAACGCGCCATCGTGCCCGATCACACCATTTCTCGAGAGCGCCGCGACGAGCACGATCTTCATCAGACCGCCACCTTCGCCTTGATCGCCGGGTGCGGATCGTATCCGTCGAAGACGATGTGTTCGTAACGAAAATCGTCGATCTCGCGGATGCTCGGATCGAGACGCAAGGTTGGCAACGCGCGCGGTTCACGTGAAAGCTGGAGATCGGCTTGCTCGAGATGATCGAGATAGAGGTGCACGTCGCCGAGCACATGCACGAAATCACCGACCTCGAGATCCGCGATCTGCGCGATCATGTGGGTCAAAAGCGCGTAGCTCGCGATATTGAAAGGGACCCCGAGGAAGAGGTCGGCGCTCCGTTGATAGAGCTGGCAAGAGAGCCGCCCTTCGGCGACATAGAGTTGAAACAGCACGTGGCAGGGTTGAAGCGCCATTCGATCGAGGTCGGAGACGTTCCAAGCGCTCACGACGAGCCGCCTCGAGTTGGGGTTTCGCCGAAGCTCGTCGATGATCTTCCGGAGCTGATCGATTTCGCCATCACGGCTCGGCCACTTGCGCCATTGCACCCCATAGATAGGTCCGAGCTCTCCGTGAGGATCGGCCCACTCGTCCCAAATCGTCACGCCATGCTCGTGCAGGGACTTCACGTTCGAGCTCCCCCGAATGAACCATAGGAGCTCATGCACGATGGATTTGAGATGCACTTTTTTGGTCGTCACGAGAGGGAAGCCTTCACGCAGGTCGAAGCGCAGCTGTTCCCCAAAAAGGCTGAGCGTGCCGGTGCCGGTGCGGTCGCCTTTCTGCACTCCAGCCGTACGCACCTTACGAAGAAGATCGAGATATTGACGCATCGCGGGCCGAGCATGCGGCGCCCCGACTCAAGGAACAAGCCGGGCACTTCGACGGTTCTTTGCCGATGTCGCATTTTGCGCGTATTTCTCGACCTAGATGCAAAGCTGTCCTCATTGCGATATGGAATTTTCCGATTCTGCGGAGAAGCTCCAGGCCATCACGACGTGTCCATCGTGCGGTGAAACATTGGGCGAGCCGCCTCGACGCGCCGATCTATCCAAGGCGGACCCCGTGAAAAGCGGGAGCGCGCTCGATCGGCGCGAAGAGCTCGTGCTCTTCGAAGGAAGCCCTGCGGTCGTGTCGAGCCTGGCCGAAGCCGTCCTTGCTGTACTGACGGTTGGGATTGCTTGGATATGGCTTTGGCTTCGAGCGCGCGCCGTGCATTACAAGATCACGAACCATCGTGTGGTGATCGAGCAAGGCCTCTTCTCGAAGCGTCTCGAGCAGATCGATCTCTATCGAGTCGACGACTATGTCGTCGAGCTCCCTTTTGGACAGCGTCTTTTGGGCACCGGCAATCTCGTCATCACGACGAGTGATCGAACGACCCATGGGGAGGTTCGGCTCGATCGTCTCCGCGCCGATGTACGCAAACTTTATGAAGAGCTGCGCTCCGCAACCGAAGAAGACAAATCGCGGCGCGGAGTGCGTCGCTTCGACTCTGTATAGGCTCCACACCCATGAACATTCGAGGATCAATGACTCGTTCGCTCTTTCTAGTTCTGATACTTGCCCTCTCGGGATGCAGTGGCGCCCGACCCATCACGGATCAAACGGCGGTCGCGAGTGACGATGACGAACATCGCCCTCGCCGGGCACCTCGTTCGCGCACCGCAGCCGTCGATGAAGAAGACGAGCCGCGCCGAGCCGAAACCGAAGAAGATGCGGAAGCACGCGCAGAGCGAGAAGAGCTCGCAGATTTCCCTCTCGGACAGCGCGTCATCGTCCCTGGGACGGGGGTCAGCATCGAACCTCCACGCGGGAGCGAACGCTCCGCGGTGGGCTCGACTCTGATTCACCGACGTCGACGCATTCAGATCGTCATCGCTGCAGCCGAGGGAGATCTCTCCGTGCATCAGCAATTTCGTCAGGGCCTGCTCGGCGACGCAGAGGAGATCGAGAGCGAAGAGATCGAAGTGGGAGGTTTGCCCGCCACATTGATCGTCGATCGCATGGATCAAGGACAAGTCCAGCTCGAACGCGTTTGGCTCCTCGTGCGGAACGGGACGCGGAGCGCGGCCGCGATGGGCGTGTATGCAGCCGATCGCTCGGAGACGATGCGCGAATATCTTCGTGCAAGCGTGCGTACGATGGCGGTGGATCCGAGTGTCCCGATCGATCCCGAAGTCGCGCTCGGCTGGCGCGTGGAGCCAGGCACGGGCCTGACGCTCGTACGCGCGGCGAGCACGAACGTGAGTTATTCGAGCAACGGTCAGCCACCGCCTGGCGTTGGCGAACCGATGCTCCTTTTGATGCCGGTACCGATCGACGTGCCCGCTTCGGAGCGGGCCGGACTCTGTCCGCAGATTCTCGGACAGCTCGTTCAGAGCGCCTCGACGGATGCGCGGCACGAAACCATCGAGGCCGGTGAAGTTACGGGCTGCGACATGAGCGCGACCACGACCGAAGCCCCGCGGCTCGATACCTACGCAGCGTTGGTGTTTCGCGGGGATTCAGCGTTCATGGTGGTGGCGAGCGCCACGACGGCACCCCGCAGCCCGTGGCCTGCACGGTTCCGAGCTGCAGCGCGTACACTCGCCCCAGTCGAACGCTGACTCATGACCGAGAGAGCCCTACGTGTTCGATAGGGCTCTCTCGGTTCATCATTCGATGCAAGTGCCCGTGGAGGCGTCGTACCTGCACGACCATGGCGGTCCAAATGCGACGCTGTTGTTGCCTTGGGCAATCGTGCTGCCGAGCGGATAGACCTTACAGTCGATCCCGCACTCCGCTTCGAAGAACACGACGTCGGCCACGTACCAGTTGTCGTTCTCGGCTCCCTGTCCACCTCGGTATCGCAGCGTCACGAGAGGATCGAGGCCGAACGCGCCGCGGAGCGCACCACCGCAGTAGATGTTCACCGATGCATGTGAATCCGGCATCGGTCTCGTGAAGGGTCCTGTTCGTGGACCTGCATCAAAATAGTTGACCATCACGCGGTAAGGCATCCCGAGGATCGGCACATCGACATTGATGTTCTCCGGCGCGCAAAACTCATTGGAATTCGGATTGGTGGCTCGGCTCGAGCACGATCCGTCAGTCCCGTTCGTGTCGACGTCGAGCCGGGGGTTTCGACAGTACCCGAGCGTTCTCCACGCGGCTCCTCCGCCGTGCGGAGCGTTGCCGCAGATCTCTTCGAAATTCGATGTCGTATTGGGGTGATCCTCCCAATTGATGATCCTAGGCCCGAACATTGAATCAATCGGAGAGTCCGGCTGACAATTGAGATAAAAACAGTCGTGGATCGTGAAGAACGGCGTCTCTCCTTCGTTCGTCGTCCAGCGATGCAGATGCAAATCCAGATCGACGTTGCCTCGAGTCTCGTTCATCGTGTCCCAGTTCATCTCGACCCGAAGCCCGCTGCCCTGCACGTAAATCGTCCAGGCGCAGCCCGCGGCCTCGCCGGTGTCGGTGGTCAATCGTACGCTCACGCGATACGCACCCGAAGCCGTGAAGTAGACCGTCGTGTCACGGCTGTTGGGGTTGGTCGGATCCGGACAAAGCTCCGCTGGGATCGATGCCGGACATTCGATGTTCCATTGCCAGTTCGATCCAGCTCCGGAGTACACGCGACCTCCACGCAGCGGAAACTCGCCCAAGGGCGGCGCGTGTTCGTTGGCAGGGCATGTCACGGACGACACACAACCAGGCAAGTTTTCATCCGTGATGTTGTCGCAATCGTTGTCAGCGCCATCACAGACTTCGGTGCCCGGAGAAACCCCGCCCACGCAGGCACCCCACTGTAGGAACTCACTGCATGTCTCGATTCCATCGGCGCATACGCCGATGTCGCGTCGATCGGGAGGTCCTGCAAAGCAGGGTCGCGTTTCATTGATCGCAGCGCACACACAACCTTCGTCGACCGAACCGTCGCAATCGTCGTCGAGACCATTGCCTTGATTGAGTGCTCCACAGAGCTCCATGGGGCCACACCCTGGCACGCATACGTTGACGGGTACATAGCCTGAGTCGGGGGTGGCTCCATCGGCGAGAGGAAGATTGCCACCGTCGCCGAAGGCACCATCTCCCCCATTCATCCCACCAGAATCTCTGGGCCTCGTAGAAGGTCTGTCGCATGTACAGCCCGCCATGAGCGTGAACGTCAGGAATACCGCTTGATACTTCATCATGCACCCCATCGCTCGACATCGCGCATCAATGCCCAATTCGAACGTGCACTTTGACCGCATCTGTCAATCACGTCGAATTTCGGCAAAAAACGCACATCTACATACAGATGTTCGCTGTTTCAGCGAGGCAAGGTCGCGGTGCCAGCGGCCGAGGCGCGCACACTCGAACCAAGAGAACCGGAGAGACGCAATTGAATCGCGCCATCGGGAGCGCGGTAGGGCCTCACCTGCGGGCTCAAATCCAGCATCGAGAACACGGCTCGCGTTCGATCGTTGCGTTCACGATAGGGCGGCTTCACTTCGAGGCGAAGCATCACGTCCACCCCCGACATGCGAATGGGACGCAGAAACCGTACGGTGCCTGCGCCGCGGATGTCGATGTCATCACCTGACGCCGTGAACTCTTGAATGCGGCCTGCGCCGCGCTCGATCTCCATACGCAGATTGAGATCTCCAGCATTCAACTGTTCGACTGTGACGCCATTTCCCATGCCCGGAATGGCCAAGCGGGCACGTCCATCTCCCACGGAGAGCTGCGCGATCGTGAGCGTGATTTGACCATGTGTATTTTCGGCCTGATCTGCGATCACGAGATCGACATCACCGCTGAGTGTGCCCGAGACAGGCAGCATGGTGTAGCGACGCAAAGGCCCGATGCGGGCGAGAGCGATCTCCGACAGATGCATTCGAATCTGCGTCTCGGTTCCTGAATCGGAGAACGACCCTTCGATCGTTCCGCCGCTCCCGAGCTCTGCGGAGAAACTCGCGGAGGTCATGCCGAAGAGAGAATCGAACAAACCCACTCGAGCAGAAACGTGGGGCAGCGAGACTTGGCTCGGCCGCTCGCCCTCCTCTTCGGCTGGCAGCGTGAGGCTCACGCCGGTGAGCTCGATGCCAGTCAACCACGAGGGCGCGAGCGACACGATCTCGAGATCGGCGCCCGGCATCGCTTGCTCGACCGCTGATTCGACGCGATCGCGCACCCGGTCGTAAGGGAACGTGCAATACGCAAAAGTCAGAAAACAAAAGAGAAACCAGAGCGGATAGAAGACCGCTCGGCGGACCATGGTGCTGGCGCGTTCGGAGAGCTTCACGAGATCACCAAAGATATGAGCTGAAGAACATCATGGAGGGGGAGGTCCAGCGCGACCGGAAGGATTCGACGAGGGAGCGGGAGAGGCGCTACGGCCCACACCTGCATCGCGCTCGCCGCCTCCCGTTCGATCGTATGTGATCACACCGAGCTCGAGATTGTAATGATCACCCGTCTGGGGGTGATCGATGTGCACACGCTCGAGCGCGACCGGATACGTTGCGTTTTCGAGATCCGTCATGAGACGCACGGCTTGTCTCAGCGATGTTCCCGGGAAATTCGCGCGCACGTGCCGTTTACGAAAACGACCTTCTTGCACTTCGGGTTGGTTCGTCACCGACGCGATCGTCATCTGACGTGCGCTCGAACGCCCTTCGAGGAAAGTGCCGAGCTCGGGGGCACGTTGATCGTACCGAGCTTCGGCGGCCAGTCGCTCCGCTTCACGCTGCGCGAGCCGCTCTTCGGCGCGCGTGATCTCCGAGAGCACGCTGGCGAGCTCTTCGTTCTCTCGCTCGAGATCACCGATCGCCGAAGACAAAAGATAAACGGGTAGCATCACGACGAGCGCGATGGCCACCACGCCGAGAATGCGCACCAACCGCTTTTCGCGCTCGGTCATCGCCTCCCACTGCGCACGAAGCGCTTCCATCCGCTCGTTCATCGCCCACCTCCGCTCGAACCAGAACGCGATCGACTTCGTCCGCGTCGACCGTCTTCCGGCCCTTCGTCTCCGGGACAACGAATGTCGGCTTCCACACGATAAAGACGACGATCATTCGGTGCTTGCGTCAGCGGCCCGAGGTCGAGCTCACGAAAACACTCGATACCGCCGAGCGCTTGCGCGATGCGATCGCGGTCTTCGATCGAGCTGACGATCCCCGCGAGTTCGAAGTGACCACCGCTCCGATCATCACCGATGTTGACGTGCAACCGCTGTACGTCATGGGTGATCCCTTCGGGAATGGCCGCAGAAATCGCGGCGATTGCGTCATACGCCGTAAAACGAGGAAGCGGATCGTTGCGCGTTCCTCCGCTTTCGAGAAGGGTCCGCGCGCGGCTTGGGCTGCGCGTCTCTTCGCCGAGTCGTTCACGGGTCACCTGCGCGAGCTGCTCTTCGAGCATCGTCCGGCGCGATTCGAGCACGGACCATTGCGCGTACGTCGAAAAGAGAAACGCACATACGATCGCCGCTGCACACGACCCGAGGAGCGCCGCGTGTCGACGCACGAATCCACTCGAGCGGCGAGGCGCAAACTCACCTTTGCGCAGGTCGATGCGCTTGGTTTTGCCGAGCGCGCGCGCTGCGAGCGCCAACGCGAGGCCATAGCTCGCACGCACCTCCGGTTCGAGCCCACTCGGAACGAGCGCGCCGCGCTGTCCGGGGATCATCACATCGGGCACGGCGAGGAGCTGCGCTCCGTGACCCGTGATCTCCGAAACCCACTGAAGAACACGCGGGTCGTGCACCCCCACACCTGACACATGCACGGCCGTGGGTTCGATGCCTTGCATGCGAGACGCCGCCAAGGTCTGGCGCAGCTCACGTGCGAGCCGCTCCGCGGCTGAACCCGCGAACTCCGAACCGAACCCTCCGCTGCTCGCGAACCCGGCATCCCCCACATCGGTGATGCCCGCTGAGATGGTGCGCGCCAGCTCGATGTGCCCGCGCGCGAGCACACATGCATCGGTACGCCGCGCGCCGAAATGAACGACGAGGTGAGGGCCCCCCGTCGTCAGCGTGGGCACGATATTCGTGAGCCCATCGAGCGCGGCCGCGCCCACGGCGAGCTCATCGGGATCGACCCCCCAGGCATCGAATTGCGCGAGATGTTTTTGCACGCGCGCTTTCGGAATCGCAGCCACGAGGATGTGGAGCTTTCCTTCGGCCGTCTCGATGGGCTGATGATCGAGGAGAGCCTCTTCGGCATCGAAAGGAACGAGCGTCTCCATTTCGATGGGAAGGAGCTCGTCGATTTTCTTTGCGACCGCAGCAGGAAGCTCGATGCGACGCATCGAGGCTTCTTCACCGGGAACCGACAAGAGAATCGAGGGGCGTGGCGGCCCCATGCGCATGACGAGCTCACGGAGCGCGACCTCGGTCGGATCGGGAGGCAGAGGCGCGGGCGTGCCTTCGCCTTCGAACGGCGTCTGTGCGAGCTCGGGCGTGACGCTCGCAAGGATCGGCACCTCGAGAAAGCGCGCGATCTGCACCTTGCGCAGGGCCGTCTTGATGAGGACGCCGCGCACGACATCAGGAGCGATCTCAATGCCTAGGTAATTCGCCATCGCAATCAATCCACGCGGTAGTAGTAGTAAATGCCGAGGCCGGGCATCGTGCCCGCATTGGGCGGCGGGGGAGTCCAACGATCATGGAAGTTCATCACGGTCCTGATGCGCACCGTCGCGCGTCCTGCGCGACCCGTCGATTGAATCGTCAAAATACGCGCTGCCGTCACGAGTGCACCATCGAGCTGAGTTCTTTGCTCGGGGGTGATCACGACGGGCATGAAGAGGAGAGCCTCTGCTCCTGGAAACGCCTGAAGCATCGGATAAAGATCTTGGGGACCGCCACGGCCTTCGAGGAAGGTGATGAAGTCCGCGCCGCGCGTGAAGAACGGAATCGGCGCGATCATCCGAATCGTACGGAGCAATTGAATGAATTTGGCGGCTTCGATGGGATCTCCGCACAGCGGCTGGGTCGTGCCGATGATCGAACAAATGCGCGCGATGAGCACCGCGGGTTCGGCCTCGTTCGGATTGACGGCACCTGATCCGTAGATCGTGATCGAACGAGAGCGCGGGTCTTCGGGATCGGGCTCGACGAAGGTCGCCCAGAAGTCATCACCGATGCCGCGGACGAGTCTCATCTCTTCGATCGAGTCGAAGGGCGCATTCCGCGCCTGATAGGAATCGTCGAACATCCGATAGACGTCGTCTTCGACTCCGCCACGCGTGACCCTCCCCGCCCCCGGATCGAACGTCGTTCTCTCGGCGTCGAAATCCCACCAATCGATGAGCGCGCTCACGATGTCGAGACGTGAAGTAAAATTCCCATCGATATCGCGCCCTTCGAAGAGGGGATCATAGGGGCTCGGTGATTGATATCCGCCCATGAGCGCAAACATCTGCATCGCCACGCTGGTCGCAGCGCGATCTCCATCTGCACTGAGCGGATCGGAGATATTGATCTTCGAATTCTCTGCGACTCCGAGGACCTCGCAGGTCCCGCCAGTATCTCCGAGCCCCTCGGCCGTGACGAAATCGACGCCCACCGAGTTCGTGAGCCCCATCTCCTCCATCGAGCTGTAATCGCAAAAGGGTCTGAGCACGGCGTCCGCGAAAGACCACACCGGCAACATCGGAGGAGGCCTCTGAATCACGGCCTGATAGAGCGGAGCCACGAGCGTACGGATGGCCGGCTCCTGCGCGATGAGGAGACGCGTCAAGTTGAGCCCACTCTTGGCCATGTATTCAGCGCGCAGCTGATCGCGCTCGGTCGTCGCGACGACATAGGCGCTCGTGGTGTTCTCGTGCATGTCGGCGAGCATCACGGCGAGAATGGCGATCGCCGTCATCGCGATCACCAGCGCGATGCCGCGCTCACGACGGGAGCGATGCCGCCGACGCCCACGACCACGTTCACGAGGGGCATGGCTCATGGGTTGTACACCGCATGGTTGAGGGCCCACGTGATCGGAATCACGGCGCGCGTCGTGTAGGTCTCCTCGTTGCGTGGGTTATTGAGGCCGGGCACCACGAGACGAACCCGCACCTGAATCGGCAAACGATTGGCTTGGGTTCCATCCGGAGCCGCATCCCAAGCATCCACCCAATCGAGGGTGATTCCATCCAAATACTCGAGTTGGAACTCGCGCACGTCCTCAGCAAGGATCGTGACTTCACCTCCACGATCGGGCTCGGTATCGATGCGACGTTGTTCGCGACGCGCGAGCACCCTTTGGTCGCGATGCTCGGGGTGACGCGTCACGAAATAGCTGAGCTCGTTCTGATCGGACTCATGTGAGTCGCGATAGAGGCGCCGATGCGAGAACGACGTAAAGTCGATGCGGCTCGCCCTGCCCTCGCGATAGCCATGAAAGGCCGTGAGCGAGCCCCGAAGTGATGGGTTCGGGTTCACGTGAATGGACACGAACGCCATCGAGAGCTCGCGCACCATGCGCTCCATCGCGACACGAATCACATGCGCGCGATCGCTCTGCGCCTCGACCCGGCTCTTGTTGCGCATCGTCTGCGAAAAACCGCCGTACACGATCGTCGTGATGATCGCCAAGATGGTGATGGCGACCATCGCTTCGATGAGCGTCATTCCCTTCTGACGATGTTTGGCCTGCGTGCGCATCAAAGACCGGTGCGATTGGGGTTCTGTTGTGGAGATGAAGGTGAAGTCGTCTGAGGCGAAGTTCCGCTCGTCGTTCCATTCATTGCGCCGATCGCTTGGTCGGCGGCTTGCTGCGTGAGCAGCGCCGGGGGCTGCTCTGCCACCAAGAACTGCACGACATCGAAAGATTGTTCCTCGGTGCCTTCATGCCAGCGCACAGTCACCCGCGCGCGGCGTACTTGCTCCTCGAGCTGCGGCTTGATGACGGGAAACGCATATTGCATCGCGAGTTGTGACATGAGATCGCCGCTGCCCATCATGCTCATGACGCTGTCGACGCTCGTCGGCGCCGAGGGCTCTTCGCCCTCACCCGCTTCGGCCTCGCCGCTCCCATCCTCTGCGAGCGCCGCATCGGGCAGCACGATCCGCGACACTTCCCACTCACACTCGAAACCTTCGACGTCTCCTTCTTCACAGCATTCGTCGGTCCCCACCGCGCTCACGGCGGGCAAGCCTTCGCGCAGCATCTGCTCTTCGATCTCCGCCATCTTGCAGCGCGCAAGCAAAGTGGCCGTCGTCACCCAACGGGCGCGGGCGCCTGCACGAATGGCGCCGGCTTCACTCGCAAAGATCGCCGTGAGCGCGATCGCGAGAATCGCCACGGCGACCATCACCTCGAGCAACGTGAATCCGCGGCGGTGTCGCTTGGACAGCATCAGTCCCTCACCTCGCTCGAGCCTTCATCCAAGAGCTCGTCTGGTTCGTACGCATGGTCGCGCACCCGAACTCGTCCCGTGAGCGGATGGAGCTCCACCGAAAACACGCGATCTCCTCCATCGCTCAACCAGAGAACCGCGTGTTCGGTTTGTCCTCCGGGGAAAAAATAAATCGCGCCCCTTCCTTCTTCGCGCGGCTCGGGCTCATGGGGAGTGATCAACCGCTCGATCGTGATGCCTCTTCCAAGCGGCTGTGCTTGATAGCGACGTCCCTGAATCGCCTGGAAAGGAGAGGCTCCAAACGACGGACGAAGTGTGTCTTCGAGTCGCGCCCGCGCAGCCTCCCAAGGGTCGACTCCGACACTGTCGTTCCCATCCGAATCCTCCTCGATCTCTTGCCTTCGCGGATCGTTCGCGCGCGCGAGCGTGACGCGCCCATGGGCTTCTTCGAACTGGACCGTATTCTGCTCGAGATCGAAGAGGAGGCGCACCGTCGTGCCCTGCGCGATGCTGCGGTTATAAGCATACCGCGCAGCTGCGCCCACGCGCATGCACGCCGAGCGAAGCTGCGTCCGCTCGAGTGCGCCGAGTCCATAGCTGAGCCCCGTGGCCGCGAGCGCGACGACGATCACGACGATCATCATCTCGATGAGCGTCATACCCTGGCGAGACCTCTTTCGAGACTTCGCGACAGGGCGATGACGTCGTGCGACCCGTGTGAGCGACATCGTACTTCATGAATCCACCCGCTCATTGCGGACGGATATCGTCCTCCGTGCCCATCTGACCGTCCGCTCCCGCCGAGAGCACCCAAATATCGTCGCCCTCACACTCGATCACGAAATCGTGATCCCAGGCATCGGTCGTCCGACGCGAACGATCGAGCAGCCCCTCTTCCATCAAATCGGCGACCGTCGGGCAATCTGCACTCGGCTGCTGACCAAAATAAAGGACCGCCGCGGACTGCACCTGCTGAGCATCGGAGCGCGTCTGATCTTCACGCGCGCGGCGCAACTGCGGAAGTACGGCGACGCCGACCGCAGTCGCGATCAACGCCATGATGATGACGACGATCATGATCTCCACGAGCGTCATGCCTTCGCGCCTACGCCTTCGTCGCATGGCTTGGCGACGCTTCGAGTTGAGTCGAGTCATATCGATTTTCTCCATAGAGCAGGTCATTGCTCGATCACTGCACATTGTCATCCACCAGAAAATTTCCGCTCGGCCCCGCCGACACCACGTCGACGCCATCGGGATCGTATCGACCGGGGCAACGCACCCAAAGTGGGTTTCCCCAGGCGTCCAAAGGCTCGTCGCGCAGATAGCGAGTCCCCACGCGCGAAGGATGCGTCAGCTCCCTCATCGAATGTGGACAACGCCCCAAATCTTCTCGAAATTGCGCGAGGGCGCGCTTTGTTTCGGCGATCGTTTCGCGGGTGCGTCGCTCCTTCTCGCGCTCTTCGGCCGAGCTCCATATCGCGACCGCAATCCAAGCGCCGATGAAGAGACCGAGCGTGAGTTTCCATCGTCCGTTCGCGAAGAACTCGCGCAACCGCGAACCTTGCCTCTCCCAGGGCAAAGCCACACTCGAAACAGCACGACGACGGTTCACCATACACACTCACCGCACAAACTCGTTGATGCTCATGAGCGGCATCAAAATAGCGAAGGCAATCCCACCCGAGAGACCGCCCATGATCACGATCATGGCCGGCTCGAGCAGGGAAACCATGGTGGTCACACGGGTCTCGACTTGATGGTCATAGGCGATCGCGACGTTCTCGAGCATCTCTTCGAGCTGCCCCGTGCGTTCGCCGATCGCGATCATGTGCGTCACGATCGGGGGAAAGCGTCCGCTCCGCTTGAGCGGCGCGGCGATGCTCTCACCTTCGCGAATCGAACCTGCCGCTTCTTCGACGATGCGCATCAACTCGACGTTGCCGAGCACGTTCTTCGTGATCTCCAGCGCCGCGAGCACCGGCACACCGCTTCGCAGAAGCGTCGCGAGAGTTCGCGAAAACCGCGAGACAGCAACCAAAAGGAGCAGCTTGCCGAAGAGCGGCACCGTGAGCACGAACTTGTCCCACTTGCTGCGGCCCTCGGTCGTGCTGAGCCAACGTTTCCACGAGTACGCAGTGCCCCCTGTGACCGCGAGTATGAGCCACCAATACCCGGTGAACATATCGCTCGTGAAGATGAGCAGACGCGTATACCAAGGCAGTGCCTGCTCGAAGCTCTCGAAGATCCCCGTCACCTTCGGCACGACGACCACCATCATGATGGTCACCGTCGCGAGTCCCATGAGCGCCATGAACACGGGATACGCGAGCGCACCGCCCACTTTGCCTTTGAGCTTGCTCTGTGATTCGAGAAACTCTGCGAGACGCGCGAGCACCACTTCGAGCGTGCCTGACGCCTCACCAGCCGCGACCATGTTGATATAGAGCACGGAGAAGATCGCGGAATGCGCTTTGAGCGCATCGGCGAGGCTCGAGCCTTCATTGACCTTGTCGCGCGTCTGCGTGAGCGCAGCCTTGAGCTGGGGATTCTCGAGCTGATCGATGAGCGCATTCATCGACTCGACGAGCGGCACGCCGCTCTTCAAGAGCGTCGCGAGCTGACGCGTCGCCATGGCGACGTCGAACGCCGAAACACGACGAAAAAATCGGCCAAAATCGACTTCGCGAGCCTTCTTCTGCTTGGCGGCGGCTTCTTCGAGCGCCTGCGTGAGGATCACGCCATCCTTGCGCAAGAGCGCACGGAGCGCGCGGACGTTCTCGGCGTCCCTGAGCCCTTTGACTTCCTTGCCGGAAGCGCCCGCGATCCCGCGCCATTCGTAGACGGCCATCGCGCTACTCCAATTCTCCGGCTTGGGTGGCCGCGAGCACTTCTTCGAGACTCGTGATGCCGAGCAAGACTTGACGCGCGCCATCTTCGCGCAGCGTGCGCATTCCGCGCGCCGTGGCCGCGCGCGTGATCGTATTCGCGTCACTCTGATTCAAAATCTCGCGGCGCACGGGCTCATCGATGATCAGAATCTCCGCGATCGCGATGCGTCCGCGGTAGCCCGTTTGCCCGCACTCGTCGCACCCGATCGCGCGATAGAAGATCGGCCGCAGACCGTTGCTCGCCGAATGCGCAATTTCGTCCACGCGGTGTGTTGCCGTGGGCTCATCTTCGAGGAGATCCTCATCGGAGATCACGTCTTCGTTCATCCCCGATCGCATCCCCGTCCATGGTTGAACCCCCGGAGAGCTCACGATGGTCCTAAGTCGCGAACGATCCACGCCGAGCGAACGGAAGTCTTGATCCGTCGGCTCGTAGGGCTGTCTGCACTTCACGCAGAGACGACGTACGAGACGCTGCGCCATCGCACAGAGAAGCGAGCTCGAGATGAGGAAAGGTTGGACGCCCATCTCGACGAGGCGGGTCACGGCACCAGCCGCGTCGTTCGTGTGAATCGTCGAGAGCACGAGGTGGCCCGTGAGCGACGCGTGAATCGCGATCTCCGCCGTCTCGTGATCGCGAATCTCACCGACCATGATCACGTCCGGATCTTGACGCAAGAAGGAGCGCAACGCGGTCGCGAAAGTGAGGCCGATCTTGGCTTGTACGTGCATCTGACCAATGCCGCGCAGCTCATACTCGACCGGATCTTCGGCGGTGAGGATGTTGAGATCGGGCGTATTGATGCGCGACAAACACGCGTAGAGCGTGGTCGTCTTGCCGCTCCCGGTCGGCCCGGTGACGAGGATAATCCCGTTCGGACGCGAAGTGAGGTGATGAATCGTCTCGAGATAGGCGCCGCCGTATCCGAGATCCGTCAGGTCGAGGAGAACCTTCTCTTTATCCAAGAGACGCATGACGATCCGCTCGCCCTTGCTCGTCGGGATCGTCGAGACGCGCACGTCGATCATGCGCCCCTGAATCTTCTTGGTGATGCGGCCATCCTGCGGGAGTCGCTTCTCGGCGATGTTGAGGCCGGCTTCGATCTTCACGCGAGAGACGATCGACGAAAGGAAGCCGCGATGCGCGGTCTTCGCCGCGTGCAGATTGCCATCGACGCGATATCGAACGAGCACTTCTTTGTCGCCTGGCTCGATATGAATGTCGGACGCGCGCTGCTGAGCGGCTTGGTAGAAGAGGTTATTGACCCATCGAATGACGGGCGCCTCATCGGTCATGTCGATGAGGTCTTGGAGTTCCTCGACCCGCTCGCCCTCTTTGGCTTCGCCGAGCGCTTCTTCGTCTTTGCGCTCGTAGACACGGTTGATCGCGTCTTCGATCGCGTCGGGCGTCGCTGCGATCGGAAGCACATCACAGCCGAGGAGCGCACGCAAA
This sequence comes from uncultured Sandaracinus sp., assembly GCA_964481145.1. Lineage (GTDB taxonomy): Bacteria > Myxococcota_A > Polyangia > Polyangiales > Sandaracinaceae > Sandaracinus. The sequence continues at coordinate 21,365 of CAYZTA010000048.1, forward strand.
TCATCGAGCGGCGTCGGATCCAAGGGATTGGCGACCGCCACGTGCACCACTCGTCCATCCAACTTGGATTCGAGAGGAAGAATCCGATGCTGACGCGCGAAGTTGATCGGAACTTGATCGATCAACTCCGCAGGAATCTCGTCGAATCGAATCTTCGTGAGGAAAGGAATGCCGACTTCCTCAGCGAGTGCTTGCACGATTTTTTCTGGTTCGACCGTACGCTGCGCATGCAAGAGATCGAGCAAACGGGCATCTTTTTCGGAAGCCGTGCGGAGCAGCTCGGGGAGGCTCTCGGCGCTGAGAGCCCCACGACGAACTAGAATTTCTCCAACGAAATGCTCCTGCACGGTAGTTCCCCTTTGAGCCTCATTGTTGTGGTGGGGTGACTTGCACCGCACCCACACTGTCACTGGGAGGAGCGATCATGCTCTCACCTTCGGGCTCGATCACCAGATCGCCCTCTCCTCCTCCGGAGAGGTCCTCCGCCGAACCGAGAGGTGGACGTGGCACATGTTCGGGCGGAGGTCGCGTGCGCAATTCTTCGAGAAGTGCGCGTTCTTCTACGAGAGCATCGAGTTCGAGGAAGATCTCACCGAGCAACCCCCGCGTCCGCGAATAATCGAGCGGTGGCGAATAATCGTGATCCCCGAAGACGAAATATCGATCGACGAATTCCTGTCGTTCCCGCATCTTTCGCTCGAAGATCGCGCGCAAATCATCGGGTGTGCGCACAACGTAAGGCGTCAAGAAGAGGAGCAGGTTCGTCTTTTGCGTCTGCCGTGACGTCGTTCGGAAAAGCGCACCGAGGATCGGAATATCCCCGAGGATGGGGATTTTCGTCTCGTTCGTGCTGATGCGATCGCGCATCAACCCGCCGATCACGACCGTTTGTTGGTCCCGCACGAGCACTTGAGTCTTCGCGATGCGCTGCTGAATCGGGATCGCACCAAGATTGCCCGGCAGCGCCTCACCGGCCTCGGAGATCTCTTCTTCGATCTCCATTCGGATCTCCCCTGCATCGTTGATGTGCGGAGTGATCCGAATGATGGTGCCGACCGACTGACGAGCCGCTCCACCAAAACCGCCCATCCCGCCCATCCCGCCGAGCGCTCCCAACGCTCCGAGGGCCCCCGCGCCTGTTTGGCCGGCTGCCGCGCCGCCGAGTCCACCGAGCGCGCCGAGCCCTCCAAGGCCTCCACCGAATGGAATGCCCGACGTTTGAAGCGGGATGTTCGCGCCGACGTTGATCTCGGCCTCGGTGTTGTCCATCGCGATCAAATGCGGTGTCGCGAGCACGTCGACGTCTGCGGAGCTCGCGAGCGCGTTGAGCACCACACCAAAGCTCGGCACGGAGATCCCGACGCCAGGCACTGTAAACGCCGGACCGCGCACACCGAGCGCGAGCCCCGTCAACGTGTCCCCCGTGAGCGCGCTCTGCGGGAACCCAAGAGAGTTCGCGGCACCAAAGCCAAGCACCGACAGCCCCGGTCCGCTGACGCCTTCGATGTCGACCTCGGGCTGCGGCAGACCTCCGTGATAGCTGAGACCGAGCTTCGACGTGCGCGTGATCGAGAGCTCCATGATCGCCGCCTCGATGAAGACTTGCCGAGGCACGATGTCGAGTCGATCGAGCATGCGCCGAATCGACGCGTAATCCTGAGCGGTCGCGGTGATCAGAAGCGAGTTCGTATCTTTGTGTGACGTGATCGACACGTTCGCACCGCTCAGCCCCGTGACCCCACCCGCTGCGCCCGCCTCGGCGGCGACAGCGGCGCGACGCGGCGCCTTGCCCTCTCCGGCACCTCCCCCCGATCGGCCGCCTCCCTCGATGAGCCCCGAGAGCACCTCGGCCATGAGCTCGGCATCGGCATATTGGAGGCGATAGATGTGCACCCCTCCTTCGCCCTCGACCGGTTGATCGAGCACGCGCAGCACCTCGAGGATGCGCAGATACGCGCGCTCGGTGGCGACGATGATGAGTTGATTGCTGCGCTCTTCAGGGATGATGGACGTGACCCGCGCTTCCCCCGTACGCGCGCCGATCGTCGCGCTCGGCGTCGCTTCGGCTTGCGGCGCTTCACGTGTGACCGGCTGCCTTCCGCGCGGCGCCTTCGCTTGCGCACCAGGAGCCGCACCACTCCCCTCTGCGTTCGGGAAAATCTCCCGCAATGTCTCGGCGATCTCGCTCGCCGCCGCGTAATGCACGGGCTCGATCCAGATTTGTTCGCCGGTCCGCGGAATATCGATCTCCGCCAAGATCCGCAACATGCGCCGAATGCTCGCGCCGGTGTCGGTGATGATCAGCGTGTTCGTCGGCGCATAGGCCGTCACGCTCCCCGCTTCGGTCTTGAAGCGACCGAGCAACGTCGCGACATCTTCCGCGCCCACGTTTTCGACGCGGACCATGCGCGTCGCGTAGCGATCATCGGTGGGCGTTCCTTCTCCGCCGGTGATGAGCGGAAGGATCTTCGACTCGATCGAACCCGAATCGACGATCTTCAAGTAACGACCGGCAGACTCGAGCGTCATGCCGTTGAGCGTGAGAATCGAGAGGAAGGCTTGATAGGCTTCTGCCGCGGTGACATCGGTGGGCGAATAAATCGTCGCTTTGATGCTCCGCGCTTTGCTCGGAAGGATGAAGCGCTTGCCGGTGATCCGCGAAATCAAGCGAACGAGATCGGGCAAATCTGCGTCCTCGAGATTGAACGAGACGCGCGCGCCAGGCGGCGTGGGACGCACTTCACTGTCTTCGAGACCGGTCACGAAAGGTGGAGCCTTGGTGCCGCCTCCAGCTTCTGCAGGAGGTTCCGTCTGTGGAGCCACCCGTGGACGAGGCACCGTCACGGGTGGACGCACCTGCGGCGCTTCCTGAGCGATCGCGAGGCCAATCCCCGAGACCATGATCGAAGCGGACGTGAGCAAAATAGGCAGGGCAGAGCGAGTCCTCACAGTGGCTCCTCGAATCCTTCAAAATGAGTTCAAGTCGGGTTCAGCGAATCTGGTAGTCCATGTTGACCGGTGCGCCTCGGCGCTCGATGCTCAAGCTCAGTCGGTCTGCGCTGCGAAGACGTGTATACGCCTCGAGCACGCTGTCGGGTTCGGTCAGATCGAAGCCATTGATGGTGCGGAGCATGTCGCCGTTCTGAATGCCGAGGCGCCCCAAGAGTGAGCTGCGGCGAATGCCATAAATCTTTACGCCGACCGTGCGGCCATCGACTTCATGGGGAATCACGCGCGCGGAGCGCATGAGCTCGGCTTGATTCGAGAGGAGACGATCCACGAGTGAACGATTCACCGCGTAGCTCGTGTCGCTGATCTGTTGAATGTTCGCATCGAGCTCGGCGGTATCGGTGCCGTCGCCCGCGGAAGGCTCGGTCATCATCACGGGCGCTGCGATCGCGGGCACATGGCGGGCCGTCGCCACGGCAGGCATCTCCGCGAACATCGAGAGCGAACAAAGCGAACCGCCTTGGGGACGAAGCACGACGCGCGATCGACCGATCTGCACGACCTCACGATCATCGACGCGCATCCCCTGCGCATAAAGGAGAGAGGTGCCCGTTGCGTTGGTGATCGCAGCAAAGGATTGCTCGGGGCGATTGGGACGAAGATAGGAAGCGACCAAGCGCACCGAGCCTTCGCAGGGCGGAGGCGGCGCGTTGGGATCGATCTCTTCTTCTTCGAGAGAGGTCTCCCCATCGTCGTCGACCACGGCCACCGCAGGAGGCGGTTCGTCCCACGGAATCGAACCCGTCTGCGAATCGAAGATATTCCGCGTGAGGATGGCTTGTCCGAGCGGCGTTCGATCACGCACCGCACTCGACACCGGCACCCGCACACTCCGCGAGCCGTTTTCGGCCGACGGCGTGTCGAGCACGGCGGACGCCACGAGCTCGGTCGACCCTTCCGCAAAAAAATACGACGTCGTCGTGAGCGTCGAGAGGACGACCCCGAGAATCAGCTGTTTTTGCGTTGGTTCGAAGGCCACGTGAACGATATCGCCATGGGTTGTCGGCGGACTGACCGCAGAGCAACGGCCGTGCCTACCCCAAGTCGCGGAAGGGCGCCAACAAATCGCGGGGGATCACGCTTCATCCCAAGGCGATCACCTGACAACCTGGCAACCAGAATCACCGACCCATGGCTTATCGTGCCAATCTGACAAACGCCCTCAATGTGCATCGACCTGCCCCGCATGATCGAGCAGCGGTGTATAGGGCGCGTGGACTGGAGTGTAGTAAGTGCAACCGGTCATCATGAGGATCACGAACGCACTCACATGAAACGCTTTGCTCATGGCGAAATCACCTCTGCTGCGGCACCATGAGCACTCGACATGCCGCACATAAACCGGCCAAATTTGACGAAATTCGCGCAGCAATGCGCACGAATATGCACACATTCGTATACTTCGCTGCACATGAAGATGATCGCATGGACGATCACCTCACTCGTGCCCTCCGAGGTTTCGGCGCAAGCCTTCGATCACGCCTATCAGACGTGGACGTCTGTGACCGTGCAAGGAAACGTCACGCCCGACATCCAGCTCTATGTCGATGCGAACTGGCGCTTCTACGATGACTTTCATCCCTCTCAACAACTCTATCGACCGGGCATCGGATTTCGCCTCACGGACGGCATGGTTGCGTATCTCGCGTATGCGTGGACACCGTCGTGGAATGCAGAGCGGCGATTCATCGACGAACATCGGATATGGGAGCAATGGGCGTACGACATCCCCGGACTCCCCGATGGCCTTCGGCTCTTTTTGCGTACGCGCTTCGAGCAACGCTTTCGCCCCGAGCTCTCGTCGGATGTGGCGCTCCGCCTCCGACAATTCGTACGTGTCCTCGTGCCCTTTGCGCGCGATTTTCCTCTCCATCTCTCGCTTTGGGACGAAGCGTTCTTTGCGCTCTCGGATGCAGGCCTTTCGTCCGACGGCAGCCTCTGGCAGAGGGCGGGCTTCGATCAAAATCGAATCTTTTTGGGGATCGGTTGGAACCTCATTCCTGGAGAGTTTCGAATCGAAGGCGGGTATTTGAACCAATGGATCGTGCGCCCCGGAACCGACACCGTGAATCACATGCTGATGATCAACGCGTTCGTCACGGTCCTCTGAACCGCCTCAATCGTGAACGGCGCCATTCAGATCCGTTCGGCGCGGCTCTTCGACGGCGTCCTCGGGAACATTGGGATCGACGGTCACGGTGACGCGAGTGCGATTGGGCGGTGCGTCAGGTTCTGCGCAACGTTGCGCTTCGTGCTCGATCTCCCGGGCGCGCGGCAGAAGTCGCGCCACGAGCGCATGTTCGCGTTCGATCATCGTGGAATCGCCGACTCGTTCGTAACGCGTCAAGCGCTGCAGGCGCTCGCGCGCGAGGCGGAGCGTCGCAGATAGATGCGACAGCTTCGTATCCATGCATCGCGCATGTTCGGCCCTCCCCGCGCGACGCGTCTCATCGAGCGATCGCAATACACGCATGTACATGCGTTCGATCTCCGACACCATCTCGGCCGACACCGCGGCTCTCGGGCGCAAGTCCTGCGCCGTGCCGAGCGCTGGACCCAACACCCCCGCAAATACAATCACCATCCCAATGAGAATCATGCGATGCATTCGAGCTCATTCCGCGTCGGTAAGCTCGCCTCCCTCGGCGAGCTTTCGATAAATGGTCCGGGCGCTGATGCCGAGCAGTTGGGCCGCGAGTTGTTTGTCGCCGCGCGTATGCTCGAGCGTCGATCGGATGACGCGCATCTCGATCTCCTCGAGAGGCGTCCCGATCGAAAACGAGAGATCCGCGCCGCGATGCTCGGCCTCCGTGATTTGCTGCGGCAAATCCGCGAGCGTGAGCGTTGGGCCCCGTGAGAGCACGACGGCACGTTCGATCACGTTCTCGAGCTCGCGCACATTGCCAGGCCACGTGTAGTCCTGGAGCTTCTCGAGCGCATCGCGAGAGAGATCCATGCGGGGCTTGCCGTTTTTTCGGCAATAGACTTCGAGGAAATGATCGACGAGCAGAGGCAAATCACCTTGCCGATCACGGAGCGGTGGGCTCGTGATCGCGATCACGTGAAGACGATAATAGAGGTCCTCACGAAATCGATGTTCGGCGATGAGTTGACGGAGGTCTTTGTTCGTCGCGCAAATCAAACGAAAGTCCGCGCGACGGGTGCGCCCACCGAGAGGCTCGTACTCGCCCTCTTGAAGCAGACGCAAGAGCTTCACTTGAACCGCGGGGCTGAGTTCGCCGATTTCATCCAGAAAGAGCGTCCCGCGCTCGGCCTGCGCCACGCGGCCTTCGCGCTTCTGTACGGCCCCGGTGAACGCCCCCTTTTCGTAACCGAAGAGCTCGCCTTCGACGATCGTCTCCGGCAGCGCGGCGAGGTTCACGGCCACGAATGCGCCTTCACGTCCGCTCCGCTCGTGAATCGCGCGCGCAAGCAGCTCTTTGCCCGTGCCGCTCTCGCCGAGCACGAGCACGTTCGCCGTCGAGGGCGCCGCTTGATATGCGATGTCGAGAGCGCGACGCAGCGCGGATGACGAACCGATGATGGGCCGTGTCCCCACATTTCCAGAGCGCAGCGCGCTGAGCTCTTCTTTGAGCGTGCGATTCTCCGCGACGAGCGCATGACGCTCGGCGGCCTTCTGCACGGTCTTGACGATCTGCATTCGCTTGAGCGGCTTTTCGACGAAGTCGTACGCGCCAGCACGCATCGCTTCGACGGCGGTCTCGATCGTCCCATATGCCGTCATCAACACGACCTCGGCATCGGGCGCCACGGTCTCGAGCGCTTTGAGCAGATCGATGCCGCTCATGCCAGGCATCATCAAATCCGAAACCACGACATGCACGCGTGATGCACGACACATGTCGAGCGCACGCCGACCGCTCTCGGCGCTCAGCACGCGGAATCCTTCGCGCGAAAAAATACGCTCGAGCGCCTCCAAGTTTTCTCGCTCATCGTCGACGAGAAGCACAGTGGTCGCAGCGTTTGGGGAGCTCGACTCAGTCGTCATTGCCACTCCGTCAGGCGTGGCGCCAGGATGGCACGAATGGACAAGATGTCCAGATCGCGTCGTTTTTGCCTATATTTATCTACGTGTGAGTCTTTGTACATCTAGTCAACGACCCCACAATCGCGGCAGACTCGGAACCAGAACGGACGGCACAGAATGAAAATTCGGGACCGTATCCTGGTGATCACCGATTTGATGCTCGGCGCGCTTTACGCCGACGCGACCATGACCGGTGAAGAAGAACAATCGGTGCGCGAGCTGCTTGCGAAGCTCTTGCTCTGCGCACCGGACACTCTTCCCGATGAGGTGGACGCGCATCTTCGTAACTTCTCGTTGCTGAACTTCGACATCGAGCTCTCGGCGAAGGATTTCTTGCGCGACCCACCGATGAAAAAGCGGCGTTTGCTCGAGCTCTTGGCCGCGCTCACGGACAAAGACGGAACCGATCTCCGTGAGGACGAGTATCTGCGCGATCTCGCGCAATGCCTCGGCATGAGCCCGGACGAATACGCTGACATCGTGCTTTCGTACGAGATCGAATCGCTCCGCGAGAGCTTCGATCTCGTGCGTATGGGCGAGCGTGACCCTTCGGAAGAAACGGGAGTGGTCGATCCCGAAGCCAACCTTCCGCGTTGGCGAAGGAAAGCGTTGCGGCAGCGTCGCGAATCAGAGCGCGCCATGCGCGCAGTGCGCGAAGCCGAAGCTGCCAAGCGAACCAAACCCCCGCCCATTCCTCAAGGCGCTCGAAAAAAAAGCCGTTGAGCGCAATATCGATCACTTCACGGCTTCAGTTTTGGGACCGCCAAGGCGCCACGAGTTCGATGAGGAGACCTGGCTCGATCCAGACCTCGTAGACAGCGCTCGTGCCGCGATGACGAAAGCCGTGCAGCAATCCGTGCTCGTCGGCCAACGCGCGAATTTGCGAAAGCGCGACCGGCGTCTCGATCTGTACATGGATCGCGCTCCGCTCGATGGCTGGGGCGCTCGTGCGCGCAAACACAACGCTGTGCGGGTCCGGCTCGAGCACATGATCGTGCGGGATGAACTCGATCAGCTCGTTGTTCTCTAGGTTCCATCCACAGACATATGCGCCCTCGAGCCCGCGTGCGCGAAAGGACGTCACCACACCTGCTGTCAGTCGAGCCAGAAGCTCCGCAGCTCTCCTGGGCTCATTGACCGGCACCGACACATGGAGGATGCGAGCGCTCATCGCGGCGGACCCTACCCGAAGGCCGCCATGTCAGAAAAGCGTCATCTGCTCATCAGGGCGGCGGAAGGTCGTGGGCGCGTCGTTCTCTCGCTCCATCACCGTGCTCCCTTGGTTGAGCCCAAGTCGCCTCACGTGCATCGCGAAGAGCTGTTCGATGAGCTTCCAACGCTCGCCATGACCGATTTGCCGCTGCTTGAATTCGCTCTCGTACATCTTGCCACCGCGCATTTCGCGGATCGCATTCATCACCTTGGCGTGACGCAGCGGCATCGCCTTTTGCAATCGCTCATCGAACACCGGCAAGACCTCCAAAGGAAGCCTCAAAAGAACGATGAACGCGTGACTCGCACCCGCGTCCTTCGCGCGCTCGAGGATCTCCGGCATGTGTGAATCGTTCAACCCTGGGATCACCGGCGCGAGCGATACTCCACACGGAATGCCCGCCTCGGCGAGCTGACGCAGGGTCTCGAATCGTTTGGAAATCGGGCTCGCCCCGGGTTCAATCGCACGCGCGCTCGCATCATCGGCAAACGCAATCGACACCGTGACCCGACACCGCGCATCACGTGCAAGCTTCGCGATGAGCTCGATGTCGCGGCGAATCACGGAACCTTTGGTGATGAGCCCCACTGGATTGCGATAGGCGTAGCAAATCTCGAGCAAAGAGCGCGTGAGCCCGTACTTCGCTTCGAGTGGCTGATAACAATCGGTGTTCCCCGAAAAGACGATCGTCTCGCCTCTCCAAGAACGCTTGTCGAACGCTTGTCGCAAGAGCTCGGGAGCGTTGATCTTCACGACGATCTTGCGATCGAAATCGGTGCCCGCTCCATAGCCGAGATACGAGTGCGTCGGACGCGCATAGCAATACGCACACGCGTGATAACAGCCGCGATAGGGGTTGATCGAATAGCGAAAGCCGAGATCTGGGCTGTCGTTCGCAGAGAGGATCGATTTCGCGCGCTCCTCGAGGGGCGTGAGCTCGGCGAGCGGAGTCGCCCCCTCCTCGTACTCGCATTCGGTCGCGAAGAAACGATTGGGCGGATTGTGGATTTCACGCGGCATGCGGGCGATGGTGAGCTGCGCCTGAACATTTGTCTAGATGAGCATGATTGCGCTCGTGACGCGCCCAGATCGCACGTCTACACTCGCGCCCGGTGAACGCAGAAAACCACGCGGAGATCGCCTCACGACCGAGACGTGATGGCCTCAAGAATGCCGGACGCGCCCACGCACGCGCGCTCGCCGAAGCGCTCTGGTCGCGCGACGGGAAGAGCGCTCCATCGCGCGAACGCTTGGCCTATTTCGAAGACGATCTCTCGGATTTCGTGGGTCATTTGAATCCGCGTGCGCGCCTTCTTTTCCTTGCGTGCCTCGGCACCATCACGTGGATCGCGCCGCTCTTGGCAGGTCGATTGGGGCGGTTCGGTTCACTCTCGATCGAAGAGCGCATCCGCGTCATTCACGCGCTCGAAAAGAGCCCGGCGTCGTTGGCGTTGATCGCGGTGAAGGCGATCGTATCGATCGTGTGGTTCGAGCATCCCGACACGGCGCGTGAGATCGGATGGGATCAGCGTTGCCTCGGAGCACACGAGTGACCGCGCCGCAGCCCTACCGTCCGCTCGAAGTGAATGTCGCGAGCGCGCATCGCGGAGATCTCGAGCGCGAATGTGATGTCGTGATCGTGGGCTCAGGAGCTGGGGGTTCCACGGTGGCCACCGAGCTCGCGCTCGCAGGTCAGCGCGTCATCGTGCTCGAAGAAGGCCGCAATGTACCGGCCCACGAACATGGAGCGATGCGGCAGAGCGAGTCGCTTCGTCACGTGTGGCGCGAAGGCGCCATGACCCCAGCGTTCGGCGTCGGCGGCGCGCCCACAGTCAATGTCACGATGGGCCGCTGCATCGGCGGTTCGAGCGTGGTGACCGGAGGAGTATGCTTTCGAGTGCCTGAGTCCGTGCTCGTATCGTGGTCGAGGCAGATGGGTCTCTCGGACCTCTCTCCCGAACGACTCGACACGTATTACTCGCATGTCGAGCGTGCGATGCATGTCGAAGAAGTGCCGCTCTCGATGCGCTCTCAATCGACGCGTCTCTTCGCAGAAGGCGCTGAGAAGCTCGGTTTTCCGCTCCACTCGATGCATCGCAACACCCGAGGCTGCAATGGCTGCGGACGCTGCAATTTCGGCTGCCCTCACATGGCCAAGCTGAGCGTCGATTTATCGTATTTGCCGCGCGCGATCGCGGCGGGCGCCGAGGTGTGGTCTTCGACGTTGGTCGACCGGGTGATGATTCGAGGCAGCCGCGCGGTGGGCGTCGAAGGGCGTTTGTTGAACGGACCGGAGGGCCGTCGCGGCGGGCGTTTGCGGGTGCACGCCAAGCGCGTGGTCGTGGCGTGCGGAGGAATCCATACACCCGTTCTACTTCAAGCGAGCGGCCTTGGGGGCATCGGCAGCCAGGTTGGAAAGAACCTCGCCCTTCATCCCGGCTTCCGATTGTTCGCGCGGTTCGATCGCGAAGTGCGCGGCTGGGCGGGATCGATGCAAAGCGCGTATTCGAATGCGTTCGAGCACGATGGATTCTTGCTGAACTCGCTCTTCATTCCTGCGAGTGTGATCGCGGCGACGATGCCTGGTGCCGGGCCTGAGTTGGTCTCTCGAAGCGAGCAGATTCCGAACATCGCGGTGTTCGGCGCGCAGATTCACGACGAAGGAGGCGGGAGCATATGGCGCAATCCATTCGGACGTGAGCCGCTCATTCTCTATCGTTGCACCGAGCACGATCAGCGCGCGATTCGCCGTGCGATTCGCGTGCTCGGCGATACGTTCCTCGCCGCGGGTGCGAAAGAGATTTTCGTTCCGGTGCTCGGAATGAATGGTTTGAGCCCCGATGAGTTCCGCGCGCTCGATCTCGATCGCATTCCGAGCATGCGCTTGGAGTGCTCGTCGCAACATCCTCTGAGCTCGTGTCGGATGGGAGTGAGCGCGGCCGATTCGGCGGTCGATCCCTACGGACGAAGTTGGGATATCGATGAGCTCTTCGTGGCCGACGCGAGCATTTTGCCCTCGAGCCTCGGCGTCAATCCGCAGCTCACCGTGATGGCGATGGCTACGCGCATCGCGTGGCACTTGCGCGAGCGGCCTTATTCTTCGGCGTGAAGAAGTGCCACCAGGGCCTCAACTCTCCTCAGGCGTCGGTCGCCCGTCGGGACAGCGCACAAACAAACTTGGTCGCACTCTCCATCTCGTCTCTTCCGACTCGAATGGTTCGTATGCCGGAGTTGCTATCGACGGGCGCGACCGAAAGCGACTCGAGCGCGTGTGTCGCCCATCGCTCGCCCACCGCTCGCGCTCGAACGACTCGAGAACTGCTCGAGCCCTTGACTTCATCGCTCACCTCGCTGCGCTCGTGGCGTCTTCGCCGCCAATGCCAAAGTCCGCGCTGAGGTCGTTCCCAAAAAGCCAATCAAGAAAGCCACTCAACTGCCACTCTTCAAACCGAGCGAAGAAGGATATCTCGCTCCGCCTCCCGAGCCTTCGAGACACCCGTGGTCTTGGCTTCTCAAGCGCGTGTTCGAGGTCGATATTGGCGAGTGTCCGAAGTGCATGAGTCGCATGAGAATCATCGAAGTCGCCAAAGATGAAGACACCGCCGCTCGTGTTCTTTCCGAACTCGGAATCAGTGCCAGAGCGTCTCCGCCGAGAGCGGCCCTGCGCCGTATCAATCCCGTCAACTCTCGTTGTCCTTTGCCGGCTGAGCAAATCGTCTTGCTTCGAGTCGAGGGGGCAGTCCGTCTCGGATGCACAGGTCGTGGGAGGCACGCCAGAGTTCACGCCATCAACGCCTCTTCGAACTTCGATGAAACCAAAATCGCCGGCTCCGCTCGTAGTGACACCCGCTGTCCTCGACGCTCACGCCAACCTCGGCTACGGTTTTCCCAATTCGGATGTCCTATCTGCTGCCATTCATATTCATCACGCCCATTTGGATGGCGTTTCGTATACCGGTTACGAGTTTGGATGCTCGTGGGAACAAGAGCACGGGCTTGGCGTGATGATGCACCTCGATCGAGTGATCGAGATCGGCGATGGCGATACCGCGGTCCTGGGCTGGGTGGCCGAGAAGGACGCAAAGGCCAAAAAGAAGCGAAGCTCCACTCAGCCGACTGCTTCGAAGTCCACGGCAAAACGAAAGAAATAGCCCTCGTGAATCGCACCCCTCTGCACTCGAGACGGACGACCGGAAGATCATTGGTGAGGACATCAAGTACGTACAGACGCAGTGGTCCGTGGGAAAGCCGACCTGCGGTGCGATGGGCGGTTCCCATCCCCCATTTTGTCTACAAAACCGCGATTCCGAACCGCCCATACGTCTCCTCGGAAGAAAAATCGCCGCTGGGCGCCCCACTCACCTCTGGGAGAAGAAAATCGCCATTGGGAATCTCCCAATCGCCTTTTTCGACAAAATGTCGCCATTGGGAGGTCAACCATCCCCCTTTAGCAGGGGCGATCGAGTTTCTCCGACCTGGAGCGGCAGGTGTGTTTGGCTTCACTCCAGGACGAAGGGACGACACGGCGTCAGGAACCCGAGCATTCGTGTCTCCACGTTGAGATTCTTGACGGAGGCCCTCGGCTCGGAACAAGAAGTGGCTCAGCCGGCGAAGGACAACGAGAGCTGAAGAGGGTCGACTGTGCTCGTGCAGCGCTTGCTACGAGCCAAGCGTGACCTCGTCCTCGAGCGCGAGCTCAACCGACTCGATTCCTTCGACGCCGTGTTCCTCGACGACCTCGGCTATGTCCAGCAGGAGCGCGATGAGATGGAGGTCCTCTTCACCTTCTTCGCCGCCCGCTACGAGCACAGGAGCGTGATCATCACCAGCAATCTCGTCTTCAGCCAATGGGACCGGATCTTCAAAGACCCGATGACCACCGCTACCGCGATCGACCGGCTCGTCCACCACTCCGTGATCCTCGAGCTCGTCTCAAAGCGGAGCTTCCGAGCCGATGCCGCTTTCGAACGCAACGACAACCCCATGGAGGCACTCACGACAGTTCCAGAATCACAGGAAAATCAGGGCACCGAACATCAACCGGTGGGGAATTCTAGTTGTCGTCGGGGCCCCCCTCTCTGCGGAATCCGCGTCCCTCCCGTTCGAATCCTGTGATCGAAAGCACCCCCCAACCCGACGCGCATCGCCAATCGCTCTCTGCCTTCGAACGCGATATCACGATTTCCCACCGCACGATAATCGGGATGATTTGCGCGCAATACGGCCCGCGCCTCGCCATCGAGGCCATGCGGCCTCCGCAAAGCTCGTTGAACGAAGCCGCTGCTCGGCGGCGGCATCGCTTGGGGCAGCGCGGTCTGGTAACCAGCTCGCCAGCTCGCCGAATTTCGTGAGTTCACTCACGTGACAAAGCCGCCCTGAACCTGGGTTGGGTCCGGCCCTGCCCAGAGGTCCGGCCTCATCATAATTTTCATTATTTCCAATGGGTTCTGAGCTCCAACCGGATGTTTGTTGGGTAGAATTACTCTCATATACGCTAATTTTTCATGGGTATCATTACCCTTTTCCTGTTGACCGCATGGAGCCTCCAAGCGCAGAGTAAGATTGCAGTGACACCGGCGGTGGCATCGAAGCTCCGGACTCAATTACTCGGCGTATTGAGTCGACACATCTCACCGATGTTGGCCGAAGATCTTTTAGAGCGTCGGCTACGACGTGCGGGAGTCGATATCAGCAATCCTCAGCTCGCAGATCGCGCGCGTCTGCTGCGTGAGCTCGCGAGTGGAGTCGGCCTCTTCATTCACGACAGCAGACGTCAACATGAGTGCATCCGAGATCTCGAAGAGATCCTCGTCGCGCGACCGACTCCAACCATTCCACCTCAGGAGAATCGAGAATTGCACGTCTCGGTCAACACCGAGTCTGACATCGTCCCTGCCCGCTCGTCGGCGCGCGCGCTCTGTCGTGAGCTCGGGTTTCCGGAGTTCGACCAAGTCAAAGTGGCCACGGTCGTCTCGGAGCTCGCACGAAACATGGTCCAATATGCGGGAAAGGGTGATTTGATCATCCGAGTCAGCGCCTCTCCGCGCCGGGGGATCGAGATCACCGCGCGCGATCAGGGGCCTGGGATACCGAACCTCGATAGCATATTGAATGGCTCTTATCGGTCGCGAACTGGGATGGGTAAAGGTCTTCGCTTCGCGAAGAACTCGATGAGCACGTTCGAGATCGCCACCGATCCAAGTCGCGGGACCACGATCACAGTCAGCAAATACTTCGAACATTAACCGATGGAAATTGCCCATCGAATCGAGCATGCACCGAATGAAGCCGTTTGCGGTGATGCACTCTTGATCGTCGAGGACGGATCTTCTGTCCTCATCGTCGTCGCCGATGGCGAGGGCCACGGCCCAGCCGCGTCGGAGGCGTCTCATCGGCTGTGTGAATATGTCGCGAATAATTCGGAACAACGATTGGATGATTTGCTCTGGGGCGCCCACCGGGCCCTCAAGGGAGAACGCGGAGTCGCAGTCATCGTCTTACGCGTCGATCGAGTCGCTCATTCACTCTCTTTTTGTGGTGTCGGAAATGTCGAGCTGCAGACCTTATCCAAGGTCCCTATTCGACCGGTTTGTGATCTGACGGCGATCTCGACACTCCGAAACCTGCGGGCGGGGCTCAGGGAGTGCTTGAAGCGAAAGCGAGCCGATCGGGTGCGCTCGCAGCGTCAGGTGCGGGCCGAGAATGGCGGCGAGGGGCTCGGGGAACTGCCAGATGAATGATTTCTTCAAGATCCCGATCATCCGCCTCTATGGCAATCTCATCGTCACGATCCAAGTCGAGCTGAGCGACGCTGTCATGAGACAGCTCAAGGAGGACTTGACCCGCGAGGTCGAGCGTACGGATGCGCACTCGCTCATCATCGACCTGACAGGGGTCGAGCTCATGGATAGCTACATTTCGAGGGCCGTCCGTGATCTCAGCGTGATCGCGAAGCTGATGGGTGTTCGCGCGGCCGTGTGCGGCATGAGGCCCATGGTCGCGATGACGCTCGTCGAGATGGAGATGGAGCTCGAGGGCATCGTGACCGCGCTCAGCTTGGAAAAAGCGATCGAGAAGATGCGAGCACTTCAGGAGAGCAAAGAGCAGGAAGACAGGCTCATGTAGGTGCTCTTGATACAAATCGATACAAACCGATTGAGCTCAAATACCCATTTGTCATTCATCCAGATGTCATTCGTCGGAGGAGCTTGCCCGTGTGATTCGCGTGCTCGGCGAGACCTTTCTCGCGGCGGGTGCGAAAGAGATTTTCGTTCCGGTGCTCGGGATGAATGGTTTGAGCCCCGATGAGTTCCGCGCGCTCGATCTCGATCGTATTCCGAGCATGCGCTTGGAGTGCTCGTCGCAACATCCTCTGAGCTCGTGTCGGATGGGAGTGAGCGCGGCCGATTCGGCGGTCGATCCCTACGGACGAAGTTGGGATATCGATGAGCTCTTCGTGGCCGACGCGAGCATTTTGCCCTCGAGCCTCGGCGTCAATCCGCAGCTCACCGTGATGGCGATGGCTACGCGCATCGCGTGGCACTTGCGCGAGCGGCCTTATTCTTCGGCGTGAAGAAGTGCCACCAGGGCCTCAACTCTCCTCAGGCGTCGGTCGCCCGTCGGGACAGCGCACAAACAAACTTGGTCGCACTCTCCATCTCGTCTCTTCCGACTCGAATGGTTCGTATGCCGAGTTCGATGGCGTCAACACGCGACCGAAAGCGACTCGAGCGCGTGTGTCGCCCATCGCTCGCGCTCGAACGACTCGAGAACACGGCGATGGTCGTCTGCGCTACCGGTTCAAGAAGCCGTGGAAAGACGGCACTGAAGCCGTCCTTCTCGAGCCCTTGACTCCATCGCTCACCTCGCTGCGCTCGTGGCGTCTTCGCCGCCAATGCCAAAGTCCGCGCTGAGGTCGTTCCCAAAAAGCCAATCAAGAAAGCCACTCAACTGCCACTCTTCAAACCGAGCGAAGAAGGATATCTCGCTCCGCCTCCCGAGCCTTCGAGACACCCGTGGTCTTGGCTTCTCAAGCGCGTGTTCGAGGTCGATATTGGCGAGTGTCCGAAGTGCATGAGTCGCATGAGAATCATCGAAGTCGCCAAAGATGAAGACACCGCCGCTCGTGTTCTTTCCGAACTCGGAATCAGTGCCAGAGCGTCTCCGCCGAGAGCGGCCCTGCGCCGTATCAATCCCGTCAACTCTCGTTGTCCTTTGCCGGCTGAGCAAATCGTCTTGCTTCGAGTCGAGGGGGCAGTCCGTCTCGGATGCACAGGTCGTGGGAGGCACGCCAGAGTTCACGCCTTCAACGCCTCTTCGAGCTTCGATGAAACCAAAAATCGCCGGCTCCGCTCGTAGTGGCACCCGCTGTCCTCGACGCTCACGCCAACCTCGGCTATCGGCTACGGTTTTCCCAATTCGGATGTCCTATCCGCCGATTCGGATGTCCTATCCGCCGGCGTCGTCGCTTCGATGGAGGCCTCGGACGACGAAGGCGACTTGGGGCGCAAGTTCACGGGAGATCACACGAAAACGAGCGGCCACTCTAGATGCCCTGGGCGTGAATGCCAAACGCCCGCAGGCTCTTATCCTCGGTCCAATTCATCGCAGGAGCTGTCTTCATCATTTTGGCATACCGCCTGCCCAGGCGGCTGGACATGTGAGACTGTTGGCGTGACGAACGTCTCCAGAACCGGTGAGATGTCGTCGGGAGGGACTACGCAGCTTTGCATGCGCGGTGCGGAAACGCCGCAGTGACCCAATGAGAGGCGGCATCCGGGGAAAGCGACACATATTCTCGTAGATCTAAAGCAAGGAGACAAGGGATGCAGACTTGGCAAAATCCTTCCCATTTTGATGTTGATCGGCGTCGGTGCGCTCATATTTGTTACGCGCGGCAAAATGATCGCGATGGCGACGCAAGGGTATGCGGTCGGGTTCGCCAACCTCCGCCAACAGTTCGAGGCTTCACGGCAACCAGGTGAGCAGGAACCCGCCTGTTTTTTGGCGATCACGCGCTCGATGTTGAAAGGTCGAATGTTTTTCGTGGGGATGACTGATCGGCGCGTACATGTTCGATTGTCGGATGGAGAAACCCATACCTGGCGGCTCTACGCGGACTACGATGGATATTCAGAACAAAAAGAGAACCTTGGAAAGGCTCTGCAGATGCTTGGTGTGGCGTAATCAAACTCGCCCAGCGCCCCTTCACCGTGATCCTACGCAGACGACGACATGGAAGGTCAGTCGGTCCACGGATTGAAGACTTCCACGCCCGTTGCGGCGAAGTCGGCGACGTTTCGCGTGACGACGGTCATGGAATGCACGCGTGCGGTCGCAGCGATGAGCGCATCACGTTCTGCGCGAGGGTTGGGCACGTGTAAGCGCGCACATTCAAGAGCGACCAGCGTATCGATGGGCAGCACGCGTCCATCGAACGCTGGACGTACGTGTTCGTCGAGCCAAGTGCGCATGATGATCCCCTGGGTTTCGTCACGGCGTTCGAGCAGGCGCACGCCCAACTCGAGCTCGAGGATCGTGATGACCGAGAGAAAGAGGCTCGCTGTGGGCGTCCCTCGCGCCCACTTCGTGACGTTGCGATCGGCTTTCCCTGAGCGTCCCTTGCGCAGCTCCGAGACGACGTTCGTGTCGAGGATGAACATCAGTCCGAGAGATCCGGCAGATGATAGAGGTGTTGCACGCTCGGAAGCTCGAGCTCGATGTCTTCGGCAGAAGGCATCGCAAGCAAATCAACGATATTGGCCCGAGGGCCCACGAGTTCCTGGTAGTCGCGGATCGTCAAGAGCACGTGAGCCGCGTGTCCACGATCCGTGATGAACACCGGCCCGTGCTCCGTTGCCTTCTTCGCCTTGCCCGTGTCCTGGTTGAACTCGCGGCTGGATAGGGTCGTGATCTTGCGGCCAGCCGACATGTAGAAACGTTACTACGTACGACGCTATGGTGCAAACCACCATTTTCTATCCTCGACCCAAATAAATCTTCAGCGTCTCCCCGGCCCCGTGGCGATCGAAAGGGACGCCCTTGAGCTCCGCTCGGTTTGACACTTTTTCTAGCAGAACGCCCAAGAAATCGAGCAATAGGCGGCATTCGTCGAGGGCGGCCTGCATGCGCCGCGCTTCGATCAGATTCGACGTTTCGGAGCTGGAACATCCAGATTTCGCGGCGAGCCCGTACGCGGAGGGCCCGGTGGGCGATGGGGTCGCCATGACCATCGAAGACCGGCTTGCTCGCGTGCTCGGCGATACGTTCCTCGCCGCGGGTGCGAAAGAGATTTTTCGTTCCGGTGCTCGGAATGAATGGTTTGAGCCCCGATGAGTTCCGCGCGCTCGATCCGGAGCGGCGACGTTCAGCCGCGACCGATCAGCCACCGGCGTAGGTGATCGAGCTGCCACACGACGGCTTGCAGGGCCACACTTGCACCGTGCCGGTGGGGCTCGCGACGGCCGACAACGACGCGCTTTTGATCTGGCGCACCGACGTCCAGGGGCCTCCGCCCGTACCGCTTCAGACCGACCTGCCGTTCGACACGAAGCGATTCACGATCGAAGTGCGCAATCGCGGCAAGGTCTACAGCCGTTCGCCCGCGTACGAGGCGTGGCGTCAACTCAGTCCCAGCGACTCGTGATGGTGAGCCCGAAGCGCCGGATCTGACCTGCGCTGCCGCGCACACCATCGACCACGCGCAGCCGCCACACGCCGTTGACCGACTCGTCTCCCGAGAACCCTCGCACCACGAAGTCATCCAGCGAGACCTCTGGCCCCGTGCGGTCGCGGTCTGCGATCACGATCTCGGTACCGCTGGGGTTGATGAGCGAGATGCGCAGGTCCGCCACGCGCGGATGATCGATCCAGAGATCGAGCTTCACGTCGACGTCGACCGTTGCCAGCCCGTAGGCCACGAGCGTGACGTCGGTCCCCGTCGTCGAACCGTCGGGGATCGATTGCTCGGCGTTCGTGTCGAATGCGCTGGTGAGCCAGGCCGGCCGGCAGATCCCTGCGCCAGACGTCGGCGCGCCCGCACACTGCAGCCCGGACCCTGCAGGACAAGGTGCGTCCGCCGAGCACTCGGAGTCCTGCGTTGGATGCGGCGGCACGTCCGTGTCGACGCATCGGCCGCGCGTGATCTCACTGGCGATCCCCAAGCAACGAAGGCCTTCCGCGCACTGCTCGTCGCTCCTGCACTCGCGGCGCTCCGCGCCCCACGTCGTCGTGCAGCCGTAGAGATCTCCGTCTTGGATCGACGTCGCGATGTCGGTGCTGTCCCACGCGAAGATGGCGCCGTACGAGTTGTCGCCAGCGCCGTACTCGTACGCGACGAACGCGAGGCGGTTCGAGGCGTCCCAGAGCTCCGTTCGATTCACCTCGCCGCCGTCGACGGCGTCGAACGCCTCCGCGAGCGACGTGGGATCCGCGGCCGACACGCCGACCGCTGCGATGACCTGCGACGTCTCCAGCGAACCGAGCGTGCTCGCGCTCGTGAGCACCTCGCGCTCGAGCACGATCAGGGCTCCTGAGGAGAACACGTCCCGGTACCGGTCGCCGAAGACGCACATCGCGTCGAGGGTGCGATTCAGGACCTCGTGCGCACAACCAGGGAGTATCCCGAGCGAGAGCTGCTCGAGCGTATTCGCGCAGAGCTCAGCGGGAGCATTCGGCTCCGCACAGAGCGCGTCGAAGGTCGGTGCGATGATCTCGATGTCCGCACATTGCTCGATGAGGTCGCGGCGGGTGGTCGTGTAGAACCATTCCGGCTCGCTCTCCATCCAATCCGTCACGCAGGTCTCGATCCGGTCGGCGAACGCGGTGGGGCAGAGGCCTCCAACGGGCGGAGGAGGAGGAATGGAACAATCACCAGACTCACATCGCGCCTCGAGGCGATAGCGACCGCGTCCGCGCGCGTTCGCGGTGCCGAGGACCACCAGGTACTCGCCCTCCGTCTCGAGCGTGAAGGACCGGATTCGCGACAGGAGACCCCAGCCCGCGTCGTCGTCGAAGGCAATCGCCGAGGTTCCGAAGCCTCCGGCTTCGCGGCGCGGACCGTAGAGGAAGATCGCCGAATCGAGAGTCCGGCTCGAGCCACGCTGCGTGACGTCCAGGGTCACCACCGCGCCAGCGCGCGCAACGAGCCGGTACCCGTGGTACTCGAGGTCTTGCGAGATGTCTCCCGTGACGGCGTTGTCCTCGCCGAAGCCAAGGGGACCGCTGTCGACGACATGGTCACCGACATCGGCTTTTCCGTCAGCCAGAGGTGGCTCCACCAGTAGCCCGTTCTTCTCCTCGGAGGTGCACCCGATGGTGCCGAGAAGAGCGATCCAGCAGAGAATTTCGAATCGACGATTGGACATGAGGTCTCCGTGCGGCGCCCGCAGCATGACGGCTGCCGCCGCGTACGCAATGCGCACGCCAGTGTCGACGTCATGAAACCCGAGTGCCGACCCTCGTCAGCGCGCGATCGTGCGCTGGAAGAAGTCGATCATTCGGGTCTGCAGGCGCTGGGTGACCAGCGGCCCCGTTCTTCTCAACCCCTCGCGTCATCTCTGGGAAATGTCCCCATGACCGTCCTGTCAATCTCGGATAGTTGCCATTTTGTGCCTCGGGGGCGAGCCGCTTCTGTGCCATCGCACTCGGGGCCACCATTCAGTGAATGAGTGAAATCGAGGGCACGGTGAATCGAGGCCGCCGCATGGTGAAAGCCCCAGATGGCCGAGCGAAGAACGGATGGACGAGAGTCGTATAGTGTGATCGAACTGGTCAGTGGGGATGAGGCTCCAGTCGGCGCTCGACGTGCTCGACGAGATCCGCGGCCATGATTTCGTCGTGACCACGAAGCTGAGGGTGGCGGCCGCCCGTCAGGCACCGTCGATTCCGCCCTCGGCCATGCGGCTTTCGCTTGTGAATCGACATCCTCGGACCGGCCTCTCATGTGCTGTGGCAGCACGGCATGGCCTTGTCCGCCGGCGCTTGCGACCCACGCACGGTTCGTGCGGATGGCTACGAGCGCCGTCGTCCCGAAGAGACGTTTCTCTATCGAGTCGTGCA
>CAYZTA010000049.1:0-41364 GCA_964481145.1 uncultured Sandaracinus sp.
AAATCATGTGTCCGTCATCACACGATCTCAGCCACGGTACCCAGTGAACGGATACCATGGATCGATGGCGCATCGACCTTCGATACAGCGCGCGGTCGAGTTGGCAGGCACCTCGCACATGCCGTTCGGGCATCGAAGAATGCACGTGGCCGTCTCGTTACAGGAGATGCTGCAATCGGACGACAAGTCGCAAGCCGCGTCGCAGCTCGAACCGGCGGCGCAATCGAGATGACAACGATCCGTAGTTTGACAGTTGACGTGACACTCTGAGCCCGGAGCGCAATTGAAATCGCAATTTCTCGTCGATTGGCAGGTCGCCGTGCATTCGGCACCCACACCGCAGCCTACATCGCAACCTGCCGTGGATTGGCAGGTGAACCCACACTGGGCGCCCGTGTCGCAGTCGAGATTGCATCCCTCCGAGGAGCGGCAGGTGACATTGCATCTGGAGTTGGACTCGCAACTGAGGTCGCAGTTGTCTTCCGAGAGGCAGTGCGCATCACATCGGCCGATCTGACACGAAAAATCGCAAGAGTTTGGCCACGGACAAGGCATGGGCGGAGGCCCTGTGTCGAGAGGGCCTGTGTCGAAAGACGCTGCATCCGCAGACGAAGTGCCCGTGTCGATGGGGATCACTTCCACGTCGCGGAACATCGCGTCCATGGAGCTCGCGTCCATCAATGGCGCCGCTCCATCGGGTGGACCTGGTTCATAGTCGAGACGACCGCATCCGAGGCACACCATGAGCGCCGAAAAATATACTGCGGAAAACCTCATCTGAGCCCTTGTCCTATAACAGGCGTTGGGGCTCCGAGCCATGCGTCGCCGAGGGCTTGTCGTCTTCGGCGTAGAGCTGTTCGAGGATGGCTCCATAGCGTTGTTCTGCGTTGCGCCTTTTGAGCTTGAGCGTCGGCGTGAGCAGACCGTTTTCGGTCGTGAAGTCTTCGGAGATGATGCGGATGCGACGCGGAATCTCGAATCGGCGGAACGACGCGGATGCGCGATCGATTTCATCTGCGATCAGTCGTTCGACACGAGGATCGCGTGCAGGGGTTCGCAGATCGAAGCCTCGCTCCGACGCCCATGCGCGGACGGCGGCTTCGTCGAGCACCACGAGCGCGACGTTGTAAGGGCGATTGGCGCCGTGCAACATGATGTTGGCGATGTAGGGCGAGAGTTTCAGCGTCTCTTCGAGCGGCCCCGGCATCACGTACTTGCCGTTCGACAGCTTGTATTGTTCTTTGATCCGGCCGGTGACGTAGAGGAAGCCATCTTCGTCGACATAACCGAGATCGCCTGTGCGCAAGCCTCCATCGGAGGTCAGGGTCTTTTCGTCCTCGTCGGGGCGATGGTGATAGCCCTGCATCACGTTCGGGCCATACACGAGGATCTCCCCTTGGCCTTTGACATCGGAGCTGCTCGTGTCGATGACGACTCGGACGCCCGGGACCACCTTTCCGACGCTGCCGATCTTTCGCGCGCCGGGCACATTGGCCGAGACCAAGGGGCTCGTTTCCGTGAGGCCATATCCTTCGTAGACTTCGATGCCGAGCGCGTCGACGAATTCGGCCACTTCCTTGCTGAGCGCGGCGCTCGCGCAGATGACGTATTTCAGTTGTCCGCCGAAGCGCTCGCGGATCTTTTTGAAGATCAATTTGTCGTCGACCGAGAGCTCGAGCCGCGCGAGCGGACCGATGGATTCACCTCGATTTTTTTGGGTGGCGGCTCGAACGCCATCATCGAAGAGTTTTCGCACGATGCGCGGACGTTCGGCCATGTCTTTTCGTACGGCCTCGTACACTCGATTGAACACACGCGGAACCGTCACGAGAATCGTCGGCTTCACTTCAGCGAGGTTGGCGAGCAATCGACTGATGTCGTCATTCAAGGCCATCGACGCGCCTTGGGCGAGCACGTAATTGAGCTCGAGTTGCCCGTAGGAGTGCGCCCACGGAAGGAACGCTAGAGTTTGGTCTTCCGGAGTGATCGGGAAGATCTTCGCGCCCGTGCTGGCGTTCGACGCGAGGTTGCCGTGACTGAGCATGACCCCCTTGGGGTTGCCCGTCGTGCCCGACGTGTAGATGAGCGCCGCGATCACACCTGATGCAGGATTGCGCGCCACGGTCGGCGTTTGAGCTCCCTTGTCGAGCAGCGCCTCGAAAGAGTCTGACTCGTTCGAAGGCAAGCCAATGCCGATGATGTGCTCGAGCATCGGCAGCTCGGCGCGCAGTTGAGTGATGCGATCGTACGATTTGCCTGCGGAGGCGAGGACGACCTTGGCTCCACAATCTTCGAGGATGAATTTCCATTCCGAAGGAAGCTGCGCTTCGTACATCGGGACGAACGTCGCTTCGAGACCGGCGGTCGCATAGTAGCTGCACGCCCATTCGAGGCGATTGTCGGAGATGATGGCGACCACATCTCCGCTCCGCACGCCGAGCCGGTGAAGCCCCGCGCGACACTGGTCGACGAGCCTCCCGAACTCGCGATAGCTCGTCCACTCCCATTGTCCATCACGCTTGGTACCGAAGGCAGGGCGCTCCGCAAACCGCTCACAGCTTCGCGCCGCGAGCTCGACCAGATTTCGCGCTTCCGTGATTTCCATGAATGGAGGAACGAAGAGCAAGCAGTATACCGAACCAGCTCGGTTCGATTCGTGAGGGCCATCCGTGAATTCGACGCCAGACTCGGCTTCGTTCAATCTCCGGGGCATGTCGAGTGACGCGGCATCGAGATGGATCGGCGTGTCCAGCGTGATCATGTTCGCGCTGGTCGCGTTCGTCTTCGTGCGGACAGCGCCGGCCGCCTCCGATGCCGTGAGCTGCCCAGAGCGTGCGCGTGTCGTTCTCGTCGAGAGCTCGGCACACGTGCTCGCGCTATGTGAAGAAGGCCGAACCGAACGGGTCTTCAGCGTACGCTTGGGCCGCGGTGGCCTTGGCAAGATGCGCGAAGGGGATCGTAAAACCCCGCTCGGTGAATACGCACTTGGCGCGCCGCGCCGCTCCGATCGTTTCGGCACTTTCGTTCCCATCAATTACCCAACTCAAGAGCAGCGGCTTCGCGGATATACGGGGAGCGCGATTGGCGTCCATGGACCCAATCGAATCGTGCGATGGCTCGGCGTCTTCGTGAATGCATTGGACACGACCGACGGATGCATTGGCATCGCCACTGACGCCGAAATGGATGTGATCGCGCGATGGATTCGAGAGCGCGACGCTCAGACGATTCTCATACGCTGAGGACGGTGAGGAGGAACCACTCTCGGCCTTCGGCGGAACCTGTGGATTGCTCCTCCGATTCGTTCGGGCTACACGCGCATGCGAGGTAGATCCATGGACGAAGCACGTGTGCCGAGGTTCGACGAGCTCATGCGGCGACCCGTCGCCACAGGGCTCGCGATCGCCGCGATCGCGACGACGCTGCTTTGGTGGAGCGGCCGGAACATCGACGCACTCGTCATGAGTCGAACAGCATTCTCGCATGAGCCATGGAGGCTCTTCACGTCCGCTCTGCCGCACGTCGACATCATCCACCTCGGATTCAACGTCTACTGGCTGCTCGTCATTGGCACGAGGATCGAGAGGTCCTTCGGCGCTCGCGCGCTCATCGTGCTTTCGCTCGTGACTTCGGTGGGATCCGCTGCGCTCGAGCACGCACTTTTCGATGGTGGCGTGGGTCTTTCTGGAATCGGATATGGGCTCGTTGGGTTCGGTTGGGCCGTCGAGCGCGATGAAAGACAAATATCTCGCCCCATCGTGCCCGAAGGCACGATTCGTCTCTTTTCGATCTGGTTTGTGGTCTGCTGCATCACGACATTGACATCGGTGTGGAAAGTCGCCAACGCCGCGCATGCAGGAGGAGCCATCCTCGGAGTGCTTACCGGTCTCGCCTGGGCTCACCGAGGAATGTTCTGGCCTTGGGTGACAGTTCTTTCGCTCGCGGGTTTCATCGCGATGGCGTCTCCGCCGCTGCGGCTGTTCGTCAATCTGGGAGAAGGCATCGCGCATGATCTCGCGGACGAAGCATACGAGCTCATCGAGGCGAATCCGGAAGGGGCGGTCGAGCGCTATTCACAGGCGCTCACATTCATGGAGAACGCGAACTGGCGCTTCAATCTCGGCGTGGCTTATGAGCGCCTCGGCCTTCATGTTCAAACGAGCCAGATGATGTTGCGTGCTCACGAACTCGAACCGGACAACGTCGCATACCGCCGTGGCGCGGCGGCCGCCCAAGCTCGAGAAGCCGCGGATGCCCAGGAGCGCGATGATCAAAGTGAGATGATTCGGTATCTCGAGCGAGCGCTCGAGCTCGATCCTCAGCATGAGGATGCGAGCGTGTGGCGCCGTATTCTGGCCAATGCTTCACAGTAAACCTCTCGTATTTGCCGAGTCCTACACGGAGCGTTCACCGCCGAGCTCGTACTCGAGCATGCGAGGTAGATCCGGTTCATGAAGCGCTTCGCTTCGCGCGGTGAAGAGTATGCGGCGGCGAGCGGTTGTTCAGGCTTCTTCAGGAGCGAACCTTTCGACCTCTTGGCTTCCAGGTCATGCGCCGCTTCGAGGGGAGGGTGATTGATGCGACGAATCGCTCGGTTCAAGATCTCGTCTCACGTCATTGCGCGCTGCTCTATTCGCGTCTCGGTACGTACGAAGCTGTGGCGGAACGCGTTGGGATCGATCGACGTACCGTCAAACGTCGCGTGTTGCGTGCGTGAACGAATCAGAGCGTGACGAACCCTGCCCATACAGCGATGGGCAGGGACACGAATCCAGTGCAGAGCAGAGCGGCGAAGCCGAGCGCGATGCGATGTCGCAAGGGATCGAGGTCGGAGCCGGCCATTCCGAGAGATTGGAACATGCTCGAGACGCCATGCGAGAGGTGAACGACGAGGGCGATGTTCGCGATGATGTAGAAGAGCGCGACGTACCAGACCTGAAAGCTCGACACGACGTTGTCGTAATACGCGTCGGGCTGGTGCACGAGCCCAGCGGGCATCGTGACCCCCACCGTGAGATGCAAGAGGTGATAGATGATGTAGATGCCGACGATCGGCCCAGTCCAACGCATCGTGCGCGCTGCGTAGGTCGTCACGGCATCTTTCTTCATTCGATAGCGTTCGGGTCGCGCGTCGATGCTGCGCTTCGTGATCACGTAGGAGGTCGCGACGTGGAGCACGAACGCCAGGACGAGGACCGCGCGCACCCCCCAGAGCTGCGCCGGATTCTCCTTGAGACCCGCGTAATAGGTGTCGAACGCTTCGCGAC
Organism: uncultured Sandaracinus sp.; assembly: GCA_964481145.1. Taxonomy (GTDB): domain Bacteria; phylum Myxococcota_A; class Polyangia; order Polyangiales; family Sandaracinaceae; genus Sandaracinus. The sequence continues at coordinate 5,268 of CAYZTA010000049.1, forward strand.
CAATGAAAATATGCAAATTTGAGTAAAGGTGCAGCAGCAAAAAGACGAGCCACGCCCCTCCGCTCACGGCGAGCACGGTCTTCAGGAAGAGCGAAGTCGAAAAGGCACGGGCGCGAATAGAAGCCTGCATACGAATTCCTCGGAGTACGCCGTGACTCTGCCATTCTCAGCGCGGCTGTGCCAAACGATGCTCGAATCTATTTGAAACAAAAAGGGCCGCAGGCCTTTCGGCTGCGACCCTTTCGTTCGTGTCTCTCGCGTGCGCGAGAGGTGGCGATCACTCCTCTTCGGAGGCCGCCATCATCATATCGTCGGCCGGCGAATAATCGCTGGCTGCCGACCCGTCCTCGACGATCAAGTCGAGGCGCTTGTAGGCTGAGAGACCCGTGCCGGCCGGAAGGAGGCGTCCCATGATGACGTTCTCCTTGAGGCCGCGGAGCTCGTCGACCTTGCCGTTGATCGCAGCTTCGGTGAGCACCTTGGTCGTCTCTTGGAAAGAGCTCGCCGAGATGAAGCTCTCGGTCGAGAGCGACGCCTTGGTGATGCCGAGGAGCAACGGCTCGGCGATCGCGGGGCTGCCACCACGCGCGAGGCACTTCTCGTTCTCGCGCTCGAACACGGTCTTCTCGACCTGCTCGTCCATCAAGAAGCTGGTGTCACCCGGGTCCTTCACCCGTACGCGACGCAGCATCATGCGGACAATCGTCTCGATGTGCTTGTCGTTGATGCCGACGCCCTGGAGCCGGTAGACCTGCTGGATCTCGTCGACCAACCAGGCTGCGAGCTCTTTCTCGCCTTTGATCTTGAGGATGTCGTGCGGGTTGGCAGGGCCGTCCATGAGCGGCTCACCAGCGCGTACGTAATCGCCCTCTTTGACCGTGAGATGCTTGCCCTTGGCGATGAGATATTCCTTCGCCTCGCCGCTTTCCGGCTGAACGAGCACCTTGCGCTTGCCCTTGGTGTCCTTGCCGAAGGTCACGGAGCCATCGATCTCCGCGACGATCGCGTGGTCCTTGGGCTTGCGTGCTTCGAAGAGCTCGGCCACGCGGGGCAGACCGCCGGTGATGTCCTTGGTCTTCGTCGTTTCGCGCGGGATCTTCGCGAGAATGTCGCCGGCGTGAACCTCGGTCCCGTCTGCGGGGATGATGTTCGAGCCGACCGGCAAGAAGTAGCGCGCGAGGTTGTCGCCCACGCCCGTCTTCTTGGTCTCTCCCGTTTCGTCTTTGATCGAGATGCGCGGTCGTGCCGACTGGTCGCGTGACTCGATGATGACGCGACGGCTCAAGCCCGTGACCTCGTCGGTCTTCTCTTCGATCGTGACGCCCTCGTTGATATCGCCGAAGGCGACGAAGCCCGGCACCTCGGTGAGGATCGGAATCGCGTAAGGATCCCACTCCGCAAGAGGCGTCCCCTTCGTGACCGGCTGACCTTCTTCGACCTTGAGGAAGGCGCCATACGTCAGGTTGTAGGTCTCCTTCTCACGGCCAGACTCGTCGACGATCTTCAAGACGCCATGGCGGTTCATCACCACCGTGGTGCCATCCTTCTTCTTGACGGTCTTGACCTTCTCGAACTTGACCCGACCTTCGAAGCGGTTCTCGATCGAGCTCTGTTCGATCTTGCCGCGCGCCGCCGCACCACCGATGTGGAACGTGCGCATCGTGAGCTGCGTGCCCGGCTCACCGATCGATTGCGCCGCGATGACGCCGACCGCTTCGCCCGTGTTGACGCGATAACCACGCGCCAAGTCACGGCCGTAGCAGAGCGCGCAGATGCCGCGCCGCGTGGCGCACGTAAGCACCGAGCGGATCGTCACCTTCTCGATCCCCGAATGTTCGATCGCCTGGACTTTGACCTCGTCGATCTCTTCGCCCGCGCGCACGAGGACCGTGTCCTCGTCTCGCGGATCGTAGATGTCTTCGAGCGCCGTGCGGCCGAGGATGCGCTCGCCGAGGCCCTGGACGATTTCGCCACCCTCTTCGAGCTTCGTGATCTCGATGCCATCGAGCGTGCCGCAATCGTGATCCGTCACGACGGCGTCCTGCGCGACATCGACGAGACGACGCGTGAGGTAACCGGAGTTGGCGGTCTTGAGGGCGGTGTCGGCGAGACCCTTACGGGCGCCGTGCGTCGAGATGAAGTACTGAAGAACCGTGAGGCCTTCGCGGAAGTTCGCCGTGATGGGCGTCTCGATGATCTCACCCGAGGGCTTGGCCATGAGACCACGCATACCCGCGAGCTGACGAATCTGCTGGTTCGAACCGCGGGCGCCCGAGTCGGCCATCATGAAGATCGGATTGAAGGAAGCGGTCTCCTTCTTCTCTCCATTGCGGCTGACGATCACCTCGCGGCTGATGCCTTCGATGAGGTCCTTCGCGACCTGATCGGAGGCCGCGGCCCAGATGTCGACGATTCTGTTGTAACGCTCACCGTCGGTGATCAGGCCTTCCTGATACTGCTCGATGACCGTCTCGACATCCGTCGTCGCCTGCTCGAGGATGATCTTCTTCGAGGCCGGGATCAGCATGTCATCCATGCAGACCGAGACGCCGGACTGAGCCGCCATCTCGAATCCGAGCGAGCGCATGCGATCTGCAAGAAGAACCGTCGCCTTGTTTTCGTGCGCGCGGTAGCACGCATCGATCATCTCGCTGAGCGCCTTCTTGGTAAGAACGCGGTTGATGAGCGAGAAGTCGAGCTTCTCCGGGAGCACTTCACCGACGAGGACACGGCCGACCGTCGTATCGACGACCTTGCCCTCGACGCGGCACTTCACGCGCGCGTGAAGCTCGATCTCTCCTGCGTCGTACGCCATCCGAACTTCGTCCGGAGAGGCATAAATGCCCGAGAAATCGCCCTTGCGCTCCGAGCCATCGACATACTCGCCACGCGCGAAGGGTCGCTGACGCGTCATGTAGTAGAGGCCCAGAACGATGTCTTGGGTCGGGTTGATGATCGGACGACCGTTCGCGGGCGAGAGGATGTTGTTCGTGCTCATCATGAGCACGCGCGCCTCCATCTGCGCCTCGATCGAGAGCGGCACGTGGACCGCCATCTGGTCGCCGTCGAAGTCGGCGTTGAACGCGGTGCAGACGAGGGGGTGCAGCTGGATGGCCTTGCCCTCGATCAGCACGGGCTCGAACGCCTGAATGCCGAGACGGTGAAGGGTGGGGGCGCGATTCAGCATCACCGGGTGCTCGGTGATGACCTCCTCGAGGATATCCCAGACCTCCGGCTTCTCCTTCTCGACGAGCTTCTTCGCGCTCTTGATCGTCGTGACGTAGCCGCGCTCTTCGAGCTTGTTGTAGATGAAGGGCTTGAAGAGCTCGAGCGCCATCTTCTTCGGCAAGCCGCACTGATGAAGGCGGAGCGAAGGACCGACGACGATGACGCTACGACCCGAGTAGTCGACGCGCTTGCCGAGCAGGTTCTGGCGGAAGCGGCCCTGCTTGCCCTTGAGCATATCGCTCAAGGACTTGAGCGGACGCTTGTTCGGACCGGTGATGGTCTTGCCGCGGCGACCGTTGTCGAAGAGTGCGTCGACCGCTTCCTGAAGCATGCGCCGCTCGTTCCGGATGATGATCTCCGGCGCGTTCAGCTCGATGAGGCGCTTCAGACGGTTGTTGCGGTTGATGACACGACGATAGAGGTCGTTGAGATCGGAGGTCGCGAAGCGGCCGCCATCGAGAGGAACCAGCGGACGAAGATCCGGCGGGAGCACCGGGATCACCGTGAGCATCATCCACTCGGGGCGATTGCCGCTCTCGCGGAAGGCCTCGATGACCTTGAGGCGCTTGGCGTACTTCTTCCGCTTCGCGTCCGAGCTCGACTCTTTCATCTCGGAGCGGAGCTGCTCGGCCAAGGCATGGACGTCGATGTCCTTCAAGAGGTCGAGCACCGCTTCGCCGCCCATACGGGCCTTGAAGCGATCGTCACCATACTCCGCGAGGAGCTCTTGATGACGATCCTCGCTGAGGATCTCGCCCTTTTGGAGGGGCGTATCACCCGCGTCGATGACGACGTAGCTCTCGCAATAAAGAACGCGCTCGAGGTCCTTCAAGGTGACGTCGAGGATCGCGCCGATACGCGAGGGGAGGGACTTCAAGAACCAGATATGCGCGACGGGCGTCGCGAGGGTGATATGGCCGAGGCGCTCACGACGCACCTTCGACTGAATCACCTCCACGCCGCACTTCTCGCACACGATCCCGCGGTGCTTCATGCGCTTGTACTTGCCGCAGATGCACTCGTAGTCCTTCACCGGCCCGAAGATCTTCGCGCAGAAGAGCCCATCGCGCTCCGGCTTGAAGGTTCGGTAGTTGATCGTCTCCGGCTTCTTCACCTCACCGTGCGACCACTCGCGAATCTTCTCCGGAGAGGCGAGCGAGATGCGAATCGCCGAGAAGGAAAGCGGATCCTTCGGCTTCTCGAAAAACGAGAAAATATCCTTCATTGCGATTCTCCTCCTGCCGTAACCGAACAGCTCTCACCTGAAGCCGCATTCATCGCGAAACTCACCGGAGACGTATTGCTGAGCGCAAGGTACGTCGCCCGGCAGCCGCATGCGTTGACGCCAAACTGATTGGCCCCGAGTTCAGTGACGTCGGTTGCAGCCACCGGGCAACCTAGGTCGAACGTTGCCCGCCGCGCAAGATCCTGGGTGTAGCTCGCTTTCACACATCCGCCCAGCAGCGCCAAGCTCAAAACCGCTAGCGCGCGCATCACTCCTCCTCCGCGACCAGCACGTCGTCGCTCTTGCGAGCGACGCCGCCGGGGCCTTCGATGAGCTCGACGTTCAGGCAGAGCGCCTGGAGCTCTTTCATCAAGACGTTGAAGCTTTCGGGCAGGCCCGCGTCGAGCACGTACTCGCCCTTGACGATCGATTCGTACATGCGGGTGCGACCCTGCACGTCATCCGATTTCACCGTGAGGAACTCCTGCAGTGCGTAGGCCGCGCCGTAGGCTTCCATCGCCCAGACCTCCATCTCGCCGAGGCGCTGACCACCGAACTGCGCCTTGCCGCCAAGCGGCTGCTGGGTGACGAGAGAGTAGGGCCCAATGCTGCGCGCGTGGATCTTGTCGTCCACCAAGTGGTGCAGCTTCAGGATGTACATCACGCCGACCGTGACATCCCGGTGGAATGCCTCGCCGGTGCGACCATCGAAGAGCACCGTCTGCCCGCTGGTGCGCGAGCTGACGTGATAAAGCGGAGACTTCTGCTCGTGTTCGCGCGCCGTGTCACCGACGAGCTGCAAGAGCTCCTTGATCTCGCTCTCGTGCGCGCCGTCGAAGACGGGTGACGCGAGCTTGAAGCCCTTGGCGAACTTCTTTGCGATCTCCGCGAGATCACCGTCCGGAAGCTCATCGATGAGGGCCTTGGTCTCGCCCTTATTGAAGATCTTCTGGACGTGCTTGCGGAGCGCGTCGCCGGAGAGCTTCTTCTCCTCCATCAGCTCCTGGATCTGCTTGCCGAGCAAGAGACCCGCCCACCCGAGGTGGACTTCCAGGATCTGACCCACGTTCATGCGGCTCGGAACACCGAGCGGGTTGAGCACGACGTCGACCGGCGAGCCGTCGGGCAAGTACGGCATGTCCTCCTCGGGCAGAATGCGCGAGACGACACCCTTGTTGCCGTGACGACCGGCCATCTTGTCGCCGACCTGGAGCTTCCTCTTGATGGCGATATAGACCTTCACCATCTTGATGACGCCCGGAGGCAGCTCGTCGCCCTTGCTGAGCTTGCCGATCTTCTCTTGGAAGAGCGACTCGATCGCGCCGACCTGCTCACCAAGCTCTTCGAGGATGGCCTGGATCTTCTCCTGGCCCTTGTCGATCTCGATGTCCTTCCAGTACTTGCGCGGGATCGGCTCGATGATCTCAGCCGTGATCTCCGTGCCCTTCGCGAGGAGGACTTTGCCCTTCTCGTCGACGAGCTTGGCCTGCGTGGTGCGCCCAGTGAGGAGCTTCTTCACGCGGTTATAGGCCGACTCACGGATGATCTTCTGCTCATCCGCCATGTCCTTCTCGAGCTTGGCGCGCTCCGCATCCTCGATTTCCTTGGTGCGGTCGTCCTTCTCGGTGCCTTTGCGTGAGAACACACGCGCGTTGATGACGACGCCACCGACGCCGGGCGGAACCCGAAGCGAGGTGTCGCGAACATCGCCCGCCTTTTCACCGAAGATCGCGCGGAGAAGCTTCTCCTCCGGGCTGAGCTGCGTCTCTCCCTTCGGCGTGATCTTACCGACGAGGATGTCGCCGCTCTTCACTTCGGCGCCGACGCGCACGATGCCGCTGTCGTCGAGATCTTTGAGCGCTTCCTCACCGACGTTCGGAATGTCGCGCGTGATTTCTTCTTTGCCGAGCTTCGTGTCGCGAGCCACACACTCGAACTCCTCGATGTGCACCGAGGTGAAGATGTCTTCCTTCGCGATGCGCTCGCTGATGAGGATCGAGTCCTCGAAGTTGTAGCCTCCCCACGGCATGAACGCGACGACCACGTTCCTGCCGAGCGCCAGCTCGCCCATGTCGCAGCTCGGACCGTCGGCGATGACATCGCCGACCTTCACACTCTCACCGGGGCGAACCACCGGTTTCTGTGTGTACGACGTGCTCTGATTGCTGCGCTGGAACTTGCCGAGCCGATAGATGTCGGGGAACGCGCCCGCTTCGCCTTCGGCCTTCACGACGATACGCGTCGCGTCGACCGAATCGATGATGCCGTCGCGCTTGGCGAGCAAGCACACGCCCGAATCGCGCGCCACGCGCAACTCGAGACCCGTGCCGACGATCGGCGCGTCACACCGAAGGAGCGGCACCGCCTGGCGCTGCATGTTCGAGCCCATGAGGGCGCGGTTTGCGTCGTCGTGCTCGAGGAACGGAATCATCGATGCGGCGACCGACACGAGCTGGTTCGGACTCACGTCCATCAGCGTGATCTGTTCGTGCGGCACCATCACCGACTCGCCGTTGTAACGAGCAGGGACGAGACCGGGGGCCAACATTCCGTCCTTGTCGATCTGGACGTTCGCCTGCGCGATGTAGTGGCCTTCCTCCTCGAGGGCGGAGAACCACTTCACTTCCTTGCTGACCTGACCCGCATCGATCTTGCGGTAAGGCGTCTCGACGAAGCCGTACTCATTGACGCGAGCAAAAGTCGAAAGCGACGCGATCAGACCGATGTTCGGACCTTCCGGCGTCTCGATCGGGCAGATGCGTCCGTAGTGTGTCGTGTGAACGTCGCGGACCTCGAAGCCTGCGCGCTCACGGGTCAGACCGCCGGGCCCGAGGGCCGAGAGACGACGCTTGTGCGTCACCTCCGAGAGCGGGTTCGTCTGATCCATGAACTGCGAGAGCTGCGAGCTGCCAAAGTACTCCTTCACCACCGCAGAGACAGGCTTCGCGTTGATGAGGTCGTGCGGCATGAGCGTCTCGAGCTCCTGCGACATGCTCATGCGCTCTTTGATCGCGCGCTCCATGCGGACCAGACCGATGCGGTACTGGTTCTCCATGAGCTCGCCGACCGCACGCACACGACGGTTGCCGAGATGGTCGATGTCGTCGACCGAACCACGGCCGTTCTTCAGCTCGATGAGGTGCTTGACCGTATGCAGGATGTCGAGCGGCGTGAGCACGCTCGTCTCGAGCGTCGGACGCGCCGGATCTTCTTCCTTATAGAACTTGTAGTTCAGCTTCAACCGGCCGACCTTGCTGAGGTCGTAGCGCTCTGGATTGAAGAAGAGATTCTGGAAGAGGGTCTTGGCAGTCTCGAGCGTCGGCGGATCGCCCGGACGAAGGCGTCGATAGATCTCGAGGATCGCTTCGTCTTGCGTGACGATCTTGTCGGCATTGAGGGTGTCACGCAGGTAGCTGCCGACGTTCAAGCCATCGATGAAGAGGATCTTGAAGCTCGTGGTGCCTGCTTCGCGAAGGCGCTCGAGCTTCTCTTCCGTCACCTCTTCGTTGACGCCGAGAAGAACTTCGCCGGTCTCTTCGTCGATCACGTCATCGGCGCTCACCTTACCAACGACCTCGCTGAGGTCGAAGGGAAGGCGATCGATCCCAGCATCCTTCAGCTTGCGGATCGCAGCGCGGGTAAACTTCCGGCTCTTGCGAACGATGATCTCATCTTCGATCTTGATGTCGCGCGTAGCGCGCTGACCGGGGAGAAGATCGAACTCGATCGAGCGCGCATACTTCCCGCTCTTCTCGATGTAGACGGTCTCGGAATCGTAATAGAACTTGAGGAGGTCCTGGGTCGTGTATCCAAGGGCCTTCAAAAGCACGGTCGCATGCAATTTGCGGCGACGATCGATGCGGACATAGAGCAAGTCCTTCGGATCGAACTCGAAGTCGAGCCAGCTACCGCGGTAGGGGATGACCCGCGCTTGGTAGAGGCGCTTGCCGCTCGAGTGCGTCTTGCCCTTGTCGTCGTCGAAGAAGACGCCCGGGCTTCGATGCAGCTGGCTGACGACGACGCGTTCGGTCCCATTGATGATGAACGTTCCGTTCTCCGTCATCAGCGGGATTTCACCGAAATAGACCTCCTGCTCTTTGATGTCGCGGACGGTCTTGTCAGAGCCTTCGCTCTGCGAATCGTAGATGATCAGCTGAATCGTGACTTTGATTGGCGCGGCGTACGTCATCCCGCGCTGCACACACTCATCGACGTCGTATTTCGGACGTTCGAGGGTGTATCCTACGAAGACCAGTTCACTCGTTCCGTTGAAATCGCGGATCGGGAAGACGCTCCGGAACACGCCCTGAAGCCCGATGTCCTCGCGCCGATTGATCGGAACATTTGCCTGGAGGAACTTCTCGTAGGACCTCTTCTGGATGTCAATCAGATTCGGAATCCCGATAATCTGATTAATCTTCGCGAAACTATGCCGAATCCGGAAGTTGGTCTGAATCGTCGAGGCCATGCGGACCCACCTGTATGCGTCTGGAGGAACGGCGGCGGAGCTAATCAACCGGCTAGGATTGGCCGGAAAAAGAAAGACGGATCACGGCACGGGGGACCGTCCACCCCCGTACCGTGATCTGAAGAGCTAACTAAGAAGATTGAAGAAAGGGCAGTTCACTTCAGGGTGACCTTCGCGCCTGCCTCCTCGAGCTTCTTTTTCATGTCTTCGGCGTCGGCCTTGGACACGCCTTCCTTCACGGTCTTCGGAGCGGCCTCGACGAGATTCTTCGCGTCGGCCAAGCCCAAGCCCGTCAGCTCGCGGACCACTTTGATCACGTTGATCTTCTTGTCGCCCGAGCTCGTGAGCTCGACCGTGAACTCGGTCTGCTCGGCGGCTGCCTCGACCGGAGCGGCGGGGCCTGCGGCCACCGCGACTGCGGCCGGAGCGGCCTTGACGCCCCACTTCTCTTCGAGCGCCTTGATGAGGTTCGCGACCTCCATCACCGTCCAGGTGGAGAGCTCGTCGACCATCTTCTGCTGATCCATCGTTGCCATCGTTCTAACCTTCTTCCTGCATTTGGCGCGCACTCATGCAGGTGCGCAAATATCTGTTTGGGTTTCTATTTTTCGAACGTTCGGAGATCGTCAGCCGCCTTGCTCTTCGAGCTGCTTGCGGCGTGCTTCGAGCACATAGACGAGGTTTTGTGCGGGCGCATTGAACTGCTGAACGAGTTGTTGCATTGGCGCCTGGAGAGTCGCCAAGAACATCGCGCGGAGCTCGTCTTTGCCGGGCATCGAAGCGAGTTGCGCTTCGACCGCGGCGCCATCCATCAGAGCGGAATCGAGGACAGCCGCTTTGACTTGCAGCTTCTCCTGCTTGTCCCCTTCCTTGCGGAAGGCACGCACGACCTTGGCAGCGCTCGAAGGATCTTCGAAAGAGAAAGCAACCGCCGTCTCTCCTGCAAGGATCTTCTTGAGCTCCGCGTTGCCCTCGAGGGGCGAGCCCTTGAGGGCTTGTGCAATCAGCTTGTTCTTGACGACGCGGTAGGTGACTCCGGCCTTACGGAACTTGCTCCGCAGATCGGTCACAGTCACGACATCCATGCCTTTGAAGCCGAGGAGGACATAGCTCGTGGCCTTTTCCATGAGATCTTTGACCTCTTGGACCGCCTTGGCCTTTTCCTCACGGATAGCGCTCATTTCGTTTGCCATGTCATGCCTCCGTGGCCGTCGCGTCGACCGTGGCGGTGTCCACTCGCACACCGGCACCCATGGTCGAGCTGATGGTGATGCTTCGAAGATACGTGCCCTTCGCTGCAGAAGGCTTGGCCTTGATCAGCGCGCCAATCAGGGCGCGAGCATTCTCTTCGAGCTTGTCCGGGGCAAATGATTTTTTGCCGATCGGCGCGTGGACGATTCCGCCTTCCTTCTCGGCGCGGAACTCGACTTTGCCGCCCTTGGCCTCGGTGACCGCCTTGGTGACATCGAAGGTGACCGTTCCCGTCTTCGGGTTCGGCATGAGGCCACGCGGACCGAGCACGCGACCGAGTCGGCCGACCTGACCCATCATGTCCGGGGTGGCAATCACGGTTTCGAAATCGAGCCAACCTTCTTGCACCTTGGCGACGAGGTCGTCCCCGCCGACATGGTCGGCACCGGCAGCTTGCGCCTCCGTTGCCTTTTCGCCCTTCGCGAAGACCAGGACTCGTACGGTCTTGCCGATGCCGTGGGGCAACACAGTTGCACCACGAACCATCTGATCGGCGTGCTTGGGATTCACTCCAAGCCGGACCGCGATGTCCACACTCTCGTCGAACTTGGCGAAACTCGCCTTCTTCACGAGAGCGCAGGCCTCCGGGAGGGAATAGCGACGATCGCGATCAAACGATGCGATCGCTTCCTTCCGCTTTCTTCCCGTCTTCATCGCTCCTCCTCGATCTCCTCGCCCCCATGGCGAAGAAATCTCCCACCTACGCACTGGCCGCGGTCGCGGCGTTTTCTAGGGAACTCGGCAGGATTGCCGAGGCTTCGAAAACGAGCTTGGGTGGTTATTCGAACCTTTGATTCAATGGCGCTGTCACGACCTTCTCAGTCCGTGACATCGACTCCCATGCTGCGTGCAGTACCCGCGAGCGAGCGCACGCAGGCGTCAATCGACGCCGCATTCGTGTCCTGAATTTTTTCTTGTGCAAGCTTTTGCAGCTGCTCTCGCGAAATCGTTCCGACTTTGTCCTTGTTCGGACGGGACGAGCCGCTCGCAGGCTTCTTTCCGATCTTGAGACCAAGCTCCCGCTTGATGAGCACCGAAGCCGGCGGCGTCTTGGTGATGAAGGTGAAGGAACGATCCGAAAAGACCGTGATCACCACCGGGATGATGAGGCCTTCCTGCTTCTGGGTACGGGCGTTGAACTCCTTGCAAAACTGCATGATGTTCACGCCATGCTGCCCGAGCGCAGGTCCCACCGGCGGAGAAGGATTTGCCTTCGCGGCCTGGAGCTGAAGCTTAATCTGACCAGTCACTTTTTTCATTTGTGTCGCTCCACAACGTTTCCGGCTGAGATTCCGTAAGACTTGCGCTCCGGAAAGCGTCGATCACTGCGTCTTTTCGACCTGTCCGTACTCGAGCTCGACCGGTGTTGCACGTCCGAAGATCGAAACCAGAACGGTGACTTTCTGTTTCGCGGTGTTGACCTCCTGGACACTTCCAGTGAAGTTCGCGAAAGCTCCATCGGTCACTCGAACATGGTCGCCGTTTTCGAACACGACACGCGGCTTCGGTTTGGCAGCTCCCTCCGCGACCTGTTGGAAGATCGCGTTGATTTCTGACTCAGGAACAGGGCTCGGGTGCCTGCCACCCACGAACCCGCTGACCTTCGGGGTATCTTTGACGAGATGCCAAGTTTGCTCGCTCAGGAGCATATTCACAAAGACATAACCCGGATAGAACGTGCGGCTCGTGACGCGCTTGCCGCCGGTCTTCGTGCTGTCCTGAACGTTTTCTTTGGGAATCAGAATCTCACCAAAGAGATCCTCCATGCCGTTCTGACGAACACGCTCCTCGAGCGCACTCTTCACCTTGAGCTCATAACCAGAATACGCTTGTACTACGTACCACTTCTTGGACATGGAAGACCCACTCTCGCGCTGGTTCTCGAGGCCCCCACTCTGCATCGGGTCATCCTCTCGCATGAGCGCGTCCCCGCTCAGACCTTGTAAACCAAATCCGTGAATGCAGACCACACCGCATCGAAGATGCCTGTGTAGAGCGCCGCGATCACGGACGTGACGATGACGACGATTGTCGAATGATAAGTCTCGTCTCTTGTTGGCCAGGTAACTTTGGAAAGCTCACTCACGACCTCGTGAGCCCATTCATAAATGCGCGGATGACGATACAGCGCAAACGCACCCACGATTCCGATGAGGGCGGCTGTTCCCGACACGACGGTCGGGTCTGGCTCAGCAAAGAACCCCCAGGTAAACGTGAACAAATGATCGAGCGCGTAGAAAACTGTGAGTGCGACCGCGATGAACGAAAACTGCACCCAACGTTCGACACCCAGCATCCCGCTGATCGGTGCGACATCCTCTTCGCCCGCTGAGAGCGCGCGCTCCTCGCGTTCGATCTCGAGGGCTTCCCGCCGGGCGATTTCTTCGTCGGTATCCGAGGAATCCTGAGAAAAATCGCCGTTTTCGTCGAGATCATCGCCATGGGCGAGATCGTCACGATCGTCGTTGTGATTGTCGTTCGACATGGTGTGGCGTGTCTCTCGTTCGACGTATTCGCCTAGCGCATCGTGGGGGGAAGAATCCGTTCGTTTCAGGCCAGGAGGGATTCGAACCCACAACCCGCGGATTTGGAATCCGCTGCTCTACCGTTGGAGCTACTGGCCTAGGGGTACTATTTCGACTCTCGATGCACCGTGTGTTTCTCGCAGCGAGGGCAAAACTTATTCAGTTCCAACCGCTCGCTGCTCGTCCGTGACTTCGTCGTTTGGTAGTTGCGCGCGTCGCATTCACTGCAGACGAGCGCAACTCGCACCCGTTCGGCCATTTGCGTTTCAGTTCACTCGATGATTTTCGTGATGACGCCTGCACCGACGGTGCGGCCACCTTCACGAATCGCGAAGCGCTGCTGCTCTTCGAGCGCCACGGCGGTGATGAGCTCGACCGCGATCGACACGTTGTCGCCCGGCATGACCATCTTCACCTCTTCGGCGAGGGTGATCGTGCCCGTCACGTCCATCGTGCGCAGATAGAACTGCGGACGGTAGTTGGTGAAGAACGGCTTGTGACGGCCGCCTTCTTCCTTCTTGAGGACGTAGACCTCAGCGTTGAACTTCTTGTGGGTCTTCACCGAGCCGGGCTTGGCGAGGACCTGACCGCGTTCGACGTCGTCTTTTTCGACGCCGCGGAGGAGACATCCGACGTTGTCGCCAGCCTGGCCCTGATCGAGCAACTTGCGGAACATCTCGACGCCCGTCACGACCGTCTTCTTGGTGTCGCGGAAGCCGAGGATCTCGACCTCTTCTCCCACCTTGATCACGCCGCGCTCGATACGACCCGTCACCACCGTGCCGCGGCCCTTGATCGAGAACACGTCTTCGATCGCCATGAGGAACGGCTTGTCGGTGTCGCGAACGGGCTCGGGGATCCACTCGTCCAGCGCCTTGAGCAGATTCATGATCGTCTGCTCACCTTCGGGGTCGCCCTGCATCGCCTTGAGGGCCGAGCCGCGAACGACCGGCGCGTTGTCGCCGTCGAACTTGTACTTGTTGAGCAGGTCGCGGACCTCCATCTCGACCAACTCGAGGAGGTCGGGGTCTTCGACCGCGTCGACTTTGTTGAGCCACACGACGATCTTCGGAACGCCGACCTGACCCGCGAGGAGAACGTGCTCCTTCGTCTGCGGCATCGGGCCGTCGAGCGCCGAGACCACCAGAATCGCGCCGTCCATCTGCGCCGCGCCGGTGATCATGTTCTTGATGTAGTCGGCGTGACCGGGGCAGTCGACGTGCGCGTAGTGCCGGTTCTCCGACTCGTATTCGACGTGCGAAACCGCGATCGTGACGATCTTCGAGTCGTCACGGACCGTCCCGCCCTTGGCGATGTCCGAATAAGAGATTTCCTTGCCGCCGAACTTCTTCGACGCGACCTTCGTGATCGCCGCGGTGGTGGTCGTCTTGCCATGGTCGATGTGACCAATCGTGCCGACGTTCACGTGGGGCTTGGTGCGTACGAACTTTTCCTTGGCCATCGCGCGATCGCTCCTCTTTCCCTAACCCAGTAAATACAACAGCCCTAACCAGCAACAGGTGAGCCCAGGATGAGAATCGAACTCACGACCTCCTCCTTACCAAGGAGGTGCTCTACCTCTGAGCTACCTGGGCGTCTATCCAACCAACGAAGAAAAAACAGGTGAGAGCGGGAGACCGGGTTCGAACCGGCGACGTTCAGCTTGGAAGGCTGACGCTCTACCAACTGAGCTACTCCCGCGAAGTCAGCAACGTGTGAAGCATCCAAAATCAAAGAAAAATCAATCGAAGATACTGGAGGGTGGTGGATTCGAACCACCGAAGGCATACGCCGGCAGATTTACAGTCTGCTCCCATTGGCCACTCGGGCAACCCTCCGAGATGACTAGAACAACTCGAGTTTTCAAACAATCTTCGAACGAATCACAATCTTCGAACGAATCAACGAGAAGGGCTTTGCGTAAGGGAGCACGAGAACTAAGATTCACTCGAGCTGACGGTGGGACTCGAACCCACGACCCCCTGTTTACAAAACAGGTGCTCTACCGATTGAGCTACGCCAGCAGGCCGTGGTTTCCCTAGGAGAGTTGAGAACAGACCCCTCCACCCGCGCGGGAAACACGAGGGCGCGTTATGTACGGCGCACGTTGCAAGCTGTCAAGGAAGATCCTGGAGGTCGGGTACATCCTTTGCTCACTGCCCTTCGCCCAACAATCGTTGACGTGCCCGTTCGAGGTCGGCGCGCGTGCGTTCCACCCATTCTGATTGCACGCCTGTGCGCTCGATCATGAGCAGCGTGAGCTCCCAGTACCGAATTGCATGACGAACGAGCGGGCGAACGCGCTCGGCGAGCTGACTTCGATAAGAGTTTCGGTAGATCTCGAGGGCCTCTGGGCTCATCTCTCGAGGAGGGGGAGGCACCGTCGCTTCGGTGATCGCTCGATACAGGCGCTCGTACATGGCGCCGATGCGATACCCCGCGGCGGCCGTCCACCGTGCGTCCGAAAACCGCATCGTGTCGAAGTAGGCACGTTGCGCATCGAGGAGCAGCTGAGCTCGGCGATCGAGGACGTCACGTTGCGTCGACACATCGGCGTTGGGCAGGACGAGCGCCTCGGATCGAATGCGGATGGTCTCCGCGAGGACGAAGTTTGCGGCTGCGGCAAAATAATCATCGGCGATCCGTTCTTCTCCCTGACGGGTCCGATGATACGCGAGCGCATCCCGCGCGGCGCGTTCCGCATCGCTCGTGCGCTCCAATCCGAGAAGCGCCAGAGCCCGGCGCGCCATGGCTTCGAGTCGCTCATCATTGATGAGATCGCTACGATCGAGAAGATGCTCGGCCGTCTGGAGCGCTTCATCCCAGCGTTCCAATGTGACGAGGGCGGCCGCCATTTGTAGCTCCGCATGCTTGGCGTCGGGTGAATCCGGAACCAGCGTGAGGAGGCGGCGATAGCGTTCGACGGCGCCAGCGAACTCCTCGGCGTTTTGCAGACAAAGCCCTGCGTTGTAGAGCGAAGCGGACACGAAACGGCTGCTCGGGAATTCGACCACCAAACGGTCGTAGAGCTCCACGGCCGAAGGGCATTGTTCGCTTTCGCTCAAGCGGTAAGCACGTTCGAAGAGCTGGCTTGCGTCGTAAGAATCGACTTCCAACTCACCGCCGCTGCCCCGATGGGCCACGATGCGTGTTTCTTCGAGGGGGATCGGCGTCTCCGCGCGCGTATGATCTGCAGCACCACACGCCGTGAGAGGCAGAACGAGCATCCATACGACCATTCGAGATACGGGCATCGCTCCGTGAGCGTAACAGTGTGACGGTGGTGTTGCGCTCTCAGGCGTAACGAAGGGTGGGTGAATCGGGAGCACGGCGGTCTTCCCTCGGAGAAAATGTGCGAAATTAAAGGCGTTTTATCTGAACGTGAGTTGGCCTAGCCGGTGCAGGGGGGGCGTGTGCTTCGAACCCTTCGAGGCATCTCAAAGGACCGACGATGACCACCGCCCATGGTTCCACGCAATGGAGCGACGAAGAACTTCTCGACGGCATGCTTCGAAGGGATCATGTCAGCTGGAGAGAGTTTCATCGGCGCTTCGATCGTTTGGTGCATCGTTGCATTCATAAGGTCATGAGCCGTTTCCCCACGCTCGTGTCGAGCGAGGACGTCCGCGAAGTCCATGCGCAGTTCCTTTTCGCGCTCACTCGACGTGACATGCACAAACTTCGAATGTTCGATGAGCGACGTGGCAATAAACTTTCTTCGTGGATAGGAATGCTCGCCACGAACGCGGCTTGGGATCATCTACGAACACTCGCGCGGCAACCTCAGTGCATTGGTCTCGGGGAGCTCGAGCAACTCGTTCCGAGCGAGTGCGATCCCTATGAGCTGTTGCTCGAAAAAGAGCGTTGGGGCCGTATCGGCGAGACCTTGTGTGCATTGTCCGAGAAGGACAAAACTTTCGTTCGGCTCTTTTACCTAGATGGTTTGAGTCCAGAACAAGTGGCGATGGAGATGAGTATTTCGGTCAAAACCGTGTACTCGAAGAAGCACAAGATTCGTGGGCGATTGCAGCGGATGCTGGAGCCAATGCTCGAAAAAGCTGCGTGAACGTGACGACGGCACGTTCTATGCTGTCAGATCGTGCCTGCCTTCACCGGACCCGCGCTCGCGCTCATCGCCTATTTGCTTGGCTCGATCTCGTTTGCGTTGATCCTTGCGCGACGCAAAGGAATCGACATTTATGCCGAGGGAAGCGGCAATCCTGGTGCGACCAATGTGGGGCGGGTGATCGGAAAAAAGGAAGCGCGCATCGTGCTCGTCCTCGATGCGGCCAAGGGCGCGCTTCCATGCGCCGCAGCACGTTGGATTCTCGGAGATGGCGATGCATGGGTGGCGGTGGTGGGTGTGGCCGCTGCCCTGGGGCATTGCTTTCCCATTTGGCACCGTTTTCGAGGGGGTAAGGGCGCCGCGACGGCTGCTGGCGTGATGCTCGCTACGAGGCCGATTGCAGGGCTTTGCGCGGTTGCGACGTATCTCGGAGCAAAGAAGCTCACGCGGCGCACCAGTGTCGGTTCGCTCTTCGGCGCGTTGGTCGGTGCGGTCATCGTGCTCGGTTTGGATGGATGGGGTGCGCCTCTTTCGCAGATGGCTTTGGCCATCGCAGTGCTCGTGTGGCTTCGGCACGCAGACAATCTCGTTCGGCTGGTGCGGGGGGAGGAGCCACCCTCGTGAATCGTCGAACGTTCGCGGTCTTCTCGTTGGTATTGGGAGTGGGGTGCGGATCCGTTTCGCGTGCTCGCGATCCCATCCGCGCCCGCGAAATGGCTCAAGTTGCGCCGATTGGCGAAGCCTCGTTCGTGTTCGTCCCAAGTCCGAGCCAAGGACGAACATGGATGTCGTTGTGGATCGATGCAGGCTCGTTCGATGCCGAACCGGCGGCGGTCGCCACGGTGGCTGCGTGGGCCGCGACGTATGGTACGGAGGTGAGTGCCCGTGTGCTGCCCGATGGAACCGAGCTCGGGATCTCGTGTGAGAGTGAGCGCGTCGAGGTATGTGCCAATGCGCTCACGCAGGTGCTCGCAGCGAGAAGTGTGGGGCAGGAGGCGCTTTCCGCGGCGCTCGTTCGCTTGAGGGCGACCCGGCGTGGAGCGGGGCGAGACCCTGGACGCAATGCCGATCGACTTGCGCTTTCAGCGCTGCTCGGCAGCCCTCGAGGGCTCGACCCGCTGGGTTCTTCCGAGGATGACCCCGCGATCGAGAGCGCCGTCACGAACGCGTTTCTCGCGGCGCATTGGGGGCCTTCGCGGGGGTTGTTCGTGGCTATCGGCGACGCCGACGAAACTCGAGTGCAGCAAGCCATCGGATCTGCGTTGAGGCGTGTTCCGCATGCGGAACAATCGCGCCGGGAACGTTCGTGGACCCCTCAGGGGGGCGCGCGGGTCGAGGTTCACGAACATGCGATCGCGAGCGCCGCGCTGGCCGTATCGGATGAACACGTGGCTGTCGCGATTGCACGGCGCGCGTTGGCCGAGCTCACCGATGGGACGGCGAGTGTGTTTCCGTTTCGTGGAGCGGAGATCGTGCTCGTACGTGGTGCGGCGATGGAAGACGTGACGAACGCGATCACGTATGCGCGCGCTGCCACGGCGGAGTGTGGTGGCGAACGTCCGCTTCCCCCAGACGATCCGCGATCGATCGCTGAACGTATTGGAGCGCGCTGGATCGCGCGTGCGCATGAACGCAATGAGGGCGGTTTGGGGCTCGGCGTCGTCGTGCAAGGGGGGCGAAATGATTCTGACCTCGACTCACCGGACGAGGCATTGCGCTCTCGAACTCAGGTGCGCGCAGAAGTCCATGTGCGTGATGGGCTCATGGTTCCGAGCTTCGAAGGCACGATGGACGAGCAGAGTGCGTCCATCGAATCTCGAGATGGAGCGCGGGTGCGAGCGCGCTTCACCGAGAGCGGGCGTGTCGCGGTTTCACTCGCGATCGCGAGTGATGCTCGACGTGAACCTGCGCGGCTTCATGGGCAACGTGCGGTCATCGCGCGCTTGCTGGCTCGATGTGCAGGTGACTCGAGCGCGGAGTTTTGGGTCGATTCCGCATCGATTGGAGTCGTGCTCGAAACAGAGCCCGAGGAAGCGTTCGAGACAATCGAACGATTGACGGGGTGTGTACGCGGATTGCCGATGAGCATCGCGCTCATCGAAGAGGTACGCGCGCAGGCCATGGCGGCGCTTCGTATGGAAGATGTTCGGCTTGCGCGTGCGGCTCGCGCGATTGCGCCGGCGGCTCCGGGACTCATCGCACCGAAAGGCCAAATCGAAGGACTCTCTGCCATTCGATACGAGAGTGTGCGTCGGGCGTGGGAAGCGATGGCCCGAGAGAACCATGTGACGATGGGGATCGATGGTGAGGTGAACGCAGGAAGCGCCGCGCGCCTCGGGATTCTCGGGCTCATGCGGCTTCCCAATGCTTCGCCGACGCCGAGCAGTGAGATTGCGATCGCGATTTCGACCGAGGAGATCGTGGCCATGAGGAGTGAGGAGGACGTGACCGAAGCAATCCTCGCGATTCGTGATCCACGTCCGGCAGGCTGCGCTGCCGAAGCCGGAGCTCAGGCGATTCTTGATTCATTCGTGAATGTCATGAATGCAGGGACCCGTGTGGTGTGGGCACGCTCGGGGGCGGGCATGGAGGGGGCGTGGATCGCCATCGCCGTGCGGGGGTCGGAGGATGACCTCACCGGTCTCCCCGCGCGGCTTTCGAGCGCTCGCCATCGAGCGGAGGAAGAGCGAGAGCGCGCGTTGGCCTTGGCCATCGAACAACGCGTGCAGGCACGTGCATTTCGTGCGAGCACGGCGCGAGAGCGCGCGCGACGATTGGCGACTGAATCCGATGATCAGCCTGAGATGCGAGCCAGCGATGAGGTCGCACGTGCGCTGCTTCGAGCGCCGTCTCGTTGGGTGATCGTACGTCCCGGGGTCGGCGTGCGACGTTGACCCTTGCTGGGGCACGTGATATCGCCTCGTGTGCCGAATGAACGGCCATTCAGTGCCCGCTCGAAGCGAGCACCCGACAAACGCGAACGCATTTTGCGTGCGGCGATCCGCGTGTTCGCACGCAAAGGTTTTTATGCGACTCGCGTGAGTGAGATCGCCAAGGCGGCAGGTGTCGCAGACGGCACGATTTATCTTTATTTCAAGAACAAAGACGATGTGCTCGTCTCGATTTTCGAAGATCGCATCACGAAGCTCATGAGCGTTCTTCGAAAAGAGATCGAAGTCGAAGCGCCGTTCGACGTGAAATTCCGACGGGTCATCGAGCTGCAACTCGGTCTGCTCGAAGGGCAGCGCGATCTCGCCGAGGTCGTGACGGTGAATCTTCGGCAATCCTCACGGCTGCTCAAGCAGTTCGCCGCCCCGCTTTTTACGGAGTATCTGGATGTGATCGCAGGGCTCGTGGCCGAGGGACAGCAGGAAGGCATCGTTCGGCAAGATATCAATCCGAGGGTGCTTTCGCGCGCGCTGTGGGGCGCTCTCGATGGCATCGCCGTGACGTGGGCGCTTTCGCGTCCAGAAGGTGCTCGTGCTTCCGAAACACGGGAACCAGGACATCTCCAAAAAGCCGCTTCACAGGTGGCAAATGTGTTTCTCGAGGGGGTGCGAGTGTCGGTGGGGAGACTTGACACAGTGCGGTGACGCTTCTAGATCGCCGCCAGTTTTGGACTGCGCGCGGATGCGCAGTGCCGGCAGGAACGCCGGCTTTTTCAGACCTCTCGAACCTTTCGAGTCAGGAGGCCTCTAGTGAAAATTCTCGTTCCCGTAAAGCGCGTCGCCGATCCCGACAACGCGAACAAAGTGAAGATTTCGGCCGATGGCACGCGCGTGACATCGGACGGACTCGAATGGAAGCTCAATCCGTTCGATGAGTACGCCGTGGAAGCGGCGCTCAGGCTCATCGAGAACGGCGCCACCGGCGAAAAGAGCGGTGAAGTGATCGTCGTGAGCCTCGGCCCCGACGAGGTGCAGACCACGCTCCGCCAGCCACTCGCGATGGGTGCCGATCGCGGGATTCAGATCAAAGCAAACGATGAAGAGCTCGACGCTGGTCTCGTGGCCAAAGCCCTGCGGGCGCTCGTCGAGAACGAAAAGCCCGATCTCGTGTTGATGGGCAAGCAGGCCGTCGACGGCGACTCCAACACCGTAGGGCAGATGCTCGCCGAACTCCTCGACTGGCCGATGGCGACCTTCGCGATGTCGATGTCGACCGATGATGGCGGCAAGACGTTGCTCGTGGGACGAGAGGTCGACACGGGGGTCCTCACGCTCAAGGTCACACTGCCTGCGGTGGTGACCGTGGACCTTCGGATCGTGGCGCCGACCTCGGTGCAGAACGGCAAGACTCCGGAGAGCCACAAGTACAATGAGGGGGCGCGGTATGCATCGCTCAAGGGCATCATGGCCGCGAAGAAAAAGACCATCGACGTGAAGACGCTCGCCGACCTTGGTGTGAGCGGTGGTCCCGTCGTGAAGTACTCGAAGTTCGAGCTGCCGCCGGCGCGCTCGGGACAAGTGAAATACGTCGAAAACGTGCAGGAGCTCGTTCAGAAGCTCCGCACGGAATCCAAAGTCCTCTGAGCCAACCGCTACACGAGAAGGAGACGAAGAAAATGACGGATGTCTTGGTGGTGGCGGAGCTCCTCGAAGGGGGCATGCGCAAGAGCACGTTGAGCGCGATCGCGTTCGCACGGCAGGTCGCGGAAGGAACGGGAGGAAGCTACGACGTCCTCGCGATCGGTGAAGGCGCGGACAACGCGGCTTCGCAGCTCTCCGGATATGGTGCGCGCAAGATCCTGACGGCGGAGATCGAAGGCGGCTATGTCGCCGAGCGGTATGCGCCCACGGTGGCCGAGGTCGCGAAGAACGGTGGATACGGAGTGGTCGCGGCGACGGCGACGACCTACGGCAAAGATCTCGCGCCCAGGGTGGCGATGCGCATCGAAGCGGGTGTTGCGAGCGACATCTCGAGCGTTGCCGTGAGCGGTGACACGCTCACGTACCGCAGGCCGATGTATGCCGGGAACGTATTTGGGCATTGTGTGGTGGAGACGCCCATTCAGGTCGTGACCGTCCGGCAGACCGAGTTTGATGCAGCCGAAGAAACAGGCGGAAGCTCGCCGAGTGAAGCGGTCGATGTCGTGAGTGACGAAGGAGCGTCGTCACGCGTCGAATTCGTCTCGCTCGAATCCCAAAAGAGCGAGCGCCCTGAGCTGACCGACGCGGAAGTGGTCGTCAGTGGTGGGCGCGCGCTCAAGAGCGCCGAGAACTTCAAGACGGTTCTCGAGCCTCTCGTCGATGCGCTGAATGCTGCGATGGGTGCGTCGCGAGCTGCATGTGATGCGGGATACGTTCCGAATGACCTGCAGGTGGGGCAAACCGGGAAAGTGGTGGCGCCGAAGCTCTACATCGCGGTCGGAATCAGCGGCGCAATCCAGCACCTTGCCGGCATGAAGGGCAGCAAGGTCATCGTTGCCATCAACAACAATAAGGAAGCGCCGATCGCTCAGGTCGCCGATTACTTCTTGGTGGGCGATTTGTTCCAGGTCGTGCCGGAGCTGACGAAAGAAATCCAAAAGGTTCGCGCAGCGGGCTGAACGAAAAGCATGAAACCGCGCGCAGATGCATGTCTGCGCGCGGTTTTTTTATGGGACGGACATTTCGCCGTTTCTTCCTGGTTGGCGGCGAAGTTGGAGTATCTTGAGCCCGGTGACCCGCGTGTCGATCGCAATCGTCGTGGCTGCTCTGAGCGTCACGACCATGAAAGCGCGTGCCGACGGCCCTTACGAAGGGGATTGGCGCACGGGGTCGATGCGCATCGAAGTCGCGGTCGAAAGCTGGGGAGGCGATTGTGGGCCGAGACCGCAATCGACCACGATTCCAGGCGGATCTCTGATTCGTGTGACGCAGTCCGGAGATGACCTGACGTTCGCGGGGAGGCCCCAGCGCACCACACGTGGATGTTGGAGCGAGAACGCGAGTGTGCGGCGGGTCTCGTCGCGTTACGAATCGAATACGTGGACCGTCGTGTGTCGGACGCCGGAACAGGATCCCCGCGCCGAAGTGGGCACGTACACCTTGCGCGCGGTGGGCGCAGATCGAATCGAGTTTCGCGATGTAAGCCGATACGACTGGGCGCTCAATGATTCACGTTGTGTGGCATCCATCGAGTCGACCCAGACTTTTCAGCGGGCAGCTTCGGCGACACCAGTCGCATCCGCGGAGCCAACGCCTGCTGCAGAACCTCCTTCGCCCGCATGTCGCCCAGGGGCTCCGAGTCGGATCACATTGAGGCCCTCGCAAGCGACGGTAGAACCTGGAGGACGGGCTTGTTTCGCGGCGCGTGTCGTCGATGCGAGCGGTTGTGTGGTGCCGGGACGAACGCCGAGGCTCGAGTTGCGTGCCCCCGAAGGGGCGAGAGGGCGGCTCGACGGGAGTTGCTTCGTCGCCGCAGACAGTGCCGCCGAAGGTGAGGGCGAGTTCGTCGTTACCGCACGTGAGGCCTCGTTCGAGGCGCAGGCCCGGGTGCGCGTTCGAACACCGGATTTGTCCGACTTGATCGCGCGACGCGCCGAGGGCGGGGGCGCGGTTTCCCTCGATGAAGCCGAGACGGTTTCCGAAGAGGCGGCGCGTTTGGCGGCGCGCAGCGAGCCCGAGAGCCGTATTGGGCTGGGTTGGGTTATCGGGTTTTCCATCCTCGGTCTTTTGATGGTGATGGCGGGCGCGATCGGGCTCTTGCTTCATGGTCGGCGCAAAAAGAGGGCGACCACCATGCCGCCTCCTTTGAGCTTCCAGCAGGCCCAAGAGCCTCCCTTGGCGGTCGAATCTCCTGTCACATCGGAGCCCAAGATCTGTCCGACATGCCGACGCGGATATCCTCCTCATGCGGAGCGATGTCCACAAGATGGCACCGAGTTGGTCAAATACGCTGAATTTACGGAAAAATCGGCCAAGGAGGGGCAGATGACGAAGGTTTGTCCCACGTGTGGTGCCCACTTTCCGGCGACGACTCGTTTTTGCGGAAAAGATGGGACGACGCTCGTTGAACGATGAATCGACCCAAGGCTTGAACCGCCCAAGGTTCTATCTAGCCGAATGAGAACGTGAGCGAGCTTGATCGCGACGTCGTGGGCCGGGTATCCTCGCACACGACTTTCCGGCCGCTTCGGTCTCTGTCCGAGGTGTTTTGCACTCCGGAGCACCGGCCATTCGAATCGTTCGAAGGGATCACCGAGATGAAAATCGTCTGCGACAGCTGTGGCGCCAAATACTCGATTGCTGACGAAAAGGTCGCAGGACGGGTCTTCAAGATCCGCTGCAAGAAATGTGGGGCTGCGATCGTCGTTCGTGGTGATCAATCGCAGGAAGGTGCGGGCGATGAAGCCGCGGCTGTCGATCAGGGAGCCGATGCCGTCTGGCACGTGGTCGTCGAAGGGGAGCAGCAAGGCCCGTTTTCTCCTGCTCAGCTCGGCGGAATGATCTCGGCCAATACGATTGGCTGGGATGCCTATGTCTGGCGCGAAGGGTTCGAAGATTGGAAACCTGCGCAAGACATCGAAGAGCTGGTTCAGGCGATCATGAATCCTGGCGCTTCCGTCGAATCGACATCGATGTCGATGTCGATGGAACAGCAGGCACCAGAAGACCCGTTTGCTGAGCCAGCGGCACCAGCAGCCGTCGCCCCGAGCTCGCCTCCAAGCGCCGATGCAGGTGCTGATCTCTTTGCTCAGACCGACGCGGCCAGTCCGTTTGGCGGTGGAGGGAATCCGTTCGGTGGTTCGGCGGAAGAAGAAGATGTGGTCGCTTCGGCGCCGGGGCCGCGGGTCAGCGCCAGCCAGGCGATGACCGGCGCGCGCAACGAAAATTCGGTTCTGTTTTCGTTGTCGAATCTGCAAGCACTGGCCACGGGTGGAGCGCCGAGTGGAAGCTCGAGTGCGGCCTCTGCCTCCGCAGGTCAGAGCAAGCCGCCTCTGGGAGGCGGCCGGCCTGGGATGGCCGCCGGTGAAGGCTCGGGCCTCATCGATATTCGCGCGCTTGCGAGCGCCACTGGGTTAGGAGGCGGGGGAGCGGCTCCTTCGGTGAATCCGGGTGCGCCCGCATCGCCTGCGCGGGTGGACGACCTGCTCAGCATCGGAACAGCCGCGCCGGGGTTGGGCTCGGCGCTGGGCGCTCCTGTGATCATCCCAGAGAAGCGTGAATCGAGCGGCAAAGGGCTGATTATTGCCGGAAGCATGATCGGTGTGGGTTTGATCGCCGCGGCGGGGGTATTTGCCGTCGTGCTCAGTGGTCGACAGCCCGATCCCGCCACGACGATCGCCACCATGCCGGCGAGTGCGGGTGTCCTTGCGCCAGGCGCCGCCGCGGCTCCGACGGCAGCTCCGACAGAGGCTCCTGTGCCTCCTCCAGAGGCCGCTGCAGCCCCGACAGGGACGGCCAGTGCTGGAACGGGCACAGCCGCGCCTGCTGCTGAAACGGGCACAGCTGTGGCTGCTGCGCGTCCTGAGGAGGGGGAACGCGGTGGGTCATCGTCACGGGCGCGGCGTGACCGAGCGGCTGGGGGTGGTGGAAGCGGTGCAGCCAGCTCTGCAGCGCCGGCGGCGGCGAGCAGTGGCGGCAGCAGCGCCGGATCCAGCTCACGTGGTGGAGGTGGTGGAGGCGGTGATATCGATAGCCTCCTCGAAGGTGCATTGGGCGGAGGGGGCCGTCGCGGAGGCGGTGCGGCTTCCAGTGGTGGTGGAGGCGGCGGTGGAGAAGCGCTGCCCGAGCAGCCTGCGCGCGCCGACGTTCAGCGGGCACTGTCCTCGGTGCAAACTGCCGTGTCAGCGTGCGGAAACGGCCAACATGGCACTGCGATGGTGGCCATCACCGTGTCGGGATCGAACGGACGCGTGTCGGCTGCCAACGTGACCGGAGAGTTTGCTGGAACGCCCGTGGGTTCGTGTGTCGCGCGTGCCGTCCGTGGCGCGACGTTTCCGCGGTTCTCGCGCGCGTCGATCGTGATCAACTATCCGTTCCGGATTTAGTGCGTGTTCCGTTGAACGTTGAACTCTGTTGAACGTTGAACAGAGTCCAAGCGCACCAATCAAAAAAAACGGCGACGGATGACCATCCGCCGCCGTTTTTTGATTGGTGGGTCGTTCAGCGTTCGAGCGCGAGCGTCTCGAGGAAGCGGACCGCGGTGGCGATGCCGAACCCAGTGCCGCCCTTCGGAGATGTGCCGTGTGGTCGATCCAAGAACGCAGGGCCGGCAATATCGAGATGCATCCATTTCGTCTTGCCGATGAACTCACGCAGGAACAAAGCCGCGGTGATCGATCCGCCGTACTGATCACCGACGTGCTTCATGTCCGCGACGTCGCTCTTCAAGAGGTCACGCAGCTCTTCGTCGAGCGGCATTCGCCAGAAGTTCTCACCTTCGATTTCGGCCGCCTCTTGATATCGTTTGGCGAGTTCGTCGTCGTTCGAGAAGAGTCCAGCGCGCCACGCGCCGAGGGCCACCATGCAGGCGCCTGTGAGCGTGGCATGGTCGATCATGAAATCAGGTTTGATTTCTCGTGCTGCGTACGCGAGCACATCGGCCAATACGAGGCGCCCCTCGGCGTCGGTGTTGATGATCTCGACTGTCTTGCCATCCAAGCTCGAGAAGATATCGCCCGGGCGAAACGCCGCTGCCCCGGTCATGTTCTCGGTTGCGCCGAGCAGACCATGCACTTCGATGGGTAGGTTCAAGCGTGCGCACGCAGCGAGGATGCCGATCGTGGTCGCGGCTCCGGCCATGTCGCACTTCATGTCGATCATCGACTTGGGCGGTTTGATGCAAAGCCCGCCCGAGTCGAAGGTCAGCCCTTTGCCGACGAAGACGACCCGCTTGCGTGCGCTCTTCGCATTGGCGGGCTTGTAGCTCATGTGAACCAAACGAGGCTCTTCCGCGCTCCCTCGGTTCACAGCCAAAAACAGGTGCATCCCGAGCTTCTCGAGGCCTTTGCGATCCCAGATTCGGCAGCTGAGGCCGTGCTGATCACATGCGGTCTTCGCAGCCTGGGCGAGTGCCGTCGGCGTCAGATCGTTGGGAGGGGCGTTGACGAGATCACGGGCGAGGTTGACCGATTCTGCGATGGCGTTGCCTTGTCGGACGGCTTCCTTTAGCGAGGGATGAGTCTCCGGTAGGAGAATCCGTGCTTGTTCGATGCGCCGTTTCGGGATTCGCTCACCCGTCAAATACCGGGTGTATTTGTAATTGCCCGTCAATAGACCTTCGGTGGCGACGCGCACCGTGCGATCGAGATCGGCGACATCGTCCGGCAGTACCAGCGCGATGCTGTGATAACGCGTTCCAGCGGACGCCGCCTTGACGGCGAGCGCGCGCGCATCGCGTTCTCGAAATGGACCGTCTCCGAGCCCGATGAGGAGAACGATCGAAGCTCCGATTCCTTTCACGGTCGCGCGGAGCGATTCTCCTGATTTGCCGGAGAAATCTTCCAGTTTTGCGGCAGCTGAAAGAGCGCCATCGGTGGCTTTGTCGAGTTGCTTGATGAGACGGTCTTTGGTGATACCGCCGGACCGCACGCCAACGACCAAGAGATCTGTCTTGATCTTGGTTGGCGCGTCGGTGGAGAGGCTGACCTTCATGATCCTCCGAAATGCTCGAAGCGGAGTCGAGCTCGAGATGAGCTCCTGCGCAGAAGAGCGCGCGATGTTGCCATGGGCGAACGCCCCCCACAAGCGCACGCCGTGAGCGCAGGTGAAGGTGTTTCGACGCGAGGGGTGGGGGCCGCCCGGCGGCCGCCACCGATTCCGCCCATCAACCCTTCAATTCTCCTGCAATTCGAGCGTCGTCCAGCCGGAACACCGCTTGCGATGGTGTGCAATGCCGCCGCGTGGTGGCGAGAGGAGCAAAGAGAAAAATGGAGAACGTGACGAGAATGCCGCTCGTCGTCTACACGATCGTAGAGCGCGAACGAGACGGCAAGAAGTTCTGGGTTCGAATCGGTTCGGCCTTCCGCAATCGCGACGGAAGCCTCAACGCCTATCTCGATGCAGTGCCGGTCAACGGCACGATGCACATTCGCGAACAACGTCCGCAGAGCGAGCGAGACGCAGGTCCGCTGCACGACGACCTCATGGTCGAAGGCGCGTTCGCCGGCTGATCGCTCGTTCCGTATGGATCCAACAAAACAAGGAGAATTTGTCATGAATCGCTACAGAATCAAAACATTGAACCTGGTGGGCCTCGCGGCATTTGTTTTTGCGATGATGTCCTTGACGTCCCACGCATCGGCTCAGCGTCGCTCTGCATCCTCGCCCAACACGGCGGATGTGCAGCTCGAAGCGGCAGGTGCATCCGATGGACAAGGAGTCGTCAACATTCAGACGGCCTCGCTCGAAGAGCTCCAGCGGTTGCCTGGAGTTGGACCCTCGAAAGCCGCAGCCATCGTCGCTCAACGCGAGCGCGCTGCGTTTCGTCGGGTCGAGGACATCATGCGTGTGCGGGGGATTGGTCGAGCGACGTTCAGGAGACTGCGACCCATGCTGACGATCTCTGGGCCGACGACCCTCACCGCAGAAGTTCGTTCCCGAACTCGCTCCACGGCGCGTGATGCGAGCGGAGATGAGGGAGCCGACGAGAGTTGAACGATGTTCGAATGCACTGGATCGCGGCGCGATGGCTTCGCGATCCAGTGTGTCGAATCAAGCCGCTCCTCGGATGCGCTCGATATCTGCGCCCAGTGCGCGCAGTTTTTCTTCGATGCGCTCGTAGCCGCGATCGATGTGATAGACGCGCAAGACTTCGGTTTCGCCCATCGCGACGAGTCCGGCGAGGACGAGCGATGCGCTGGCCCGCAGATCGGTGGCCATGACCCGTGCTCCTTGCAGTTTTGCAGGGCCTTGGACGAACGCGGAGCGGCCGTGGATGTCGATCTGCGCTCCCATGCGTTGCAGCTCGGGCACGTGCATGAATCGATTTTCGAAGATGGTCTCGGTGATGACGCTGGCGCCTTGCGCCATGCACATGAGCAACATGAACTGCGCCTGCATGTCGGTCGGAAAGCCAGGATGGGGTTCTGTCGTCATGTCGACGGGTTTGAAGGGAGGCTTTCCGACGACACGAATGCCGGCGGCTTCGCGTTCGATGATGACACCCGCAGCGCGCATTTTTGCGGAGAGCACTTCGATATGATCGAAGGTGATCCCCTCCAAGAGAACGTCTCCGCCGGTCACGGCGGCTGCCGTCATGTACGTCCCTGCCTCGATTCGATCGGCGATGATCGCGTGATCCACGGGTTGCAATGATTCTGCACCTTCGATCGTGATCACATCCGTTCCTGCACCTTGAACGCTCGCTCCCATTTTGTTGAGCACGCGGGCGAGCTCTTCGACTTCGGGCTCGCGCGCCGCGTTCGCGAGACGAGTGCGGCCACGCGCGAGGCTCGCAGCACACATCAGGTTTTCAGTCCCAGTGACGGTGGGGATGTCGAGATAAATGTCGGCGCCTTTCAGACGGCCACTCGGGACTCGGACGTTCACGTAGCCGTGCTCCAGTTGCACGGTTGCGCCCATGGCTTCGAGCCCTTTGAGGTGTTGATCGATGGGACGTGCTCCGATGGCGCATCCACCGGGCAATGACACTCGGGCTTCTCCGTAGCGGGCCACGAGCGGCCCCAAGACCAACACGGAGGCGCGCATTTGTTTGACGAGCTCGTAGGGAGCATCCGGCTCGATGACGGGCTTGGCTCGAACCGTCACGACGGGAGCGGACACTTCGACGTCCAGACCGAGATGTCGAAGCAAGTCGGCTGTCGTTTCGATGTCTCTGAGCTTCGGTACGTTGCGGAAGACGTGTTCCCCATCGGCGAGGAGCGACGCACACAAAATGGGCAGAGCGGCGTTTTTTGCCCCGCTCACTCGGAGTCTGCCGCGGAGCGGGGCGCCGCCGCGAATGCGAATGTTGTCCATTGTGTGCTTCTCAATTTCGTGGGTTCGAGTCGTTGAATCAGGGCGCGGCTGTCAAGCGAGCGCGAGCCCAAGGATGAAAGCTCCGAAACCGATGATCCAGGCGGATCCCCAGGCGCGGGCCGCAGCGCCGATGATGCGATCGTCCTCGTCGATGGCGCGTGTGACGAAACCCCAAGCCGCGATGATCCAAGTGGCGAGACCGAGGAGCGCGAGGATACGAAATCCGAGCGCGGGATCATGGATGGTGTCGAGTCTTGCGCTCTCCGCTGCTCGACGCTCCTCCGGTGTCTTTCCAGCATCGATTTCAGGAGGGGGAAGCTCGGACATGAGCCTCGCGATGTGCCCATTGGCTTCGGAGAGACGTTCGGGTTCGGGAATGTAGAAGCTTCGGGATGCCAGAATCGCTCCGCGAACCGAGCGCCACGCCGCAAGTGCGCGTTCTCGGTCCCCTTCCTGTTCGGCCGCGCGAGCGATCTCGGAGAGACGGTTGAGTGCGGCGACGCTATAAGGGTTTCCGGGCGCATATTGGCGCGCGGCGCGACGATAGTGCGCGATGGCGAAGTCGATTTCGTTCTGCGCGCGCAGCTGATCTCCTTCGCGAAGCTCGGCGTGCGAAGCGCTCACCACCCGCACCGAGAGGACGAACAGCAAGACGCCGATCGTGCCGATGATACGGCCCACGGGCTTCATCCACGGATGCAAGCCGTGAATCACAGGAAATCGCGCTTTCTCCACACGGAGCATGCGAGCGTGATGAGGATAGCAGCGTAGAAGACCGCATACCCCATCGCATGAAGGACGTACTCGGCGGGGGTGCTCCCGAGCACGCTTTCGGTGAGTGCGCGATGCGGAGGAACGAAGAGGTTCAAGTTCGGGACGATCCATGAGAGTCCGCGCAAAAACGTGCGAACGAAATCAGGGAGCGCACTGGAGTTCATCGTCGCCATCTCGCCTGCAGAGCGACCCATCATCCAAACACCGATCGTCAGTGCCCCTGTCAGGAAAGGGGTCGAGAAGCTCGAGAACAGCATCGCGATGGCGGCGACCACCAAGACTTCCCCCACATCGAGACAGAGCGCTGCGAGCACTGGACCGACCGCCACACCTGCGCTCGATGCACAGAGCGCGGCGATGGTGAAAACAGTGAGCGAAAGCGGGAGCAGAAGGATCGTGAGAGAAATAGAGCGTGGATGCTTCGAACGTGTGCGGAGCATCCCGAGTGACGCGAGGATCGTCGCGATGACGAGCCCCAGCGCGATGTAGGCGAGCTCGGGCTTTCCCGGCGGAGAGGGCTCCGCCGCCATCGAACGTTGGGCCACCGCGATGCCCATTTGGAGCGACCCCATGATGGCCATGAACACCATGGCTGTCAGCGTGATCCCTACGTATTTGCCGATGAGGAATTCGTGTCGTTCGATGGGCTTGGGCAGGATGACGTAGAGCGTTTTTTTCTCGATCTCTTTGTAGAGGAGCGACGAGCCCAGAAAGACTGCGACGACCACGGAAAAGATAGAGATCGATGCGAGGCCCACGTCGTGCACGACGCGCTCTTGTTGGTTGAGCGACAGCTGGGCGAGCGCCAACGTGAAGAGAAGAATGGCTGTGGCAAACCCAACGACACCGTAGAGGACCCGATCACGAACGGCCTCTCGGAACGTGTTGATTGCGATCGCCCAAATGCGCTTCATCAGCGGGGCATCTTATACGCTCATGGACAGAGGAGGAAGCGGCGGACGTCGCTCTCCGAGGATGTCCACTTCAGTTCAGCCACCGCGGACGGTCCTCGCTCGCTTGGCCGCCCGTGATGACGGACAAATGCGGGGCTCCGTTGCGACGTCGCGGAGGGTTTCCTTTTTTGGAGCGCGGAGGAGGCCTCCGCTCGAGCCATCGTGTGAAGAGAATCCCCGATGCGACGGCGCTGAGCGCCGTGAGGATGGGAATGGGCGTCTGGGCCCACATCGATTGGAGCCCGACAATGACGAGGAAGATGCCGATGAAGACCCAGGCGCTCATCGTCGGCAAGAGAAAAAAGCCGACCGGCGCACCGCGCGTGAGGACGGCGAAGGCGCCCATGAGCGCCCACGTGATGACAGTGGCTCCCATGAGCGGAATCGAGATGGCCGGGAACAGGAGTCCGAACACGAAAGGCAGCACCGCGCCGCCCACGATCGATACGGCCAAGAGTTGGAGGCTTTGCTTTCGTCCCAGATGAGACTCGACGAACGCGCCGAACGAATAGATGAGCAAAAGGTCGATGCCGCGCGCCACGACTGCGCTCGGGCCGGGCATCTCGACGAGCGGGTAGGTCGCCCACTGCCACGCGAGCGGAATTCCGATCTCCGTGCGCAACGCGAGCCAATCCGACAGCTGAAGACGAAACACGCCAAAGGCGATGCTCTGAACGACGAACGAGCCGAAGAGCACGATCAAGATCGCTCGAACGACGGGCGTAAGCGGCGGGAACGCGAACCTCATGCGGTCACCCTTGGTCTAAGCATGCCCGAGGAGGGGCATCGCCGTTGCCTTGAGTCTTCAGGATTCGTTCCATCATTGCCAATGCTCTTCGCATTCGGGTGGGTATTGACCTGCGAATGGGCATGGCTACGGTGCAACGCGTCGCCCGATGAGCCCCCAAATGAACCGGAAAAGGGGTTTTCCGGTATGTCGGGGCCCATTCGGAGCGTCAGAGGAACAACCCGTTTTTTGCGGTGGGATCGGTCCGTCCGCAGAAAGGAAAATGCCATGTTGAGCCGTTGGGATTCCGTTGCTGAGGTTCGCCGTCTCGAAGATGCGCTTTTTCGGTCTCCGTTCGGACCGCGAGGTGCGTCTGAACGAACGGTTCGCCACACGTTCGTGCCGGTGGTCGATGTGTTCGAAGATGGCGATGCCATCTTGGTGCAGGCCGATTTGCCTGGTTTGACGCTCGAGGAAGTCAGCGTTCACGTGGAGAATGATCTCCTGACGCTCTCGGGGGAGAGAAAGCAGGAGCGCGAGGGGCAGTCCATTCGAGAGCGCTGGTTCGGTGCGTTTTCTCGTACGTTCAAGCTGCCGTCCACCGTCGATGTCGAGCGGATCGATGCGACGCTCAAAGATGGAGTGCTGACCGTTCGCATGCCCAAACGCGAGAGCTTGAAGGCACGTAAGATCGAAGTGAAGAGCTGATTGGGGGCTGGGATCGGGTTCGGACACCGGTCCCAGCTTTCTCGAATTGCACCCTCGAATTGCGCGAGGCCGTCCTTCGTGGCTATTCTCCGCGCCTCATGGGAAACGTAGCTCACGACACACATGCATCGGCAGATACCGACGGCCCGCTCGAGCATCCGGTCTTACCGCCCGTGCATGACGAGGCAAGCGATACGCCGACGTGGGTACCTGTGTTGGGCCTCGTGCTCTTTGCGTTGATGGCGGGAGTTTGGTTGCTCCGCTCGGCAATCCGCGAGAGCGTCGGCGAGGACGTGAGGATGGAAATCGTTCGGCCCGCTGGCGAAGCCGCGGTTCAATAGGCACAGAGTCGGTATGCGGGTTGCTGATTCCGACCCGTATGACGACGCGTGCGCCCCATCCGAGATACGCCATCGTCGCGGCGGTGCTTTTTGTCATCGCGGCGGCGTATGAAGCATGGCATCTCGTCACGAATCAGCCCTTTCGAGGTCTTGCTCCTGAGATCAGTCGGCTCTTTGCGATGGTTTCGCTCACACTTTGGAGCGTGACGGCGCTCTTTTTGGTGGTGCGACCGGTGTCGAATCGACTCATGGCAGCGGGGTTCGGCCTCTCGGTGTTTGGCACGATTCTCGTTTTTTTACATGGTCTCGTGCTGCGAGGTGTCTTGGGAGACGTGGCCGGCATTCCCATGATCTTGGGTGCGTTCGTTCTCGCGGTGCTGCTCAAGAAGGCGTGGACCCCGTTCCCGTGGGCGTCCACACAGCCGCCTGCACGGCCTGCGAAGACCATGGTGCGAACGCGGCAAGGAGAGCGGCCTGCCATTTGAGATGGCGCGTATTGCATGAACGGTGTTACGCACGCGCATGGTCAAGCGCGTCCTCGATCTCGTGCTGACGGTTGCCATGATTCCGATGGCCGCGCCGGTGGGTGTGATGGCGGCGCTCGTGATTTGCATTGCCGATGGTAGGCCCGTGTCGTTTGTCCAAGAGCGGGTGGGACTTCATCGTCGACCGTTTCGAATCTTCAAGCTGCGCACCATGCGCGACGGACGTGTGACCGGCATCGGCAGTGTTCTGCGCGCCACCGGTCTCGATGAGCTGCCACAACTCATCCATGTGCTGAATGGCGACATGAGTCTCGTGGGGCCTCGACCGCTGACCCAGGACGATGTCGTCCGCCTCGGCTGGGAAAGACCTCACTACGATCGCCGTTGGTCCATCCGGCCGGGCATCGTCGGCCCGGCTCAGCTCCACACCGCGATGCGTTGTCACGCCCGTATTTCTTGGGTCTTCGATCGTGACTACGTGCAACACCACTGCGTACGACGCGACCTTGGAATGCTTGCCGCGGCAGCTCTTTGTGCTGTGCTCGGCAAACGAACCGCGGCCCGCATCTGGGCCTTGTCGACAGGCAAGGGGCGATGAGAGTTCTCATTCGAGGCGTCGGCAACATTGGCACCACGTTGGCCAATCTCATCCTCGCCGAGCGCAAGCTCTTGGGCGTTCATCGCGTGATCGTGCACAAAGGAGCACCCCAGCCTTTTCTGGAAGCAGATCTCGATTTGCTACGAGACCAAGGCGCGGAGATCGTGACGGGGAAGGATGTGTCGCGGCTCCTCTCGGAGGTCGACTTCATTTTCGATTGCCGTGCTGCGGGCATGCCGCGACTCGCGCGCGATGAGTACGAGGCTCTACCTCGACGAGTGCAGGGGGTCGTTGCTCAAGGGACAGAAGAAGGTTTCGGCATTCCGTTCGCAACGGGGGTGAACGACGTGGCCGTCGCGGGCGAGCGGTTCGTTCAAGTCGTTTCCTGCAACGCGCATGCGGCGGTCACGCTGCTGCGCACATTGGGAGGCGATCGACTGGCGGAGCTCCGAGAGGCCGATTTCGTAGTCGTCAGACGTTGTGAAGATCTCGGCGGCCATGATCGATTGATCGCCGGAACCGTGGTGGCTCGTCATCGCGACGATGCAGGTACACACCACGCGACGGCGGCCCGGCGCCTTTATGAGACGCTGGGGTTGCATCCCCACGTGACCAGCTCAGATGTCACGACACCGAGCCAGCTCATGCATACGGTTCGGTTTTTCTTCCGGCTTGCGAGTGACGCGCGTGAGGAGGAAGTACGAGCGCGCATCGATCAGGAGCCCTTCTTGTCGACGACCAAGAAGTTCGATGCCAATCGCATCTTCGAACTCGGTAGACGCTACGGATTTCAGGGGCGCATCTA
Organism: uncultured Sandaracinus sp.; assembly: GCA_964481145.1. Taxonomy (GTDB): domain Bacteria; phylum Myxococcota_A; class Polyangia; order Polyangiales; family Sandaracinaceae; genus Sandaracinus. The sequence goes on from CAYZTA010000049.1 coordinate 40,327, forward strand.
CGCGCACGCCATCGTGGTGGCGAACGACTTACACGTTCGCCGCCACGAACATGGTCTCGATGTTCGAGGGTGGGCCTTCGTCCCTCAAGAAGGGAATACGATTCTATCGACCTTGGATGCGTTCCTTCTTCAAGTTTCGCATCCCGATCGAGGGGCGATTCTCGAACGACTCCGCAGGGTGTTGATGCGGAAGGTTTGGTGAACCAGCCTCACGCGCTCGTTGCGGGCAAGTTGCGGGCGACCCAGCTCTTGTTGCGCACCAGATCGTCGCGGAAGCGTGCTTGGATGTTGGGGATCGTCGAGCCGGCGACGCTGTCCCGCGCGAGCATTGCGTCGCGCCATCGGACCACCTTGTGCACATCGCGCCAGATCACCTCGATGGCGGGCTCGATCGCCGAGAGCCAACCGAGCCGCTGGAGCACTGGGAGCGTGGCCACGTCCACGAGTGAGAGCGAGTCGCCGTAGAAGTAGGATCCTTGCTCTGGCAGTTGCGCTTCGAACTTACCGAGCTTGTCGCGGATCTTGTCGATCTGCTCTTTGGCTTTCGCCTCGTCCTTTGCGACTTGGAGCAGATAGCCGTCGACCAAGAGCGCGGAGGCCATCTCGATCCATGCCCGTCCGAATGCGCGTGCGAGCGGGTCTTCTGGCAGCATGCGGCCCTCTGTGACCTCGTCGAGGTATTCGTTGATGACGGCCGATTCGAAGAGCACCACAGGCTTCTCAGCTACGCCATCAATGACGAGCACGGGGACTTTGCCGAGCGGTGAGATCTTCAAAAACCAGCTCGGTTTGTTCGAGAGATCGATGTGTTCGATCTCGAAGGGCACGCCTTTCTCACGCAGCGTGATCACGCTGCGCTGAACGAAGGGGCAAAGTTCGAAGCTGATGAGCTTGAAGTGCGGCACGGTTCTTCCTTTGGAATGGGACACGCCCGGACGCCTAACGTTCTCCATAGTGGGAATCGTTGGCGGAGGCAAATGTCAGGGCGGAGGGGAAGGCGGAGGGGAAGGCGGAGGGGAAGGCGGAGGGGAAGGCGGA
>CAYZTA010000050.1:0-40771 GCA_964481145.1 uncultured Sandaracinus sp.
TCGGTCAGGCCGTAGGTGGTGCGGATGGGCAAATCATGGGCTCGAGCGCGCTCTAGGACACGATCGGGGCAGGCTGCTCCACCGAGCAGGATGGCGCGCAGTCCGTGCGATCGCGTGAATCCGGCGTCGAGCAGGCGCGAGAGCATGGTGGGGACGAGCGAGATGAGGGTTGGATTTTCGCGCGCGATGAGAGCGCGCGTCCGTTCGGCTTCGAAGGGGCCTCCGATCACGATCGCGCTCCGCGCGATGAGGGATCGGATCACGATCGAGAGGCCCCCCACGTGCGCGAGGGGCATTGTGAGGAGCCAACGATCGGAAGGTGTGAGCGGAAGATGGACGGCGCTCGCACGGGCCGATGCGATGAATGCACGTCGGCTCAGAATGGCGCCCTTGGCGGGGCCGGTCGTGCCTGACGTATAGAGGATCGCAAGCGGCGCGGAAGCATCGGTCGTGTTTTGACTCAGTGGGCCAGAGCCGATGTGTGCAATCGCGTCCTTTCCGAGCACGAGGCACGGCTTCGTTTCAGAGAGGACCGCGTGTCGTTCGACCTCTGTCCAACGGGGATGGAGCATGACGAGCGGCGCCCCGAGCTCGATGGCCGCGAGCACATCGATGATGCGGGCGCGGGTCGGTTCGCCGAGCACGGCGATCCGTTTGCTTTCGCTTGGATCGATGTGAGGAGCGAGCTCCTCTGCGCGAGACGAGACTTCGTCTCGAAGCTCGTCCCAGCTCGTCCTTCGATCGCCATCGATGAGTGCGAGTGCGCGGCCGTGCTCTTTGGCAGCCATGTGAATCGAGAGTTCATCGCCACTCATCCGAGGCCTCCGACGTCGGGCTGTTCGATGCGATAGGCGCCCAGCAAGCGAGGCACTCCGATCGTGGCTCCGGTTTCATCGATCCACTGGTCGAGCCCGGCATAGCGGGCGAGCCCATGGACTTCGAGCGATCCGTTCGGGCAAGCCCCGAGTGAGAGCGCGAGGTGCGCGCAAGCCGCGAACGAACGGGGAGCGTCGTAGAGGTGACTGATGATGATCCGTGCGCCTCGTTTTCGCGCGGTCTCTGCGAGCGCGAGTGAGCGTCCGATGCCGCCGAGCAAAGAAGGTTTGAGCACCACGGCATGGGCTAGATCTTGTTCGAGCGCGCGAAGTGCGCGAGCAGGTTCGCGCGCGAGACTCTCGTCGAGAGCGACCGGGAGAGGAAGAGGATCGTGCGTGAGCAGGAGCTCGATCGGGAAGGGATCTTCGAGCAGCTCGCAGCCGATCTCGGTGAGCGCTCCGATGCGCGGATCGTGAAGATCTCGAAGGGCGCCGTTGGCATCGGCACGAATACGGATTTCAGAGCCGAATTCGCGTCGCAATGCGCGGAGCATCGCGATCTCTTGGGAGGCCTGGTCGGGCCGGCCGATCTTGACTTTGAGGGCACCGGCGCCCGCATCGAGCGCTGAACGGGCGCGTGCGACGGCCATCTCGAGATCGTCGATGAGCGCGGCGGTCGCGATGGCGCCCGCTGGTTCGCGTTCGGCGAGGAGCGCGGCCACGGGCAGATTTCTCGCGCGACCCACCAAGTCGAGCAAGGAAGCTTCGACAGCGAAGCGAGCGGAGGGCAAGTCTTCCGGGATCAATCGTGCAGCGAGGGTGAGAGGATCTTCAGAATCGATGTCGATGTCGGCCCACGAAACCGCGCGCAGCGCCTGTTCCACATGCTCCAATGTCTCGACGCTCAGCTGAGGCAAAGGCGCCGCTTCGGCGCGTCCGACATGGGTTCCGTCCGAGATCGCGATCGCGATCGCTTCGCGATCGAGCCATCGGCGCCGCGCATCGGACGCGGGGCGAGACAGCTTTGCGCGTACACGTCTCAGTGTGACGTGCGCCATGAGCGACTTTCTTTCGCACGCATCTCTACATCCTAGAGAAATAGCGCCAGAGAGGCCAATGGATGCGCATTTCGATCGCGGAGATGGACTCGCTCGCGGTGGTTGCAAGGTCGCTGTTTTATCTGTCCACGACGAGGGTCACGGCCTCTCGCACGCGCGCACCATCGCTCGTCTCGGCTGTGATGATGAGCAAATCACGCATCGAAACGCCCAGGTTCGAGGCCGACACTTCGAAATGCACGAAGCGGCCCGTCGCAGGAGCGGGGACATCCTCGCCCGAGCTGCGGATGAATGCCCTCACATTGCGGAGCTCGCCGCAATCGTTCTGAAGCTCGGCCGAGCTCGAGCCTCCTCTCGGAATCCACACTGTGTGGGTGATGGAGGAGAGGCAAGAGGAGACGATGTGCAGGGCGCTGGATGCAGTCCCGATTTCGAGCGTGGTGGGGCGAGAATACTCATCGCTCGCGGCTTGGAGGCGAATGTGCTGGCTTGGAAAAGCGGGCAACATGATCGTGAAAGAACCGTCCTCTCTGATGTTTGCGACTGATTCGGGATCTTGTGTCTCGAGGTTCCACGCGAAAATTCGTCCTTCTCCGGGGGACACGGTTCCGGGGCCTCCCTCGATGACAGGATCGTGAGGATCGTTCGGATTCGGCGATGACACGTTTCGTATCTGCAGTTGGAAGGGATCGAGGATCGGTTCGAGCGGCGGATTGCCCGTTTCGGTTCCGCTGCACGCGATCGAAGGCAGCGTGAGCAGAAGAAAGGCCCAATGAAGAGCGCGGCTCATGGCTTTTTTCGTCTCTGGGTGAGGGGAAAAATTTGGATTCCAATCTGCACGACACGATCGCACTCGGCTCCGATCGCCTCCATGGCGAGGAGCTCTTTCCGAAAGGCGCGCACCCGTTCTTTCAGCTCGGAGATCGAGTCTTCGCGGACGCAGAGTGTGAGAGCGGAGATGTCTCTCTCCAATGCAGAGACGCGATCGAGCGCGTCGATCGCCACCCTCATCATGGTTCGATGATAGTTCGCCACGTGGATGTTGGTCGTCTCGGGACCGGTCGAGACGACGGCCTCGGTGCGCTCGATTTTTCCATCCTCGGTCGTGCGAATCATCTGGAGCTCCTCGAGCACGTGAAGCGCCTCGGCCGCTTGACGTTCGGTGATCGGAGGGATCATTCGCTGCGCGATCCAACCCGGGTCAGGTCGAAAATCTGAGAGTGCGATCATCTCCCGCACTGTGGGGATGTACCATGCGGAGTGATAGCGATCCTGCATCGCGTCGAGACGATGAGCGCGCCGATATCCGCGAAACTCAGTGAGCCGTCGATAGGCGCGACCGCGTGCTTCTTGGCTTGCAGCTTGGCCAAAGCGAACGAGCTCGCGGAAGTACTCGGCTTCATCTCCTGAAAGGCCGAGCGCCGCGGCGTACTGCGCCGCGGATGTTTCGCTCAGGCTTCGATCGCCGTCCATGACACGCTTGAGATGATTGGGCGCCTTCACCCCCGCGCGCCGCGCAAATGCACGAAACGAAAATCCGTGTGAATCGGCTTTTCGCTGCTCGTAGTAGTCGCGGAGCAAATGCCGATAGTCGAGGTATGCGTAGACGTCGAACGAGCGGGCCCGGACCTTCTTCATCTCACTTTCACGAGTCCAGTGCGACGCAAGTGCCGGCGCTGAGATCGGGGGTGCAATCCCAGGTGCCATGTTCGGGATTGCAGCTGCACCCGCTGGATCGCGGCTGGGAGAGATCGCACCAGAAGCCTTCCTCACACGAATCGTCACTGTCGTTCTTGATGCACCCCGCAGGGTTCGGTCCAGCGCACGTGCTGGCGCCACTCCAGCACCAGATCGTGGCGCCGCAGAGTGTCACGGCCCGGCAGCTCGTGTCCTGTGGGCACTCGGATTCGCTCGCCACTTCGGTTTCGTCGTCGCCACAGGACGGGTACGCAGCGCATTGGATCGTGCCGCTGTCGTTTTGGACGCCACCATCGGGCACGACAGGCGGTTGCTCTTCTCGGCACGCGCTCATGGCAATCAGAAGGAAGAAAGGAAAACAGTATTTCATGATGATTTCTCCTCGATGGACACAAGATTCGTATGTCATCGAGAGCCATCTTTGGCCATGCGTGGAGAAGAGTATCTGTATCCTCGGAGGATACAAATTGCTTTGAGAATACGGGCTCAGCCGAGCGCGATACCGAGGGCGAAGAGCACGCCGAAGATCAAGAGCAGCTTCGCAGTATTGGCCAACGTGGGATTGAGCGCGGCTCCTTCACGTGTGCGCAGGTCGCGAAAGAGCGTGAGCGCGAAGGGGAGCGTCAAGAGAGGGAGCATGACGAGCGGGCCAGCTTCGCTGCGGAGCCAAAGAGCGATCGGTGTCGTGTAGGATGCGAGCAGAAGAAGGCCGTATTCGATTTCGGCTCCTGTCCTTCCAAAGCGCACGGCGAGCGTTCGCTTGCTGGCTTTGATGTCGGTGTGGCGATCGCGGAGGTTATTGACGACGAGGATCGCAGTCGCGATGGCGCCGACAGGGACGCTCGCCCATAGGGCGAGAGGTGGCACGTCGCCCGTTTGAACGAAGACCGTGCCGCACACGGCGACGAATCCGAAAAAGATCATGACGAAGACGTCGCCCAGGCCGTGATAGGCGAGAGGGAAGGGGCCGCCCGTGTATGCGATCCCGCTCAGAATCGACGCGATGCCGATCGCGACGATGGGCCAACCCGCTTCGAAGAGGAGATAGGCCCCGCAGAGCGACGCGAAGCCAAAGGCCGCGATCATGGCGATGCGCATCGCGCGCGGGCGGATGAGACCCGCTTGGACGGCGCGGGTCGGGCCAAGGCGCTCCTCGGTGTCCGCGCCTTTTTCGGCATCGAAGACGTCGTTTGCGTAGTTGGTTCCGATTTGGATGCCGAACGCGCCGAGGAGCGCGGCGAGCGCGGTGTCCCAGCGCATACCGTGGGCGGCGGATGCACATGCGGTCCCCACGGCCACCGGCACGAACGCAGCGCTGAGCGTCGCAGGTCGTGACGCCAGAATCCACGCGCGAAGGGAACCTCGTTCGACGTTGGAACTCACATGCAATCCTTTCCCATGATGATCTGCGCAAGCACAGAAGGAGCCTCCAAGACCACATCATGGCCCACGTGAGGCACGGTGGTGATCCGAGCACGCAAGAGCTCCGCGCTCATGCGCGTCGCGATGGGGCGAAGTTTCGAGTCGTGTTCGCCCACGACGAGGGTGATGGGTCGATCGATCGTCCGGAGCGCAGGCCAGAGATTGGGCATCACACCTTGGCCGAGCACGCGGAGGCTCGCGGCGAGGCCTTCCGCCGAGTGAGACAGGCGAATCGCGCGGTGCTTTGCTCGCACTTCGCTCGGCAACGCGAGCTGAGTTTGAAAGATGGGCTCGCGTTCCCACGCTTCGATGAAGGCGTGAAGGCCCTCGGTCTCGATCGTGCGCGCGCGGAGTTCGTCTTGTGTTCGTCGCGCATCGCGTTCTTTGTCATCGGCGATGCCGGGACTTGCGCCGATGAGCACGGCGCTCGATACGAGGCCCGGATGGCGCGCCAAGAGTCCGAGCGCGATTCGGCCACCCATCGAGTAACCCACCAAACGAATCGGCGCGCGCTCGGCGCGGAGGATGTTCGCGATTCGATCGATCTCGTGATCCCAGCTGCGGCCCGTGAACGGCGCCTCCGCATGCCCAAGAAGCGCAGGCGCGAGGATGCTGTGGTTCGGGAGCTCCGCGATGAGCGATTCGAAGCTTGCCGGGCTACCCGTGAACCCATGAAGCAAGACCCACGTGTCGTCCGTGTTCATGCATCCCGCATCTGTGCGATCAATCGCGCGTTCGTATCGCGTGCTCCGTGAGGTGGTACGAGCGCCTCGATGAGGCTCACGCCGTCGTGCGTCATCGCGTGTTCGAACGCTTTCCTCAATGTGCTTTCGTCACTCACCCGCGCGAAGGGCAACCCAAAGAGCGCGGCTCCGTGCTCGAGTTGGACGTTCTGAGGCGTGACGAAATGTGGCATCGCGTGAGGAGCGCTCTCGGCGACAGGCAACTGTTCGAAGATGCGCCCTCCACCATTTTGTACGACGACGATCGCGAGAGGTGCACGAACGAAGCGCGCATTCGCGAGCCCGCCGATGTCGTGAAGCAAGGAAAGATCGCCGAGCAAAAGAGCGCTGGGTGTCGAGCTCGCGAGAGAGGCGCCGATCGCGCCCGAGACGAGGCCATCGATTCCATTGGCGCCGCGTTGCGAGTGCACTGCGATCGAAACGCCATCCCCGCGCACGAACCGATCGAGCATGCGCACAGGCAGGCTATTGCCGATCGTGAGCGAAGCTTCACGGGGCAAACACGAGACGACGGTGCGGGCGATCGTTCCTTCGCCAAACTCGAATGCGAGCGCTTCGTTCACGAGCGACCAAGCGCGGTTGTCTCGAGCGATCCAGCGCTCGATGAACGCGTGATCGACGTGGTGTGGCTTTATCGGATCGAGCGCAGCCGCGAGCTGCCCCAGGGTCGCGCTTCGTTCCCCCATGAGCATCACCCGCGCGGTTCCGTGGGGATCGGTCCAATCGGAGACGCCGATCATGATTCTCGGCAAGAGTGGGTGCGCTCCGACGAATCGATCGAACGCAGATGACGTGGGGGTGGCGCCGATCTGCAACAAGAGGTCGGATGCGTCGGCGTCGGCGTCTTTGGCGTGGAGTGCGAGGTCGAGACCATCGAGCGAGACGAGCCCTTCGCGTGCTTTCCCTGCGAAGCGGAGCTGGCTCGTCCCTTCAGCGTAAAGAGGCGCGTTCGTCTTTCGAGCGATCGCGAGGATGGCGTCGCGGGTGCCATCGGAGATCGCCGCGGCCGGCATGGGCCCGCAACAGATCCAAAGCCTCCGCGCAGTTCGAAGGAGATCTGCGGCGTTGCGGATGGCCTCCTCCGATGCGCGTACGTTGCTCGCGAACGTTTGGGTGAGCGGGACCTCGCGGAGACGCTCGATCCGCTCGTGCAACGCGAGCTCGGCTCCCGTTTGCGGCCGCTTGGGTTCGAGAGGTTTTCGCGCACGAAGGTTGAGATGAACGGGGCCGGGGCGAGGCGAACGTGAGTGGGTGACGGCTTGTGTGATCACGCGGCGCAAGCCAAGCAGCGCGCCTTCGTTCGAATCTGGGTGCCCGAGCTCTGCGAAGAAACGGACGTGCTTTCCGAAGAGCTCGATTTGATCGATGGTTTGCGCGGCGGCGCAGTGGGTGTGTTCGAAAGGTCGATCGGCGCTCATGCACAAGAGCGGAACATCAGTCAAAGACGCTTCGATGATCGCGGGATACCAATGTGCTGGCGCCGTGCCCGAGGTGCAGAGGAGGGCGACCGTTCGTCCCGTGGCGCGCGCCATTCCGAGCGCGATGAATGCAGCCGAACGTTCGTCGAGAACATCGAACGTGCGGAGCTCGCTTCGAGCCGTGATCGCCAGCACGAACGGTGTGGAGCGCGATCCTGGTGAAATGACGACGTCACGAATTCCACTTCGGACGAGGGTGTCCGCGACCAAACCCGCCCATTCTCCGAGGAGTGTCGCGGGCGGAGCGAGGTCGATCATGTGGCTCCCAAGGCCCGCAACATCGGGCGCATTTTGAGCGCGGTCTCTTCCCATTCGGCGTCGGCGTTCGACTGAGAGACGATTCCACCCCCGGCCCAGAGCCACGCGCGGTTGCCGGTGATCACCCCACAGCGCAGCGCCACCACGATCTCCGCATCGCCACGCTCGTCGATCCAACCGAGAGGCGCGCCGTACCAACCGCGGGGAGGTTCGTGCTCGGAGATCCAGGGCACAGCGCGCTCGACGGGGGTGCCTCCCACGGCTGGCGTGGGATGTAGTTTGGCGATGAGATCGATCGGATGGACGTTCTCCGAGAGCTCGGCTTCGATCGGTGTGCGCAGGTGAAGAACGGTGGGAAGTACGCGAATTTGCGGCGTTTCTGGGTATACGATGCGCGCTGCGAGCGGCTCTAGACAGCGGGTCAAATGGCGCACGACATAGGCGTGCTCTGCGAGGTCTTTCGCGCTTGCGTGCAGGCGTTCGTGTCCACGCTCTGCGTCGGCGGCGATCGAGCCGGCCAAGGCTTCGGTCGTGACTCGAAATCCACGCTGGGTGAAGAGATGCTCGGGAGTCGCGCCGACGAAGGAAGCGCCTCGTAAGCGGACGAGGAATCGAGTGCTCGCCGAGCGTGTTTCGCCTGTTTGTGCGAGGCGAGCAAAGACGTCCAAAGGATCGAGATCACTCTCTGTGATGACGAGCGTTCGTCGTGCAGCCACCACTTTGTCGAGATCGCCTTCGGCGATCGCGTTGCGGATGGCATCGACAGACTCGGTCCATGCGTGTCGGTCGAGATGATCCGTGCGTACGATGGCCGGCAGAGAGTCTTCGGAGGATCCGCGTTCGAGCGCGTTCATCCAATTCTCGAGCTCGGCGAAGATCGAATTTTCTTCGCGATCGCGAGCGACGTCGATGGCGAGCGTGAGCGAGGCGCGGCTGCCATCTTTGGCATAGGTCCATCGCGGCAAGAGCACGAGCGCATCACCGAAAGCAGCCCACGGCGCTTGCTCCGCGCCGCCCTCCGAAAAGGCGAACCCAACGAACGCACGCATGGGAATCGCGAGCGCATCGGGATGGATCCGCCGGGGAATGCGCTCGAGCATCTGCTTGGAAGCTTCACGCGCGGCGATGAATCGATCGCCTGTGGCACCTCGAAACTCCGTCGCCGCTCCGTGCGCGGCGATCGCGACCCCTTCGGATGGAGCGAAGATCCACGCGGGCCCTTCGGGCATGGCGCGCAGTGGCGATTCGATGGGCGCCACGGGCGCGGGCATGGTGATCGCGAGAGAGCCATGGCGAGGCGCCTCCGCGAGCGCGGCGCGCAGATAGCTTTGCGCGACCTCGAACCATGATGTGCGTGCGATCCGTGCGTGAGCGATCGCGCTCATGGGGCGCCTCCCGGCACGCGCGCCGTATAAAGATGACAAACGCCGAAGGTCAACGGTTCGACGTGCACCTGGACGAGCCCAGCGGTTCGCATGAGATCTGCGAATTCTTCGGCTTTGGGGAACGCTGCGATCGAGCGCTCCAAATAGCGGTACTCCTGCGCTCCCGAGAGGAGCGCGCCGAGGGTCGGCACCACGACGTGCACGTGGAAGCGAGCCAAAGGACCCAAGACGCCCCGCGGTTCGCCGAGCTCGAGGATGGCGATGCGCGCGCCGGGCTTTCCGACGCGGGCCATTTCGCGCAGCGCTCGTTCGCGATCAGGAACATTACGAATGCCGAAGGCGATCGAGATCGCATCGAAACTGGCGTCGGCCTGTTCGATGTCTTGAGCATCTCCTTGGAGCAACCGGACGCGCTTTTCGAGCGATCGCTTTTCTGCCTTCTGCTGGCCGATCGCCAACATTCGTTCGGAGGGATCGATGCCGACGACTTCGACTTCGGGGGTTGCATCGGCGATCGCAAGAGCGAGATCGGCGGTGCCCGTCGCGAGGTCGAGCGCGCGCATGCCCGCGTTGAGCTCGAGTGCGCGCACGGTTTTCTTTCGCCAACTGCGGTCGATGCCGAGCGAGATCACGCGATTGAGGAAATCGTAGCGAGCCGCGATCGAATCGAAGAACTCGCCGGAGCCGGGACGCACGGCTTCATGTTCGACCAACGCTATCGTGCTGGGCTTGTCCATCGTTCCCTCACGCGCGTCTTGCAACGCTGGCTTCGGCCACGGTGACGAGCGCATCGATGGCTCTTCCTTGGGGGAGCTCGGCGAGCGCGTCGATGGCTCGAGCCGCATGCGTCTCAGCGAGCGCTTTGCAGTCGGCGAGCGCACCTGTGCGCTCGAGCAGCATCGCGATTTCGGAGAACGCCTCCGCTTCGTCGCCCGTCTCGCCCTCGATGATCGCGCGCAAGAGCGCTTCGGTTCTTTTCTCGCGTTCCATCGCGAGGATGAGCGGGTACGTCATCTTTCCTTCGCGCAGATCGGTGAAGAGCGCTTTGCCCGTGGCGCGTTGATCCCCGTTCAGATCGAGGAGATCGTCGATCGCTTGGAATGCGATCCCGAGGTGAACGCCATACTGCTCGAGAGACGCAATCTCCCGTTCGGACAGCCCGCCTGCGCTCGCGCCAGCGAACATCGCCCACCGGAAGAGCGCCGCGGTTTTTCCTTCGACGACACGCGCCCAAGTTTCTCGGTCGGTCTCGAGGCGTCCGCGCCGCTCGAGCTGGAGCGATTCAGCGCAGATCATCTCGTCGATCACATCGAGAAGCCGCTCGAGCGTGTTCGGCACATGGGCCATCCGCACGCGTCTCAGCGCTTCGACCAAGAGCCAATCTCCCGCGAAGATACTGACGGCGTTGCTGAAGAGCGCGCGCGTCGAAGGTGCGCCACGTCGCGTGTCGCCCATGTCGACGACGTCATCGTGCAAGAGCGTGGCGCTGTGCACGAGCTCGACCGCCACGGCGAGCTCACGCACCCGCACATCGAACCCCGTGCCGATGCGTGCTGCGAGCGCCACACACATCGGCCGGAGCCTCTTGCCGCCGAGCGACAAAAGATGCTGCGCTCCACGATGAATGGCACGGCTGCCGAGTGGAACCGAGAGCTCGCGCTCCAAGGTGCCCATGTCCGCGTGGACGAGGCTGGCGAGATCTTCGAGGCGATGTCCGAGCGCAGGGAGATCACGGTCGCGACAAATGGATTCGAGTCGCTCGAGGACCTCGGCCCGCCCGGTCTGTGTCTCGTCCACGCGCGCCGCGGCGGCAGTCGACATGCGACGCTCCTCTCGTTTTCCCAATCATCGGGCGAAATGCCCAGTTGTCTGGATGGTTTCAAAAAAAGTTGAAACCATCCAGCAAGCGAGGTGTAGGGTGTACTGAGGGTGGCGGTCAAGTAGGGGAAAGTCCCGAGCCTGATCGTCAACTGCGCGGGTTGCTCGGAATGCACTCAGGATCGTTGGCTGCGCAGACGAAACGTACGTGGAGATGATCGGCGTGTTGCGGCACGTGCCTGATGATTCCCACGCGAACGTCGCGGCCCCGTGGCCATTGGAACCACGTGGAGAGTTCTGCCCGCGTCGCGCCGGCCGCGCGTGCGGCTTCGTAAAGTGGTGCTTGGAGCGCGTGATCGATGAAGATGTATTCGACGTCGCCGCTCCGAAGCCAACTCTCGATCAAGGTCCATTGAAGCGCTGCATCGAGAAGTTCTGGGCGGATTCGTCCTTGATTGCAGACGTCATGTCGACAGCGCTGTTGGTAGTACGCGATGTCCACATCACGTCCACTTTGGTGGCTGTGATGGCGGTGGAGCCGTCCGCCATCGCGCCGACTCGCGTCACGAATTTGAATGCGCGGTGAGCTGGGATGACGGCTCAGAACATGGTCGAAGCTCCTCATGAGGATGTCCGCGACTTTGCGCGTCACCCACGCGCGTTCGGGGTCGCGCACGACATAGGCGCGATGTTCGGGGATCGTGATCCCGTGCACGAGCTCACCTCCATCACAGCGCCCACGTGAAAGACTCGGCGGGTCGTCGCGTCGGGCCCAAAGGCGCAACTCTCGACCCGCGGTGAGCGGTCGTTCTTCGAGGCCGGGATTCCATCGCAAGAGCTCGTGCATGTGCACACCATATCGCTCAGCGATCGCCGAAAGCGTTTCCAGAGGGCGCACGCGATGGCGAACGGGCCGGCCATGGCCGACGACGAGCCTCTGCCCCGCGCGCAAGCGATCGACATGGAGCCCCTCGTTCAACGTCTCGAGCTCGCGGAGCGTCAGGCCATGACGCGACGCGATACGATGCGCGGTGTCGCCGCGAACAACGGTGTAGGCGATGGGTTCGAGCTCGGCGCGGGCAGCAGGTGGCGTCAAGAGAAGAGCAGCCAGGACGAGCGCGAGTGCGATGACAGCACGTGCACGCATGGCCGACGAGGAAAAGTGAAGTACCGAAAAAAAGCAAAAAATCGGCTCGTTCAGCGCGACGTGATCGGCATTGCGATGCAACTGCCGCCTTGCGCTTCGGCGCAGATCACGAGCTCGCGTTCGACCCGAGGCCGACCCGTCGTTCGTCCGAGCAGCACGAGCATGTGGTTTTCTCCTGCCGAAAGCGCCGTTCGTGCGACTCCGAGGAGCCGTCCTCGGCATGGAGTCGCGTGGCGGGTGCGCAGCTGAAGGGCGAGCTCACCTTCGGCCGGGAGCTCGGCGTAATCGCCGCTCTCAGAAGCGCCGAAGGCTCCGTATTCGACGCCTGGATAAAGGACGATCGCAGGATCACGGGGCGATGCTCCTGCAACGCAGAGATCGAGCGCATCCACACCTGCGATCGCATGGAACACACGCACATTGGCGCGACCCTCTGCGGGCGGTTGATTTCGCTCCATGGCGATCGCCAAGCCGATGGGAGGCGCCCCACTGGTGAGACCATGGACGATGGCCGTGTAGTGGGCCCCTGAGGTGAGTTCTGGGCTTTCTGCGAAGGTGAGCGTGGCCGATGCTTCTGCTCCCGTGGGCGTGATGCTCAGCATGTGAGCTCCTGGGGCGAGCTCAGCGTATGTGCTGCCTGTATGAAGCGTGAGATCTGAGATCAGAGGCTCTCCGTCGCTCGAGAGCTGGAGGTTCGAAGCCGCTGGGTCGGGCGAAGCATGAACGAGCCGAAGATAGGCGGGGGGAGGGGGAGGCGGCGGTTCGCTGGGAATCTCATCGCCTGCTCCAGCCTCGGCCGGCGCGATCGCTTCTTCCGGTTCTTGGGCTGTGGGTCCGCACGCAAACAAAGTGAGGATCGAAAAAAGCGAGATGGTTCGAGACCGATTGAACATGATTTTCTCCCGTCCTGCTGAAATCGCGCATTGGACCACATGTTGGTCGAGTCGGGTGCAAAGAACCGAGAGTTGGAGCAGGGTTCGTCCGTGAACGATTCAGACGAACGCTCCCATGCGAGAAAAGTGCGCATGATGGCGCGAATGACGTGGCCGGTGATGGCATCGGCGCTCGTCTTGGTGTTGGGGCCGGCCCAGGTGTCAGGGGTGATCAAGAATGGATTGCTCGTGGCGATGCTGGTGGCCGTCGCGTGGCTGAATCTGCCATCGCTTCGAGTGATTCAGCGGGCGCGCGCGGAACGTGTGCCCGATCGCTTCGTCCTCGCGCTCGGGTTTGCCCTGGGGTTGCGATTGTTGGCGGCCGTTATCGTGGCCGCGCTGCTGTGATGAGCTCCACAATAGAATCATGTGTGATTCCTGGGCTGTGGATGAGGGGCAGGGACAGTCGCTCTTCGAGGATTCGAGTGTTGGACCGGAGGCTTGGATCGTGTGCATCGAGGGGGAGCTGGTGAAGCACCACGGCATGAACGGAAAGCCCCCGACGGATCGCGGCCTCGTGGACAGCGAGAACGTCTGAGAGCACCCCGAGGCGATTGGGCGCCACGAGCAGAAGTGGGAGAGCGAGCTCTCGGGCGAGATCAGCGATGGTGGCTTCTCGGGTCAGAGGGACCAAAAGTCCGCCTGCGCCTTCGACCAACACCATTTCTCGGCCCGAGGCGTGGTGGTGAACGGCATCGATGAGCGCGCGGAGATCGGGCAGCGGTTCGCCTTCGAGATGCGCGGCATAGGGGCTGAGTGGCGCGCGTGCGCGATACCAATGTGGATCATCGGCGAGATGCGGCTGCCCGCAAGCCTCCGCAAGTTTCCGTGCGTCGACGGGTTGATCATCCACACCCGTTTCGATCGGTTTGAGCGCAACGACGTCGCGTCCGAGTTGGCGAAGAGCTTGGCCAAGCTCGCAGGTGAATGTCGTCTTCCCGATGCCAGTGCCGGTCCCTGTGATGAAGTAGCCGTGCATGTTGTTCATTTGAGCTCTTGGGCGAGTCGAGCGAACGCGTCGATGGCAAACGCGATGTGGCGTTCGGTATGAGCTGCCGTTGGAACGAGCCGGAGGCGGGAGGTTCCAGCGGGAACGGTGGGAGGGCGAATGCCAGGGGCAAACACCCCGAGTTCAAAGAGACGCGTCGAGGCGTGCATGGCTCGGTGGGGATCACCGAAGAGCACGGGGATGATGGGCGTTGTGCCGGGCAAGACATGGAAGCCGAGTTCACGAAGCGCTGAGCGGAGGACGTTTGCGTGTTGGAGCACGCGTACGCGCGCCTCATCGGCATGAAGAAGAAGGTGAAGCGCTTCTGGAATGGCGGCCGCGAGCGCTGGCGGAGGGGCCGTAGAGAAGACGTAGCTACGAGCGCGATTCAGAAGGAGCTCGATCACGCCGTGGTTCCCACAGGCAAAGGCACCCGCGAGACCGAGAGACTTTCCGAGGGTTCCGATGAGCACGTCGGGGATGACGCCGAGCGCAGCTGCGCTTCCGCGACCTTCAGGACCAAGGACCCCGATGGCGTGGGCATCGTCCACGAGGAGACCGCATTCGTACCGATCCGCGAGCACGCGGAGCTCGGACAAGGGCGCGATGTCGCCATCCATCGAGAAGACTCCGTCACTCACGATGAGTGCTGCACGCGCCAGGGGGCGATGCTCGGCAAGCAGTCGTTCGAGCGCATCGATGTCGCGATGAGGATAGACGACGACCCGCGCTCGGCAGAGCCGACATCCGTCGATCAGCGATGCATGATTGAGCGCATCACTGAGGACGAGATCTCCGGGCCCGACGAGGGCTTGGATGGCGCCCACATTGGCGGCGTATCCAGTCGAGAAGAGGAGGGCGGCTGGATGTTGAAAGAAGGAACAGAGAGCAGCCTCCGCGCCACGATGCGGGGTCATGGTCCCGCTGATCAGGCGCGAAGCAGCGGCCCCCGCGCCCCACGTCTCGAGAGAGTTTTGAAGTGCGCGGGTGAGCTGAGGGTGGCTCGCATGTCCGAGATAATCGTTCGAGCCAAGAAGCACCACCTCACGGCCATCGACTTGGACAGAAGCGCCTTGTGGAGACGCAATGGTCTTCGGCGAGCGAAGGAGACCGTTGCGCTCGAGGTCTTGAAGACGGTGACGGATATGGTCGTGGAAGCGCACGGGATAAAGGGGTGGTCTGTGGCGAGGGTGGGGTCAAGGCTGAAGCGGACGTTTCACGTGAAACATTTGTCCGGTTCAGAATCGACGTTTCACGTGAAACACTCGGTCGGGTCTTCTGTCATCGAGTCGACCTCAGAGACGGCCCTGTGTTACGAGGCAGTTGTCTTATTCGGTGACGTTTCACGTGAAACATTTGTCTGCCGTTTTCATCGCGCTTCTAGCGTCTTGTGATTCTTCAGCCGCCCCTCCGTTGGGACCAGGGGAAGGGCGTGAAGTTTCTCGAATCACCCGCGAGGAATTGCTCCATACCGCCGATACTCGACGTGCCAGTCCGGCTCTCTTGGAGGCATTGTCAGATGCCGATCCCAACATTCGAGAGGCTGCGACGCTCGCGCTCGCTCGCCTGCACGATCCAACACATCACGAACGGCTGATTCGTGCTCTTCGTGATCCAGAGCCTGCGATTCGGGGTTGGGCCTCGCTCGGTCTCGCTGCGCTCGAAGAGCAAGCTCCTGATTCAGTGAGCGCGGCTCTCGTAGGCGCTCTTGCCGCTGAGTCCGAAGCGGATCTCCGTGCATCGATGCTTGAAGATCTCGGGCGGCTTGCGACCGAGGAAGCCATTGCAGCCCTTGTCTCTGCGTTGACCTCGAACGATCTCCGCGAACGACAAGGCGCATGCCGTGGGTTCGGTGCGGTCGGATTGCGTGGGCGCTCTGTTTCGAGTGATCGGATCCTTCAGGTGGCCCATCGCATGGTCGACGATCCGTCCTCTGTGGTTCGCGCCGCATGTGCTTATGCGCTCTCTCGCCTTCCCGCCGAGCGCGATTTGGGCCCGATTCTCACCCGCGCCCTGGGCGATTCCGATCCGGATGTGCGCGCCATGGCGCTCCGTGCTCTTGCTCGGCATCCGATGGTCGCTGAGTCTGCAGAGACCCTCGAACGCCTCACCCGCGACCCTGAGCATCCTGTCGCCGTTGCTGCGTTTCGCGCTCTCGCCCAGCTCGCGATCACTCACGGAGCGGCGTCCACCTATGCCGTCGCCCTCGAACGTGCGCTCGATGCATTGCTGACCACAGGCGATGTCGCCCCGGGTGAACCTCTCCATACTTTTCTCAGTGCTCTCGAAGGGGCTGCTCGGATCGCACGCGATCCTTCCATTCGTGAGATCGCCGAACAGGCATGGGAGCGCATCGGCCAGGTACCTTCCGATCGTCCGGCAACTCGCGATCGCGGCCTTGCACACTGTGCGGCCGCGCGGCTCGTCGATCTCGGCCTGGGTTGGCCATCCCACGTCGATGATTGTGGGCTCGAGCAAATCGAAGAGCGCGAGCAGCGGGTCTTGGCGGCCGAGGTCATCGCACGGGTCGATGGTCAAGACGCGCAGCGTGGAGTCTACCTTGAGCGATTGCTCGCGGATTCGAGCCCGGTCGTGCGTGAAGCGGCACTCACTGCCATGGCGACCATCCCCACCCCCCAAGCTCTCTTCGCCATTCTTCGAACACTCTCTCGCGATGCCGACCTCGGAGTGCGCATCGCTTCCATCGAAGCGCTTCGTGCGATGCACGCGCGCCGTGCGGAGCGAAGGACGAACGCCGTCCTCTCTTCTCTTCCTCTTCTCGAGGATGATTGGCCCCAGGGGGCCATCGAAGCGGCCCTACGTGCGCTCGCGCCCGAGCTCTCGTCATCCAACCATTTGGAGGCACTCATCACGTGGCTTGCCGCAGTTCGCGAAATCGCGCCCGACGCGCTCACTGATTCGATCCGCCCATTCGCCACCCATCACAACGCGGGTGTACGTCTCGCCGCCCGCGCAGCCCTTGGTGCGGCGGGGGTCGAAAATCCCACTCGGGACCATGAGCCCTCACCGAACCCCCTCTCGGCTCAACAGCTCGCCTCGATTCCCGATGGGCAAGTGCGGCTCGAGACCGATCGAGGCCTCATCGTGATGGAGCTTTTCTCTGACCGTGCGCCGACCACGGTCCTTCGGTTCATCGAGCTCGTTCGTGCTGGCTTTTATGATGGCCTCACGTTTCACCGAGTCGTCCCAGCCTTCGTCGTCCAGGGTGGCGATCCCCGTGGGGATGGGTATGGCGATCCAGGTTGGTCTCAGCGCTGCGAAGATCATCGCATTCCCTACGAACGCGGTGTGGTGGGGATGGCACTCGCGGGGCGAGACACAGGTGGCAGTCAATTCTTCATTGCCCTCTCTTCACAACCACATCTCGATGCTCGCTACACCGCATTCGGCCGTGTCATTTCAGGAATGGACCACGTGATGCAGCTCCAAATCGGAGATCGAATCCGTCACGCCACATTCGTCCCCCCATTGATCGAATGATAGTATCAATAAAGAAACGATCTTTTCAACCCGCCTTCGCGTCCTCTGACACCCCACAAAAAACCACTCGTCTGGCCTTCCTTGAACCCATTTCGGTCGCGTGTTAGCGGGTACCATCGTGCATTTCGTCGACCTCACGCGTCTTCCTGCGCATGTGGCCATCATCATGGATGGCAACGGTCGTTGGGCTGAAGAGCGCGGTTGGGAACGTCCTTTGGGTCATCGCGAAGGCAGCGAATCGGTCCGTCGCACGGTTCGCGCCTGCCGACGGCTCGGGATTCGCGCGTTGACGCTCTACGCCTTCAGCGAGCAAAACTGGCTGCGTCCTCAGTTCGAAGTCGATGCACTCATGGAGCTTCTTCGTGAGTTCCTCATCGGCGAGCGGGACGAAATGCTCGCGAACGGAATTCGCCTTCGCAGCGTGGGGCGGCGCGAACGCTTGCCTGTCCGGGTCCGCGAAATTCTCGATCCCATCGAACGAGAGACGGCCGACCTCACCGATATGACATTGACGCTCGCGCTCTCTTACGGAGGCCGTGAGGAGATCGCCGACACCGCTCGCGCGCTCGCGGTTCAAGTCGAAAAGGGTCAGCTCGACCCGAAATGCATCGATGAGCAGCTCTTCGATGCAGTGATGCCCTCCATGGAGGTAAGCGCGGTCGACCTTCTGATTCGCACCGGCGGCGAGCAACGGATCTCGAACTTTTTGCTGTGGGGCGCCGCGTACGCTGAGTTCTATTTTACCGAACGACTCTGGCCCGAATGGACCGAGGTCGACCTTTACGCCGCCATCGAGTCGTTCCAAACGCGCGATCGTCGCTTCGGTCGAGTATCCTCCGGGCCCCCCATGGCCAAGATGGATGATCTGACGCCCGATGCGGTGAGCCGTGCGCATGCCTGAGCAACACTCGTCCGAACCAGTGCCCGTATCTGAAGCTCCCGCAGCCAAAGCAGCGAAGCCGGACTCGTCCGCCTTTATCCGCAACACCCTTGCGCGCTTCGCCACGGCTGCGATCTGTATTCCGATCCTGCTTTACCTGATGTTCTGGGCTCCGTGGTGGGGCTTTCAACTGATTTTGGCGTTCGCCATCGCACGGGCCGCCCACGAGCTCATGAGAATCACGATGATGGGTGCGCCACTCCTGCACGTGTGGGGCGTGATCGCGACCGTGGGCGTCGCGGAGACGATGATTCATGCGTCTTCTACCGAGATGACGACCGCGGCGTTTCTTGGTGTGGCGGGGATCGGCACGATCATGGGGCTCGTCGCGCCCGAGCCGCATGGAGCGGCAGGGCTCCGCACCGCTTGGCTTATCGCCGGTCCTGTCTATATCGGAGCCCTCCTGGGTGCACTTGGCAAGCTTCACCTGCTCGAGCATGGTGGTGCGTGGGTATTGCTTGCGATGTGGCTCGCCTGGGCAAGTGATACGGGGGCTTATTTTGCAGGACGTTATTTCGGAAAAAGGAAGCTTTATCCGGCGGTTTCACCGAGCAAGACCGTGGAGGGCGGAATCGGGGGGCTCCTTGGATCGCTCACAGGAGGCCTCGCCGCGCATTTCGCGTTTCTCCCGTCCTTGCCGCTTTTGGACGCGATTGTCCTGTCCATTGCGGCAGGCGCATTGGGTCAAATGGGAGATCTCGTCGAATCGCTTATCAAACGTTCGAGCAACGTCAAAGACAGCGGGCACATTTTGCCGGGTCACGGTGGCTTGCTCGATCGCGTCGACGCTCTGATGTTCACAGCAGCCGCGTGTCTGGTATATGCCACGTGGATTCTTCCTTTACGCTGATCTGTTGTAATTTAAGACAGTCACTTATTTGCATTGAGGCTCGGTATTTGCGCACATGCGCACACGCGTTGCCGAGCCTTCATCGAATCGAAAACTGATTCATCCCATGTCGTAACGCGTTGCGTCGTTGCATGGCATTCGCCATCGCGTCATAGGCCCGCAAGCCGGAGGATCCATGTCTGCTCATTACGAGTTCTTCAAGGTCGTCCAAAACTACCTCGAAGAGGCCGCAGAAGTCGTGAACTTGCCGCGTCATATCGCGGATATTCTCTCTCAACCGAAGAATGAGATCATCGTTCATTTCCCGGTCCGTTTGGACACCGGTGAGATGCAGCTCGTGAAGGGCTATCGCATTCAGCACAACAACATTCGTGGCCCCTACAAGGGTGGCATTCGTTATCACGAGTCCGTGACGCTCGACGACGTCAAGGCGCTCGCTTCGATGATGACGTGGAAATGCTCCTTGATGGACATTCCCTTTGGTGGTGCCAAAGGCGGCGTGAAGGTGAATGCCGCCAAGCATTCCAAGGACGAACTCATGCGCATCACGCGACGTTTCACGCATGCGCTTGGGAGCAATATCGGACCTGAATACGACATCCCAGCGCCCGACGTGGGAACGAACTCGCAGACGATGGTCTGGATGATGGACACCTTCATGAACCGCGTCGGCGACATGGAGAAGAACGCTCAGCGTCACGTCGTCACCGGCAAGTCGCTCTCTGCTGGCGGCTCCCAAGGGCGCGAGAAGGCGACGGCGCAGGGCGCGATTTACTGTTTGCTCGAGTGGGCGAAGGACAACGATTTCCGTCTCGAGGGCAAGACCGCCATCGTTCAGGGTTTCGGAAACGTGGGGTCGCACGCCGCGCTCATCTTGGCGAAGCTCGGCGTGAGCACGATCGCGACCGGTGATCACTCCGGCTATATGTACAATCCCGAAGGCTTCAATGCGGGCAAGCTTTCGCAATACGTGAAGAAGCACGGATCGATCGAAGGCTACCCGAGTGGTCAAGCGATCACGCGTGACGAATTCTTCAAGACGAAGGCCGACATCTTTATTCCTGCGGCGCTCGAGAACCAAATCGGCGCGGAGGAAGCCGCTGCGCTTCAGTGCAGTGTGATCCTCGAGGGTGCCAACGGGCCGACCAATCCAGAAGGCGAGAAGGTTCTCGCAGACAAAAACATCACGGTCATCCCCGACATCCTCGCGAACGCAGGTGGCGTGACCGTGTCGTATTACGAGTGGGTGCAGAATAAGCGAAGCGAGAGCTGGGATGTCGACGAGGTCGACGAGAAGCTCGAGCGCCGCATGGTGCGTCAGTACCATCGCGTGATGGATTTCGCGCGAAACCATCGCGTCTCGCCGCGAGTCGCGGCGTACTCGATCGCGCTCGAGAACATCAAGAACGCCTACGAAGAGCGCGGCATTTTCCCCTGATTCGTCAATCGCGTTCATGAAATGAAAAGGCCGGCATTTGCCGGCCTTTTCATTATTATCGAGCCACTACCGACCGAACCGGCGGGGAGCGAGTGCGAGTGCGTTCCCGATGGCACGAATCCGAATGACGCGCCTCGCCGCTTCACGCCGCTCGATCGCTTCAGCTCAGCACTTCGCCGGCGAGCTTGGATGCGAGGCGGCCGTCGACGTTGGAGTGCTGCTCTTTGAGCAACTTCATGAGCCGCCCCATGTCTTTTTTGCTGCTCAATGAATGCTCGCGCACGAGCGCTTCGATCGCGTTTCGTGTCTCTGCTTCGCTGAGCGCTTGGGGCAAGTACGCTTCGAGCACGGCGAGCTGTTTTTCTTCTTCCGCGACCGCATCCATGCGGCCTCCCGCGCGGAATTGTTCGATCGCGTCCTTGCGAGATTTCACGCTCTTCTGGAGGACGCCCATGATCTCTTCGTCGGTGAGCTCGCGTCCGAGCTCGACTTCGCGCAAGAGGAGCTCCGATTTCGCGAGGCGGAGCGCGTCTTTGGCGATTTCGTTCTTGGCGAGCATGGCTTTTTTGAGATCTGCTTCGATCGTCTGTTTGAGCGACATGAGACATGTCCTACTACGTCGGAGGCGCTTCGCACAGCACCACCTCGCGCCAATTTGAGCGACGGCCAAGTTCACCCTACATTCGAGGGTCGCCAGCACGAGGAGTCCCACGTGACAGGCCGAATCGCTTTCGCATTCTTTTATTGGGTCCTTTTCGCGTCCACGCAAGTTGCGTTTGCACAAACGCGGCTCGTCGATATCCAGTATACGCCCACCAAGCGGGCGCAGATCGCGATCTGGATCGAAGACCAGGACGGCACGTTCATTCGAACGTTGGCGCTGACGCAGGCCGTTGCGTATCGAGGCATCGGCAATCGTCCCGGCGCATCGCAGATGAACAGCGGCTTTCGGTGGCCCTATGGACGCCGCGAGGGAGTGCTTCCGGTATGGGCGCATCGACGCGCCGCGGCGCCTGGTGCGCAGCGCTTTCATCGAGTGATTTTCCAAGACCGTCGTTCGGAAGGACACGCCTCACGGAGCTCCAGCGATCATTCGCGGGACGACTATTATTGCTTGTCATTCACGGGGGGGGACGAAGAGCTCGATGCGGTGAGTTGCGCGAGCATCTTCAATAGCGACAAGGGCCGCTTCATCACGGATGCCGATGTGGCTGCGGGCTATCATGAGCCCGTGCAGACGCGCGCGGGCACGACCGAGCATCGCGCGCTCGATCTCTACTCGCTCTATCCACCACGTCGCGATGTCGCGCGGTGTACGGCGAGCGGTTGTTTCGATCATCCCGATGTCTCGGAGTTCGTTCTCGACGCACGTCGCGTGATGCCGGACATCGATGCGGTGACGATGGCCACGCCACCTGGCGAGCGGCAAGAGCGCCTTCTGTTCACGTGGCCCGATGAGCTCCCCGACGGGGGTTACATCGTCTATCTCGAGATCAATACCGAGGGCGATTACAACCCCGACTGGGGGCCGAGCCAATATCCGACACCGCAAAATCCACCTGGTTCGAGCGAAGAATGGGATTATTGGGCGATGAACTACGGCTATCCGTATCGCGGGCAGCCCTCGGTGGTTTACTCAGTACCGTTTCGTGTGGGTCCGGGCGCCGATCGCCAACAAACCAGCTTGCCGACGGGATACGGTTCGCTCAGCGGATTCGGCGAAGGCGCTTCGGAGATGCGGGCGATGGATGGGACGATCTCCGACAATGCCCTTTTGGATCCAGGCAGCGGAGCCGATCGCTTGCGAATGGGGAGCGGATCACGTCTTCGTGTGACGGTGCTTGGCCCTGAAGCATGTGAGGAAAACACAGCGCCCGGAGCGATCACCGAGATGGCACTCGAAGAGTATCCCGAGCGCAAGCACGCGCATCGTTTTGCCAAGCTCTCGTTTCGTGCGCCGGATGATGATCTTGGGATCTCACGCTATGAGGTGCGCGTCGCACACCAGCCGATCGTGGATGAGGCGACATTTCTTGCGGCGCAACCAGCGAACGCAGCGAGTCTCGACAGCGTCGCGTTGAGCGTGCCCACACAAGCTCCAGCTGGGTCCACCATCGAAGTCGAGTTGGGAGGTCTTGCGCCCGAGACTCACTTTTGGATCGGAATGCGCGCGGTCGATGATTGCAATGCGGTGGGCCCCATCGCCGTGGCTGAATACGAGACCCCTGCGATCTATTTCACGACCGTCTCACCGTGTTTCGTCGCAACGGCGGCGTATGGCACTCCAATGGCCGACGAGATTGATGCGTTGCGTCGGTTCCGCGAGCGCCATCTGCGCACAAACCCGATCGGCCGCGCGTTCGTGGCTGCATACGAAAAAGTGGGCCCCGTGTTCGCGGATATGATTCGTGATCATGAAGTCGCACGCGCCATCGTGCGCGGGTTGCTCGATCCGATCGTGAGGATCGTCCGCTTTATCGATGAGTGATTGACCGCCTCAATGCGCTTGGACTTCGTCCCACGCGGCGCGTTGAAAGATGTCCGCTTCGAGCTCGGAGATCGGCGGGCAGAAGCCGTCTTCACATTGGCTCACTGGCATTCGTGAAAGGCCAATGGGGCTCGCTCCGGTGATCGTCGAATAAATGACGAGGGCTGAGATGTAACTGCCCTTCCAGCCGGGATGTTGGCGATCGCGAAAGTAGAGGTCGACGGTCGGGAGCTCTTCCCAGACTCGAAGCCACGCGAGACCACCGGTCGCGACGGCGACACCGAGCGCTCGGCCGAGCTCGATTTGAGGATCGGCTTGAGCATGAAATCCACGGCGATCGACGCGCTCGACATAAGGAGACGCGTAAAGAATCGGGGTGGCACCTGCGGCTCGGGAGGCTTCGATGATGCGAGTGGCGTAATCGACGAACTGCGCAGGGAAGGGCGCGGGGACGAACTCTGCGAGATCGATCGACTCGGTGATCACGACGACGTCATAGTCGCCGCTCCCGATCGTGGTGGGCAAACGGCGCCCATCGGGGAGAGGTTGTTCCCACAAGTCGCGTAAGTTCGCCCCTCCGAGGGTATAGCGCTCCCCCATGATGCGAGGGCACGTCGCGCCGGCGCTCTCGGAGAGCGAAGACACCAACCGAGCCATATTCCAGAAATCGATCTGGCTATTGCCGATGAAGAGCGCTCGAATCGGTGCTGCCAACGCCGAGCCGCAACCGGTGGGTCTGTCCGAGTCGCCGGCTGTGTTCGCATCGAGCGGCGAGGACGCTCGCGCGTCTGGGGTTTCGTCTCCTGCGTCGCTGGGCAAGGGACCCGCCTCCAAGAGGGTGCCCCCGTCGAGTGACGTCTGCACCAGCGAACCATCGCATCCGAGCGCGCACACCCAACCACTGAGACAAACGATGACACCCGCTGCGCGGAATCGCTTCGAGCTCATGCGAGCGCCCATTGCGGTTGCCAAAAATTGCAACATGCATGCAACGTGCACGTTGCTCCCGTTTTGGGCAACCCCACAATAGAGCACCCGTCAGCCACCACAGCTTATGCATGCAAGCGGTCAGGCATCGTGTAGGCTGATGACAGATGCCGCTTGCCATTCCCGCCCGCGGGCTCGAAGAGGCCCAGATTTTCAAGACGCTCGACGACTTCAAGCACGACGATGTCGATTACGAGCACGGTCGCACATTCAGTCTTGCGACCTATGCAGATGATGAACATCAACGCCTTCTCGAAAAGGCGTGCGCGAAGTTCGCAGCGACGAACGCGCAGAGTCCGATGGCGTTCTCCTCCTTGCGCCGCATGGAGGCCGAAGTCGTACGCATGACCGCCGCGCTTCTGCATGGAGGGCGCGACGTGGTCGGCACCATGACGAGCGGGGGCACGGAGTCGATCTTGCTCGCCGTCAAAGCAGCTCGCGATCGCGCACGGGCTGAGAGGCCGAAGATCATCCGGCCCAACATCGTCGTCCCCGAAACGATTCACGCGTCCATCGACAAAGCCGCAGAGTATCTCGGGCTCGAAATGCGATATGCGCGCTTGAGTGATGATCTGCGCGCGGACGTTCGCGATATGGCGACGTTGATGGATGCCAATACGGTGCTCATCGCGGCGAGCGCGCCGCAATATCCACATGGTGTCGTCGACCCGATCCAAGACATCGCAGAGCTCGCACTCCGAAAAAAGATTCCATTTCACGTCGATGCGTGCGTGGGAGGATTTCTTTTGCCGTGGGTCGAGCGCCTTGGATATCCATTGCCACTTTGGGATTTTCGGGTGCCTGGAGTGACTTCGATCTCCGCGGACGTGCACAAATACGGATTTTCGACGAAGGGCTCGAGCACGATTCTTTATCGTGACATGAGCCATCTGCGATATCAGTTCTTCGTATCGACGGATTGGCCGGGGGGGATTTATGCGAGCCCATCGGCGCTCGGCACCCGCGGAGGAGGCGCGATCGCCGCGGCGTGGACTTCGATCGTCGCGATGGGACAAGAGGGCTTTCTCGCGCATACCGACAGAGCGATGAAGGCAGCGCAGATGCTGATCGCAGGCATCGAAGAGAATCCGCAACTCGAGATCATGGGACGCCCTGACGCCACACTCGTGGCGTGGCGAACGAGGAAAACCTCGGACCTCGATATCTATGTCATCGCAGATCGCCTCGAAGATCGAGATTGGAGTGTCGATCGGCAACAGAATCCCCCCTCCATTCATTGCACGATCACATCGAATCACGCGCCGGTCATCAGCGAGTATCTGCGTGATGTTCGTGAGGCCGTAAACTTCGTGCAGTCTCATCCAGAGCTACAAGCCCGCGGTAGCGCTGCGATGTATGGAATGATCGCGAGGGTGCCATTTCGCGGAATGGTGAAAAAGAGCGCTCTCGAGATGCTCGAGCGGCTTTACGGACCCGATGCGGCCAATGCCAAACTCGATTTGTTCGGTCAAGAGAGCGACGGCGGACTCGTCATGCGTCTCGCCAAGAACTACGGCAATCGAGCCCTCGATTGGCTCGATCGCGTCGATGGGCTTCGCCACCGCTTTGGATTGACGAAAAAACGACGAGTCCGCTGATCTCCGCTCATTGCTCGATGCAATAGAGTCGAAATCCAGAGCCGCAACTGAAGACGTAATAGCCGTCCCAGTGATTGTTCGTCATTCCGGACTCGCCCGCCGAGCCGCACGCGCTCCCACTGAGACAGTTGGTTCCTGCATAGGACCAATTGTCACAATGCTGGTTCGTCCCCCCGCCGACGTTCGAGAGCCCTGTCCACACATTGCTGTTCACGTTCGTGCCGAGCTCTGAAACCGTGATCGGCACACGGATGCTCTCATCTGAGAGATCCGCCCAGTTGTTCGCGACCACCACACCATCCAGGCGCGCATAGGGCACGGAGGCGTGGGAGAGACGATCGAGGTTCGTGCTCGCGTTGGATCGATCTGTGACCATGTACGCCTTCCACGTGCCGCCGAGCGACGCCGCGTTGGCGCGTGTTTGGCAGACGGCATCGGCGCCTGCGAGTCCTCCGAGATTTCCTGTGTGTGCCGTGCTGGTGATGAACACACGTCGGCCCGTGCGGCACTCACTCGAGCAATACGCGCGTGCCCCGCAGAGCGCGGCTGTCGAGGTGCCGTCGATGACCGTATCGCAGTCGTCGTCGATGCCATTGCATGCTTCGGTATTGCCCGGAAACACGAGTGGATTGCTATCGTTACAATCGGTTCGAGGGTTCAGTGCAAGCGGGCCACCCATGCACGTGGCGCCCACGCCGAGAAAGCCGTCTCCATCGAGATCTTCGCCCGCGTTGCTTCCGCCGCAGCGATTGACTTTGCGATCGCAGATCTCGGGCGCACGACCGTAGATGGTCGGATCCGAATCATCACAATCCATGGCCGTGAGCGCGCGTGTGCTGCGATAGTCGAGACACGAGACGATGCTCGCGGCGCCGGGCGCGGCGTCGCCATCTCCGTCTTCGTCTTCGTACCATGTGCGCATGACGATTCCGTCGTCGATGATCCCGTTGCAATCGTTGTCGCGCATGTCGCATGACTCGAGTGCGCCTGGATAAGTCGTCGTGTCGAGGTCGTTACAGTCCCCGCCGGGGCTGCACGCGATGTCGGGATAGCCGTCGCGATCATCGTCTTCGGTGTTCGAGCCGCTGATGACGTAGTCCGCGCGACCGTTGCAATCGTTGTCGCGCCCATCGCAGATCTCAGGGGCGGCGGGGTTCACTTCGGGGTTGGTGTCATCGCAGTCGAAGGCGATGAGCACCCAAGTTTGTCCCGCGGGTAGGGTGGGGGGTGCACAAGAGCGCACGGCGCTTCCTGGGCTTCCAAAGCCATCCTCATCCGCATCGATATACCAGTTGACTGCGGTCGTGTTGTTATCGATGACGTCATCACAATCGTTGTCGACTCCGTCGCATGCTTCGACGAGACCCGGACTGCGGGCGCGATTGGAATCATCACAATCGCCCGTTTGCTCCGAAAACCCGAGCTGGCCGGGACATCCACGCATCCGCACCGAGGCCCCGCCATCCATCTCGCCAGTATCGATGGCGCCATATCCGTCGAAGTCGCGATCGACATATCCATCGACGGCGAGCTCTTCATCGATTACGCCATTGCAATTATCGTCGATGCCATTGCAAACCTCGGTCGCGCTCGGCCCGATCTCGCGGCGCGCGTCATTGCAATCGTTGCCGCAGACAGTTCCATTGCAACACATCGCGTCGATCGCTCCATCTCCATCGATATCGCGCATTCCAAACGTGTCGCCATTACAGTCTTCATCGACGTTGGCGGCGTCGCAGACTTCGATGTTTCCAGGGAAACGCATTGGGTTGGAATCATCGCAATCATCCCCGCCGCATTCGGCCGCGTTCCATCCATCCCCATCGGCATCGGGTGTGAGGTCACATCTCGTTTGGCATTCATTTCGATCCTCATTGCAGGATTGTCCGCTGATGCAGGGGGGCTCTGCCAACACACAACCATTCGCGCCGGCATTCGGAGCCGTCGGTGCACATCGCTCGATGCCATTACAAAAGAGACCGTCGTTACAGACTGCATCACTCGTGCAGACTGGACCGGCGTCTTGCCTCGTGTTCTCGGAGCCATCCTGGCTGGCGTCCATCGCGTGGGAGTTGTCTCCGCAGCCAGCGATCAAGAAAAAGCAGAGATGAAGCTCGAGGATGATTCGATTGGGCCGTGTCATGCGCATTGCAGCACGGTATCATCGAACATGAGCTTTTGACGCGCTCATCCACCAGCGAGATTCAGATTGAGGTAGGCCGATTCGTCCGTCACTTCGCGAACGATATAAGGTGCGAGCCACGTGGGGATCGAGAACGTCATGTCCTCATTTGCGAGCTCGATTTCCGCGAGAGCGAGCTCGCGATCGAGAAATTCGTCGATTTCCCAGACATGGTGCTCATGGGAAATTGCGTAGCGTCGTTTCCGGATCCGACGTCCTTCTGTCAGAGGCCACATCTTGGCAAAGAACTCTCCTGAAAGTTCTTCTTCGACTTCGATTCGAGCGCGACCCTTTCCTAGCTTGATCGTTCGATAGAAACGCTCCGCGCCCCCTCGTTTCGCGCGTCGCAAGCGCTCGTGGATTTCACGGCCGGGCACATAGCCCTGATCGATCTCGATGAACGCATGCTTGCGCGTTTCGTCCGGGAGGGCGGAAAGAAGATACTTCCGTTCGATTTCTCGGGGCAGATCGGCCATGTGGAGTGCGAGCGTAACACCAAAAGGCGGAATTTCTGTGATCTCGAGCTTGACGTTGGGCCGGGTCGGGCACAGACCCGCCCCGGAGTTTTCCCATGCCTGAGCTCACCCACGAATCTCTCGTTGCTGCACTGACGCAGGTCATCGATCCCGTGTTCGAAAAGCCGATGCTCGAGATCGGTTCACTCACGGACGTCGCGGTCGACCAAGGAAAAGCGAAAATGACGGCGCACGTGCCGACTCCGTCGAGCGCGGTGCACGAGAAGGTGAAGGCAGCTCTCGAGCACGCGGCGAAGGGAGCGGGTGCGAGTGAAGTCGCGATCGAGATCGACGTGCAGGTCCCGACCCGCGAGGTGATGGGTGATGATCCCGTGCCCGGGATCAAGAACATCATCCTCGTGATGAGCGGCAAGGGCGGTGTTGGAAAGAGCACGACCGCCGTGAACCTCACGCTGGCCCTAAAACGGATGGGGCTTCGGGTCGGGCTTCTCGATGCGGATATCTATGGACCGTCGATTCCCACCATGATGGGGATTCACGGCCATCCTCCGACCAATCCCGATAAGAAAATTCATCCTCTCGAGCGCTTTGGCGTGAAGATGATGTCCATCGGGTTTTTGCTCGAGGATGCACGTCAGGCCGTGATTTGGCGCGGGCCCATGCTGCACTCGGCGCTCGCGCAGTTTTTGAGTGATGTCAGCTGGGGCGAACTGGACTATCTCGTGCTCGATCTTCCGCCGGGCACGGGCGATGTCGCGCTCACGATGGCGCAGAAACTCAAAGTGACCGGCACTGTGATTGTGACGACGCCGCAGGAAGTCGCGCTCGCTGACGTGTACAAATGCGTCTCGATGTGCGCGAAGCTGAACCTGCCGATCCTCGGTGTGGTCGAGAACATGAGTTATTTCGTCGACCCCGCAGGGATTCGACACGCGCTCTTCGGGGTGGGCGGAGGCGCGAAGATCGCAGAGTTCGCACAGGCACCTCTGCTCGGGCAGATCGCGCTCGAGCCGCCGGTGCGCGAATGGGGCGACAAAGGTCTGCCCATCGTGCAGAGCGTGCCGGATTCGGCCGCAGCGCAGAGCTTCATCGAGATCGCCGACCAGCTCGTCGCCAAGGTGGCGAATCTTCACTTCACGCGCGCTGGGGGAACGAAGATCCCCACGACCAAAGCGCCCACACGGCTCCGCATTTTGCGCTGACGATACTCTGTTTGATTTGCTCCCCTCAACGTTCGCACACGGGCTCGATCACGCGCACGATCTCGGCACCCAAATCGAGAGAACCTCGAACCAAATCATCGAGGTTCAACGCGGCTCCTCCTGTGCTCTCGACAAGCGGAGGCATGCCCAAAAAGGGTGTGTGGAAGCCCTGCCCGACATCGGGGCTCCTCCCAGCGCCGCAATCTGAGCCCACTCCGCTTGCCGTCATCGCAATCAAGCGAATGTTCGCATTCGAAAGCGCGGTCCGTGTTTCGGCGTACGTGTGCTGCACGACGATGCCACCGCCGAAAGGACCGCTCAGCACCGTCGGCCGTTCGGCGAACGTGTCATCCGTCACGTGCACCACGATCCGCGCCGCGCCATCGCGCCAACCGCACTCCGCCGCGCGCGCCAATGCATCCAATGAGTTCTCGGGACAATCGACGTTTTCGATCGAGCTCACCAGGTTTCGGTTGGACGCCGCGCTTTGGCGGAAGATCTCGAGCTCACGTGTGAAATCCTCGAGCGTCAAAGGCGCGCACTCAGCCACGGCGAGGACATCGTCCACGAACGCCACGAGCGAGACACGCACGGTGGGGTCGATCGCGTGGAGTCTCTCGAACATCGCAGGAGCGGTCATCGAGAGCGCCGTGAGCTCGGCTTGCATCGAGCTCGACACGTCCACTGAGAACACGAGATCGATCGGCCGAAGGCAACCGCCGTCACCGAGCAGCGCCGCATCGACCTCGCCCGCATCGCGTGTTCCTCCGTCCGACACAGCACAGAACGCGTGAACCGTGCACGCGATATCCGCGCAATCGATCAGTCCGTCGCCGTCGTCGTCCCGCCCGTTGCTGCACTGATCGAGTGTGCTCTCGGCGCTGGTGCCCGGGCCAGTGCAAGCCGACAAAGTCCATAGCGCAGCGCATATCGCGAGAAACGAACGTCTCATGGGTTGGGCGAGCATGACACGTCCTTTGGATCGACGCCGTCTTCCGGGGGTTGACGACAGGGCCAACCCCGAGGACGCTCCTTGCTCGAATGAACCGAACTTTTTTGATGCTTTCGGGCGCGCTCTTGCTCGGTGGCTTCGGTGTTTTCTGGCATTATCAACGCTTGTTCGTGGCCAACGAGACAGGCGGCGCGCCTGTGCCGGTCATCGCTGCCTCTGTCGATATTCCCCTCGGCCAACCCGTCCGGGCAGAGTGGCTCACGACCAAAGACCTTCCACACGACTATGTCGATGACCGTCATTTGCCAGCGAGCGCGATGCGCGACCTCATCGGTCTGCCACTCGCGCAATCGGTGCGGCGAGGAGAGGCCATTCTGAGGACGGACCTCAGCGAGCTCTCGGATGCTCGACGTACATTGTCAGGCACGATCCCAGAGGGGGAACGCGCCACCACGATCGTCGTGAAACCCACGTCGAATTTCGGTGGGCTTTTGCGACCGGGGGATCGCGTCGACGTTCTGCTCACCGTGGGCAACCGGATCTCCAACGAGTCCTGGCGGCAGGTGGTGTTGCTCGAGAACGTGTTGGTTCTTGCCGTGGGTCAGGAGTTCGAGGTTCGACGTGAAGATCAAGGTGGCTCCGATCAAGCGCGCACCGGGCGCGCGGCCAATGTGACTTTGCAGGTCACCCTCGAGCAGGGCAGCACGCTCGCCATGGCGCGACGAGAAGGCACGTTGAATCTTCTCCTACGAAATCCTAACGATTCTATCGTTGGAACAGTGCACGCAGACCTTCGCGCTGCCGATATTTTCGAACAAGAAAGACGCGTTCGCTTTCTTCGTCCTCACCCGCGCATCGCGGTGTCAGGACTTCTCGAAGATGCAGGCGCTTCACAGTAAACATGGATTTTGCCATTCTCGAAGGAATCGACTCGTGAGACAATCGCCCGTCTTCATGCCCCCACAGGGGGTGGAAGGGATGCAGGCGAATGAGTGGCAAAAAGAAAACTTTGAGTGACGAGGAGTTGATCACGGAGCGCCCCATCGGTCGGCGTTCCAGCATGGCGATGCTCGGGGGTGCGATCTTGGGTGCGGCTGCCATTGCTGGCGCGGCGGCTCCTCAGCAGGCCGAAGCTCAGTGCACCGACAATGACAGCGGGACCAATGCTGATCCGGGAGGCCGCGGCCGCGGTCGAGGAATCAGCGACAGCGATCCGAACGATCCTGCGGGATGCGGTCGCCGAAGCTGTAGCGATAGCGACCCTCGCGATCCGGGAGGTCGAGGGCGTCACTGCTGATCGCATGGATGATTGACTCGGACGAAAGCCCAGCTGGCCTCATGGTCCGCTGGGCTCTACGTTTCGGCGTTCTACTTTTGGGAGCGCGATGTCCTCACTCAACACGGAACGTTTCGAGCTCGTCACGCATATGGAGCCGCGGGGGGATCAGCCTGCGGCCATCGATGCGTTGGTGCATGGGATCGAACGCGGTGTAGAAAAGCAGGTGCTGCTCGGCATCACCGGAAGTGGCAAGACGTTCACCATCGCGAATGTCATCGCAAAGACGCAACGCCCGGCGCTGATCATCGCGCCGAACAAGACGCTCGCAGCGCAGCTCTACGGAGAGATGCGCGAACTCTTCCCGAACAACGCCGTCGAATACTTCGTCAGTTATTACGACTATTATCAGCCCGAGGCGTACGTCGCGGCGAGCGATACGTACATCGAAAAAGACGCGATCATCAACGAGCGCATCGATCGGATGCGCCATAGCGCGACGCGATCGTTGCTCTCGCGCCGCGACGTGATCATCGTCGCGAGTGTGTCGTGCATTTACGGCATCGGATCGCGAGATTCCTATGTCGAGATGATGATCCGTGTCGAGAAGGGCCAAACGATTCGGCGCGACGAACTCCTCAGGCGGCTCGTCGACGTGCAATACGAGCGCAACGACGTCGACTTTCATCGAGGTGTGTTCCGAGTGCGCGGAGATGTCGTCGAGATCTTCCCGGTCAGCGAGGAAGACCGCGCGATCCGCATCGAGTTTTGGGGAGATGAGGTCGATTCCATCAAGGAGATGGATCCCCTGCGCGGAAAGCCCCTTCGCGAAGTGAATGGTTATGCGATCTTTCCGGCTTCGCACTACGTCACACCCGAAGAACAAAGGCGCCACGCGGTGGAGGGGATCAAGGTCGAGCTGCGCGAGCGGCTCGAGTTGCTCTCGAACGAGATGAAGCTCGTCGAGAAGCAAAGGCTCGAACAGCGCACGCTCTACGATCTCGAGATGATGGAGCAGACCGGGTTCTGTCACGGCATCGAGAACTACTCACGCCATTTGAGCGGGCGCATCAAAGATCAGCCCCCTCCTGTGTTGATCGACTATTTCCCCGAGGATTTTCTGCTCGTCCTCGATGAATCGCACCAAACCGTGCCGCAGATCGCAGCGATGTTTCGTGGTGATCGCGCGCGAAAAGAGGTCTTGGTCGATCACGGGTTTCGGCTGCCGAGCGCGCTCGACAATCGACCGCTCCGCGCCGAGGAGTTTTGGGAGCGCGCACATGACACGATCTTCGTGAGCGCGACGCCCGGCGAGTGGGAGCTCGAGCAGACACAAGGTGAAGTCGTCGAGCAGATCATCCGCCCGACGGGTCTTTTGGATCCCATCATCGAAGTGCGTCCGGTGGCGAACCAAGTGGACGATCTGCTCGCCGAGATTCGCGAGCGCGTGAAGAAGAACGAGCGAGTCCTCATCACGACGTTGACCAAGCGGATGGCGGAGGATTTGACCGAGTACTACACCGAGCTCGGCGTGCGCGTGCGTTATCTGCACAGCGACATCGACACGTTGGAGCGCGTCGAGATTTTGCGCGATCTGCGCCGCGGTGAGTTCGATGTGCTCGTGGGCATCAACTTGCTGCGCGAAGGGCTCGATCTTCCGGAGGTGTCGCTCGTGGGCATCCTCGACGCGGACAAAGAGGGTTTTTTGCGTTCGCCGAGATCGCTCATTCAGACGATCGGTCGCGCTTCGCGAAACGTGAATGGTCGCGTCATCATGTATGCCGATCGCGAGACGGATGCGATGCGCTACGCCATCGCGGAGACGAATCGAAGGCGCGAGCTTCAGAGCGTGTACAACACCGAGCACGGCATCACCCCCGAGACGACCAAGCGCGCGGTGCTCGATTTGGATCCGTCGAGCGGGCGCGGAGATTGGATCGCAGTGCCGCGAGGTCCAGCCATCGCCGACGATGAAACGAGGAGCCTCCCCGAGCGCATCGACGAGCTCCGCAGCGAGATGCTCTTGGCCGCAGAGCAGCTCGACTTCGAGCGTGCAAAGGAGCTCCGCGATCGCATCAAGTTGCTCGAGAGCAACGCTGGCAGCACGGGTGAGGCGAAATCATCGCCCGGCACGACGCGAAAGAGCGCACATCCTCGAAGCGGCGCACGGCGACGCTCGTGAACGATTCACACGATGAGGAGAGACACCGACGGATCCAAGCGTTTGAGATCCATCGGATCCGAGGTGGCGATCACATGCTTCTTCGCCCGCGCACAGAGCACGACGGACGCATCGATCAGGGCCTCCCGAAGGTACCAGTGGACTTCGATGCGAGGTCGTCATTGGCGTGGCCCTTGAGCGTATCCAAGGGCTTCGCTAGGCTTGCGCCTCGATGGGCCCTTCTTTTTTGGTTCGAATGAGCGTCATCGCGGCCTTCGTGATGGGTGGTTGCGCCACCGTTGCCCCCTATCAGCGCGAATATCTGAGTCGGGCGGCGATGGATTTCGGACGTGAAGACAGCGAGACCGCATTTCGTGCACACGTCCACGATTCACGAGAAGGCGCGACGGGTGGGCACGGCAGCACCGGCGGCGGCTGCGGATGCAACTGAGCTCGCGTGGGCGAACCGCGAGCATGCTCACTGCGCTGCTCGTGAGCCTATGCGTTGCGCATGATGCTCGCGCCGACGAGACCACGGGCACGTGGACCGGCGCCGTCGCAGTTCAAGGCAATTATTATTGGGAGACCTCGACTCGCGTCGTTGCTCCTGAGCTTCGGATCGAGCTCTCGTCTCCCGACGGCACCGATATTCATGCCGAATATCTCGTCGATTCGATCACGAGCGCGAGCATCGCGGCGGGTGTCGTCGAAGACATTCGCTTCACTGAAACGCGGCATCAGGTGTCGGTGGGCGTGGGGCGCGAGCTCGATTTCGATGATGCGCAGCTGAGGCTCGATCTCTCGACACGCGTGAGTCATGAGCCGGATTATCTCGCGAGTAGCGTCACGCTCGCGGGGATGCTCTCACTCGCGCAGCGCTGCACGCTTTTGGGTGCATCGCTGACTTATATCCACGACAACGTCGGCGCGGTGATTCGCGGTGGTCAGCCTCGTGTGGGCGACGATGGACGCGACCTCTCGGACCGCGGGCGCGTGGGTGAGCTCGAAGGTGTCACTGTCGGTCTCTCACTCAGTCAAATCTTGACGCCGACGCTCATCGCGAGCGCGGGGTATGACCTCGTCCATAACTGGGGCTTTCTTCAGAACCCGTATCGCGGAGTGATGATCAACGGCATCTTGAGACCCGAGGGACATCCCGATGAGCGAACGAGACACTCGGCCTACGGACGGGTCGCGCTCTTTGTCCCCGAGACGCGCACAGCATTTCACGTGCTTTACCGATTCTATCTCGACGGATGGGATGTGGCCGCGATCACGCCCGAAGGGCGGATCTACCAAGAGCTCGGAGACGCGATCACATTGCGATTTCGATATCGCTACTATCAACAGACGCGCTCCTTTTTCGCGCGCATGCCCGACCAATACAACTCAGACGATCCATTCGTGACCAACGATCCGAAGATGGAAGCGTTCGAGAGTCATTTGGTGGGCGTGCACGCGCGCGTGGCGATGAGCTTCCTCGACCAGACGTTCTTGTCTTTTGCCAATGAAGGCGAGGTTTGGTTCAGCTTCGATTCGTGGTTTCAAACGAGTCGCTTCGGCAATGGTGTGATCGCCCAAGCAGGCGTGCGCGTCCCGTTTTGAACGTGTGAGCGCGCAAGGTGGGGGGTGGCGGCCGCCACCCTTCCGCCCGCCATTCCGTCACCTGAGCCGTCGATTTCACAGGGATTCGTAATGACAAGGACCGGCACGAGCGCGGCGAAGGCGGGACGACGATGCACGGGCTTTATGGCAAACTTGGGATCATGCGGATCGAGGACTATCACATTCCGAACCCGCCTCCCCGAGGGGACGAGCTCCCGTGCAGCGACGGGGAGCCCTTGGAGACCGAGCGCCATTTTCGGCAGATGACCCTCTTGATCGAGTCGCTCTCCGATGCTTGGCGAGATCGATACGACTATTTCGTCCATGGCGACATGTTCGTTTACTACTCGGAGCCACAAGCGCGCGAAGCCCAAATCAAAGGCACCACGCGCTATCGCGGGCCCGACTTGTTCGTGGTGCTCGGCACCGAAAGACGTGAGCGAAAGTCGTGGGTGGCGTGGGAAGAAGGCGGAAAGCTGCCCGACATCATCATCGAAATCATCTCACCGACGACAGAGCACATCGATCGCGGGGTCAAGATGGATCTCTATGCGCGCATCTGGAGGACGCCCGAGTACTACCTCTATGATCCCGCAAAGCAGCAGATCGAAGGCTATGCGCTCAATCATCTGGCACATGCCTACGAACCGATGATGCCGCTCGAGAATGGCGATTTGCCTGTGCGTCAGCTCGGACTTCGGCTCGGTTTGCGTGATCTGTCGCAAGATCATCTCCCAGGGCCTTTCCTACGGTGGATCCATCAGGATGGAACGGTCTTGCCCACCGGACGCGAACGCGCCGATCAAGAGCGGCTGCGGGCGGAGCAAGAACGACAGCGGGCTGAACAAGAACGACAGCGTGCCGAAAGAGCCGAGCAGCGGCTGCGCGAGCTCGAAGCAGAGCTCAAGAAGCGCACCCGCGACTGAAGGCCACTTGGCACGTGTGTCGTGTCAACGACCTCGAGCCCTTTCGAGCCGAACCGTCAAACCAGAGCGGAATAGACTCTCGGGGTACACCTCGAAGAAGCGCTCGGCCTCGCGCTCCGCGGCATCGATGCGATCGAGCTCGAGGAGCGCGCGCACGCGCAGCGCATCACGCTCCTCCGACAACACGCCTTGCGGATGCTCGTGCCGATGCCGTTCGAGCACCGTCAGCCCTTCGGCAGGATGACCTCGAGTGATCGCCGATCGAGCCGCATCGAGCATCTGCCTCTCGAAGGCATGAGAGTTGGACCGCGTCTCGCGCGGCCTCGGACGAGCGCGTTCGCGCGCGGCTTCATGCTCATTGTCATCCGCTAGAGGCGAGAGCTCGGACTCCATACGCGCGTCCACACCCACGACACCCACGGGCAAAGGCGCGCTCACAAGCTCTGCCCTATTCACAGGCAGAGGCTGCATCACCGGTGGAGGTCGCCATAGGAGCGTTCCTACGATTCCCAAAACCACGCCGATGAGCACCCCCGCGCCGAGCGTGGCGACATCCCTCGCGCGAACACCTCCTGTGCCCCTCGAAGGAATCGAAACGGGCGCATCGATCGCATCTCGAAGCCGAGCGTGCATCCGCGCGAGGCTCGCGGAGGGAGGCTCCACGATCGAACGCTCGGGCTCGAGGAAGGCACGCACATCAGGCGGCAACTCGTCGAATTCTTCGCTCATTGCCCCACTCCTGCCTGCGCCATGATCCGCCTCGCTGCGAGCGTAAACTCGGCGCGCGCCGTGCGCAGGCGCGAATGAACGGTCCCCACCGGAATCTCGAGCGCGCTCGCGACCTCGACCGCCAAGAGCCCATCGAGCTCGCACGCGACAAAGACAGCGCGCCGCTCATCGGGGAGCGCCTCGAGCGCCTCCAGCACGAGCGCGCGCTCCTGCTCTGCTTGCGCCGCGCTCTCGGGATCGTCCGGAGACGCAAAGCGATCGGGCTCGGCGCTCCAGTCGCGTTGATGACGTCGGAGCCGGCGATAGTTGGCTGCATGTCGATGGGCGAACGCAAAGAGCCATGGGCGCGCGGGAAGATCGCGATCGAGGCTTGCCCATTTGCCATGCACCGCCATGAAGACCTCCTGCATCGCGTCCTCGACATCTCGGTGGGGAACCCCGAGGCGCAGCAACGTCCTATACACATAGGCGTGCTCTCGTAAGAAGACCTGCTCGAACGACTCATCCATGCGAACCCAGAGCTCTGTTGTGCGCTGCGCGCGTGAGCCATCACGTCTCGAT
Organism: uncultured Sandaracinus sp.; assembly: GCA_964481145.1. Taxonomy (GTDB): domain Bacteria; phylum Myxococcota_A; class Polyangia; order Polyangiales; family Sandaracinaceae; genus Sandaracinus. Next base: position 37,615 of record CAYZTA010000050.1, read on the forward strand.
GATAAAGCTCACATGGAGCTGCGCTAAAAATGGAACCGTCGTCCAGATCACATCCCCGCTCCCGATGTAAAACGAGACTTCGGGAAGAAATGCTGCCAGCTCCGCGTGCACATCCAGCCCGAAGTGCGGATCGAGCATCGAGAATACGCCGATCAACGCACCCGCAGTGCCCACGAGCGCGCGCCCGGCGCGCGCCTCGAATACGTTGCTGGGCTCGCCCTCCAGCATTCCCACGGACGTCGCTGCGCAGAGTAAAAGAGGGGAAGGCATCCAACATCCCGCGAGCCGCCCGCGAACGAGCCGCATACGGAGCGAAGCCCCGCGGTCCACGAGGCTGCCCACGAATGCATCGCCATAATGGATCGAGAGGAGCACGCCCAAGTCTCGGTAACGGACGCCACCACCAAGGGAAAAATCGGCATAAGGCGCGGGCCCAGGGCCAACTCCGATCGCCGCGGATACCGACAAGCGCGCGATCACGGGATCGGCCTCTGGCTCCGCGACAGGAGGCGCAAGCACAGGAGGCCTCTCGGGATCGCGCTCCACCACGCGAACGATGACCTGTGGCTCGGCATCGCGTACTGGCTCCGGTTCACGAGAGGGTGCGAGCGCCTCCATCTCCTCGATCGCCACGCTCGCGGCGACCGCCACGGTTTCGATCGTTGCACGACGCTTTCGTGCGGATGGAATGCTTGAAGAGCCAATAGAGACCTTGGTACCGACGTCACAAAGACTCGTGACGCCCATGATCAGCTGGGCCCGTGGGAGCTATTACGTCACGGTAGAGAGTGACGAAGCAATCCTCTCCAAAGAGCTTTTCCTTGCCGAGCTTCATCCCGATGGGTCCGCGGTGCACGCGCCGATCACACTTGGCCGAGGATGGAACAGGGCTTTGATGACATCCGTCGACCAAGACGCATTGATCATGCGTACCGTGCATGCAGGTCCTCAAGAAGATCGTGGGTTTTTCGCGGTGATCGTCCACGAAGGGACTGTTTCCGATCCGATCGCACTGCCGCTCTTGGATGTAGGTCTATTTAACGATTCGGAGCTCGTGCTGGCCTCCTCCGGTGATCGCGCATATCTCGCCTGGGCCGTTCACAATGCGCTTACGCAAGAGCAGCGAATCTTCGGTGTCTTGCTGGACCGCAATGCGCATCTACTCGAACCAGTTCGTGAGCTCGCGCTCGAAACAGGCTCCGTATACGATCTCTCGGTCACCTTCGATGATGCAGGTGTGGTGTTCGCCTACGCGCAGCGTGACCTGGCTTCGACCCGACAGCTGGTGCTGCAGCGATTGACCCCGATCGGCGCAGAATCTACGCGCGTGATCTTTGCCGAGGGCATCACCACGCCCGGGATCGGAATCTCGGTTGCGGGCCCGAACTCGGTGCTCGTCGCCTATCCGCGCTTTGGACAGATCTTCGGGGGTAGATTGATCAACCGCACCGCCGCGCCCGCGCGCGTCATGGGCCGGTTCGTGTACCTGCCTTCACCCGGCCCATCATGAGCAGATTACCAATTGTGATGGCGATTCTCGAACCATCAATGACCGCCGCAGCACGATTCGACCTCCGGCTCGACGAGAAGGACAAGGTGCGTGAAGCCGTACTTCGCGAGGCGGCCGAAGTCGTCGCGACGGCGCGCGATGTCTCGCTCTCCGAAGCCGAGAGCCGTCGGTTTCTGAAAGCATTGGACGCTCCGTTTCGCCCGAATGCCCGCCTCAAGAAGGCGCTGCAGCGACGAAGGGCAACCGAGTAACGACGTGCCTCTGCACCCTCGTCTTGCTCGATCCGAAGGTCTTGCTCGATCCGAAGCAGACCGCTGCAGCCCATTGCGGCCAGAGCAGAACCGCAGGAGCGCTCGTGCAAGCTTCTCTGCACGCTCTGCACCGCTCTCGATACCGGAGATGGTGGGCTGCGAGATTCCACTCGCGTTCGCGAGATCGACCTGAAGAGTGAATGGCGTGTGGTGAGAGCGTCGCTCTCGAAGCGCTCGTCAAAGCCCGATTTGATGCTAAAAATACTTACGAAACAGGGTGGATCATGCCTGAATTCTTGAGCCCCGTGACGAGCGACCCCGACATCCTCGGCGGTGCCGTGTGCTTCTCTGGAACGCGCGTTCCCGTATCGGTTCTTGTGGATTACCTCCAGGCGGGTGACCGCATCGACGACTTCCTGGAGGACTTTCCGACCGTTTCTCGCGGACAAGTCGAAGCCGCCTTGCAGATCGCGGTCCCCAGGAGTCGAAACAGCGCGTAGTAAGCCCCGCAACGGCTATCGTGATTTGCGAGGACGCAGGAGCTAGACTTGGCTTGTGTCGAGCTTCGATGAACGACGAAGGGCGCGAGCCGGATGGCCGATCCGGAAGGTTGCGCTCCTCGATGAGGAGCTCACCGATCCGCGCGAGTCATCGACGACCGACGAGAGGATCGCGATGGTGTGGACGTTGACTCGGCAACAATGGGCATTCGCGGGTCGTGAGATCCCTCGATACTCAAGGTCCGAGATGCCCGGTCGAATCCTTCGCAAGCGCGGACCTTCGTAGACGTGACTCGTGTCGATCGCACTACGCAGATGCCGACACATCCCATTGCGGCCAGAGCAGGACCGCAGGGTGAACGCGGAGCGCTCGTGCAAGTTTCTCTGCACGCTCTGCTCCGAGCGACACTCGCCCGCTCTCGATACTGGAGATGGTGGGCTGCGAGATTCCACTCGCGTTCGCGAGGTCGACCTGCGACATCTCCTGCAGTTCACGGGTCACGCGAACCGCATCGCTCGGGGAAAGCTGCACACGCGCGCGGGCGGGAACATCATCCGTGCGATTTTTTTTGTGATGTGCCATCGGATCTCCTTAGGGCCTGTAATCGTGCGGAGAAATTTTCTCCACGAACGCAGTGACAATCGAAGCCTCGACTCGGTAGATCACTCGCCATTGCTGATTGAGTCGCGATGAGCGTAGCCCCGCCAAGTTGCCGCTGAGCTTCTCGTCGTGAAATGATTTGATTGTGCGGAGCCCTTGTGGACCCGAGGCGCGAACGATCGCACACCAGACTTCGTATTTCTCTGCGACATGTTTTGGAAGCTTGTCGAGACATATCAAGCAGGGCGGATCCGATCCTGAGCCCTCACGAAATCCGGTGTAAACCGAGGGCTTG
>CAYZTA010000051.1:0-40554 GCA_964481145.1 uncultured Sandaracinus sp.
CTTCAGCCTGACAAACAGCCCTGTTCATGGACCGTGGCCGTAAGTTTCAGGTCAGGGGGGCGTCTTGCTCGTCCCGCCTTGATCGCGGGGCGCATCGGCGCTCTCGTTGATCAGATGATGGAATATCTGACCAGGACCGCGCTCTACGCGATCCTGGTTCTTTCAAGCCAGAATGTTGGAGAGACTTGCAGAGCGTGAGGCGGTCACCTCCATTCGTGTAATCAGAGATGCGAGCGCACGCTGACTTCCTGTCTCCGTCTTCGCATAGATGGTACGCAACTGCGCTCGTACGGTATTCCACGAGACTCCATGATGCATGGCCACCTCTTTGGGGCACAGCCCAGCCGCGATGCAGAAGGCGACACGAATCTCCGCGGGCGTCAGATGGTAGTCAGTACGGAGTGTTTCGGTCACGGAGGACTGCGGTGCGCCGAGGACGCGCTGGTTCGCGAGTTGATTCGTGAGCGTGAGAGCTCGTTGAAAATGCGGAAGCACACGGCTCATGAGCTGTGAGGCGTCGTCTCCGAAACGTTTGCGTCCAGCGCCCTTCATTGCGCCAAGCGTGACCATTCGAGCGGAGCTTCGCTCCAGTACCGCACCCACCACGTCGTCGAATCCATTGGGTAGAGACAGCTCTGCGTGAAAGGGACTCACCTCCACGAGCCTCCGCGGTACGAGCCTGTCTCCATGCGCGACATGCCCTACCGCCGCGAGGCGCCCAGGCTCGACCCATGGATCGTACTGCCAGTAATAGTCGACATACGATTCGTTGAACGATGTGTTCAATCCAAACCAAAGTTGGTCCACGCCGACGTCGACAGTCTCGATGCGAATCCCCGCGGCACGTGCGTCGAGAAGTTTCGAGAGACTCTCCAATGCATCGAGCCACTGCGACGGTTCGAGCACGGCCGCATACAGGTGATCGAGTACCTGTACAATGTCGGCAGATATCGAACGTCGAGCTGACACGATCCGACGATACCCCAGTTTACCCGTCTTCGGCCAGGGGCTTGGAGGGGCCCCATCGTGCGACCCACGGAGACGAATGGCTCATCGTGGTTCGACGCGGAGCTCGAAGCGTTCGGCTTCGTCGTAGGTGCGAGCGAAGCGGGCGAACTCGGGATACTCCTCGGGCTCGATGCGAGCTCGGGGGAGACGAACGCTTCGTTCGAGTGTGACGACGTTGCCCGTCTTGCTCGCGCGCCAGTCGGCGGTGGCGCCGTGGGGGCCACGGAGCTCGCGCGCTTCGGGAAGGTTCGGTGTGTTCGCGCCCTCGGGCAAATGCACTCGCAAGATCACGTCGCGCGCGCCGCCGCTCAAGACTTGCGTCGTCGTGCGGCGGGCGAGGGCGGCATAGCTGGTCGAGAGGCCAATCGAATAGAGCTGCGGCACGAGATGCGCGTTCTCAGCCATGCGTCCGAGCCTCGAGACATCGAACTCATAGTGAAGGACGAGAGGCTCTTCTGCGTTCTCACGGCCCGTGATGCGGAGCACGCTCATGCGTGCACCGGCGGCGATGCGCGCGACGTATTGACGTTCGAAGACATCTTCGAGGTGTGCCGCGGGGATGCCTTCGAGTTGATGACGCCAAGCGACGGCGCTCGCGCCGCGGAAGGTCTCGTTCACTTCGATGTGCGCGCCTCCTTCGGGATCGACGTGGATGTCGGCGACCACCGTGGCGAGATCGGTGTCGATCCCAGGATCACTCACAGTCGCGAGCTCGGCGCGCTCATTCAAGATGAGCGCCGTTTGACCACGAATCACGGGCTCGACCGGTAAGAAGCCAAAGGGCGTGCCTCGCGCGCCCGGCCAAAGCCAAATCGGTCCGTCGGAGCCCTGCATTCTCACGAGAAGGAACGCGTAGGTTTGATCGTCGGCGAGCTCGGAAGGCGTGGGGTCCGTCGCGAAACTACGCGCCAATGCGAGCTCGGCTTCCACACCCGCGAGGTGCAGCAAGTAGAGCAGCACCCGAGCGCGATTGCCGGTGCGGCCGTGCACCATCGTCGCGGCTTGACCGAAGGGATCATTCGCGTCGTCGATGTTCGCGATCACCCATTGGTAGATGCGACGGGCGCGCTGTTCGACGCTGGCATGACCGTCATTTCCGATGATCTCACGCACCAAGCGTGCGTGGGCCGGGTCTCGGATTTCACGGTCTGCCAACACATCGCGAAGGCTCTCGACGTACGACTCCCATGGCGCGTTGTATCCCCAGAACACCGAAGGCAAGAACTCGCGCGAGGAGACCGAGCTCGGCTCCATCACGCGCGGTCGACTCTCGCGCACACGGAAGCGCAGCACCCGGCGACCGTTCTCGACGCTCTCTTCGAGCTCGGGAGCCGGACCGCGTCGTTCGATGATGGGACGCACCGACTCGGGCAGGCTCACCGTGAGTTCACTGCGATCGAAAGGAACTTCGAAGCTCTGGAAATAGAAGCGATCGCCCAGCGCTCCATGTGGAAAGCCTGCGGGAGCTGGTTCGGCGCGCAAATATTCGAATTCGACGTAATCACCGACCGCGAGGTTGGGGAGCGAGAGCGTGTCTTTCCCTTCGATCTCATCGGGCTCGAGGCGACGACCATCGCTCTTGATGGTGTGAAGCGTGAGCAGCTGAGCGTCGCCAGGTAGACTGAACTCGCCTTCATCGTCGACCGCTTCTTCGCTTTGCACGCGGATGATGTTGTGCGTGAGCTCGAGCGACGATCCGTCCTCGAAGACATGGACGACCGTATAGTCGAGAACGAGCACTTTGGGCGCATCGTACTGACGTCCCGAGGCTTCGAATTCACGGATCACACGCGCGCCGTCTTGGCGAAAGCTCTCGATCGGTCGCACTCCGAACGCGGCGTGCAGGACCCGTCGTAGACCGCTCATCGAACCAGGTTCGGTTTGAAGTGCCGTCTCCAAAAATGAGCGAGCTTCTTGCGCATGGCCTTCGGAGAACAACCGGTCGATCCGCATCAAGACGACGCTGTCGGAGGTTGGTGCGAGCTCTGACAGTTCGGTCAAGAGTCGCTCGATGCTCGCGTCGTCCCCGCGGTTGCGAGCGAGGGTGAGCTCCGCGTCGGCTGTTTGGAAGCGACTCGAACGCGGCTCGAGCGCTGCGATGCGTGTGATCTCGGCATGGGCATCCTCGAAACGACGTTGCCGGACGGCATGGAGCATTCGTGCGTCGCTGCGCGCATCGCAACGAACGAGCTCGTCCGCGAGCGCACCAACTTCGTTCGCGCGCCCACGACGGAGCACGGAGTTGAGCGCGGCACGCTTGGGGCGACAGGCATCGGGCACCATGCGCTGTGCGATCTCGATCGCAGCATCGACTTGCGCGTCCCAGCCGCGCGCTTCGAGCACATCGATGAGCGTCAGCGGGAGGATGACCAGGTGAGGCCAGCGCTCCAGGCTGCTCCGCAACAAGCGAACGCGTGTCGTCTCGTCGGGCTCGAGATTGGCGAGTTGAAGACGCGGAAACCATGCACGTTCGTCTCGTTCTGCAGCGAGCATCAAGAGCCGCCTTGCTTCGTCTGCGGCGACTTGCTGCCCCATCAGAGGATCCGAGAGCGCGACGACACTCCCGAGCATCAACATCGCGCTCGTGGCCTCGGGATCATGCAAGAAGGGCGTCAGCGTTTCTCGCGCGTGAACGTAATCTGCACGGGCAATGGCGCGCGATGCGCGAAGTGCGATCTCGAGCGGCCGACCGATCCCCGGTTCCACGTCCGACCATGTGTTGCCAGCGAGATCGTCCTGACGGACGAGCGAGAGCAAGAGGATAGGGTTGGGATGGCGCGTGACGGTCTTGACCATCACACGATGGGAGCCTTCGTCGAGATGAATCGGATGAAAACTCGTCCGCCCCACCGGCGCGACACGACGATCGATCCGCGCGATGCTTCGATCGTCGACGAACACTTCGACCGAGTTGGGGCTCTCGAGCCGGAGTACATATTCGCCTGCTCGAGGCACGGAGATGTCGGTTTCGGCATAGGTCGCGCCGGGCCCTGGGGTCGGACCGTTGCCGAGATGGAGCATGCAGCCGCGCGGCTCGAGCTCGCGCGTCGCGCGTGTGCCGCGCCCGGGACCGAGATCGTAACTTTCATCGAGCGGGCCTGCCGTCTCGGGAGCGAACTCTCGATCGAATCCAAGGAGCTGCCGCGGTCCGAAGGGCCCCGCGACCCGCCACACGGAAGGACAGCCCTGCGCGCTCTGAAGTGCCCGCACCGCTTGAATGTCGCCGCGGCGGTAGGCGAGATCCGTCAAGAGGAGTCCGATCGCATGGCGCGCTTGCGGCCCGATATTTCCAGGCTCGGCGTGGAGCGGCGCGAACACTTCGCTCACGCGCTCGCGATAGCGAGTCACCGAATCATCGAGCTCGACGACGAGCGCGATCGAGACCTCGGCGAGGGCGGGAGCGAGCTCGTCGCGTGAACGTGCGGCGAGCGTGATCGTTTGCAGATGCGCGTCGAGCGCGGCGTCGAGTTCGCCGTGATGTTGGCGCTCCATCGCGTGAAGAAACGAGATGCGTGGATTTTCTGGTGCGAGCGCCATCGCGCTCGAGATCGCGATCTCTGTACGCGCAGCGTCTCCGCCGCTCATGAAGAGCTCCGCCTCGGCCCAGAGCGCTTGTGCGTCGGGATCATTCGGACGCTCTGCCGCACGGCGGCGGATCTCTTCGATGCCGGCGCCCTCGGGGAGGGTCGAGACAGCGCCGCAACCCGTCAGCGCAAGGGCGGTGATCGCGACCGCGATGGCGCTCGCCTTTCGGAAGGAGGAGTTCATCGACGTGCTCCGATCGCGATTCGCTGCCGCAGGAGAAGATCCGCTTGCTCTACCCATCTTCGAAATGCCTCGTATTCCTCGACAGGAATCCGATCGCGCAGCACGTTGAGCTCGGTGCGCGCGACGATCTCCCCCTCGTGTTGTTCGATGTGGAGTGAGAGCTGGCCGTACTCCGAGTTCGCCTCTCCGCCGGACGGCAAATGCAGAACGCGCATGTTCGCTGGAAGTCGAATGCGGCGCTCTTCGACGTAGGACGTCGTGCCGTGGAGATCGAGCGGGTGCCTGCGTCGCTCCGATCGCGCCAAGAGGCGCGTCAAATCATCGAGCACCGTGGCGGCAATTCGGAGTCCGTCGGCGTCGGGCACGGCGAGCTGGGGCACATCGGCGCGGTACTCGATGCGAATCGGGTCTTCGTATCGAGTCAGCCCCGAGAACCGCTGCTCACGGAGCTCGACACCAGGGAACAAGTTGCGCAACGCGCGCTCGAATCGCTCGTGACGGGTGCCCTCCGCTTGGTAGGTCACACGGTATTGCGGCGCTTCGTATCCGCGAATCGTCTCGGTCACCTCGATGCGTCCACTCCCATCGCGCTCGAGATCCACCGCGATGACGCGCGCCCGTTGATTGTTCGCAGCAGGGGTGACCGGCGTTCGACGGAGCTCCGCGGTCTCCGGGCCGACCACGAGCACCGTGACGCCCTGATCCATCTGCGGGAACTCGGTCGTTCCGCTGTGTTCGGCGGTGCCATCGAGGAAGAGATCGAGCTCGGGGACGTACGCGATGGCGTGATCGAAGACCGCGAGCGACGCTGGAAGATCGGTGATCGCCCCGTTGCGTCGGGTGCGAACGAGCACGATGCGCGCTTCGATGCCGGCCTCTCGCAGCATGGTGTAAATGAGCGAAGCTTTGTCTTTGCAGTCGCCGAATCCGCGCTCGACGATCTGCGGTACGCGATAAGGCAAGAACCCATGAATGCCGAACTCGAGGCCGACATAGCGGGTGTTGCGGATCACCCATTCGTAGATGCGCTCGACCTTCGTGCGAGTATCCGGGGCGTTGCGCACCAAATCGGCGACGACCCGGCGCAGAGGTTCATCGGCATACAGTTGATCTCGGATGAGACCCCAATACCAGCGCCCCACCGATTCCCAGTCTCGGTAGGTCGAGACGTGGAGATAAGGCGCGACCTCGGTCATGCCGGGCATGTTGTCTTCGGATTGGATCGCAGGGACGTCTTCGGCGACGAAGTGATCGATCCTTTGCCCATTCTCGGTTCGTGTGTCGTGGGTGAGGCCGCGCATTCGAGGTTCGTTGAAATAAAACGAGCGCGCTTGTGGTGAAATCAGCACGTATTCGACGTGCGCGTTCGGCACAGGACCCGCCAGGTAATTGAGATCACCGTAATAGTCATCGAACTGATTGCGTTCGGCCACGTCGTCCACGCGCCATCGAAGCTCGACCACATCGTTCGGCTGGAGCGAGGGGAACACGACGACGAGCGCGCGTGTGTCATACCAAATGCGGTACCACGGCTCGCCGAGCTGCTGCTCGAAGGTCTGCATGGCCTCCAGTCGTTGACCGCCTCGATACACCCGCGCGGAGCGGATCGTCACCCGCTGCGCGGCTGGGTCGAATTGAATCGGAAACGTTCGCCAATCGCGCGCGCCATCGTCGTCGGCGATCTGCACGGCGAGCTGCCTGAAGCTCGAGCCGAGGCCGCTCTCGTACACGGTATTCACCGTCAAATTTTGCAAAATCCGCGCTGGATACCCCGATTCTTCGCAGACCCTCGACAAGATCTCACGATCGCTCGCAGCAAAAGCTTCATCGCTGCGCGCTTCTTGAGGGGCGATCGACTCGAGGAGCTCACGCGTCGCGGCATCTTGAGGGCGAAGCGCGAGCGCATCGCGCAGCACCTGCGCCCCCGCATCGTCACTGCCAGCGCGCAGCAAGGCGCGTCCATACGCGACTTGCGTGGAGGCGTCTTCGGGCGCGAGATCGATCGCCGCGCGATACGCGCCGAGCATCTCCGCTTCATCACCGAGCGCGTCGAAGATTTCGGCCGTCGTGAGATAGGTGGCCGTCGAGTCGCGCCCGAGGCGTCGATAGATATCGAGATGACGAAGGACCTCGTCTCGATCGGCGCGCGCGAGCGCATCGGAAATCAATGCGCGACGGTTGCCGAGATCATCATAGCGAATCTCGGTCAGCTCACGTCGCAATCGATACGCCAGTTCGTTTCGTTCGGTGGCGCTCGCGGCTGAGATCCGATGGGCGAGCCAACGTGGTGTCCCTTCGGCCAATCCCGCGGCGCGCTCGATCAAGGTGCGAGCCGACTCGGGCATGCCGAGCGAAACGAGAAGCTCGGCGCGCAGACCGACGCCATCCATCCATTCGGTCGTCCCTTCTGGGATCCGATCGAGGATGGGGAGCGCATCTTCAGGCGATGGCCCTCGGCTGACGAGGCGCGCTCGCGCCAAGAGGACGCGAGGATCTGCGGGGGCGAGCTGTGAGGCGCGATCGATGAAGCCCATCGCGTCGCCTCGCGAAGTGGCGAGCTGGGCTGCGAAGATCAAGCGCGCGGGCGTCGGGGCGAGTTCGACCGCGCGCGCCGCGAGCTGCTTTGCGCGCATTTCGGAGGGATCATCGCTGCCCGTATAGGCCAAATATCGCGCGAGATCGAAGATGGCCTCGGCGCTTGGGGGTTCGCTCCGTGCGGGGCTTCCGAGTGCCGAAAGAGGCGCGCTCGGAGCTTCCGGCAAACGAGGGATTCCGCTGCCTCCGCGGACCTGTGTGGCGTCGCCTTCGCTCGAATACCCTAGCCCCGTGGCGGGTGCGCCATTCACGTCACCGAGACGCGCGAAGAAGCCCCACGTCGTCTGCGTGACGCACGCCTTGACGAGGAGTCGGTTCAGGCCTTGATGTGCGCCGACCATCGCGACGGAGCGGTCGGGATCGGGCTGACGATACGAGGGATCGCGCAGCACCTCTTCGCCGTTCCACCACGCGGCGATCGCGCCGCCGCCGCCGAGCCAGAGGGTGAGCGGTTGTGCTCGATCGCTCGTGACGAATGTTTCGGCGTATGCGCAGACATTCGTATCCGGTCGGAAGACGGCATCGAACGAGATGTAACCGTATTGCGAAATATCGGGGAACGTGCGCCATGCGACGGACCGTTCGCGTCCTTCGAAGCGTGCACCAGGAGCCGACGCTTGCATGCGCTCTGCTTCCGGTTCGAATGTGCGGTCGAAGCCGGCTTTGCCCTCGTTGTCGAAGGGGCCCACGACGCGCCACGCATCGATATACCCAAGCTCATCGAAAGCCCGCTCGGAAGCGGCAGGATCTCCCACCCGGGTGTGCGCTCGCGCGAGCAGTTGCGCAGCGTACTGACGAACGGGGATCGACAGCCGACCCGAGCGCGCGATGCGCCCGAGTGCATCGATCGTGAGGGCGGGCGGCACGTCGTTCCACATCCTCCACAATTCGAGGAGCGGGATCATCGCGCGCGGGGAACGTCCGGCCCGCACAATCTCGGCTTCGAGCGAGCGCAGGCGCGCCTGATATGGCGCTGCGTCACGCGCGGCCGAGCGGACAGCCGCCCTTCCGCGGCTTTGTGCTCGAGCTTGGAGCGTCGTGGCGAAAAAGGAGAGCGTCAGCACGAGCGACGTGAGGACAGCGGCGGAGCGGAAGGGGAGCTTCTTCTGAGCGAGCAAGGATTTCTCCTGGTCAGACGAGCGACACGAAAGCGGGCAAACCCATGGGGTGTACTTGGAACCGGAAATTAGTAAAGGTTTCTACGAGGGGGTGTCCATCGGACAAGCGACCCTCTTCGAATGTTCCTTTCTTAAATCGTGCTAGAGGTTCCTGGCTCCATGCTTACCGGTTTGCTCCGCACGATGAGGCCACACCAATGGGTGAAAAACCTCGTTGTTCTTGCTCCTCTCGTCTTTGCGCGCGAGCTTTTCGACCTGCGCGCAGCCTGGCGTGCAGGGGCGGCCTTTTTGGTGTTCTGCCTTTTGGCGGGCACCGTCTACATGCTGAATGACCTCGTCGATGTGGCGGCGGATCGCGAGCATCCCACCAAGAAAAAGCGGCCCATCGCGAGTGGAGCGGTGAGCGAAAGCCAAGCCAAAGTGGCCCTCGCCATCCTTGCGGTGCTCGCGCTTTCGGGGGGAGTTGCGCTCGGCGTTCAGTTCTTGCTCGCTGCGCTCGGCTATCTCGTGCTCAATCTCGCGTACTCGTTCAAACTCAAACAAATCGCGTACGTCGATTTGCTCTGCATCGCGGGCGGCTTCGAGCTGCGCGTGCTCGGAGGGTCTTTTGCGGCCGAGGTGCCCCCTTCCTGGTACTTGCTGATCGTGATTTTTCTCGGCGCGAGCTTTCTCGGCCTCGGCAAACGTGCGCACGAGCTCGCGGCGATGGAGGAGCGGGCCGCCCGGACGGGGACGACGATGGCAGCCACCCGTGTGGTGCTCGGCGCGTATGATCTCCGGGTGCTGACGCCCTTGCTCTATGTGATGGGCACGGCCACGGTGATCACGTACATCGTGTACACGCTGGACCCTCATACGATGGAAGCGTTCGGAACGCGATGGCTTGCGCCGACCGCGTTCTTCACGCTCTTTGGGGTGCTGCGCTTCACGCATCTCGTGCGTCGGAAATCGAACGCCGAGAGCCCCACGGACGCGATGCTCAAAGATGCCCCGTTTCTTCTGAACATCGGCGCGTGGGCGGTGTGCGTGCTTCTCGTGATCTATTTTACGTGATCACCTGCCTATTCCGCGGGCTCACTGCCGCCCTGCGAGCGCGTGTCGTCGACGTGGAGATTCACATCCATGGTGACCTGCACGGGTTCGAGTGAGATCGGTTCGACTCGGACCGCATGCGTGATGCAGCCGCTCGAAGAGGCGAGGGAGAACAACAAAAACAAAACTGCGAATCGGTTCATGGAGGGCCCGCGTTGGTTTTTCGCCAGAGGTCCAAAAGCTCGTCCACGACTGGCTGAATGCCATGGACGTTCAAAGTCAAATCGAGCTCTTGCGGAGTGCGTGCGCCCCGCCCGGCAAGGCGAGCCACCACGCGCTTCGAATCGTCGTCGCCCACGACATCGAGGACGAGCCGTGAATATTCGAAATCATGGAGCGCATGAATCACACGATCTTGAACCCATTCACTGCTGCTGAGTTGTTCGAGCGCGAGGGGTCTTCGGGGAGTGCCGAGATTTCCAGCGATTCGTATGCGACCTTGCCCTCGTGCAGCGAAGCGTCCATGTCCGAGAACGAGCTTCGGGGCTTGTCCGAATGCGATGTGCACTCCCAATTGGCCATCGAGCTCGCCGCTTCCACTCGCACGCCCGTCCGATATGGCGCGGATGAAACGATCGACGTCGACCCCCTCGAAGGTGAGATTCAGCGCAAGCTCGGGGGCATCGGGATGGAAGCGAAGGGGAGCCACATGGACACGTCCTCCGCCAAGAGAGGCGGTCGCGCCTTCGATTCCGATTTCTCCCGATCGTTCGAAGCGAAGGTGAGCCACGCCGCGGCCGAGCGTGAGCATGTCGTCCAGCACGACTTCGTGAAATGAAATCGGAGCGGCGGCCTCGCTGACGACTGGATCGAGATGAGAGAGACGCACCACGGCGCGGACTCCGGTGGCGCGGTGACGGTAGGCGGTCTGGATGACGGTCGCGTCATGAAGCTCGAGCTCTGCGCGCGATGCGTGAGGCCTCCGTAGATTGATGTGAAGGCGACCCGCGGCGTGTCCGGTGATTTCGAGACCTGTTCTGTTCGCGAGCACGGCATGGAACGAATCGTTTTTTCGGAGGACAGTCCACGGCACGTCGATGTCGGCGGATCCATCTCCGCGTTCGAGCCCGATCTCGGTCTTCGCTCGAAATCGAGGAGAGATCCAATCGAGGGCAACGCGGGCATGGGCAATGCGTATGTTCCCTCGACCCCGCCCGAGCGGGTGATCATCGAAGGACAGGTTTCGAGAGTCGACTCGCCCCGTTGCGATGACGCCTTGTCCCGCATTCTCTCGAATATCGAGGTTCATTCGGGCATGATCGAGTGCGACTTGGCTTCGCGGTTCGATGATGCGCGTGGCGCTGAGCCTGAAGCGGCTATCGAGTTGGCTTCCATGGGGCGAGCCAAAATCAGCGGCGAGGAGACCGCGTGCTTGCACCTTTCGACCTCGCAAGGCGCCGCTGAGTCTTGGCGCTTTGCCCTCGAGCTCGAACGTGAGCAGGCTGCTTGTTTCATTCACTCTCCACATCGGTTGCGTCGATGCCGTCGAGAGGGTGATCTCAGGTTCGTGAAGTCGAAGGGCCCCTCTTCCGCTTCCGACGCTCAATGTGCGTGCGACGAGTGGGATCGGAGCGCGTGGTGTCACGTTGAACTCACCACTCGTCAGCGTGACTCGAACGTCGGGGCTGAGCGTGAGATCATCGGCCTGCCATTCGTCGAGCGCCGCGCGTCCGATGTCGATTCTCGAGGCAGGGTCGACCTCGAGTGTCAACGTGGGGCGCTCATGATGCAGCTCGAGTGTGCCGTCAGCAGAAAGGGCCGTACGAACGGTCTCGAGTGAGAGGTTGGCGCGGGGCGCTCGAACGTGACTGAGCGTGGCTTTCGTCATGACACGCTCGAGCGCAAACCTCGACTCTCCGAGGGGACGGATCGTGCCCTTGGATCGAAGCTCGACGAGGCCACCCCATCGGAGGGAAGAGGTCGCTGGTGGGATCCATTCTCCAGGAAACCGTGCCGAGACTTTCCATCGGAGTGGCGAGGATTCGTCGGAAAAACGAACGCTCAGAGCCCCCTCCGAGGCCCCCACCATGTCGCGCAGACGCACATGGGCGGTCGATTCATGTCGTGCGCCTGAATGAAGTTCGAACAAAGCGCGATGTCGTCCGAGCGTGGATTCGATCATCAACTCCGCGCGCGCGTCCTCGGGCAAGATGCGCCCCTCGACTCCGAGGAGAATGTCTTCACCATCACGTTCAATGACGATTCGCGCACCTGCGAGATGGATCGATGGGGGCGACGATTCACGACCGTCGTCGAGATCCCTCCATTGAAGGAGCCGCGCGAGCGAGCTCGTTCGGAGCGTTGGCTCATCGAGCTTCGTCGTCCATCGCATATCTTTGAGGACCACAGTCTCGATCTTTCGGCCCGCGATGCCCCAGCGACCGAATTTGATTTCGATGTGCGCGATGCGAAGGTCAGGTGCGAGGTCGAGATTCGAAAGGCATAGGTGTGAGAGCCCCACACGTTCGATTTGGAAGTGTGCTGCGGGAAATCCTACCTGCGCGAGCTGATGTTCGATCGGCTCGCGCAGATACGTCGGCAGCACGCGCTTGATCGCGACGCCCGTCGCGACTGCCAATAAGAGCAGGGCGCCTAACTGTGTGAGGAGGCGGGCGAGTCTGCGACGCATGGAAACGTCGCAGCTCGCGAAAGGATGAAGTCGGGCATGATCGCCGTCATGGCATCCTTTTTACGGAAAGTGACCGTTTGTGCAACCCTCGAAAAACAAGAATCCGAGGGATCTTTATTCCGCTCCCGGGATCGGGAGTGCATCGAGAGAAATCTGAAACACGCCATCGTTCCACGACCAAATGCGGAGCTTCGCATAACCGCCGGTGGCCGTGCGAATGAGCCAGATGTCTCGTTTCGGGGTGACGGTGTGCGTGGCGATGTCGTAGGTGAACCAAGAGCCGAGGATGGGGTTCGTGGACTCGTCCTCGCTCAGCGCGTCGATCGCGAAATCGACGTCGCCCACTGAAACGACCGAATCATAAGGGACGATTCCCGCGGACGCGGCGCCGCCACCTCCGGCCCCGCTCGTTCCTGAGTTCGTTCGTACGATCGCGCGTCCCAAGGCGAGATCCCAATCGGTCGAAGTGGTTGGATCCGTGATGCTGACAACACCCTCGCCGACGCGCACATAGGCGAATTCATCGCGGGCGGAGCCATCCACCGTCAAAGCATCCTCTGGAATGGGTTCCATCATTCCAGCGTCCCGTCCGAGGCTGCCATCGGGCCGTGTGCTCACACCGCCATCGGGTAGATCGATATCGGTCCTCGCGATGGGCGTCCACACCAATTGCACGTACGCCGGGGTTCCGGCTCCGTCGTAGTACGCGAGGAAGGCGAGCTTGATGAAATTTCCCTCTCCTGTTTTCACCACGAAGACGAGGTCGGGTTTCGGAGAGAGATTGTGTGTTCCAGGGGTGTATGCATACCAGTCATTCTGGCTCTCGGGTCCGCCGTTGAAGGCGCTGTCCGTCCCCGTGTCGTCGTCGAGTTCGGTGTCCTCTCCATCGAGGATCCATCCGGTCATGGGAGCTTCTCTCAGATCTTCGAACGCCATCGGGGTGATACGTGCGGCCGCGACACCTGCGGTCCCGCTGATTCCCCCATTCGTGATGACGTAGAATCGCTTGAACGCGATATCCCACTCGCGCGAACTCGCAGGGTCGTCGGTTTCGATGGCGTGACCGGTGTCCAGGTCGAGATAAGCCCACTCCGTGTGTGACGTGGCGTCCACGACGGTCGTCACGACGCCGTGGTCAGAGACCGTATGACGGAATCGCCCGCTGACGTTCGGAATCGAGCCGTCCGGGGTGATGGCGATGTCCGTCCCACCATCGCCATTCTCGGCGGGGCGCAAAGTCGGAGCACACGCCGCTTGGAATGCCGCATAAGTGACAGCCAAAATACAAGTCGTAGTCATTCGATTCATCGGTTTCCTCGATCCTACAATTGAACTCTTCGCAAGATGATCGGAGTCAATAACGCCCTCGCACACCGCCGTAAAAAGTTCGGGGTCTGAGTGCGAGGAAATTGTCACCTGCATCGGTGAGGTTATCGACGCCGACCGAGACCTCGAAATGGCGTGTAAAGCGCTTCCATATTCGAATGTCGACTTGCGCGATCCACGGCTCGAACGTCGTCTCTTCGATGCCGTCCCCATCCGAGTCCGAGAAAAAGGGGCGTTCGGAGGTCACGGCGCATCGGGCGGTGCCACCGAGCTCCCATTCTGGGTGGTCGAACGTCGCTCCAAACGTGATGCGATGAGGAGCGCGACCTTCGATGACGCGCTGTGCATCTTCGTCCCACGTATCGGTGAACGTGTAGCTCGCCGTGAGTCGAAGCTCTCGAATCGGCCGTGCCGTGAGCGAGCTTTCGAGCCCTTGTGTATATCCCGAGGAGATGTTTGCGTACGAGAGCACGGTGCCTGCGCGACCGTCTTCGACGGTGACGGTGGTGATGAGGCCGTCGATGTCGTTTCGGAAATAATTCGCCGCAATTTGGAACTCGGGGATGGGTCGCCACTCTGCTCCGGCTTGCAAGCTGCGAGCGACTTCGGCGCCGAGATTGGGATTGCCGTGCACGATATAACCCGCGCTCGGATTTTCGAAACGAAGGAGCAGCTCCTGGAACGAGGGCGCGCGAAATCCGCTTCCATAAGAGGCGCGCAAGATGATCGTTCGAGGGATCGGATCGACTCGGACCGTGAGCTTCGGCGAGACTTGAGTGCCGAATTGCGAGTCGACGTCCAATCGAACTCCAGGCACGACGACCAAAAGAAAATCGCGTTGATCGAACAAGAACCACGTGTCTTGAACGAAGGGCGCGATCCGAAAACGGTATCCAGAATTCGTGAGGCGCGCCGAAGTCAGCGATTGGAACGTTTCTTCGAAGCCGAAGGTGAGAAGATGATCCGAGATCGGTTGATCGTATTGGAACGTCAGTTGACCGAGATCTTCGCGGTTGTCCTGAACGTCATCGAGCGCATCCGAGCCGCGTTGATCGTAGAGGTATTGCTCACGAAATCGACTGTAGCTGCCGCGAATCGAGATGCGCCCGCCACCGCCGACGTCCCACCTCAAGCTCGTGGTGGACTGAAATTGCTCTACGAGCTGCGTGCGATCGAAAATCGCCGAGGCGACGTTTCGATCCACTCCGCTGAGTGAGCGCTGCAAGTATTCTGCTTGTAGATCGAGCCGCAAAGCGCGGTCGACTTGCCACGTCAGCCCTCCGCCGAGCGACCATTGAGTTCGAGCGCTGCTCGTGGTGGGTTGTGATGCATCGGGACCGCCCATGTCGGAAGAGCGCCTTACGGGATCGGCGAAGTGAAAGCCCCCTGAGAGGCGCAGTGAGACATCATCGATTCTGGCTCCCACTCGGGCTGTCGCATCCACCACGGCGCCATTGCCTCCGCCCGCCATGGCGGCTGCGTCGGCCTCGAATGGCTCGCGATTGCGTCGGGTGATGATGTTGATGACACCGCCGATCGCATCCGAGCCGTACATCGCAGAGCTCGCACCGCGGACGATTTCGATTCGCTCGATGTCCTCCATGCTGTAGCGACCCAGATCGATGGCGCCGCCGATCCTGCCGGGCATGCGATCTCCATTGACGAGAACGAGCACGTACTCGGGATCGAGCCCCTGCATTTGGATTTCATCACCTCGAAACGATCGATTGATGATGAGACCCGGCTGTTCCTCCAAGAGCTCGCCGAGATCGCGCGCGCCCGATTGCTCGATATCTTCGCGACTGATGACATCGACGCGCACCGGGCTGTCAACCGCGTCGATTTCGCTGCGAGTTCCGGAGACGACGATGTCACGCGTGCAAAGTTCGTCATTGGGGGCACATCGCTCTCGTGGACGTTCCTCCTGCGCAGAGGCGGTTTCTTGTGCAGGGGCGGTTGCAGGGGCGGTCTCTTGTGCGGATACGGACAACGGCTGCGAAACCAGCAGCGCGGTCAGAAACACGGTCTTTCGATACGACACGGTGAGAATGATAATCAAAAAAGTTGACAGTGATAACTGTTCTCACTACATCCCGTGAGCGATGTCTCGGAACACGATTCAAACCATCCAACTTGGTGCAGTTCTTCTCGGAATTTGCATGCTTGGCGCCTGCGGGGCGGCTTCCTCGTCGAGTTCGGAAGCGCGTCCGCATGCACCTCCGCCAGGGTCGGTTCTCGGACAGCGTCTCGAATCGCTGCCCACCGCCCATGGAACGCGCTTCCACGCGTTCATGCCGCGCGCGGTGACGAGCTTGGGAGCCACCGTCTCGGAGGGACGTCTCTACGTGTTGGGTGGATATGATGGAGAGCCTCACTCCTATACCCATTCTGGTCAATCAGGGGAGTTTTGGTCGCTCGATCTCGTGGGCGATGGCGGTTGGGAATCGCTCGGCGAGATCGAAGGCCTGCAAGGGCTCGCTCTCGTCTCGTATCAAGGGCGGATTTGCCGCATTGGCGGAATGCGCGTGGATGAGTCAGGGCAGGTGCACTCCATCGACGAGTTTGCGTGTTTCGATCTCGCGACGCGACAGTGGCAAGGAGGCCCTGCGCTCCCTGCACCACGCTCTTCGCATGACGTGGCGATCGTGGGCAGCACGGTGTACGTGGTCGGAGGATGGAAGCTCGATGGCGAGATGCGAAGTGGCGTCTTCCACGATGGGATGATTGCGTTCGACTTCGAACATGCGGAGTTGGGTTGGCGGGAGATTCCGGCTCCGTTTCAGCGGAGGGGCCTTGCGGTTTCGGCATCGGATCAGCGCTTGGTCGTGATCGGTGGCCTCGGTGCGAATCGTGAAGTTTCTCGGCAAGTCGACATCTTCGATATCGAGAGTCAGAGCTGGTCGCGTGGTCCGGACTTCCCTGCGGACACCTTCGGTGTCGCCGCGGAAACCTTGGGAAACAAGGTATATGCGAGCGCCCGGGATGGCGTCGTATATGGATTCGAGCAAGGGCAGTCTCAGTGGGAGACCGTGGCATCTCTCGCATTCCCTCGGTTTTTCCACCAGCTCGTGGCGCGCGGCGATCATGAACTATTGGCTGTGGGTGGGATTCGCGGGATGGGTAATTTCCCGCGCACCCGACATATCGAATCGGTTTCTGTCACCCCCCAGACTGGACTGGGCGAGCTCGTCGTCACCAGCGCCTATCCCGGCAGGGCGAAGAATCGCCAAGGCATGTTCCTTCACGATGATGTCCTCTACATCTTTGGAGGAAACACGAGCCTCGAACAGCATGATTTCGAGCCGGAGAATTTCGTCGCTGACCACTATCGGCTCGACCTGCCGAGCATGACCTGGTCGCGCGCGACGGATTTCCCGTTCGCGCGGCAAACGATTCAAACTGTGATTCCGCAGGATTCGAATGTCGGAATCGCGGTGGGTGGATTTGGGCACGACGGCACGGTCGCGCGGACTCATCCTGAGTCTTTCCTCTATTCATTCGAGGACGATCAATGGACCCCATGGGCTTCGCTTCCCGTGGCAAGAAGTCAGTTCGGTTTGGCGTTGGGCAATGATCGTGTGTGGGTGTTCGGAGGTCTCGACTACGACCCGACGCGTCCGGAGAGCGAGGTATTCCAACACCTCACGACGATCTTGAGCGCGCCTGTTTCGGGTGAGAATCCCGCGTTCGAAACCGCATCGGTCGAGATGCGTGGGCCGCGGCGAGCGTTTGCGAACGTCTTCCATCAAGGTCGTTATTACGTGTTCGGAGGCATGGCGGGAGAGTTCCAACTCGTGACGGATTGCTTCTCGTTCGACGCGAGCACCCTCGAGTGGAGTTCGATCTCCTGTCCGCGCAAGACCCGGCTGAACCCACAAATGGTTGCAGTGAACGATCGCTTCTATTTGTTGGGCGGAACGGCGTCGGGAGACGACGGGCTCCAGGCCGAACGAACGATCGAAGTCTATGATCCCGCGACGGATCAGTGGACCGTCGATGAGCGCGAGCTCCCGCTCGAACCGCGTCACCTGCGCGCATTCGAGTATCGTGGCCGCATTCTTCTCTTCTCGACGCACGACGCCGAACCGGTGGCCCGCGTCGCGCTTTTGGAGACCTAAGGGGCCAGAACGCGGAGGGAGCCTTTGACCACGCCGACTCCGCTTTCGGTACGAAGTTCGCGAAGGGTGTCTTTGGCGCTCGCTCGACCTGAGAGCAGCGCCAAATAAGCGCGCACGATCGACTGCACTTCAGCTGGAGTTTCACGCACGAGCTCGATCCGATACCGACGGACTCCACGCTCGCGCAATCGTGGGACGAGATCGGCCGCACTTTGGGCGCGCGCGTGAAATACCGTGTTGCGACAGCCGACGTCGGCCTCGACAGGATGATCGAGGCCGGCGCGATCTCGAAGCGAGACCTGGTGAGTCTCACATGGCCTCCCACACGTCTTGTGATCGCGGCCTTCACTCAAGAGCGCCGCGATCACGCAATGCTCCATGTGAAAGAGCGGCATGGGATGATGCAGGACGACTTCGGCAAAGCGCGCGAGCTCATGATCGAGCAATGCGAGGAGTTGCTGCGCATCGAGATCGAAGGAAGGCGTGAAACCACGTAGACCGTGCTCGAGCGCGACGGCCGCGCTGATGCGATTGGTGATGTTCAGTGAGAAGTCACCGATGCGCTCGATCCCATCTTCGGCACACGAAGCTTCTCTCAGCGCGCCCAACCCCCGTACCAAGATCGCGTTTGGATGGAGCGACGCGAGGAATCGATCGATCTTCTGCTCTCCAGGCTTTCGGATCCTCGGTGGTGCGAGCGTGAGATGAACATGGGGATGACGGGCCCGCAAGGTGCGCACGGCTTCACCTGTTCCCGTCAGTTCGAGGAAATCTAAGATGATTCCATTCGCGCCGCCCTCGACCGCCGCTTCGGCTTGGGGCAGTGTTCGACACAGCACGAAGAGCCCCTCTTGGGGCGAAGCGTGTGTGGGGAGTGCGCCGCTTTGGATGAGCGCATCGGCATGCACGGATGTCGTTTCATGCACATGGCGAATGGTGAGCGCGTCGCAAAGTGCGCGCCGAGCGCGGTTCAGCGACGACATGGCGACATAGACGTCGTCGTCCATCGCGACGTCGAGATCGCGCAAATAATAAGGTGTTTCGCCGAGTCGGCCGAGTTGCTCGCGAAGAAGGGTGGCGTCGAGAGGACGTTTGCTGGCGAGCTCGAGCGGCGCGTCCATAAGAACACTTGCGTGCTGCCCACGTTCGGTTCGTGCGATGAGTGTGGGCCGAGCGCCGAGAGCTCCTTCGATCCGAAGATCGATCGCGATCCGATGTGGAGCGCGATCGATGCGTGTGAGGATCGCTCGTTCACGCGCGGGATCACTGGTCCTCCACACACGGCGGCCCGAGAGTGAGCGTTCGCGCGGAAGGGCATTGTCTGGCCCGAACCACGCGAGGTTTCCTTCGACCTCCCAAACCCTTCCACCGAACTCTCCTTCGTCGGCGCGCCCACCTTCGATCAAGAGCCCGTCCCCGCGTGTGACCAGTTCGTTCGAGCTCAAACGCACCCAATCGCGTCCACGAATGCGTGTCACACCTTCGCAGATTCCGATCTCGATGCCGCGGTGATCGCAGTTGCGGCCATCGACGAGGCGTTGATGATCGATGCCTGCAAGAAAGCCCGGACCCGAGCCGCGCGAGTACGCTTGAAGCGCATCGCGGCGCAGCTCGGAGAGCTCGTCGTGAGATTCTCCGCTGCTCTGTGCGAGATCGATCGCGCGACGGTAGAGTGTCGTGGCTGCCGCGACGTAATCAGGACCTTTGAGGCGTCCTTCGATCTTGAGTGAACAAACGCCAAGCCGCATGAGCTCGGGGACGAGCTTGCTCGCTTCCAGGTCTTCAGGAGAGAGAAGATACGCTCGATCCCCCATGTCACGGAGTACGCCGTCGACGACGAGCTCGTAAGGCAGGCGGCATGCTTGCGCACAAGCGCCGCGATTCGCGCTGCGTCCGCCGATGGCTTCGGAAGTCAAGCATTGGCCCGAGTACGCGATGCAGAGCGCGCCATGGACGAACACCTCGAGCTCGACGTTCGGTGAGTCCGCGCGAATCGCCGCGATGTCGGCGACCGAAAGCTCGCGCGCGAGGATGATCCGGTGTGCGCCGAGCTCTGCTGCGAATCGAGCCGAGCCCGCATCCGTGCAAGTCATCTGCGTGGATGCATGGACGTGGAGCGTGGGCGCGATGGCACGGACCAGCCGAAGCGCGCCGAGATCTTGCACGATGACCGCATCGACCCCGGCGTGGGCACAGGCGACGATGGCGTGCTCGAGGTTCGGCAACTCGCGATCGAACACGAGCGTGTTGAGCGTCACGTATCCACGTACGCCGTGCTCGTGGAGAAAGCGCATTGTCTCTGCGAGCTCGGTCGCATCGAAATTGGTCGCGCGAGCGCGCGCATTCAAGCCGCGGATCCCAAAGTAAACGGCGTCGGCCCCGGCCAGGACGGCCGCGCGCATGGCTTCTCGATCGCCCGCAGGCGCGAGCACTTCCGGTCTATACACGCCGCATCAGTAAAGGCCCGCGACAAAGGACGCAAGACGACGGGGCGTCAGCTCACCCCGAGCTCCTGGAATCGGCGGATCACTTCGGTGCGATCTCGAAGCCAACGCAATTGCACGGATGCTTCGCTGACGAGCCTGAGCCAGGCGGCATCTGCTACAGCATGCGCGTGCATTCCGTGAACGATGAGCGAACGTGGCTTCTCCTTTGGTACGACGCCCATGCGCGTGATTTGCCGTGGCGGCGCACCCGCGATCCTTATGCCATCTGGGTCTCGGAGATCATGCTGCAGCAGACCCGTGTGGATACGGTGCTGCGATATTACGACCGCTTCATGGAGAGATTTCCGAGTCTCGAGGCGCTCGCCCGAGCGGGCGAAGACGAGGTGCTCTCGATGTGGAGCGGCCTTGGATACTATCGCCGCGCGCGTCTGCTCCATTCGGGGGTTCGCGAGGTCGTCGCGCGTTACGGAGCACGCGTTCCAGAGGATGGAGAAGCGCGACGCTCTTTGCCGGGCGTGGGTCGTTATACGGCGGGGGCGATCGGGTCGATCGCGTTCGATCGCGAAGAGCCTTTGGTGGATGGAAATGTGGCGCGGGTGCTGTGTCGGGTGCGCGGCATCGAGACGCCGCTCGGTCGCGCCGAGACGGAAGCGCGGCTTTGGAACGAAGCCGAAGGGCTCGTCCGAGGGCCGCGGCCAGGAGCGCTCAATCAGGCGTTGATGGAGCTCGGCGCCACGGTATGCACGCCTGCGGCGCCGCGTTGCGGCGATTGTCCGCTCCGCCATTCGTGCAATGCGCACGCGACCGGTCGCACCACGTCATTGCCGATCGCCAAGCCGCGACGAGCGCCGGTGCGGATGGAGATGGTGGCCGTGGTGATCACGAAAGGAGATGGTGTGCTCATGATGCGCGGGGAGGACGCGCTCTTTGGTGGATTGTGGGGTGTGCCGATGCGCGAAGGGCGTTCGATGGCGACGGTGAAGACCGCGCTCCGAGAGCTGGGAGTGAGGGCATCGATGTCGAGCCGCGCCCCCGTCGAGATTGAACACGTGCTGACGCATCGGCGGTTGAACGTCCGTGTCTTTTCAGCGAAGGCGAGCTCCTTTGATGATTCGAAGATGCGGCTGATCGGTCCATCCGAGCTCCCTGCGCTCGGCATTTCGGCGCTGACGAAAAAAATGCTTCGACTGAGCGAACTCACTGATTTGGCCAAGCGCCAAGGCCCGGTCGCCCTTTAGACTTCGGGCGGTCCGGACCTTCTTACCTACCTGAGATGAATGGGGTATTCATGAATCGTGTCGGCTTTTTAATCGGAATCGTAAGTGGACTTGCGTTGCCCATCGCGGGTTGCAGCACGTCTCACGGTGCCTCGAATGGTGATTCGGGAATCACAATCATGATCGATGCTTCCGTGCCGGACGGTTCGATTCCTCCACCTGCGATATGCGGCAATGGTCGACTCGAAGCGCCGGAGATATGCGACGACGGCAACACGACGGCGGGAGATGGATGCGACGCGACGTGCCGGCGTGAGGCGTATTGTGGCGACGGCACGATCAATGGCGATGAGGTGTGTGACGACGGCAACAATCGCAGCAACGATGGATGTCGCTCCGACTGCCGTTCGAACGAAATGTGCGGCAATGAAATCGTCGATTACGCGCGCGGCGAAGTCTGCGACGGAGACGAACTGTGCTCGGAAGACTGCCGCTCGATCATGGGATGCGGCGACGGAACCGTCACGGCCCCCGAAGAGTGCGATGATGGTGGCACCGTGCGGTGGGATGGTTGCGGCGCGGACTGCCGAGACGAGATCGCACTCGCCGTGCAGATGCTTCAGATCGCACCCGCGTCGGGTCCTGGCGCTGCGGGGTGCGACTATGATGGCGATGGGAGGCCCGACAATCAGTTCGGTGCGGCGCTCGGTGCGCTCACGACCCTCTTGAACACGTTCGTCAGCGGCGGCGGTGGACCCACCTTCTTGCTCTCCTTCATGGGTCTCGATGACCCCACGGGCTCAGCGGACGATTCGTTGCGCGTGGCGTGGCTTGCGGGCGCTGCGGGTGAAACAGCGGGCACGTATCGTGTGGACATGAGCTCGCTCGAAGAGGACGGTTCGCCCAGCACCTCGTTTCAGGGCGCGATCATGGCGCATGCCCTTGCGGCAGGCCCCGAGGAGCTCGATCTGCCGCTCGGATTCCTTCCGCTCACGCTCGAGCAGGCGCGGCTCCAGGGCACGACCGTCGCGAGCTCGGGTGAATTGTCGCGAATCGATAGCGGTCTGCTCTGCGGCGGGGTGGGCCCGACGTTGCTCGGCTTCGTCGACGCGAGAACTCTCGAGGAGCTTGGGAGCAATGCGGGCTTCCCAATCGAGATCGGGCCGGCCTGTGTGGGAACGGAGGAGCCGACGCTTTTCGAGATGATGATCGCGGGCGCGCAGATTTCTGTGTTCCGCATCGGGGGTGTTTCGCCGGATGTCGATCTCGATGGTGATGGGCTCGAGCGTTTCGAAGTGACGAGCACGGGTGAGGAAGGGTGTCAGCCGGTCATCACGGCGTGCATCGATGGCGATGGGACACGCATCGAGGGGCGTGATTGCATTCATGAGACCCTGACGCCTGGCGTGTCGCGCTTCGTCGATGGGTATTCGACGGCGCTGACGTTCTCTGCAATACGCGCACAGCTCGTGGGGATGAGTGACGTGACTGAGCCGCCGCCGCCCACACCCGCGCCAGAGCCCGCCGAATAGTCTGCTCGAGAGAACAACATGGTCGGGCGCCGCATGTCGGCCTCGACCATCGTTCTTCGCACTCTTCGGGGTGAATTTCGCGGGCGATGCCCCAGAAGCGCTTGCTTGTGCAAACACTTCATGCATAACTTGCCATTGCATGGAAGTGGGACGGGCGGCCGATGGTCAGCGAAAGGCGGATGCCGTCGTCTCCAAAGCGGCAATTCGCGCGATGAACGTGCTCGGGCTCACGCAGCGTGAGCTCGGGAACATCGTCGGCGTTCACGAGTCGACGATTTCGCGTGTCGCTGCGGGCGCAGCCACCTTGTCTGCTGAGTCGAAGTCGGGTGAGTTGGCGTTGCTCGTCATCCGGATGTTTCGCAGTCTCGATGCGCTCGTCGGGAGCGACAGCATGAAAGCGCGTGCATGGCTCGTCGCTCCGAACGAAGCCCTTGGGGGGACGCCGAAGGAGCGCATCCAGACCGTGGAGGGGCTGGTCAGTGTCGCACACTATCTGGACGCGATGCGCGGCAAGCTCTGAGCGGATTCGTGCGCTCGAGCACGATGTCTTTCGAGTGGTCGAGTCGCAGTTCGAAAACTCCACGCGCAAGCTCGTTGATTCCGACGACGAGCAACACGTCCTCGAAGAGCTGCTCGAGCGCGTGAAGCCGCCTGTGCCGAGCGAGCCCGCGTTCGAGCATCTGCACTATCTTCTCTTCACGCCCTTTCGTTATCCACCGCTTCGTCATGGAAGCCGTTTTGGCCGAAGAGACGAGAGGGGGATTTGGTATGGAGCGCTCGAGCGACGCACGTGTTTCGCCGAGACGGCGTTTTATCGACTGCTCTTTCTCGAGCACACGAAGGCAGTCATCGAGCCTTTGCATGTCGAGCTCACCTGCTTTTCGGTGAGCATCCGGGCGAGGCATGGCGTCGATCTCACCGTGGCTCCATTTCGAAAGTATCAAAACCGACTTGCCTCCAAGACGTCATACGCTGCGACGCACGAGCTCGGCGCCGAGATGCGTGCCGCGGGCGTCGAGGCTTTCCTTTTCACGTCGGTGCGTGATCCCGAGCGGGGGACGAACGTGGGGCTCTTTACCCCCTGCTTCGTCGACAACGATGTCTCCACGACGAACATGCAAGCGTGGCGTTGCGTCGTGGA
The DNA here is from genome assembly GCA_964481145.1 of uncultured Sandaracinus sp. GTDB lineage: Bacteria > Myxococcota_A > Polyangia > Polyangiales > Sandaracinaceae > Sandaracinus. Next base: position 23,992 of record CAYZTA010000051.1, read on the forward strand.
TCGAACGAAGGTGGAGTTCCGACAGCGACTGATGTCTCACGCGTCGCGCGAGAATGGTTCGTTCTCGCGCGAGACGTTTCTGGTCGACGGTGCATTGCCGCGCGTCGCGACGGATGGATGAGCCAGCCGACGCGCGCAGATGCCCAAGCGAATATCGCGACGAGCACATCGAGGACCCCATGCTAACGTGCGCGCCGTCGCAAACACACGAGGCGCGAGTGTCTGAACATCTTTCCACCATCGCTGAGAACAAGGTCGTTGGCATCCACTACACGCTCACCAATGAAGCGGGTGATGTGGTGGATTCGTCGGCTGGGAGTGAACCGCTCTTCTACCTGCATGGCCACGACAACATCGTTCCTGGGCTCGAGCGCAAGCTGGCGGGACGCAACGTGGGCGAGAAATTGAAAGTCGTCGTGCAACCCGCCGATGGCTACGGGACGCGGGACGCGCGGGGAGAGCAGACGGTGCCCCGCGATGGTTTTCCTCCGGACATGGAGCTCGAAGAGGGCATGCAACTCGCGTTGCGAGATGCATCGGGGGCCATCGTGCCGCTTTGGGTGACGAAAGTCGAAGATGACGTCGTGCACGTCGATCTCAATCACCCGCTGGCCGGGGAAGTGTTGACCTTCGATGTCGACATCGTGTCGGTGCGCGACGCCACGGGCGAAGAGCTCGAGCATGGTCATCCGCACGGGCCTGATGGCGGACATCATCACTGACGCGACGTGGCGTGGTAGGCTGCGCGGCCATGTCGGCCAACCTTCATCATGAACACGGAATCCTAGACGAGGCATGGGCGAACGCTCTTTCGGGAAAGAAAGAAGCGGCGCTGCGTGCCTCGGTGGCGATGCTGGAATCGGACCCGCAGAAACTCGGCGCAGCCTCACTCGCGCTCGAGCTGCTGACGTCCGAAGGGCATCGTGAAGTCGGTCCCGTCTTCGCGCGTCTCGTCGATGCATATATAAGACGAAGCGATCTGCCTTCGGCGACCGCGGTCGCGGCCATCGCGAAGAAGGCGGGGCTCGACGCGGAGCGGTTCTATCTCACGATCGCGAATGCATTTGGGAAGGACAGCGCGCGTTTGGCCGATGTGTCGATCGCGCCGCCGCCTCTTCCCGTCGATGTGGTGGTTGGACCCGAGCTCACGTCCCTTACGGGGGAGTCGCTCTTGGTCCGGGTCGAAGATGCGCTCGATGATCTGCTTCGCGTTCGAGATCCCGTCGACGAACGTAGAAAAGTGAGTGTTTTGCCTCTGTTTTCGGCACTTCCGTCGACGGCTTTGGCGCGACTCCTCTCGAGCTTCGAGCTTCGGAACGTCGCCTCGGGAGCTCGGGTCATCGAACAAGGCGAAGAGGGGCGTGAGGCCTTCGTCGTGGTTCGAGGAGCGTTGCGGGCAGAACGATGTGTTCAAGACGCTGCGCCAGAGGTGCTGGCGTTGCTCGGTCCAGGCGCGATCTTCGGTGAAATGGCGCTCGTCAGCGAAGCGCCACGGGCCGCGTCGGTGGTGGCGCTCGAGCCGGTGCAGCTCTTGGCGATTTCACGTGAAGGGCTGGAGACGATCGCGAAGACGGAAGATGCCATTGGGCGAGAGCTCTCGTCTTTCTGTCGTCATCGCATGATGACCAACCTCGTGCGTCACAGCGCCATTCTGAATGCTGTTGCACGGCCGCATCGCGACGAGTTGATGGGGCGCTTCGAAACGCGTGTGGTCAACGCGGGAGATGTCCTCGTGCGTCAGGGTGAGCAAGCCTCGGGGCTCTTCCTCATCGCGAGCGGTGCCGTGCGTGTGGTGCGTGAAGAGGATGACGGAGATCGCATTCTCCTCGCGGAGCTCGGGCCCGGGGACGTGGTCGGAGAAATCAGCCTCGTGTTGCGACGTGCGGCCACGGCGACCGTGACGGCATCGCATCCGACGGTCGCGCTCCACCTCTCGCCCGAGCGATTTCAGGAAATCATTCGCGAACACCCGGCGCTCCTCGCCGAGCTCTATGGCATCGCGACCCGGCGTGATGATGAGACACGCTCGGTGGTTGCGCAGCAGGCGCTCGACGTGGAGGACGCGGTTCTCGTCTGAGGGCTCGGATGAGGATGCGATGAGCGCGTTTCGAAAGCGCACGATGCTCGCGCTGGCGATGTCGGGTGTTCTGTCGCTCGTTCCTCTCGTCATCGTTCGCGCAGGCATCATGACGGCCGTGGGATTGGGCGTGGGAATGGCACTCGCCATTGCGGCGGCTCTGATCTCAGAGAGGACGCGCGCTTTCGTGCGAAGCGATCGGCTCCGTGAGGCGCAATCGCAACTCGAGCAGCGCATCGCCAAGAGACGCGAAGAAGCGCTTCGAAATCGGCGCTTGGTCGAGGGGACGGCGCGTGATCGCCAAGAGTTCGTTGCGGCCGTGAGCCATGAGTTGCGCACGCCGCTCAATTCGATCCTCGGGTTCGCTCAGGTGCTCTTGTCCGAGATCGAAGGGCCGTTATCACCTTCGCAGCGTGAGGACGTCGATGCGATCCGCGCCGCGGGTGTGTATCTCAAAGACTTGGTCGACGAAGTCCTCGATAGCTCGTCGAGCCACACCGAAACGGCATCGCCACTTCAGCCTTTGGACATCGCCGTGATGGTTCACGAAGTGGCGAGATTGTTGGGGGCTCAACAGCGCCGCGACGAAGCTCTCGAGCTCGAGATCGATCTCGCCAATGAACTGCCATCTGTGGTGGCCGATCCTCGGAGGGTTCGGCAGATCCTCCTCAATCTCGCAGGAAATGCCATGAAATTTACGCGAACCGGCACGGTTCGGATTCGCGCATATCACGTTTCGAATACGATGCGTGTGGCGGTCGAAGACACCGGCCCTGGAATTTCGACGAATGATTTGTCGCGTATTTTTCGTGCATTCGAGCGCGTGAATGCAGAAGAGGAGCAGAGCGAAGGATGGGGGCTTGGTCTCGCCATCGCGCGAGAGATGGCGGAATGGCATGGAGGAAGGATCGATGTCGCCACTGAAATCGGTCGGGGATCGACGTTCACTCTGATTTTGCCATTGTTGCCCGAGTCGACTGTGATTTCGTCGCACCCGACGACGGGGATAGGAATATGACGGACGGAGTCCTGCGTCCGGAGAAAGCAGCCCTCAGGGTGGCTTTGCGACTCTTCGTGTTGAGCTCCGTCGAGGTCGTAGGCGCGAGTGTCCTCTCGTTCTTCGCGGGCTCGAGCGGAAGAGATGTGTTCGCGATTGTGCTCGCGTTGACGTTGGCGGGCATCGTTCGAGCCTGGGTGGCTGCATTCGTGATCGGCAAGCAACGAATCCTTTATCGAGCTGCACGCGCCGAGCTGGAATCGGAGCGCTTTTCGCCCTCGCCACGGGTCATTTTGCGTGCCGAACATGCGCCCCTCGCGATTGCATCCGCCCATGTCGTGATCACACCAGCGATAGGCTGGGTGTTCGCGGGCTCTTGGTGTTTCTTGGCTGCGGTTGCGACGTTGGGTCTTGCGCCCGCGACGAGCATGATCTCGTTTCCGATCGAGCGGTGGATTTCACGTTTGCCGACGCGAGAGCTCCCGATGGGCTCTTCTCTCATGCACGCGTTCGAGCTTGGTGTGCGGGTGGCCGCACCCGTGCTGGGGTTTTCCCTGCTTGCGTTGGAGATCTTGCCATCGATTTCGGCGTGGTTCGTATTCGCTCCGGCGTGTGTGTTGGCTGTGCTCGAAGGCCGACGCGCGATCGAAGCGAGACGAGAGCTCGATGCGCTTGCGCCTTGGATGGAATCGCTCGAAATCATCCCGTCGGTCTTGGCTCCTGGCATCACGATGCAAAGCGAGGAGGCCCGGCGGACGATTCAGGCAACTTGTGCATCGGTCGAAGCGGCTGCGCTCGAGCTCGAGGCGGAGGCACGCGCGCAGGAGCGAATCGAAGAGGAGCAACGCTCGCGGTCCCGTTTCATGTCGGCGATGGGCCATGAGCTCCGAAGCCCGTTGAACTCGATCGTCGGTTTCGCGCAAATGCTCGAAGAAGGCGCGGACGGTCCTCTTGCCTCTGGTCCGCGTGAAAGCGTGGTGATGGTGCGGCGCAGCGCGCAGGAGCTCTTGCGTCTCTTGACGGATATTCTCGACTCGGCGCGGCTCGAAGCAGGCCGTTTGCAGCTTCGACGCGCGTGGACTCCATCGGTCGAGATCATCACGGAATCGGTCCATCTGGGGCGCAAGATCATCGAAGGACAAGCGATCGAAATCGACACCTTGGTTCAGCCAGGATTGCCGCCTGTGTATGTGGATCGAGCGCGCGTCGTGCAGGCGGTGGTCGCGGCATTTCGTCATGCCGCTCGCAACAAAATCGAGGGCGTTCTTCAGCTGCGTGCGACGACGGGGCGTGGGCCGGACGAACGCGCGTCGTTGCTGGTCGAAGTGCGAGACCCATCGCGCACGCTTCATCCCGATGAGCTCGCGCGCGTCTTTGACGCCTTCGGTGCGCTTCGAGACACCTCGAGCGGCCAGCGAAGAGGAGGGCTCGGGCTCGCGCTCTCGTTGGCGCGCAGTCTGGTGCGTCTGCATGGGGGCGAGGCATGGGCCGAGAGCCGCGCACCCGAAGGCACGCGCTATGTCGTGGCCATTCCTCTGGCGACTTCGATGGCGGAGGCTCGAGGAGGACGACTCGTCTCGGCGGCGTCCGTCAAACCAAGCCATCGATCTTGGTGATCACGTTCGCGAGGGGAGGGCTCGGTGTTTCGTGGTGGTCGCGGAGGTGAGGAGCGAGCAGCAATTTCGAGAGTGGATGGCGCAGTGAGCGCCCTTTGGGCGCGATTTCTGGGGCGTGCCCGAGTCGGGATCGACGCCATCGAGAAAACCGTCGACGTTGTCTTTGGTGAGTCCTTCATGAACGAGTTTCAAACGGAGATCGGGATTGATGTCGAGAGACATCTGAGCCATGACCTCGACTGAAACTTGCCAACTCATAATGATCGAAATCGGCGAGATGAAATCCGCCGATGCCGAGTCGAGTCAACATGAGTAGATGAGCCCCCCCGACTCCCCCATCCCAGCGATTGCGATCGTCTTGTGCTTCAGTCGCAGTTGCTCGGTTTCAGTGATGAATCCGATGTTGTGATCGAACGCCGTGAGATAATCGAACCGCGTGTCCGAGACCATGTCGCCTCCAGCTTGGATGTGTCCGGGGCGGCGCGACATTATGAAAATAATTTTTCGTTGCTCGTCGACGCAGGCTCAAAGCCCGACGACCTCCGTGGGCGTGGAGCGGTTCTCGGTGGTCCCATCGCCGAGCTGTCGATGGCTGTTCTCCCCCCAACACATGACAGATGGAGTAAAGGAGTCACTCGCTCCGGCTCATCTCGAGAGCCAATGTACACGGGACCTGCGCAATCACACCCAGAGAACGCGAGCGCTGCGAGCAACCACACACAGATGCGGATCTGAATGGTCAAGGGTTCGTCCATCGTTCGACGCGGCTGCGATGTGCCGACGTCGGCCATCGTTCGAGGAAACGCTCTCCTCGCGATCTCGCTTCGGCATTGCGACCGAGACGGGCGAGCGCCTCGACGGCGATCGCTTCTCTTTCCGGCGTGAGCACGCCAGACGGCGCCATTCGTTCGTGCTCACGAACGAACGCGAGCGCCGCCGCAGGATCAGTAGGCAATGCGCGGCGCGCGCGCAGGAGCAACGTTCCTTCTGCGAGCTCGTCCTGAATCGGGGGTGGATCGTTCGATGAAGTTCGCGGAGCTGCCCGCGGCGCACGTCTCGGTGCTGGGCCGTCATGTTCAGGCGCAGCGCGTGTGGATGCTGGCGGTGATGTCTGTGAGTCTTGCGGTGTCTGTGGGTCTTGCGAGGCCTGCGTTTGCTGGGGCTGCGATCCTTGTGAGGAGGCCCTCGTTCCTTCGGTGAGGGTAGGAAGCGTGGAGTTCGAGGGCGCCCGAGGCGCTTCGCGAGGCCGAAGCTGCCAGACGATCGCGGAGACCCCAACGAGCGCCAAGATGCCGAGCGCGATGCCGATGTTTCCGAATGATCGATGCGTTCGGCTCAACCTGCTCTGGGAGAACGAGCTCCATGCGGGTTCGAGCGCTTCGAGGGGCGGGACGTCTTCTTGTGCGCGGGCGAAAAGATCGCGCAAACCATGCGGCATCTCTGCGTCATCGACGAAGCGCGGCGGGTCTTCTCGATCATGTGGAGACATAGGACCCTTCCTCCCAAGCCCGACGCAGGACACTCTTGGCCGATTGAAGTCGCGAATACGCGGTCTGGAGCGGGCATCCGACGATCTCGGCCACTTGTCGCATCGGTAATTGTTCGATCTCGTAGAGGACGATCACGGCACGTTGATCCTCAGTGAGCCGAACGAGAAGTTCTACGAGTCGTTCGCGTGCCCTCCTGCGATCGAGATCTTCATCGGGGCCGCCAGAAGGAGAGGGGAGCTCGGCCGTGGCGATGTCGATCGTGCTCTTGACGCGATGTCTTTTCCGGGAGCGCTTCCAGTTGCGAGCGACGTTGAACGCGATCGCGCGCAGCCACGGGCCCACCTTTTCGATCTCGCGGAGCTCATGCATGCGGCGGTGGACGACGAGGAACACCTCCTGGAGCGCATCGTCACGATCGCTGTCGTTGACTCCGAGATAACGCAGAAAACGCACGAGCGCCGGCCCGTGGGCTTCGAAGAGATCGCGGATATCACTGCGCCGAGGAGTGGCGCTCATGGGGATAGGTGTCCGCTCGGGTTCGGAATTATGATCGGCCCGTGCAGGCGATTCGATCATGACGCCCGAAGCTCGATTCCGAGGAGGATGTCGGGAGCGAGCGCACCATAGAACCCAATGCCGACCGCGATCACACCGCCGACCTCCCCACCGCCGGCCATATCCAAAGGCTCACGAAGACAGTGGCGATGCCATAGCCGATCTCGGCTTCGAGCCCAGGGCCCAAGCCCGCACCAGGGAGGACATCGTACCGACACGATCACATTTGCGCGGAATTCGGAGATCCCAGATGGATTGCTGACGCGCAAAATTTCGCCGCGCGCCGTGATCGCGGCTTCGGAGCCATCCGTCGTGAACAGCTCGACTCCGAGGGTCGCTTCGACTCCGCGCACGCGCGTTTCTCGATCGATGCAGCCCTCTTCGGCGTTCCATTCCAGCGTGGGTTGAGCAGGCTGTGCGTGAGCGAACTCGACTGCGAAAAGGAATCCCAATTGCAGCGAGAAGAAGGCGATCTTCACACGACGCGATACTACACTACACGAAGCCCGTCCGACGAAAGCGAGAATCTCATGGGATGGATCGTGGTGTGAGCGACAATGGCTGTACATCTGGGAGGCGCGAGCACGTATCGCAGCTCGGAGAAGCTTGCACCTCTGAGCTGCAGAGAACGCGTTCAAGCATGGGCCATTTTGAAACGGCCGGAAGGCGGTCGAACCAATGGCTCGGCCGCCTTCCGTTGAAGCGACGCTCAGCGCCTGATGATTCGAGCTGAGATTCCCGAGAACTCAATGCCCATCGATATGTCTTCGCAGACGTTCGTATCGGTTGGAGAAGGACTGAGATCCGCACTGCCACGAAGCACCTCGAACACCGTGGGTCGAATCCCCGGCATCGTTTCTCCGATAGCATCTGCGATCTCGGTCACGCGGAGCGCGCCACCGATTCCACCGTTGTGAAGCGCACTGGTTGTGATGTTCGCTCGAACGACGGCTTCGTGGATTCGCAAGTTCAGCGTTCCAAGAGACAACGTGAGCTCGGGTGCGGTGAATCGCAATCGGCCACTGACGATCGAACCTGAAATCACGTTGCCTATTGGTGTGCCAGTGAAGGATTGATCTGGAGCGAGCACACCGTCCGTGACTTGAATCGCGTTGCCTACGGGAACGGATCCAAAATAGAGCTGGACGAGAACGTGGGCGTCGCTGCCATAGCTGTCGATCTCCGAGACATCGATCATGATGAGCAGCTGCCCGTTCAAAATCTGCTCTTCCAATCGTTCGTCGAGGCTCTCGTCAGAAGCGATCAAGCTTTCAATCGTTGACACGAGGGTGGTGAACATGTTGTCGATTCCTAGTTCACCGGGTTCCGTGCTCGAGAGGAAGTCCGGGGACAGATCGACACAAGTGCATCCCACCGCGGATGCGCAGTTGCCAGTGGAGATTTGTCCATCGAGGTTGAATCCAGCTGCCGTGTTGCTGCCGGTCATCGCTGGGATTGAGATGGCTCCGAGGACGTAGGTCTGTCGTGTGTCTGGGGTCAGCAGGCCTGCATCGGCATCTGTGACGGTTGCGGCATCTGTGACGGTTGCGGCATCTGTGACGGTTGCGGCATCTGTGACGGTTGCGGCATCTGTGGCGGTTGCGGCATCCATGTTCGCCCCAGGACCCGCATCAGGGCGTTCTCCGATCGATGCGGCTTGATCGCACGCAGCGAATAACCAGATGCACAACGTGACGTAGTTCCATCGTTTCATGATTGGGCTTCCTTCGACGTGAGATCTCTGCAACTGGTTTGGGGCGACACCCACGAATCCGTTTGTGTGGTGTGCGTTATCTCTCGGGTTTTGGCCCTGCGTAGGAGCCGCCACTGACGATCGATCCTGAAATCAATGCAGCGGCTCGTGGCTCGGGTATGTTTCGCGCTGTGAACGAGTGGTCGACGGTCGAGCTCCTGGGGCCGCTGAACGCGGTCGAGCACAAGTTCGCGCCGAGTTCGCTGTGGACACAGGGCGACGTGGGATTGCTCCAACACCATCCCCGTGTCGCCGTGGTCGGAACGCGTTCACCTTCCCCTGGGGGCCAGCGCCGCACAGTGAAGCTGGTCCAGGGGCTGGTTGAAGCCGATGCCGTGGTGGTCAGCGGCCTTGCGTTGGGGATCATCGTCGAGGCGGGTGCGACGAGCGGCACGCAATCGCAAGGGTGGGAAGCGTTGCGGCTCGGCCGGCCACTGTTCTTGCTTCGCTCGCTCGTGGATTCAGGCCTTGCGTGGCCGCGTGAGATGCTTGATCACGGTGCGTTCGTGTTGAACGACATGGCCGATTTACTCAGCGTGCTGACCGTGGGTGATTTGCGTGAAGCCGTTGCGTTCTGAGCTTCCGTTTGCGTCGTTTCTTGCCTACGCCCCGCGTGGGGATGGCCCCGAACGAGAGAAGTCCCGCGTTGTCGTCCGCCAGGTGAAAGAGAACCGAATGGTCCGCCTTGCGGACGGTCAGCACATGTCGATGGCCGTCTATGTTGCGCGGCGACTGTGTGAGCGCTCTCCTGTGTTTGTGCAAGACTTCCTTGGTCCCGATTCGTGGTTGGTGCCGATTCCGCGGAGCGGTTTGCGACGCCGGGGCACGCTCTGGCCAGCGCTCGAACTCAATGAATAGAGAGGCGCGGATGCCTTGTTCACGTTTGAGATGCGAGCCGTTGCGTTCTGAATACAGCATCCTTGTACTCGCTCGGTCTTGGGTGAAATTGATCCTGTTCGAGCAGCGCGCTTCGGTGGTACTTTCGCTGCTACGGTGAGTGCCACGCTCGCGACCCGGTTGGTCGATCACGTTGGACACGTTCTTCTCGGCAAACGGGAGGTCGTGTCCTTGGCCGTCACTGCGCTCTTGGCGCGGGGACATCTCCTCATCGAGGATGTGCCAGGAGTTGGTAAGACGACGCTTGCCCGCGCGCTCGCGCGCTCGATCGGCGTGGGCTTTCGGCGTCTGCAATTCACATCGGACCTCTTGCCTGCCGATGTGCTTGGCGGCTCGATTTACGATCCTCGAACCGGGGAGCTGAAGTTTCGTCCAGGTCCCGTCTTCACGCCGATCCTCTTGGCCGACGAGATCAATCGCACGACGCCGCGGACGCAATCGGCGTTGCTCGAAGCGATGGAAGAGCGCCGTGTGTCCATCGAAGGCGAGACGCGGCCTTTGGAAGAACCGTTCTTCGTCGTGGCGACGCAGAACCCAGAAGAGTTCCACGGCACGTATCCATTGCCGGAATCTCAACTCGATCGCTTCCTCGTGCGGATCGAGATTGGCTATCCCCCCAAGGATGTCGAGAGACGTCTCTTCGGGCCGCGACGCGGCGGAGACCCTGTCGAGTCCCTCGAACCCGTGCTCTCGCTCGATGAATTGCTCGCAGCTCAACGTGCCGTCGGCGATGTGCGAAGCGAAGATGCCGTGCTCGATTATCTCCACGAGATCGTGCTCGCGACGCGTTCGAGCTCGATGCTCGAGCTCGGAGCCAGCACCCGCGCGGCGCTCGCGTTCGAACGCGCGGTGCGCGCCCATGCGATGGTGTGCGGGCGCGAATACGTCACGCCCGATGACGTGAAGCGGCTCGCGATTCCCGTGCTCGCACATCGCATTCGACTCGCAGGCGCAGTCGATGTGAATCGCGCCCGCGGGGACTTGGTACGCGTGATGCGCGAGATCGTGGCTGGAGTGCCGGTGCCCGTGTGAGCGCGCCCGCGTGGAAGATCGCGAAACGAGGCCTGCGTTTTACGCGTGAAGGACGCGTTTTCGTGCTCACCACGATCGGTGTCGGCGCAGCTTCGGTGAACACCGGAAACAATATGCTTTATCTGGTGCTCGGTTTGATGCTCAGCCTGATTGTGCTTTCAGGCGTGCTCAGCGATTTGGTGCTCTATCGTCTCGTCTTGCAGCGCTCCTTTCCGACGCGCGCGTTCGTGGGGCGTCCTCTGGTCGTCGAGATCACTGTCACGAACGAAAAGCAGTGGTTTCCAAGCTTCTCGATCGAAGTCGAAGATCAGAGCTCGACTGAAAAGGCAGAGCGGCCTTGTTATTTTCTCCGCATCGGTCCTCGCTCGGAACAGATCGTGGCGTATAGGCGAACTCCGCTTCGGCGTGGACCTTTGTCACTCACGGGATTTCGAGTCAGCACACGATATCCATTCGGTCTCTTCGAGAAATGGAGGCAAATCGAACACGAAGGGACGTGGCTCGTGTACCCCGCGCTCGTGCCGACCGTCACACCGGATGTGCGAGGTATGTCGGAACGCGATGAAATGCGCGCGGCACCTCGTCCGGGCCATGGCACCGAGGTGGTTGGATTGCGCGACTATCGCGAAGGCGATGACGCCCGAGCCGTGCACGGACGGCGGAGCGCTGCGCTCGGTCGGCTCGTGGTGAAAGAGCGCGAGCGTGACAGTGGCTCTCGTTTGACTGTCCTGCTCGACGAACGAAAGCCCGAGGGGGCTGGGGAAAGGTGGGACGCCGAGTTCGAGGAGATGATATCGCGCGCGGCCTTTCTCGTGGAGCGTACCCTCGCTGGGGGTGCGAGCGTCGATGTCATGACGAGGACGGGCGCGTCCCCTCGAGTTCAAGGTGGTGCTTCTCCAGATCCTATTTTTCGATTTCTTGCCTGCGTATCGGCCGCGGAGGCGAGCTCGGCGCCGCCGTTGCCCACCACGCGCAATAGGAGTGTCGTCTTCGAGGTGGGCGGAGCGCTCGAGGAGCGCGCACGCGAGGCGTCATCACGATGAGCTTTGCGTCGCTCCACAAGCGGGTGACTTATGTGATGGCGGGCCTCGGCCTCGTGACGCTCTTCTTGGGTGGTGAGCTCACGGTGCCCATTCAAGCGTTGATTGCGATCGCGTTCGTGACATCGATCTTCGCGGAGGGGCCCCGAATCGAACGCTCGAGTTGGCAGTTCGGATGGAATGGCGTTCTGTTGTTCGTATTTGTCCTCGAGATGCTGCGCGGCATTTTCGGTGAGCCACTTTTGCCACTGGCACTCGAGTTCACTTCGGCATTGCAGGTCTCGAGGCTCTTCAATCGACGGAGCGCCACCGAACATCGTCAAATCGCGATGCTGGCCTTTCTGCAACTCTGCGCTGCGACCGTGCTCTCGACGGAGTTGGCTTACGGCATTGCGTTCTTCGGCTTCGTCGTCGTGGCGCCGTGGATGCTTGCGTTGACGCATTTGCGTGGAGAAATCGAGACGCATGCGCCTGTGGAGAACGACGCTTCGAGAGCCGAGCACATTCGCAAAATGCTCGCGTCGGAGCGGCTCGTGGGGTTTCCGTTTCTGCTTGGGACAGCGGCACTCTCGGTGCCGCTCTTTGCGTTGACCGCGATTCTCTTCGTTGCGTTTCCGCGTGTCGGGCTGGGGCTCATCTCGTTCGGACGCGGAAATCCGACCCATGTCAGTGGCTTTGGAGGAGATGTCGAGCTTGGTCAGGTGGGTCTCGTGCGCGATGACCCGCGGGTCATCTTGCGCGTGCAGCCACCAGGGCTTCCTGCGAACCCTCCGATTCGAGCGTCGATTCGCATGCGAGGGACGTCGTTCGATCGTTACGATGGCCGGCGTTGGACGCGATCCTTGCGCGATGCTGTGACGATAGGCCGTACGGATTCTCTTTATCGATTGATCCGCGAGCCGAATCGCACGCGGGATTCGATGGTGTCGATCGTGCTCGATCATTTGGACGAACCGGTCGTGTTCTTGCCGGATCGCACCGTGGCGATCGAAATTCCTCCCCGTGTTCAATCCGGGATCGAAATCGGACGACGCATTTTGATCGAACCGGGGCTCGACGTTCGATACAGCGACGACGACGCCATGGGCTTGCGTTATCGAGCATGGGTCGCGCCAGACGCGAGTGAGGGTGGTCGCGAGCCGTTGAGTGCCGAGATGGCGCGGCATTATCTGCAATTGCCCGAGGGGCACGAACGCATTCGTGCACTGGCACATGAGTGGACACAGGGGGCGGAGGGCGATCGTGAGCGCGCTGAGATGATCTTCGCCGAGCTCCGCACATTCGAATATTCACTCGATATGCGTGACCCAGGTGGAAGGCCTCCTCTGGAGATGTTCCTCTTCGATTGGCGCGCGGGACATTGCGAATATTTCTCGTCGTCCATGGCCATCATGCTCCGGACGCTCGGAGTTCCGACACGAAACGTGACAGGGTTTCTCGGTGGGCGATGGAACGAATGGGGTCGATGGTATTCGCTCACGAATGGAGATGCGCATAGCTGGGTGGAAGTGTGGCTCGATGGAGAAGGTTGGGTGACGTTCGACCCGACGCCCCCAGCGCGTGCGAACATCGCGCTCTCGACCGGCCTCATCGCGGATCTCACGGCGATGATCGACGCCATCCGTACGCGTTGGGAAGAGGACGTCGTTGCTTATGACTTGCGTGCGCAACGCTCGCTTGCGCGCGGTGTCATCGAGTGGCTTCGGGGGCTTGGTGCAGAGCGGGACGGCTCAGACGGCCGGCCTTTGCAGGGAGAGGGCGAGCGAGCATCAGAGCCAGCGACCCCATGGACTCGCGCGATGTTCATTCTCGCAGGGCTCGTGGTGGCTCCATTCATTCTCCGCGCCATCATTCGTCGCAATCGAAATCGCCGTGGCCGCAATGCGCTCGTGCCGGAGGCCGCGCGTGAAGTCGTCGCGATCTATCAGGCGCTCGATCGCGTGCTGACCACGAAGAACAAAGCGCGTCCCGCAGGGCGCACTCCACGCGAACACGCAGATTGGTTGAGCGACGAGGGCTTCGTGCATGCCGCGGAGGTGGACGAGATCACGGCGCGGTACCTCGAGGTTCGTTATGGGGGCGTGCGTTTGGGCGAGCGCGAGACCCGCGCGCTGTGGGAGAAGCTGCGCCAAATCGAGCGCAGAGGTTAGGGCTCGTCACCTTCGAGCGGCTCGCAGGTCGCAGGGGAGGTCGTCGCGACTTGCTCTGCGAGCGACTCGAGCGTCGCGGCAGGACCAAAATCGCAACCAGGCGCGCGATATGCGCCGGTGACGCGATCGTAGACGACACGCACGGCAACTCCATCGACGGAGAGGCTCGCGTGTTCTTTTTCGCCTTCGAAGGTCATCGTATGGGCTCCGATGACGCGGGTTCGAGGACCGCCACATCCAGTGGCGAGACCCATCGAGAGGAAGATGAAAAGCAGAGCGAGCTTGGGCATGGGGCCTCGCGTAGCGCGCATCGTGAACCAAGGCTAGCGGCGTTCGTCGTCGGTCACGGGCCAACAGCCCGCTCCCTCCTGCCTTGCTGGACGGGCGCCTCGTTGCGATAGGCTCGACATGTACGCCTTCCACATCTGGTTTATTGCCTTTTGCGTTCGAGATAGGCCGTCACGACTCGATCGACGTAGCTCATCGGATCGGGAAACTCGAGGCCGATGCCTGCCATCCAGCGGGATGTCTCTTCGTTTCCGAAGCGCTGCTGATCTTCCAAGTACGCGAGGAAGATAGGCAATGATTCGATCGCGCCGCGCGACTTTGGAGAGGCGAAACGAGCCGCCAACTTGGCTCCTGCGCCGAACGCACGTGATGGAATCGAGAAGCGAAGCGCGGTCGTTCGGCCCTGAGCCCGATAGAGCTCTTGCACCCGCGCGCGCAGAGGTTCGAGAGGAACTGCGCGGGCTCCCGAACAGGCGTGCATGATTCGACCCGCGAGGCCAGGACTCAGGCTCGATCTCCACATGGCTTCGACGAGGACGTCCACCGGGATCAAATCCAAGCGCGTTCCACCGAACGAAGGAAATACTCCGAACGTGCGCGTTCCCGAGAAGAACTCGCACAGGTAATAAAAGACTTGATGGTGGATGATGTTTCCTGTGTTGGAGTCACCGACAACCATGCTCGGCCGCCATACCGTGATGGGCAATCCACGACAAAAGGCTTCTTCGGCGATGTTTTCGGCTTCGGCTTTGGCCGCTTCGTATGTGTTGTGGAACATGCGAGGTTCGTGCAGCCAGTGTTCGCTGAGCGTTTTTTGCCTCTTTCCGAGCACGCCGACCGTGCTGACGAACTCGATCTTTCGCAAATGATGCTTTTGTGCGCGCTCTGCGAGGTCTCGAATCTCGCGGGCGCCACCCACGGCCACGGCGCGTGCCTCGACGAGTGGCAGGTTCATTTTCACGACGGCCGCCGAGTGCACGATATGGGTCAGTTCGCTGGCCAATCGAGAATAGTCTTCGTCTCGAAGACCGAACCGCGACTCCGACACATCACCCTTCAGCACGTGAATCCGTGCTCTCTTTTGCGTGTCCGATTTCGAGATACCCCAAAACTGAAAGAGCTGCTCGAGGCGGGTCTCGACGTCTTCTCCCCGCTTCGGGCGAAGGAGGATGGTGGCTTTCGTGTCGGGTTCACGGAGGAGTCGCCCGATGAATGCGCTGCCGACGACGCCGCTCGCGCCGGTGACGAAATAATGGAGCTCTCTGGGGTCAGTCATGGATGCGTCCTTCGAAAAGCCAATATTGCAATATCGACGAATCGGAAGGGTGACGATACCATCCTCGCCCGGAGGTTCGCGAATGTCTGAGACAGGAACGATGATTCGAGCGGCCCAGACGTTCGAAGCATACGTGCGCTATGGATGGCCGGTTCATCGGAGATGGGCGCAGGGCAAGGTTTCCAACCGATGCCAAAAATGCGCGATTTCCGAACACGGCTCGGCCCTCGATTCGTCCGGAATATGCGCGCTCTGCCGGAGGGGGGAAAGCGTTCCTTCGCGAACGCAACCGCGGGATCAGGAGCATGTGGAAGCGCTCACGCAGATCTTGCGTGAAGCGCAGCATCGCGGACCGAGGCGCTACGACGCCCTCGTGCTCTTCAGCGGAGGGAAAGACAGCGCCTATCTGATCCGCCGGATTCAGCGTGAAGCACCGAAGCTTCGCATGCTGGCGCTCACGGTCGACAACACGTTCATGAGCCCCGTCGCGCGGAACAACGCGATCGACATCATTCGAAAGCTCGACGTCGATCATGTCTTCTATCGCCATCGCCGCGCGTTCATGAAGAAGCTCTTCCGTTATTGCATCACCCATCTGAATGACGATGGAGGGTATGGAACAGTCGATTTCAGCGATGGTGAGTTGCTCCTGGATACGGCGCGTCATCTCGCGTCCGAGCAAGAGATTCCGCTCATCCTCTGCGGATATTCTCGATATCAGGTCGAGAACGGGCTCAAACTTCATCATTTCGAATCACCACGGGAGATCGAAGAATCCGACCGTACCGAAACAGCGGGCATCCCGTTGGCGGACATCTTCCAAGGGGATGATCTCAATCGCTGGCGGCGTGGTTCTCTCTGGTCGAAAGAACGGATCGCTCGTTTGTTGTTCCCACTTTATGCGTGGGATTTGGAGGAGACGTTCATTCGAAGCGAGGTGATCCGAGAAGGGCTCGTGTCATCACGCGCCGTGAGCCCCATTGTGACGAATCACGCGCTCATTCCGCTCCTCGGTGTCGTCGATGTGCATCGGATGGGATATAGCAGCTATGAAATCGAGCTCTGTCGAATGGTCCGTGAAGGCAAGGCCGATCGCGCGCATTGGCAAGCGACCTTCGAGCTGCTCGAGTATTGCGCACGGACAGGGCTTTTCCTGGAGGCAGGCGTTCGTGAATCGCTCGCAGAGCTCGATTTGACGTTGAGCGATGTCGGGATTCGTTTTGCCCGATGAAATGAGCAACTGGTGAGAGTCAGCGTCAGCAAAGAAAAATTATGAGTTTGACGAGAGAGGTTCTTCTGGTTGTCGTGGGAGTGACGAGGACTTCGACGCGATCGTCTCCACCAGCTCATCGAGCCGATCGATGCTCTCGGAGGTCACTTGCATGAAATCAT
>CAYZTA010000052.1:0-40390 GCA_964481145.1 uncultured Sandaracinus sp.
ATCGCTTTCGACGTATTCCATTCCGGTGGGTGCAGCTTCGGAAACAGCTTCGGAAACAGCTTCGGAAACAGCTTCGGAAACAGCTTCGGATTCGGACGCAGATGCAGATGCAGATTCGGACGCAGATGCAGATGCAGATGCAGATGCAGATTCGGACGCAGATGCAGATACCGGAGCGGACCCTAATTCACACCTCGCGCGATCATCGAGCCGAGGATCTCGTGGGCAATATGTGCCTGGAAATCATCTTCGAGCGTGGTCTCTTCATCGAGCCGTTCGGTCGCGCCCGAGCGAGGTGTTTCTCGTGAGACGGTCGATCGCTCGGTCGGTTCGTGGTCCCCCGTGAGATGCCCCTCCAGCACGGCTTCGCTGATGACGTGCCCTTCCCTGCGCAGATGCGCCAACGTCTCGGCATCGAGTTGCTCCACCTCGATGTCGGGATCGATACCGTGCGCCTGAATCGATGTGCCCGACGGCGTGTAATAGCGAGCCACCGTCAGCTTCATCGCGCTGCCATCCGGCAGCTCGATGATGTTTTGCACGCTGCCTTTACCCCATGTCCTCGCGCCCACGATCGTCGCACGGCGATGATCTTGGAGAGCTCCAGCCACAATCTCCGAGGCGCTCGCGCTAAAATGATTGACGAGCACGACCATCGGCCACGCTGGACGTGTCCCTGGGCGTCGAGCATGCGCCTCATCGAGCAAAATGCCCCCTCGACCACGCGTCGACACGATCACCCCGTCTTCCAAGAACTCATCCGATACACGCACCGCCTCATCGAGGAGTCCTCCCGGATTGCTGCGAAGATCCAGAAGAATCCCAGCGATTCCACCCGCTGCGCGTGTCTCTTCGGCAGCGCGATCGAGCGCCGCACGGAGCTCGTCGGTGGTCGTGCCCTGAAAGGATCGAATCTTCACGTACACGATGCGATCCGAGAACACACGCGCTTCGACGGCTTCTACACGGATGACCTCACGCGTCAGGGTCACTTCGATCGCGTCAGGCACTTCTTCGCGCCGAATACGAATACGAACCTCGGTGCCTGGATCACCACGCATGCGCCTCACCGCATCCGCGAGCGGCATGTCGCGCGCAGCCCAACCATCGATGGTCAGAAAGCGATCGCCCGGCCGCAGACCCGCCCGTTCAGAGGGGCTCCCGCGCGTGACACCGTGCACCGTGAGCCAACCGTCGCGCACATCGACGGCCACTCCGACGCCCCCGAACTGGCCTTCGGTATCACTCGTCAGAATTCGATATTCGTTCGGATCGAGGAAAGCACTATGGGGGTCGAGGGTCTCGACCATGCCTTCGATGGCGCCGTAGACGAGCCTGTCCTGATCAGGAGGTTCGACGTGCGACACTTCGATATGCGAAAGCGCGCGCGCAAAGACGGCGAGATTCGCATACGGACTCGCCTCGGCAGGCGTGGCCGCCGCGTGAGCGCCTCCGAAAATCACGGCGCCCCCGAGGGTCACGACACCCAAGAAGGCACCCGCGCATGCGGAAAGATGAAGATTCCAAGGGCGCCTTTTGGAGGCCGCCGGGTTCGAGTCTTTCAGAAGCATTGACAGCTCACGGTTGACCTGTAGTACCATCTGCGTTCTGTCTGGTCGCGCCCTCATGAGGGCCTTATTTCAACCCAGACACGAAAAGAAAGGCAACGAGGATGGCGGGCACCGACAAGCGCAAGCAGAGCTTGTACTTTCCTGAGTCGATGCTTCAGGACATCCAGCACGAGGCGGCACGCCTCGATCGCTCGCTGTCTTGGATCGTCCAGCGCTGTGTCAAGATCGGGCTTCCGGAGATTCGGAAGCTGCCTTCGGTCAATGACGTCGACGAAGTAGGAGAGCCGGAAGAAGGTTCGTGAACGCTGACGGCGTGATACTCTCGCAGCTTCATCACGGGCGCAGCTGCTGTCTCGCGCTATAAGCTCATCCGACCGTACGTCACGGTCGGAACGCACGAGCGCATGCAATACGATCGACAAGGGTTTGCCACAGGACCCGATGGTACGCGGCTTTTCTATGGAATTCGCGGTCCTCAGCCGGTCTCCTCAAACGCGAACTCCGAAGATCCGAGCAGGGTCGTCATGCGCTCGTCGCGCCCGAGCACCCGTCCGTCTTCTTTACCGCCGGGCGTCGTCCCCGAAGGCACGGCGCAGCGGACATCCCAGGCTCCCATCAGTGCTCATGGCGCATTGCCTGTGGGCGTCTTGTCCGCGAAGGAGCTCGAAGCTCCCAGCAGCGCACCTGCGTTCGTCCTGAACGATGGAATCGGTTGCGACGGATTTGCCTGGAAATATCTCCAGCCGCATCTGGCCGAACGACATCGTGTCGTGCACTGGCACTACCGAGCCCACGGACGCAGCGGCCTGCCGCGCGATGCAGCACGCATCGATTTGGCCGCCCATGCCCGCGATCTTCTCGCGGTGATGGACGCCGCCGACATCGAAACCGCGATTCTCGCTGGACACTCGATGGGCACGCAGGTTTGCCTCGAAGCCTATCGATTGGCCCCCGATCGAATCCGTGGGCTGGTCCTGCTTTGTGGCTCGTATGGGAAGATCACCACCACGTTTCACGGCAGTGACATGCTCAAGCAAGTCCTGCCCACCGTGATCGATGTGGTCACGAAAAATCAGGGCATCGCGCGCGCGCTGTGGGGTCGGATTCCACCTGGCTTGGCGTTTCGAATCGCACGACTCTCGCGAGAAGTCGATGCGCTCGCACTGCGAGAAGAAGACTTTCGTTGGTACATGACGCATGTCGCGACCATGGAGCCAGGGATCTTTTTCGCGATGCTCCGCCACGCAGGTGAGCACACGGCCGAAGACCTTTTGGCCAGCATCACGGTCCCCACGCTCGTCATTGCCGCCGAGCGCGACACCTTCTCGCCATACTCCCTCGCCGAACACATGGCCGCCGTGATCCCCGGCGCGGAATTCTTCCTCCTTCGAGGTGCAAGCCACGCAGCCCCGGTCGAACAACCTGTGGCGATCGAACGGCGACTCGGAGCGTGGCTCACCGAGCATTTCAGCGAGCCTGGCTGACTCGTTTCAGCGTTTCGTCAGTATTCGGCTCTGAAGAGCTGCTGACCCATCAAGAGCAGGGATCCACTCGGCAACGGCGCCGAACCGTCGATGCGAACGAAGGTTCCATTCGAGCTGCCCGCATCCGTCAGCAACATCCGCGCGCCTTCTTCGTGCAAGCGACAATGCAGCCCCGAAACATATCCGTCATCGGGAAACAAAACATCGCCTCGTTCACGACCCAAGTGCATGCCAGTCGTGGGAATCACGTAGCAGTTCCCGGTCGCTTCGCGCCCGATGACAAGGCAAATACGCCCCACCATGTCCGTGCTCGGACTGCCCATCAGCTCGACTTCGCGCTGTGGCGGTGATGACGTGAGCCGCTCGAACCGAATGATCTCCTGACCGATACGAAATATCGCCCCGTCGCGGAGCTCAGTGGGGGTATCGGGAGCAATGCGGATGTAGACGCCGTTCAGACTGTTCTCATCGCGCACCGAAAGGCCACCCATTCCAAACGAAAACGTCGCATGCCTCGGGGAGAGATACGAATCGCTCGCGAAGAGGCCCCCCGATTCACGCCCCACCACGGTCGTGTCACCGAGCGGAAAGGCATCTCCCTCACTGCCATCGGGGCGAATCAGAACGAGCGAGCCGCGCTTCTGCGCGGAACTCAACGTCCCCACACTCGGCATCGCCGGGCTCGGCGACACCGCTGGCGCAGGCATCGATGGTTGAAGCGACTGCCCGCATGTACCGCAAAATTTGAAATTACGGCTATTTGCACTGCCACATCGAGTGCAGATCACATGATCGCTCGCCGCGTTCGGCGGGTCGAGCGGGGCGGGAGAACTCATCGGACTCGGTGCCCCGAGGGCACCTCCTCCATGAAGGCCATGAGCACCCATTGGGCTGCCTCCGATCGGAGGCCCAAACCCGGCGGCAGACGAGCTGCTGCCTTCGAAAGCCGCAGGCGGCGTTGCCGCCGTGAAGCTCTTGGGTGCATGGGCCGCATCGCGCGGCAATTCAGCGCCGCAACCAAGGCAGAACTTATAGTGGTCCTGGTTCTCCTTGCTGCATCGGGGGCAGACGATCACCGCAGGCTCCTCGCGAATAAGGGCAGATCCCTCAATTTCCGAGCCGACGATAGCCGGCCCAGTGTTCTGGGGTCAAGCAAGCAATGGCCGCTCTGAAGCCCGTCTCGTACACTGCACGTCGGGGCGCGAAATCGCGCATGAGCCGCCTGTCGACCGACAACGAACATATCGAGGAGGAAGTGAGCAAGCCGTCAGCCCGAGATCCGCTGATCGGCCAAGTCGTCGCGGGCAAATACGAGATCGGCGATAGGCTCGGCGAAGGCGCGATGGGTCGCGTCTATCGCGCTCGCCAGGTCACCCTGGACAAAGAGATCGCGATCAAAGTGCTCCATCGCCACCTCACGGGCGATGCTCGAATCACGCGCCGATTTCATCGCGAAGCCCGTGCAGCGAGCCGTCTTGCCCACCCCAATTCGCTTCAAATTCTCGACTTTGGAGCCACCGACGACGGGGTGCTCTACATTGCCATGGAGCTCCTCGACGGCGAAGACCTCCAAACCATCATCGATCACGACTTCCCGTTTCCACCGGCCCGTGTCGCGGCCCTCATCGTCCCGGTGTTGCGCGCGCTCGAAGAAGCCCATCGCGCTGGGATCATCCACCGCGATCTCAAACCGGAAAACATCATCGTCCTGTCCGATCGTAGCGGCCGTGAACACGTCAAAGTCTGCGATTTTGGGATCGCGAAGATCCTCGATGGTGAAGAAGGCCAAACGATCACAGTCGACGGTTTCGTATGCGGCACTCCGCAGTACATGGCCCCGGAGCAAGCCCGCGGAGATACGATCGATCACCTTTGCGACATCTACGCGATGGGGGTCGTCCTCTATCAAATGCTCTGCGGAATCGTTCCATTCTCGAGCGACAACACGCTCAAAACCATCACCAAACACGTGATGGATACGCCCGTGACGCCTCGGCGTCGACGTCGAGACCTCCAGATCCCCAAAGCCCTCGAATCGATCTGCCTCCGAGCGCTGGCCAAAGATCCCGGTGAACGTTGGCCATCGGCATCCGCGATGGCCAACGCGCTCGAAGAGGCCGTCACCGCCCTTGGCGCAGAGGCATGGGTGACGCCGGTCAGCATTCCACCGCCCGAACCCGACACCGAACGGACCCGGCCCCCCTCGACACGTCGAACCAAACCATGGCTGGTTGGGATAGGTCTTACGGTGGTCGTGGCGGGCGTCGCTTTTGTCTTCATGCAAGCACATGAAGATGGCGAAAGAACGCCGCCAGACATCCTCGAACTCTCGCCAGCTGCCACGCCTCCAGAGACGCTCCTTGCACCATCCCCCACTCACGAGAGTGAATCCTCGACAGAACGTTCCGAAGAATCGAGCGCTCAACCCACGGTAACCGAACGTGAAGAGCGGCCGATACGGCGCCCGCACACACGCCGAGACCGCGAGCCTGCTCCCGAACCCGAGCCCACCTCCGGCGAGCCCGTGCCCATCGAGGCGCTTCCCAGCCCATTCGAACTGGCTTTCGACGAAGGACGTCGGCTTTTTCTGGCAAACGACATCCCGGGGGCGATTCACCATTTCGAAGAAGCCGCGCGTCTCATGCCTCGCAGTGCCGACGTGCAAAAGCAGCTAGGACGAGCGTACATGAGGGCGGGCGATGCGCCCCGCAGCATCGCCGCTTACCGTCGCTATTTATCGCTCGCTCCGAGCGCGAGCGATCGACCCGTCATCGAACGAATCATCGCGCAACACGGGCAAGCTCGTCCATTTGCGTCTTACGAATGAGGCTCTGAGAGAGGAGAGGCTCATTCACAACATTCGAATCGCTGTGTGAACAGTTGCCCGGTCCAGGGTTGTGGTCGGGTGCCGAGTGCTGCCCGGATCGCCTCTCCGAGCAGATCCCGGTCCTCCTCCGTGCGCATCCAGACGGCCACGAAACCACATTGTGTGCGCAGCAGCTGAGGTATCCCTCGTGCTTCGTCGAGCAGAAGTGGCGATCCCTCGAAATGCGCCTCGGACAAGCGATAGCTCGCCACCGAAATGCCCGGCGTCCCCATCCACCGATCCGCGGCAAGCAGGATGCGATCCTCGCCGATCGGACGATGGTCTGCACCCGCGCTCGGTACAGCACCGGACTCGATCAAGGTCGTCGTCGTCACGACTCCGTCTTGAATGCGCTCGAGCAGAACATCAGTCCAGGACGTCGAGAGAGGTAGGCTCGAGCTGTCGAGGAAATCGACCTTAAACCCCGGATCCGCGTCCGCGAGGACTCGCCAACCCGATCCTTCGGACGCGATCGTGGCCACCTCGGTCAACGATAGGTTTTCTTCGAGGCGGAAATAGCGTCGCATTCGTCTCTCGAACGGATTTTCCGGATCGGTCACGTCCTGCTTGAGATAGGCCAACGCTCCCGACTCGTGTCGCACGATCGACAACCTCGACTGATCGGCCCCCGACCAGAGCTCCGTGGCCCAACGGATAGGTGCGTGCTCCAGTGCCGGCATGAGTGCAATTTTGGTCAACCACTCTTCACGCCGAACAGCCGCGACGACGACGAAGTTGCCATCACGATTCGCCACGTTCGCACCACGCAAGCTCCCACCACGCAACTCGGACGGCCACCAATCACGAATGGGATCACCCAGCACTCGTCCCATTGAATCAAGCACACCCCAGCACTCCGATGCGACCACAAGAACTCGATCACGCGCGCGGTTCCAAGCGACGTCGAGCACCACTCCGCACCCTTCCAGGCGTGCGCTTTGAACCGCAGCGCCACTGAGGCTCGCGAACCACACCACGACATCGATGTCAGCATCATCCTCCGACGCGATGGTCGAGCGCGGAGTCGTCGCGACCACGACGCCCTGATCCGTGGCCGTGGAGGCGATCGCCACGCCCCCTAACAAGGGCGCGAAATCGCTCGCGTCACCAAGCGAGATCGGAGCACTCGTCGGAACACACTGATCGAGGTCGAAACGCTCTGCGACGTCCGGCCGCCATGGATCGGAAACGGGTGGGATGGACAGCTCATGAGATCGGTAGCAACCCCACACTGCGTGGCCGAGGAAGAAGACCAACGCATAAAGACAAAAATCATGTTTCAGTTGCATCACGACGACGCCAGTCAGCAACTTTCGGGCCACGCATTTGACGCCGGCATCTCCTGCCCACTCGCGGCGAACGGAGATTCATTTCGCACAGCAAGCATTTCTCCCAAGCGCTTCAACACGCGATTCGAGCGGACTCACGCTCGTTCCGAAAGCTACCCCGTAAGTTTCAGGTCAGCGCAAGCGTGACCTCAGCCTTGCATCCGGAGCGCTGGACGCGCGCGATGCCACGCGAGGGTGGTGGCAATCGCGTCGTCGAGCGGCGTTCGAGGAACTTCGCCAAATCGGGCACGGTATCGGGTGCCGTCGAGGAGGACGGGAAAGGTCCACACATGATCGATGTCCGCAGCACCGCGCGCCGTGGCATCGAACATGCCGGCGAGCGAGAGCATCCAGCCCGGCACACTCGACATGCGCGGCTTCGAGCCCGCGACTGCGTAGATTTTCTCGAGGAACTCACGCGGGCGCGTGGGCGTGCCTGGAAGGTGGAACACATCCGCATCGCAACCTACGGCGGTCGCAACCGTCACGAGCGCGCGGGCCGCATCGGGCATGTAGACGAGCTCGACCTCGACCTCGAGCGGGCCCGGCCATAGCGTACGCTTGCTATCGAGTGCGGCGCGAAACGCGCGAGCGGTCAACGTCGTCACATGGGGTCCATAGAACTCCGGCAGCCGAATCATCACATGGCGAATGCCGGCATCACGGATCTGCTGTTCCATCCGAGCGCGCAATGCGCCGCGCTTGGAAGTCGCCGACGGCGCGCGCGTCTCGGAGATCAGCGCACCTCGCGGACCCGGACCGTAGATCCAAACATTGGCTGGGAAGATCAGGCGTGTGCCGGTTCGCTTCGCAGCGAGGATCGCAGTGTCGAGAAGCGGTGGAAACGTCGAGAGCCACGTACCGAACGGCGGATTGACACAGAACACCGTCGCTGCTGCGCCTTCCATCACCCGCACGACGTCGTCCTCGCGTGTCGCGTCGCCAACCACGATCGCCACGCTCGAAGGAAGCGCCGCACGTTGCGGGTCACGCACCAGCACCGAGACGTCGTGTCCGACCGCGAGCGCCGCATCGACGACGTTGCGTCCGAGTCCACCACCGCCGCCGAGCACCGCGATCTTCATGGAGCGACTCTACCATTCGACTCAGCAGTGCGGGTTGAAGTCGACCGGCTGGGTCGCTCTTCGTTGTGCACGCTCACTTGCGGAAGACGAGCAGCGTGTGCCAGGGACCCAAGGTGCGATCCTCTTCGAGGGTGAGCCCTGCTCGCTCGCCGCAGCGGATGAGCACGTCGGCGGAGTACATCCGCGAGTTGCCGTTGGCGATGCATGCGAAGTAAAGCGAGAGCCCATGCAGCGCGATCTCGGCCGCTTCGGTGGGCTGACGATCCGTGAAGCTCTCGACGACGAAGACGCGCCCGCCGGGCAGAAGCGCCGCCCGAGCGCGTTCGAGGATGCCCACGATGTCGTCCTCGGCGAAGCAGTCGAGGACCTGACTCATCCACGCGGCATCGTGTCCACCGGGAAACACAGCGCTATGATCGAGGAGCTCGATTGGATGTGCGTGCACCCGATCACCGACACCGGCTTCGTCGACGTTGCGGCGGGCGATGGCGAGCTCTGCGGGGTGATCGAGCATCGTCACGTCCATGTTCGCGCCAGCCAGCCGCGCGAAGCGTCCGGTGTTCGCGCCGACGTCGAGGACGCGCCGCACGAAGCGGTGGCGGAGAAAGCGGATCGCGCGGACGAAAATCGCATCGGAATATTGGTGATCGTACGCGTACCAGCTCTCACGCACGGGCGTGGGAAGGTGCGGCACGGCCTCGTACACCGTGGACCACTCACCATGAACACGAAGCCCTGCGGGCCGGCCCGTGCGCAGAGCCTCCTCCATGTGAAAGGCGCCCTGATGGCAGACGTGGTGGACGAACTCCGCGCTCTTCTGTAACTGGCTGTCGCGCAGGAACGCCACGCCGACGCCGGTGATCTGGAAACGATCGCCCACGCGACTCACCATTTGGAGCGACGTGCACGCGTTGAGCGCGAGGGTGATCGCGTACGGCGAGGCGCCGGTCTGCGCGTGCAGCGTGCCCTCGTCGAGGCCAGCCGGCGCATCTGCGAGCGCGTCCAGGAGGCCGAGTCGCTGCGCGGCGCGCGCGCCTTGGAAGAAGAGCGGTGCGTACGCGATGCGGTGCGCCTCGGCGTACTCGCGCTCACTCGGGACAGGGAGGGCGTAGAGGTCGGTCGCGGTCTCGGACATACCGGCCTATGGCCGCAGCACGGCAGATCCGTCACGGCAACGCCAGTCACGTGGTGGGCGCGCTGTGCTGCCTCGCGATCAGCATGTACACGGAGGGCACGACGAAGGCGGAGCCGGAGCGCCCGCTCCTCCACGTCCGGTATCTGGTGTCACTCGACCGCCGTCTAAACCGACCTTTTCGATATGCGCCAAGGCGATGAGTGGCCCTGTGTCGGCAATGATCAGGTCTCGGCTCATGTCACTACCGCGCCAACTCCGCGCGTAGATCGTCGAGGTCGGTTTGAATCATCGACACACCGACGCTTCCCAGTGATTGCAGAAAGTCGGCGCGGTTCATGCCACAGAGTTCAGCCGCCCGCCCGGACGACAGGCGCCCCAACTCGAACATCTTGGAGGCCAGCAGGAAGCGCGCGTCTTGCGCGAATTCTGCTGCCGTCTTGCCAGACAGAGCCAGAATGCCCGCAGGGATGGAGATGCTGAGTTCCATGAGCGGAAGAGTAGAGCGTGTCCGCATATTCCGGACCGAGCATGGCGAAGGGCGCAGAATCGCAGGCTAGGCGCGAGGAGGGAGCAGGCGATAGCCTGTGACCGACGAGCAACAACGCATGCGATTCTGCGAACGAGCCAGGCGATGGGAGGATTTGCGGACACGCCCTAGCATGCATGCTGACCAGCCGGTCCTATGCGAGGCCCGCGGCGTCGCCGTTTTCATTGGTGGCTCCGATTCGTCGCGCGGTGGCCTCCTTTCACCGAGCGGTGGCCCCGATTCATCGCGCGGTGGCCTCGATTGACCGCGCAGTGGCCTCCTTTCACCGAGCGGCGGCCTCCTTTCACGAAACGACGGCCCTGTTTTTTCCGAGCGATGGCCTGCTTTTCACCGGCGGTGGCTCGATCTGCCCTCTCGCCGACCTTCTTTCCGCACGCTGCGCGACCGTTTCGCGAGACGGCGGCCTCGCGTGGGATTTCGCCGCCTCCGATTCCGATCACGATGGCCTCGAAGCGGCTCGGGTCGCCCCCGAGGCACGATTTGGCCCAACCGTCGCCGCCGCGCTCTCGCCGCGACAGTTCCCAATCACGGCGGCGCCAATCACACCGCGCGAGGCGCGCTGTGCTGCCTCGCGATCAGCATGTACACGGAGGGCACGACGAAGAGCGTGAACAGGGTGCCGATGGCCATGCCGCCGACGAGCACGATGCCGATCGAGTTGCGTGCTTCGGCCCCCGGGCCGGTCACGAGCGTCAACGGGAAATGCCCGGCGATGGTCGCCGCAGTGGTCATCAGGATCGGCCGGAACCGCGTCGCAGCAGCTTCCTCGACCGCCTCGAGCTTCGAGCTCCCTTCGCGCTGACGCACGTTGGCAAACTCCACGATGAGGATCCCGTGCTTCGCGATGAGGCCGATCAACGTCACGAGCCCGACTTGCGAGTAGATGTTCAGCGTCGTCGTCCATCCCTCCGTCAGTCCGAACGACAAGCCCGGCGGTCCGTCGAAATGCAAGAACGTGAACACCAGCGCGCCGAAGAGCGCAAGCGGCACCGAGCCTGCCACGATGACGAACGGGTCACGGAACGAGTTGAACTGCGCCGCGAGCACCAAAAAAATGACGAGGAGCGCGAGACCGAGGACGGGAAGGAACTTTCCAGCTTCCTCGCGCAGCTGACGCGACTCTCCAGTGTAGTCGAGGCGGTAGCCCAGGGGGAGCGTCTGTTTCGCCGCGTCCTCGATGACCCGCAATGCGCCGTCGAGCGAGCGTGTCGCGATGCCGGAGAGCTTGACCGCGTTGAGCTGCTGAAAGCGGTTCAGCGTACGCGGTTGGACGGTCTCGCGGAGCGACGCCACCGCGCTGAGCGGGACGAGCTCTCCATCCTGCCCGGTGATGTGAATCGCCTCGAGCTGACTCGGCACCAGCCGTCCTGCGCGCTCGATCTGCGGGATGACCCGGTAGCTGCGTCCATCCATATCGAACCGGTTCACGTAGTTGCCGGAGAGCATGGTCGAGAGGTCGTCGCCGACCTGTGCCATGCTCACGCCCATCGCGGAGATCTGATCCCGATCGAGCAAGATATCGATGCGTGCTTCGTCGATGCGAACATCCGAGATGGGCGGGAATGCGAACTGTCCGCTCTGCACCGCCGCCTCCGTGAGCTCATCCGTGAACCGCAGGATGTCTTCGTGACTCGCCGTCGAGCTGACCACCACCTCGACCGGAAAGAGTCCGGGGCTAGGCAACGCGGGTGGAAGGAAGAGCGGAACGCGCACCCCAGGGATCGCAGCGACGCGCGGCGTGAGCGCGCCCTGGATGGCGAAGATATTGCGCTCTCTCTGCCGCCATGGCTTCGCGACCATCCCGCCGAAGCCGCTGCCGGGGGTCGCGAGTTGGAAGCTGTGGTGGTAGTCGGGATCCGACTCGAAGACGTTCTGAATCTCGGCGGTGTATGCCGCGATCTGCTCGAGGCTGGCGTTCGCTGGAACGTCGAGCGAGGTGAACACGACGCCTTGGTCTTCTTCGGGCGCGAGCTCGGACGCGGAAAAGAGGAACATCGGAATGGTCGCGAGTCCGAGCGCCATCCACACGACATACACCGCAGGCCGGACCCGAAGCGTCGCGCCGAGCGCGCGCACATAGCCACGCTTCGTCGCTTCGAATACCCGCGTCACCCATCGTGCAACCCTCCCCTGCTCGAGCGGGACGAAGCGAGAGGCCATCACGGGGGAGAGCGTGAGCGCGACGATGCCGGAGATGAAGACGGCCCCCGCGAGGGTGAACGCGAACTCGCGGAAGAGCGCGCCGGTGAGACCTCCTTGAAAGCCGATCGGCACGTAGACCGCGAGCAGCACCACGGTCATCGCGATGATGGGACCGACCAGCTCGCGGGCGCCGAGGAGCGCCGCCTGCGCGCGGGACTGTCCTTCGCGGACATGCCGTTCGACATTCTCGACAACGACGATGGCGTCATCCACGACGAGCCCCACCGAGAGAACGATCGCCAGCAACGTGAGCAGGTTGAGCGTGAAGCCGAGCACCTGCATCAGGAACACGGCCCCGACGAGCGAGAGCGGGATCGCCACGACCGGCACGATTGCGGTCCGGAGCGAGCCCATGAACGCCGTGATCACGAGAATGACGATGAGGATCGTCTCGAACAGCGTGGACGACACCTCGGAGATCGCGTCTTCGATGTATTCGGTCGAGTCGTACGCGATGGACGCTTCCATGCCGCCCGGCAGATCGCTTTCGATGAGCTCGAGCTCGCTCCGCACGCGCGCGATCACATCGAGGGAGTTCGCGTTGGGGCGGACCCAAATGCCCATGAACACCGCGCGCTCTCCCGAGAAGCGCACCTCTTCGTCGTAGCTTTCGGAGCCGAGCTGCACTTCGGCGATGTCGGCCAGTCGGATCAAGGTGTCGCCGTCTCGGCCGATGACGAGCTGTCGGAATTCTTCGACCGATCGACGGTCCGTCGTCACGGTGAGATCGAGGCGGGTGAGAATGCCATCGGTGTTGCCCACGGCCGCGAGATAGTTCTCTGCTGCGAGCGCGCGCCTCACCTGCGAGGGCGCGATGTGCAGCGCCGCCATTCGCTCCGGCGAGAGCCATGCGCGCAGGGCAAACGAGCGCCCTCCGAGGATGTCGGCGCGCTGCACGCCCTCGATGGCCGACAGGCGCGGCTGCACCTCACGGATCAGGTAATCGGTGACCTGATTGTCCTCGAGGATCGTGGAGCCGAAGCTCAGATACATCGCCGCGGTCTGCGCGTCCGAGGGCTCGATCAGGATGGTGGGGATCTCGGACTCGGGCGGCAGATCGCCGCGCACCTGATCGACGCGCGATCCGATGTCGGCGAGCGCATCGGTCGCAGGAAAGTTGAGGCGCAACCGAACGCGGATGGTCGACAGCCCCTGGGTGCTCTCGGACTCGATGTAGTCGATCCCATCGGCAGCCGCGATGGCGCGCTCGATCGGCGTCGTGACGAATCCCCTGACCAGCTCCGCGTCAGCGCCGATGTACACCGTGGTGATCGTGACCGTCGCGCTCTCGAGACGCGGATATTGCCGGACACTCAACGTGCGGATCGCCTGAGTCCCGGCGACGAGGATCAAGATATTCACGACGATCGCGAGAACCGGACGTCGCACGAAGACATCGGTCAGCATCATCGAGCCTCGGGGTGCGGAGCGAGCTCGGCACGCAGCTCCTCGCTGGGCGCCACAAAGACCGACGCGCCATTGCGCAACTTGAACGCGCCCACGCTCACCACCTCGCGCCCGGGCTTGGCGCCCTCGAGGATCGCGATGAAGTCGCCTCGCCGCTCACCCGTTCGCACGAACACCTGACGCGCAATCCGAATGGGCCTTCCATCGGGCGTCTCGCTCATGCCCGGAGTCCCAGGCTCGCGATCTTCGAGCAGGAAGATCGAATCGCCATAAGCCGCGTGGACAATCGCTGTCGCGGGGACGGCGAGAACGATCGGGCGCTGCGGTTGCACCACGTGCACGTCGACGAACATGCCGGGCCGCAGCACGCCCTCTGCGTCCTGCACCACCGCGCGCAACCCGACGGCGCGCGTGCTCACGTTCACGGCAGGCTCGATGGCAGCGAGCGAGCCCTCGAACGAACGGCTCTCGTCGCCCATCTCGTCGCGCATCTCGACACGCACCGGCATCCCCTCGGACAGCTCCGGGAGACGCCCCTGGGGGAGCGTGAAGTCGACATAGACGCCCTGTTCCTCCCCGCCGATGGAGGTGAGCATCGCGCCCACCTCGATGACCTCGCCGACATTCACTTCCCGTGCTCCGAGCGTCCCGTCGAACGGCGCGCGGATCGTCTTCTTGGCGATCGTCGCCCGAAGACTCGCCACTCGCGCCGCCGCGGTCGCGGCATCGGCATCGCCACGGTCGCGCTCGGCCTCCGCCATGGCATTGCGCTCGACGAGCCTCCGTATCCGCTCCGCCGTCACGCGCGCGAGCCGTTCGGCGGCCTCCGCGGCGCGGAGGTCGGCCTGCTCGACGCTCGCATCGAGCTGCACGAGCACCTCGCCCCTGCGGGCGCGCGCACCGGACTCGAATCCGATTCGGCTGACGACCCCGGGCACCTCGGTACGAATCGCGATATCGCGACCAGACCCGACCGTCCCGACCGCGGCGAGCGTCGCGTCCCAAACCTGTCGCTCGATGATGGCGACGCCGACGGCTTCGGGCGGAGGCCCCTGTCGCTCCGCCTCCTCACCCGCATTCATCAACGTGGCGATCTGCGACCCCTTGATGGCCGCGAGGACGCCAAGAATGACGAGGACGAGAACGAGCGCCACTGCGTACCGCACGACGCCTTCATCGGCTGCAAAGCATGATCCGCCTTGCAGGCCGCATTCGAGCCCTCCGCGTCCGGGAGCGCTCTTCGCCGCTACTCATCGTGGCGCACTGGTTACGCTCAACAGCGTACATCAAATTTCTTGAATTTATATAGTTCGTGGATTAAATTTCAAGGATGTCAGTCGTCCATGTCGACCGGAACCGGCTCTGGCAGGCCGTGGAGACCGCTCTCGGTCGCTCGCAGATCGTCGCCCTGCTGGGTCCGCGGCAATGCGGCAAGACCACACTGGCCCGCGGCTTTGAAGTGCCGGCCGGCAACTATTTCGATCTGGAGCGCTCGGCCGACCGCGCTGCATTGGCTGCCAGCGCCGAATCCACCCTGGGCGCCCTGCGCGGCCTGGTAGTGATAGACGAGGTCCAGGAGCTGCCGGAGTTGTTCGCCACCCTGCGGGTGCTCGCCGACCGCGACCCGCTGCCTGCCCGATTCCTGATCCTGGGCAGCGTGGCGCCAGAGCTGGTCCGCGGCGCGAGCGACACGCTGGCCGGCCGTGTGGAGTTCATCCCGCTGGGCGGATTCACGCTGGAAGAGGTGGGTGTCGAGCGGGCCGACGAGCTGTGGCAGCGGGGCGGCTTCCCGCGCGCCTTCCTCGCCGATAACGCTGCCGACAGCTTCGCCTGGCGCACCAATTTCATCGACACCTTCCTGACGCGCGACGCAGCGCGGCTCGGGATCGCGCTGACACCGGAAGCGCTGCGCAGTTTCTGGATCATGCTCGCGCACCTGCACGGCGGCGTGGCGAACGTGGCGGAGCTAGCGCGCCTGGTGTCGGTCTCGCAGGCGACGGCCAGCAAGTACATCGATGTGCTCACCTGGGCGTTCCTGCTGCGCCGCCTGCGGCCCTGGCATGCAAACGTCGGCAAGCGGCTGGTGAAGTCGCCGAAGCTCTATCTCCGCGACAGTGGCATCCTGCATGCGCTGCTGGGCCTGCGCGACGCGCGCGAAGTGCTCGCACATCCACGCATGGGATTCTCCTGGGAGGGATTCGCGCTAGAGCAGGTGCTCGCGGCAGCCGGTCCGCAGGAAGCCTATTTCTATGCGACGCATGGCGGCGCGGAACTGGACCTCTTGCTGCTGCGCGGCGGGCGGCGCTATGGCTTCGAGTTCAAGTTCGCGGATGCGCCATCCACGCACAAATCGATGCACGTCGTCCGCGCAGATCTTGAACTGGACAAGCTCTGGGTGGTGTATCGCGGCGAGCGCACTTTCGAGATGGCACCGGGCATCGAGGCGCTGCCCCTGCGCAACGTGCCGCAGCTGCTGCCGGGGCTCTGACCTTGAGTTCGTTGGGAAGGCGCAGGATGCGCATGAGATTTTCCATCACCGTCACGTGCCTGCTTACAGCATGCGCCCCGATTCCGACATCGTTCGATCACCATCCAGTTGTCCCTGAGCGTCGCCCTCTTGCCGATGCGCCGACTTCGCAAGTTCAACCGAGCTCCGATTGCAGCGATGTGATCGTTTCGCCGGAGCTTCAGATGACAGGCGTTCCCGCCGATGAGGCTCCCTCGGAGCATCGAATCAACTTCTCTCAAGCGGCCCTGGATGCGCCGACAATCGCTCAAAATGTTGCACGTCTATTCGACAGCCTTCGTGCAGGCGAGGCCGATCAAACTGTGGTTTACACGCATGCCCCGCGAGGTTCCGCTGAGGACCTCGTCGCATGGCTTCTCCAGGCAACGACAGAGGAACGGCTCTGCGCGCTCCGCTTGACCTCGCTTCACTATCCGAATAGCTCGTCGCACCACGTGTTGGCCACTTTCGACATCGGCACTCAGGGTCGTTCATCACACCACGTCGAAATCGAGCTTTGGCGAAGCCGCGACCATGCGTGGCAAATCAATCTCGAACGAATGGCGAGCGATCTCAACCAGATTTTCCGTCTTGATCGCGCTGAAGAGTTCGTTCGAACACATCGCGAAATCCGTATCGAGCATTCAGTTGACCCTTTCGACAAAACCGAGCTGACCTGGACTCAGCGTGATGGTGGAATGCGTGTGCTTTGTATCGAAGCGATGCCCCGCGATACCGAGCCCGTCGCGCTGCGGTGCTTCCAAGCAACATGGCCGGCCTCACCGATATCGGTCCGGTTCACCGAAGATGGGTTCTTGTGTTTGGGTCAGACTGGACAACAAGAAGACGTGTGGGTGCTGCGTTGGCCCGATGGGGAAAGCCATACGGGTACATGTGGATTTGCGAGTGCACATCTTGGCGGACCAACGTCCGCGCTCCAGCGGGTGGCGCCCGAAATCGATATTTCACCCCTCCACGGAATCACGGTCGCATCGCTACGACCGGAAGTCATTCTGTTCTCCTCTCAAAACCATCACCGCGTCTGTGTGTCGATCGGCGTCCGGCTCGTGTGCTCGCAACCCATGCGATGGGACGATGCAAATCTCGCACGAACCGATCTTCAAAGTGCAGATCTCGCGATCGCGGAGGATGGTTCCGGTTGGCTTGGACTGTTTCGACATCGCGAAGAGATGGGAGGAGCGGAGATGCGCGCCGGTGATGATGCTTTGCTGGTGTATCGCGTCGAGACGAGCTCGCTCACACTTCATGGGGTCCTTCCGCTCGGCGGATACATCAGCGAACGCCTCGAACACGAGCCCGAAGTACGCACCGCTTGGACATCCGATGTGGTCGAGCCCGGAGGCACTCGCGTGGATGCTGCGGGCTGCGTCTCGGTCGAAGCGCAATCACCTATCAGCCGTACCTCGACAAGAGCTCGCGGACGCCTGAGTCTTCGCGAGCGACGCGCCCGATCCCGCCCACCGGCACCCGATTTCCTGAACGGAGCCAACTCAGAGAGTGTCTACGAAGCCGCGGAAATCGACACATCGGGACATTGGAGGTTCGAACTCGGTGGTGGATTTCAGCGCATTCACAGCTGCCCAGTCCGATGAGATCAGCACACACCGCCCATCATGGCGGCGCGCACGAGCTGCGCAGCGCCGGCAGCGAGACGGAGAGAGGATAGCGCGCGACGAACGCCGCGGACGCCGCGCGGGCCTCGTCTTCGCGGGATGCGGCGCAGAGCGCGAGCACCTGGATGGCGAGACGCTCCTCCACGAACGCACCATCCGGGAAGACGCGTGCGTGCCGACTGAGCGCGCGCAGGGCCGCATCCGCGTCGTCGCGGACGAGGGCCTGACGCGCCTGCGCCACCAGCCGAAGCTCCTGCGCGAGGCGATCGCCATCCGCTCGGCGCGTGGGCGGCACCTCGGAAGCCTCGGAGGAATCGTCGGACGTCGGCTCGATGTGAATCGGAGCGCTCTCGATGCTCGGATCGGGCGCAAGCTCCACTCTCACGGTGTCAGGCAGCGACGTCGAAGCAAGCACCTCGTGCGGCGCCTCGCGCGACTGACCGACAGGCGCAAGCGACCACACTCCGAGCGCGAGCAGCCCGATCCCCACCCCAACGCCAAGCCATCCAATGAGCCCGGAAGACGGCGGGGCAGGCGCTGGCGATGCTGCAGTGGCGAGCACCCGTGCCCGAAGGGAGGCGAGTTTGCCCGGGCTGGGTTCGAGCGCACGGCGGGCGCGGAGGAGGAGCTCTCGTTCGGTGTCGTTCATGGGACCTCGGCGCGCCGCGTGCGAGCGACGGCTTCGCTGAAATGCCGCCGCGCGAGGCGGAGACGTGAGTAAGTGGTGTTCAGGCTGGCGCCCATGGCTTCGGCGATCTCGGGGACGGGCACCTGCTCGAGCTCGACCAGGACGAAGACCTCGCGCTGGTGTGCCTCCATGCCGTCGAGGATGCCGAGCAAGATCTCTCTGGCTTCACGGAGCGACGTCTGCTCTTCCGCGCTGAGCGAGCTGTCCGCGAGCGCATCGACGTCGTCTTCGCTGCGCGCCGACCGCTCGCCCTTTCGTTGGTATGCGCGCCGGTGCTCGCGCACGACGTTGAAGAGAATCCGCAAAAGCCACGCCCGGAGCGCACGGCCATCGTGCTCACCGAGTCGTCGATGGACGACCACGAACACATCCTGCATTACGTCATCGACGGCCGCTGCGCTCACTCCGAACGCGCGCGCAGCCCGATAGAGAAACGCTACGTGTGCATCGTAGACCTCGTCGAAGGTGGGATTGGGTTGGGCATCGCTCACGTCGCGCTCGAGGGATCGCGGTGGTTCATGGCCGCTGGGCTGCGTTTCCGTCACGGCCTCACTCAGCCTGAATCACGAGGCCGAGCGAAGCGGCGAGAAGCGAGGTGGGGAGCGCGACGTCCGCCACCTCGGCGCCGAGCGCGCGCGTCGTCGGAGTCACGGAGATGCCGAGCTCGCCGCCCACCGTCGCCCCCAACCAATCCGTCAGCCACACGCGCCCCTCGAGCCCCGCGCCCACCGTGCCAAAGATCATGCTGCGGTGCACGTTCAGACCAGACCACGTCGCTCCGACCTGCCCAATCATGCGGAAGCTGGCCTCGAAGATGTCGTAAGTCCCGATCCATCCGATGCGCAGCGCGGCGATCGAAACCTCGCTCGGATGCTCGAGCGGCTGTGCATGCGTCCAGCGCACCGAGACCTCGAAGCCATCCACACGCAGGCCCACCGATTGTGCGCCGCCGATCTCGAGCTGACGATGCACGCCATACACGAACTCGGTGGTGCTGGCGAACACGGCGCGCAGCACATCGCTCTGCGCTTCATCTTCATCTTCGGGAGCCTCGACGTCAGCCGTGTCGGGCTCATCCTCCCTGCGCGCGACGTCGATCGGAGGCGTCGGCACGGTGGGTTCGGTGGGCGTTTCGAGCGCAGGTGGCACCATCGCGTTGGCGATGACCAGCGCAACGGCATCGCCAAGAACATCGCACCTGCGCGCGTCGAGGGTGCGTGCTCCGTCAGTGGTCGTGATCTGCACCACGAAACGACCCCGCTCGCGTTGCACCTGCACCGTCACGTCGCCCGCGAGTTCGAGCGCGGGAGCGAGCCTTCGAACTCTGTCCGTGACGGTGGCCTCGTCCGGACAACCTGCCGGGCCTGACCACGCAAGGTGTGGTGCTTGCGTGAGGTGCGGTGCTTGCGCGGCGGACGGGTTCGGCGCGAGGGCCGCGAGCACGAAGAAAACAGCGATGCCGCACCGATGAAGCCGCATAGGACACGATTTGCCCACGCCACGCTCGTCTCGAGCCCACCGCATCCCGCGATGCGTACCACATCCTTGAACACGAATCCGCATCCATCGAGCGCATGGCGGCATCAGAACGTTCCGTTCAATAACACCGTCGCGCCGACCGTCGAGGGCAAGAGTCGCAGCTCGAGCTGATCGTCGCGGATCCGACGACGGATCTCGCGGCGTCGCGTCTGGGTCGCCTCGTCGGGTCGCCGTGATCCGCCAGCGATGAACGCGATCACCCCCCCGATGATGAGCAGGCCTCCCACGACGCCCAGACCGATCGCGAAACCTTCCTCGTAGGTCGGGGGTGCGCATGTGCCCCCGGGGAGCGAGTCAAAGGGCTCACAGAACAGGCTCCCAGCATTCTGAAACACGTAGACGACGTCGGCGATCAGCAGCGCCGCGCCGCTCGCCATGCCGACGGATCCGAGCACGAACTCGAGCGTGCGGTCAGGATCGGGCAGCGCGCGATCTTCCTCGTGGAGCAGGTGGATCTCCGTGCGGATCTCGGCGCTCGTGCGGTGGCGGGAAGAGGCCTGCGCGGAGAGAACCTGAGCGGAGGTCGCGGCAGGCCAAATGAAGACGGCGACGACGAGCACGATGAACGTGTGGGACATGCGCGGAACATGGCCGCCGACGCGCCGGGAACCGCGACGGATGCGACGAGCGGTGCACGTGGTGCGACGAGCGGTCGACTCGCTCAGAAGGCGTCTGGCAAACGTGGAGACGAAACGACGCATTGATTAACGACATTCAACTGACACTCTTCAAACCGAATGAGGGATATCTCGCTCCTTCACCCGAGCCATCGTCGATTCAAGATGCAGTAGCCTCGTGCGGGGAGCCTCTTGGTTTCGATTGAATCCCGCCCGTGATTCGCCGTCCTCGACGAGGCTCCAGCTTCGGTTGCTTTTTTCCAGTTCAAATGTCTTATGCGCCGCGCACCGCCGGGCCGCGACTCCTCGCAAATCAGCTTCGTGAAAAGAGCGCTCAGGAGCTCGTGAGCGCACTCACGCTCTTTTTCGTTCGTCGCGTCCCACAACTCGTGGCTTCTCCGCACCAAGCGACATGTTCTACGTCCGACTCTCCGCTCTGCTCGCCATCGCGCTCGCCTGCGCGCCCATGTCCGCGCAGGCGCAAAGCGACCGCGTATTTCTCGAAATCGAAGATGAATCGGCTCGCCTCGATGCCTGGTTGGCGGCCGAGCCCGACCTTACCATGACTCATCTGCGCGGAGTGGTTGACATGCTGTCCGGAACTCTCGTCATCGGCTATGGGTGCGCATTTGTGGTCGGCCCCGACGCGTTTCGAGACTGGTACCGGGAGGCACCGCTTACTGCGCAAATCTATCCCGTCCTCTTCATCGCGCTCGGAGCGGAGTGGCTCGTCCAAGGAGGGGCCAAGTTATTCGCCTCGTCCGACCTGTCGCTTCGCGAGGCATGGAGAGCTGCGCGGGGAACTGCGAGCGAGCGCGACGAACGACTCCGCATCGAAGGCGAATTTCGCGGCATGGCCCGACAAGCACGCGTGATGCGCGAAAGCAACCTCGCTCTTCAAATCGCGAAACTGACCGGCGCGGTCGCGGGGCTTGTCACGATCTTATCGTTGCCAGATATCACCAGCTCCGACCGCGGATGGCTGGGCGCAGCGTTCGGAGTGCTCGCAGTGTTCAGCGGCTACGAATCCATCCGTTCATTCCTCCCATCTGAGGCAGAAGAACGATGGGAGCGATATCAGCAAGGCCTTGCCCCAAGGTCGCCCGAACCGCGCGTAGCGATTCTCCCATCGATCGCTCCTTCGATGTTCGGCGTCATGGCTTCGGGAGCGTTTTGATGATTCGAGTCCTCGCCTTTGGGCTGACGCTTCTTTGCGCATCGACGGCATTGCCCGCCGTGGCCCAATCGATATGGCTGCAGACGAACGCGGATATTCCTGCTGCGAGCCGCGAAGCGCTCGCGATCGAGCTGCGCGCCCGCGGATATGCCCTCGAGTCGATCGCGTTCGATTCGGATGCTCGTGAGATGGCATGCACGGGCGAGATCGTGCTGCGCATTGCTGCCAGCGATCCGCCGACGGCGCGGCCGATCGTGGAGCATCTTGGATGCACTTCGGAGGTCGATCGTCACGCCCGCTTGCCATTGCCTCTCGACACGATTTCACCTCGTAGCTTTGCGTTGATTGTGGCGGACCTCGCGACGACGACCCCTGTCGAAGTGACGAGCGAACAGCCAGTCGAGAGCGCTGAGTCGGCGGATGTCACCACGGATCCACCAACTTCGAACGACAACTCCGACGTCTCCGACGTCCCCACGGAGCCCCTACGCGAAGTGGTCATTCGACACCGTCCCGATCGCGCGGGCATGCCGTTTGTGCAGGTCCAGCTCGACGGTCAAATCGGCTTCTTGCCGCGTGAAGAATCGATGTCGGAACCAATCCGCGGATTCGGTGCGCAACTCTCGTTGGGCGTCGGTTTCGAATTCGACCGGTGGCTGCGGGCGGCGATCGTCGGCCGAACGGGATGGACGTGGGTGGAGCGCGCGCTCGTCCAACTCTCGGCAGTGCCGGCGTTCTCCTTTCCCGGCCCCAATTCCACTTCTGGCCCCAATTCCACAATCATCGTCGCACCCGAAATCGGTGCAGCGTGGAGCGAAGATTGGGGGATGGCGTTCGGGGGCACCGTCGGGACGGAGCTCTCCCTTTCGGATGCGGGACTGCCGCTTCGAGGGTTTTTCGGAGTGCGAACCATCGGAGTCGTCTTCGAACACAGTCCGACGCTCTTTTCGCTAGGGATCGTGCTCGGCATGGAGATCCTGCCGTGAAAGTCCTTCCTTTTCAGAAGCCTCGAGCACCGGAATCGAACGTGCCGATGTTCCAAGGGCCCGCGCTCGAACGTACGTTGCGCACGCTGTTGCCCGAGCTGCGCAGTTGGATGCAACGCTTTCTTGGGCCGGGGCATGACGTCGACGATGCGGCACAAGACGCGTTGATCGAACTCGCCGATGCCCTCACACGTTTTCGCGGAGAAAGTTCGGTACGCACGTATGCCTATCGAATCGCCCTTCGCGTCGCGAGTCGTCATCGCTCCCGCAGACGTCCGGTGATCGGACTGGAACTCACGGAGCAGGCCACCAGCCTCGACCCCGAATCGCTTCTTTCTCAGCGACAAGCGCTATTGCGCCTTTATGCGGCGCTCGAGCGACTGACGCCGATCCAGCGCGACGTCTTCGTGCTTTGCGCAATCGAACGCGTCCATCACACAGAAGCCGCAGAGACGCTCGAAATCAACGTCGAGACACTGCGCGCACGGCTCAAACGGGCGCGCGCCGAGCTCCGCGTCCAACTCGCCAACGATGTGTTGCTCGGTGGTTTTTTCTCGCGCAACGGAGAATCCGATGACGCATGATCCGCTCGCACTTCTTCTCGATTCCGCCGCGCGGCAGAGCGCTCCTGCGCGAAGCAACAAAGAGCTCGATGCTGATGTCGCCCGCGCAGTGCTCGTCGCGTCAGCCCGATCCGCGCGGAGAAAACGCTGGCAGTTCATCACGACTGCTGCGGCGGTGGCGGTATTGGCCACCGGCATGTGGGGTTTGCGCCACGAAGAAAGCCACAGCGCCGAAACCCCAGCGTTCACTCGAATCGAGCTCGAAAGCGATGTCGTGATCGCCGAGAGTGGCTCTGCGCTTCATTCCCGCGCTAGAAACGGACACCGCGAGATCGTTTTGGAGAACGGGATTGCCCTCTTTGATGTGCCCCCGCTTGCAAGAGAGGAATCCTTTGTGGTGCATGCAGGCGCGACTGAAGTCGAAGTGCGCGGCACCGTGTTCTGGGTTTCGCATCATGGCGAATCCGTACGAGTGCGGGTATTCGAAGGTCGCGTCGAAGTCCGCGCGCCAGGCATCCTCCGCATGCTCGATCCCGGTCCCGCCTTCGAAATCGAGAGCCGGAGTGAACTCGAAGACCTGATCACATCGCTCGACCAAGAAGGCGAACGGAGAGCGCGAGTTCGGAACAATTCATTGGCCACCTTGGACGATCGCAGCGCAGCGGCGATAGCCGAAGAACCTGAGACGACGCAAATCGAGACACCGACGTCTCCTCGCCCCAGGCGGGGCGAATCCCATGAACCGCGAACTCAAGTCGATATCGACACGCTGCGTCGATGGCTCAGTGAAGGACGCTTCGACGAAGTTCTTCAAGCGCTTTCGAATGATTCGCGCATTTCACGCGATTCCGACATCGCGCTGGTCGAAGCGGATGCTCATCGCGGAGCCGGTCATCTTGCAGAAGCGGCCGCACGATACGAACGAATCACGTCGCGGTTGAGCCCTTCGCGCGCGGCGGAAATTGGATATCTCTCCGCCCTGCTCTACTCGCAATCGAATGAGACTGATCGAGCGAGTGCCGTGCTCGATGCGACGCATGCCGATGCGTCAGGTTCGCCGATGGAAGAACGTGCAACCGCTCTTCGATGTCGTTTGGACCTGCGCACCGACAATGCCCGAGCTCGGACCTGCGCACGTCGATATTTGGCAGGCTTTCCTGGCGGTTTCGCGGCCGAGGAAATGCAAGCCATGGCTTCCGTTCCTCTCGAATGATCGCCATGATCACGATCTCAGCTTGTACACAGGCTCGATCTCGAGCTCTCCGAGCCACTCGAGTGCGATCCCGAGCAGGCGCTGTTCGCGATACGTGAACCATGCGTCTCGCAGATCGACGCGGATGAGGATGTCCTTGAAGCGCCGGAAGGCACCCTTGCCGTCGAGCGCGTCGAGGAGTCGCTCGCGCGCTCGTTCGTCCGTGACGGACTCGGCGAACTCGGTCATCCACTCGTACTCGTCGTGCATTCGCGGAATCGTGACGTGATCGTCGGATGTGTAGAGCCGCTCGAGCGCTTCTTCCTCTTCGTGGGAGAGGTCCATGCGCACGACATAGTCGATTTTGCCGGTCTTCACGTCGAAGAACGCGTCGATCTCGTCCATCCGGACGAACATTTCGAGGAGATCTGCCATATCGATTTCGAGCTTGCGCATACGCTTCGATTTTTCGTGCACGTGGATCATCTCCTCATGGGTTCAAAGCTGGTCGTGAGCAAAGCCATACGCCAACAGCGCGTCGATGAGTGTTGTTCGTGAGGCAATCCCTCGGCATTCCTGGGCCACCAATGTCGCTGAAGCCAGCGCAAAAAGGTGGTGACACATTCAACATCGAGCCGCTCCTCCTCGATGTTGTCGACCACTCGATTTCGCAAAAAGCATCACCGTAGACTCGTCGAGCAAGCAGCTCAATCGCGTGTACGCCGACGACGGAGGCGCGCTCGACCTCGCACTCAGCGCTTTGCCTGCGCGGAGAAGTTGGATAGAGCAATCTCCCAGAGCCGACTCGATCCGCGACGGGCGGGCACGGGACATCGCGACGTCGCGCACGACGCGTCGGCGCCGCGCCGCACGCTCCGCTTTCGACGACGCGTGCGGCCCGCGTGGGAGAAGGAAGCGACCGGCACACCGCGACTCGACCCGCACGCGAGGAGACCACCACACTCGGCGTCGGAGACGAGCTGCGCCTCTCCTCGAGCGCGACGAGCCGCGGCGGCGCGAGCGTGGAGCTCGCGATCTTCGCCGTCATGTCGCTTTGTCCTACCAAACGATCTTCACCGTTGGGTGCGCGCTCTTTGCGAAAGAGTGAATACGAGCATCTGCCGTGACGAGCGGCGCGAGTTCGTCAGCAGCCGTCGCATAGATCAGACGATCTGCAGGATCGGCGTGGAAGCCCGCACGATCGAGGGCGAGCGCTTGAATCGCTACGCGCGGCGTAAGCGGAACGAGCTTGATCGTTTCGTCGTCCGCCATGTCGTCGAGCCAATCCTCGAGGGATCGGTCGAGCTTCACACGTCCCTGCGCGAGCAAGGTCGCGACCTCCCAGCAAGTGATGGATGAAACAAGGAGTCGATCGGCACGCGAGATGTCCTTCGCAGCGCGACGCGAGAGCTTTTTGCTCTTCGCTTGCCACCACAAGAGGGCGTGCGTGTCGAGGAGGAGCTTCACGGAACGCGACGCCGCTCTGCTGTTTCCCAAACGACATCGGTCGAAAGCAAGTCGTCATTGGGATCCACGATCTCGACGCACCCTACGAGAGGTGACCGCGTTTTCGCCGTCTTCTCGCGCAGCGGAATGAGCTCAGCGACCGGGCGCCCGTGCTTGCTGATGAGGATCGAGCCCTTCCCACTGGCGACACGCTCGACCAGAGCAAGACACTGCGCCTTGAATTCGGTCACAGGAACGACCTTCGCTCGAGCAGAGCCAGATCTCGACATCACGTGATTGCTTACGCTCAAATGGACCACTCGTCAATGACCATTATTCGGATTGTGTTACCACGACGCTTGATCGAACAAAACTATCGAGCCGAATCGGAACGCTGCCACGCGATGTTCTTGGTGAAAGGGCGCGCGCACCTGCTGCGACCGCTCGCGGGTGACACCCACGATCGTCTCTTGATCAGCGTGGACGGCGATCGCGCAGACGTCGCGCGGCTGATCACCAGTTGGATCGAGGACGTGGTGACGCAGGTGTCCCCGGCGCGCGCTGAGACGGCGCCCTCGGAGAAGATCCGCCACTTTCGTGGCAGACGGAATGAACTCGAGCAGCAAAGAGGGGTCGTCGCTCGAAGGAATGCAGTCGCTCGTGATCCGCTCAATCACTGTTGTGCCAAGCCAAAAACGCGCGCGGCTCAGTCAGGTTCTTGTCGCGACCAAAATCTCGCAGCTGCGCGAGCAGTGCACTATCAACGCGCCAATCACCGTCGAGACGAGCCGACTCTGCGTTCGCTTGCGACAGATAACGGAACGACGAGAAATGCACGTTGAGTTGGCAAGGCCGAAAGCGAATCCACGCTTCTTCGCCGGTGTCGACCGGAGGCATATCGAAGCCGCGCGAGAGGAAGGTCTCGAGCTCTCGGAGAACGGTGGGAGAATAGGCGCGCGCCGTCAAATGAAGCGAGCCGACGATGTCGGGAAGTTTTTGCCGCGCGGCCACATCGAAGGGTGTGTCTCTCGCCAATGCATCAAGCGTGCTTACGACCAGCGGGGCCGAGGCTTGACCGCGATCGAGGTTGTGAACGAGCGGCAAGACGACGCCCAGCCAAACAACTTGCAAACACGAATACCCGCCACATTGGTGCTGATCCCAGAAGAGCCACGGAGGATCCGCTTCGCTCGTGTAACGGCGATATTCATCCTTGAGACGCGTTCCGCTCCGGATCCACTCGTACCACGGCGAGAACTCCCAGCCGAGCACGACGCAGGGAAGTAAGCGTTCACCTTCATCCGAGACCATCCATTTCGAGAGCTCAGCCGCCATGAGGTCGACTATGGATCGCGGGAAGCGCCCGTCGATCACATGGTGCACCCTACCCTATTCGTCGATCTGCACGTTCGACACGAGCGCGACTCGATCAGCCATCTGCCCGCCGGACTCGAGATAGAACGTGCTGCGATCGAGCGCGCATCGCGATCGCCGTGCTCGATCACCATCGCTTCGAACGTGAAGAGCAGCGGATCATCTTGTTCGAGACGAAGGGTCGACATCGCGCAGCTCTATCCGAACGACCGCACTTCTCTCAATCAGGCTTCCTCTCGGCACGAGGGATTGGATGGGCGTGGAGCGGGCACATGCGGTATCTGAGCGGCGATCTCGAAGGCTGCGGCGCCCGCAACCTCGAGGATGGGTCATCACCGCGGTGCGACGAAAGGAGCGGATCCAGGAGATGAAGTCACGCCGAGGCCATCACAACGGAACGAGCGCCACATCGGGCGCGGCGCACGAGAAGGCCCCGCCGTTCGAGCGAGTGTGGGCACTGGTCGTCCGCATCCCGGCGGGGCGCGTGGCGACCTACGGTCAGCTCTCGCGAATGATCGATCGTCGGCTGACGCCGGTCGGCGTGGGATGGGCGATCCGTGCTGCGGGAGAGGGACGCATTCCGTGGCACCGCGTGGTGAATGCACGCGGTGGCATCTCGACCGACGGAGCCCATGACGGTCTGCAGCGCGCGATGCTGGAATCCGAAGGCGTCGTCTTCGGTCCCGATGGGACGCTCGATCTCGAACGCTACGGATGGGATCCCGAGACGGGGTGAGGCGGAGGCGGCGATGGCGAACCATCTCCCACTCGACTTACCAGAAACGCCACCAGGGCTTGCTCACCTGTCGTGTCATGTCGACGGGATCGAGCCCGAGGAGGTCACCGACCTTCGCCAGCAGCTCAGTTGACATGATCGGCTGCGGGAGGCCTCCACCAATCCGAGTCGCAGTGAACGTACCGATACTTTCACACTCTGAACCGCGAATCCACCACACTTTCGGCGACAACCGAGTACCAGGTTGTCCGCCAGAGGAGATCTTCTGGTCAGAGAAGAT
This sequence comes from uncultured Sandaracinus sp., assembly GCA_964481145.1. GTDB lineage: Bacteria > Myxococcota_A > Polyangia > Polyangiales > Sandaracinaceae > Sandaracinus. The sequence goes on from CAYZTA010000052.1 coordinate 28,364, forward strand.
CTTCTCCGAGAGCGCGAGCATTGGATGCAGTACATGCCGCGAACGTCCAGATGCATCGAGCTCATGTAGAATCACGATATTGGCGCAGGGCGCGGACACCAGGAAACCATGTCCGCGGTCATTCCCTGCAAGTTCGGGTCGGAGAAGAAGCGCTGCAAGATAGATGCTCTCAGACGCGAGCACCTCGACCGAGGTCGATGACGTAAGATCAACGCGATCTCGCGTGGGACGCGCCTCGGTGATGCTCCGCGTGATCGCTTCGCTCCAGAGCCGCTCCACCGGAACGCCCACCCCACCTCTATACCCGGTGGGACGATCGCTGCGCTCTCGGGCAGATCGAACATCAATGCGTCGATCAAAGGGGCCCGCACCCCGTACTAACAAAATTCTTTCCGACTCCCCACTCGGGTGGATAAATCCGAGCATTGATGATCGCTCTGACTTGGTTGTAGTCGCTGACAACCGCGCGGAGCTCGTCGAGTGTTCGGGGACGCGTCATGCGACCGCCCTTCCTTATACCCCATACCCCACACCCGAGCTCGTTCCTGGTTCACTCGAACGACTGCGGACGGTCGTTCACGCCGTCGTGCGGAGCTCGATCACGCGTGCTTGGTTGGCGGCCTCGTAGACGAGGGCAAAAAATTGCTGGCACTGCGTAGACCCGTCGAGCAAGAGGACGACGCGCTTGTTACCGAGAAGCTCAATCGCGTGTACGCCGACGACGGAGGCACGCTCGACCTCGCACTCAGCGCTTTGCCTGCGCGCGTGCTGGAGCCGGAGGAGTGGTCGTTCGCGGAGAAGTTGGGTGGAGCAATCTCCCAGAGCCGACTCGATCCGAGCCCGGCGAACGCCGCCCTGTCCTGGTGATTCAAGCGGATGTGCCTGAGCCGGCGACGACCGAAGAGGCCGCGCCGTGACACGCGTCGCGATCACGATCGCGCTCTTCGCGATCGCTGCGCCGTGCGCGGCGCAAGAACAGGAGTACGTCTTCGACGAGAGCTATGGCCACTGCGGGGGTGGACGCACCCGATCAACTCGAGAGGTAGCGATCGATCCATTCGGCGACCGAGCGCCGTCGTGGTGGGACACACCTCGCGCTCCGACGTGTAGGTCGCGAGCGCGGAGCGGGCGCGATCGTCCCGAGAACGCAGCAGCCCCACCGAGCCCATGAGCAGCTCTTGCGCCATCTCCGAGTTGTCTTCGGGCTCGTGATCGGCATCTGCGAGGGAGCAGGCGATAGCCTGGGACCGACGAGCAACAACGCATGCGATGTTGCGAACGAGCCAGGCGATGGGAGGATTTGCGGACACGACCTAAAACACGATCACGGCCGCCGCTGCGGTCAAGAGCCCGAATGTCGTCACTGCGAGCCCCTGATGAACACCCGCGAGAGCTTGTCTCGTTTGAAAATCGGCGTCGATGCTGGAAGTGACGAAACCAAAGATGGCCGTCGCGAGCAGCGCGCCGAAGTGGAACCAGCGCAGCGTGCGATGAATCTCGACGTCCTCGGACACTTCGAGCGGCGCGGGCATCGCGAACGACAAGCCCGCGGTCGTCAAGTAGAGCGCGGTGGTCGTGAACGCCGCGATCGCATGAGGCCAGGGTTGACCATCACAGAAATCATTGAACACCGCGGTGCCATTGGCGCACGCCGTTTGATCGGCACTCCCATGGAAACCATACCGATCGGCGAATTGAATCCAGCCAAGGACCGCCGTCACGGCCATGCTCGCCCAGGTCGCCACACCAAAGGCTCGATGGATCGTCGCGATCTCGTTTCGGGTCCTCAGCTGAGCCTGGATCTCCTCCTCGGAGAGCTCCGCTCCCGAGCTCGTATCGGTGTCGTCTGCAAACGTCCGAGCAGGCGTGAGAGTTGCGGAGACGAGCGCGACGGCGAGGGAAATAGCAGCAAGACGAACACGCATGATGTTTCCTCCAGATGCGATCGAAATCGCGTCAATGGAGGCCAGCGCCGCGCGCGGCGTTACACGAGGACCTAACAGAATGCCCCATCACGCGCGGAGGGCGTGTCCCGAGCTCCAGACACATCCTCCGCGCACTTCATCGCCCCCCTTGTGTGGTTGAAGGCCAGGCACTCCGAATCATTGGGCTCCTCTTGCGCCCAAGCGTTACCCTCCTGCCGTGATCGCACATCGCTCAAACAGTCGAATCATCCTTCCAGGCATCGCGAGCGCGCACTCGCACGCATTCCAACGCGCATTGCGCGCGCGAACACAGCGCTCCGCATCCACACAGGCAGGCTCGTTCTGGAGTTGGCGCGGCCTGATGTACGAGCTCGCAGCCAAAGTCACGCCCGAAGACATCTTCGCCCTCTCGCGCTTCGCGTTCATCGAGCTCGCGCGCTGCGGTGTGAGTGCCGTCGGAGAGTTCCACTACCTTCATCATGCCCCGAACGGCGCCCCCTACGCCGACCGACTCGAACTCGCAGATGCCGTGATCCGCGCAGCCCGCGAGGTCGGGATTCGCATCACGCTCCTGCGCGTCCTCTATCAGCGCGCCGGCGCGGGCCTCCCGCCCGAAGGTGCACAGAAGCGTTTCTCCGATGCGCAGCTCGACGATGCATTCTCCGATATCGAGGCGCTCATGACCCGCCACGCGAACGATCCTCTCGTCCGTATCGGCATCGCGCCGCACAGCGTGCGCGCCGTGTCGCGCGAGGCGCTCTCCGAGATCGCCGCGTTCACACGGACACGAGCGCTCCCCGTGCACATGCACGTCGCAGAGCAACGGCGCGAGATCGACGAATGCCTCGCCGAGCATGGTCTGCGTCCCATCGAGCTGCTCCATGAGCTCGGCCTTCTCGATGAGCGCTTCGTCGCAGTGCACGCGACGCACCTCGAAGCGCACGAAGCGCGCATGCTCGGCGCTCCGCGCGCCTTTGCGTGCATCTGCCGCACGACCGAGCGCGACCTCGGCGATGGATTGCCCAACATCGCGAGGCTCCGCGCAGAGGGCGCGCGTCTTTGCGTCGGCGCCGATAGCCACGCCTCGAGCGACCCTTTCGAAGAAGCGCGCGCCATCGAGCTCGATGAACGAAGCCGCACCGAAGCGCGTCACGTCGCCGCCGACGCCACCGAGCTCCTCCGCGCACTCGGCGAGGACGGATACGCTTCGATCGGCATCACCGAGGCGAACGACGAAGTGTATTTCGATGCCGATGACATCGCCCTCGTCGGAGCCGAAGACCTCGATGACGCCGTGATCTGGGCAGGAACTCCGCGCGCCGTCCGCGAAGTGCGCGTCGCAGGAAGAGCGATCGTCGAAAACGGACGGCACGCGCAGCAGGACGAGGCGCGTGCCGCGTATCTAGAAGCGCTCAGCCGGCTCGGACTGCACTCCGGCGTCGAGTCGTCCTGACAATTTTGGCCGGGCGACGTCAACTCTCGGAGCGGAAAGCAAACAACGTCGCGAAACCGTGCCTTGGCTTCGCGACGTTTCAATGGATGATGGCTCTGAGAGCGGGGCTGATCAGCCCTTCGAGATCTTGCCTTCTTTGTGCGCCTTATGGGTGCGGCAAGCGGCACAGAACTTCTTGATCGTGAACTTTTCCGGCATCGTCCGCTTGTTCTTGGACGTGTGATAGTTCGCGCGGCCACAGGTTTCGCACGTCAGCTTGATGAGATCACGCATGGAATGCTCCGAAGGGGTCGCAGTGTAGCGATGTGCGCTCCGAGGTCAACCCAGATGCGTCAACTGGGCCCGCGCTCCAGCTCCCACTTCAAATCCACCGTCCCCACCGCGCTCGCAAAACGCAAGATCACGAACTCTGCATCGTCTGGGATGGCGGGCGTTCCATCGGCATATCGGGTGGGAAACGCGATCCGAAATGTGTGCCTTTGCTTCGAAATCGAAGGGAAATAGGCACGTCGATCGGCGCTCGGCCGCGCCACGTGTGAGATCTCGACGGGCTCGAGTTGTCTCCCATTCGGATCGACCAGGAGCACACGCCAATCACTCTGCTGCCCAGTCAGGCGTCCTTCACGGAAATGGGCCACCCCGAGCGTCACGAAAAATCGGTGCCGCTCGCGCGCATCGGCGAGACTCTCCTCGAGCAATCGCGTGCGCTCCTCCATCGTGAAGGAATGGTCCGCCGCGTAGCGAACGACATAGGCCCATCGAAACTCCCACGCTTCGAAGGTCGCGGTGACGTGGAGCACCTCCGAGAGCCGACCGAAATCGAACTCATCCGCCGAGCGCGTCCAGCGTCCGTACACATTGCCGTAATCGCTCGCCGTGAAGCTGCGCGTCGATTCCCGCATGGGCACCCGTGGCGGACCACACGCGATCCCAACGAGCAAGAGCGAGATGCACATGCATGCGATCGAGCATCGCCGCATCGCTTGGGCGTGTCCGCATATTCCGGACCGAGCATGGCGAAGAGCGCAGAATCGCAGGCTAGGCGCGAGAAGGCCTGCGATTGTGCGAACCAGCCAGGCGATGGGAGGACTTGCGGACACGACCTAACCCTCGGGAATGAAATCACGCCGCGTGTAAAGCGAGACCAGCGGAATGTGCGCCGCCCGAATGTTCTCGGCGCCTCCTTCGAGCCGATCGACGATCGCAATCACACCCGCGATCGAGAGCCCTCGCTCACGCAAGCGCTCGACCGCCCGCAGGGTCGAACCGCCCGTGGTCACGACATCCTCGACCACGACGACGGGCGCATGAGCAGGAAGACCCACATCTCCTTCGAGCTGTCTCTGGCTCCCATGTTCTTTGGTTTGTTTGCGCACATAGATCGCATTCAACCCCACACCACGGTCGGTGCGAATCCCGCGCTGAAACGAAACCAACGCCACGGAGGAGGCGAGCGAGCATCCGCCGAGCTCGACCCCCGCCACGGCCACGGGTCGCACCTCGAGCGAAAGCGCAGCTTCGAGCATCAGCTCACCGACGAGCGCATGGCCCTCCGCGAGGAGGACGGCTTGCTTGCAGTCGATGAAAAAATCGCTCTCGCGCCCCGACGCGAGAAGGACTTTCTTCCGCGCGAACGAATGCGTGCGCAAGAGCTCGAGAAGCCGTGCTCGAGGATGTGCCTCTGCTGTCATGCGCTCACCCCACCACCATCTTTGCGCCGCACTCTTTTCTTTCCAACTCCTGGAATGATCGGCTGAGGTGGACGCGCCGCCGTTTTTTGCGTCGGCTCACCTTCACCCGAAAACACGGGAGCCGGGCTGCGCAGGGTCCCCGGAGACGATGCACTCATCAAAGGCGCCTCGATGTGTCCTGCGGTGGAGCGACGGGAAGGCTGCGCCCCCGTCATCGTGATGCGCCCGCGGAGCATCGCGCCTTCGACCACCGAGACCCGCTCCGCACGCGCATCACCGACCATGCGTGCGCCTGGCTCGAGTCGAATGATCTCGTCGGCAATGGCCGGCCCGACCAGCGTCCCCCGCAGCACCATCGCGCGGGCCTTCACCTCACCGCGCACGCTGCCGCTCGCTTCGATCGTCAAATGCCCATCGATCGCGATCGGCCCTTCGATGCTCCCCGCGACGATGAGATCGCCTTGCCCGCGAATCTCGCCCGTAAATGCCATGCCCTCGGGCAGAACCGAACCGCGGCTCATCGATGCTCCTCCTCGAGTTCGAACTCCATTTCGATGCCACCATGGAGCGCTGCGCCATCGTCGATGGCGATGCGCCGCGCACGAACGTCGCCTTGAACCCGACCGCCCGCACGAATGGCCACCGTATCCTCCGCGAGGACATGCCCATGCACTTCGCCCGCGATTTCGACGCTGTGTGCGTGCACCGGACCCACGATCGTTCCGTCAGTTCCGACCGAAAGCGTCCCCTCCAAATCGAGTTCGCCCTCGAGAACCCCTTCGACTCGAAGGTCACCCTTGCCATCGAGACGACCCCGCACCACGAGATGGGGGCCGATCACCCCCTCGACTGAACGGCTGCTCATATGGGCCCAGACACTAGCCGACTATGTCGTCTTTCGCGAGGAGGAACCCGCGTGTTACATCTGCGATTTTCTCTTCGGAACGGTTTTCCCTTGCTGATTCTCTCTTACGAAACGAGCGCTCCGAATGGCGGTCTCTCAAGCTTCTGATCTCCGACCGATTCGGTCGCTGGACGATCTGCTCGAACCAATCGAAGGTGCATGCAAACCATCTAGCGCATTCAAAATCGGGACTGAATCCGAAAAACATGCGGTTTTCCGTGATGGACATTCGCCCGGATGGGCGGTGCCGTTCGAAGGCGAGAGCGGCATCTCCGAGGTGTTGGCGCGCCTCGCGCGCTCGGGCTGGGAGCTCCATCGTGAACACGAAGGGGCTCCGTGGATTTCCCTCATTCGAAGGCAAGCTTCGATCACGCTCGAGCCAGGTGCGCAGCTCGAGCTCTCCGGCGCTCCTTTTGCCACGGTCCACGAGACGCGTGCCGAACTCGATGAGCATCTCCGCGAGCTTCACCCCATCGCCGAGGCGCTCGGAATCGCATGGCTCGGGTTGGGCTTTCATCCGTTTGCCCGCCGGGAAGACCTCCCTTGGGTGCCCAAGCTCCGCTATCCAATCATGCGCACCTATCTTCCGACCCGCGGAAAACTTGCGCACGACATGATGCTGCGCACTTGCACGGTGCAAGCAAACCTCGATTTTTCGAGCGAAGAAGATGCCATGCGCAAACTGCGGGTGGCCTTGCGCGTTCAACCGATCGTCACGGCGATGTTCGCCAACAGTCCGATCGTCGAAGGAAAAATCACGCATGAACAGAGCCGACGCGCGCTCGTGTGGCTCGAGGTCGATCCTGATCGCGCGGGCCTTCTCCCCTTTGCGTGGCGCGAAAACGCGCGATTCCTCGATTACGTCGAATGGGCGCTCGATGTTCCGATGTTCCTCGTGAAGCATGGCGACAAGGTGCTCCGAAACACAGGGCAGACGTTTCGCTCGTTTTGGCGTGATGGTTTCGAGGGCGAACACCCCACGATGGAAGATTGGCTCACGCACCTCAATACGCTCTTTCCCGAGGTGCGGTTGAAGAAGACGATCGAGATGCGCGGCGCTGATTCGCAAAAACCCGAGCTGATCGTGGCGCAGCCCGCACTTTGGAAAGGTCTTTTGTACGACGAGACATCGCTCGCCTCCCTCGAAACGCTCAGCGATCGCATTCACTTCGAGGAGTTGGAGGCCGCACGCCCCGCGATCGGAAGAGATGGGCTGCGGGCCCCGTTGGCCGGGCGTGAAGTGGGCGAATGGGCCAGCGACGTCCTTGGCTTGGCCGAGAGCGGTTTGCGCCGCATCGCCGCACGCGATGCGCGATGCATCGATGAACAAGGGCGCGACGAAACGATTCACCTCGCCGCGATGCGCGCCCTGCTCGACAAGGGCCAGACTCCCGCGGATGCGCTCCTGGCGAGCCTCGATCCAGACTCCGCACTCGAGCCACAGGTCATCGAGTACGCCGCGCTTTGATCAACGCCGTGCTTTGATCAACGAATCGTGAGCGCCGCGTAATGGCGGCCGGCGCGCAACACGTGACGGCCGCTTCCGAGCACGGCTTTCACGTCGCGCACGCGTGACTCGTTCACGTCGACCGCACCCTGTTCGATCTTGCGACGCGCATCACCGTTGCTGCTCGCAAGGCCCGCCGTCACGAGCGCTTTCCATAAGGGAATGTCCTGTCCATCCGATGTGAGCTCATGCTCAGGCATCGAATCAGGCACCTTTTTCTGGGAAAACTGATGATTCCACGCGGTGCGCGCGCGCTCGGCATCCTCTGGCGAATGAAAACGCGCGATGATCTCCGACGCGAGCTTCATCTTCGCGTCTTTCGGATTCATCTCGCCGCGCTGACAAGCCGCGCGTCGCTCTGCGAGCACGCCTTCGTCCTCTCGTGAAAGGAGCTCGTAATAACGCCACATCAGCTCGTCGCCGATGCTCATCAACTTGCCGAACATCTCCTCGGGCGCCTCGCTGATGCCGACGTAGTTGTCGAGCGATTTGCTCATCTTGTCGCCGACGATCCTCCCGTCCTCGAAGCGCGCCGAGATGCCCTCGAGGATCGGCATCGTCATGACGATTTGAGGACGCTGGCCCCACTCTTTCATGAGATCGCGACCGACCATCAAGTTGAAGAGTTGATCCGTGCCGCCGAGCTCGACATCACATGCGAGATGCACCGAGTCGTAGGCTTGTGCGAGAGGATAGAGGAGCTCGTGGATCGAAATGCTCGACTGGTTCTCCCAGCGCATCTTGAAGTCCTGCCGCTCCATCATGCGGGCGAGCGTGTATTTGCCCGAAAGCCGAATCACGTCGGCGAAGCTCATGGAGCCGAGCCAGCTCGCGTTGTATTCGAGCCTCGTCTTCTCACGATCGAGGATCTTGAAGGCTTGCTCGGCATAGGTCTTTGCGCCGTCGAGGATTTCTTCGCGGCTGAGCGGCGGCCGTGTGCGGTTGCGACCGCTCGGATCGCCGATGGCCGCCGTGAAATCGCCCACGACGAAGATGATCTCGTGCCCCAACTCTTGAAAGGCACGCATCTTCGACATCACGACCGTGTGACCGAGATGCAGATCGGGGCGCGTCGGATCGAAGCCCGCTTTGATCTTCAGCGGACGCCCCTTGCTCACCGATTCATTCAAGCGCGCGAGAAGATCCGCTTCGGAAACCAGATCAACGCAGCCGCGCATGAGCACGCGCAGTTGCTCTTGTGCCGGAATCATCGAAATCCCTCAATCTTCCGAATCGTCCCAGTCGTCCGATCCTTGCTCGTCGCTTTCCTCGATCGTCCCAGTCCCTTGATTGACGAGCTCGCGGAGCTCTTTGCCCGCCTTGAACCGAGCCAACCGTTTCTCGGGCACGAAGACGGACTCGCCCGTCTTCGGATTGTGACCGTTGTACGAGCGATAGTTGTGCAATGAGAAGCTTCCAAATCCACGAATCTCGATGCCTTCGCCGCGCTCGAGCGACGCGCTCATCGTTTCGAAGATGCAGTTGACGAGCAGTTCCGCCCGGCTTTTCGTGATTTGGGTCCGCCTCGCGACCGCATCGATCAACTCGGACTTGGTCATCGTCACGCCCTCTGGACGTCTGGGCACGGTAATGGTGCCACAACCCAAAAGTCAAGGCGATCTCAGGCACTTGCGACCTCATGCCCCCATTGAACCCGCTGCCCTGTTTTCGCTAGGCTTGGCCGCCCGCGAAGGGTGAAAGGCCACGGGCCCGGAGATTTCATCGATGCAAAACCAGCTCGAACCGAACGACGACCTCGGCGGACCGCCCAACGTGCCTTCGATGGACACGGCGCTCGAGAAAGCCCAGCAGCAGGTCAGTGGACTCGACGACGATCAGGTCCTCAAAAAAATCGGCCGACGCACGTCCGTCTTCGGCCGCGTGGTCACGCTCGTCGTGATCGTGGGTGGGATTGGGCTCAGCGCAGCTTGGTACGTTCGCGATCAAGCCGAGCAGCACCGGATGGATGCGTACGATGCGGCGCAGCAGCTTGGAAGCCGGGAAGAGTTCCTGCGTGCGATCCGCGAGGAACTGCCCCGCACCGAGTTCGACGACGTACGTCAGCTCATCATGACGAAGATGGGTCAGCATCGCGACGCCGAATCGGTTCCGGTCCTGATCCCGTTCTTGGATCGCCCCGGTGTCATCCGCGCCCATGCCGCGCGCGCGCTTGCCGAAATCGGCTCCCCAGCGGCCGATTCGGCGCGCCCTGCCCTTCTGCGCATTCTCCCTGAAACGGACGATCGAGATCGTGCGCCGGTCGTGTGGGCGCTCGCTGTGCTCGGCGAACAGGGCGCCGCGGATGCGATCCTCGATGAGTTCCAGAGCGGACGTCTCCAGCATCAACGAAATCCTCCCTTCGACCCGCGGACCGTGGTTCGCGTGGTGGGCGTCGCACGTCTCGCGACACCTGAGCTCACAGGACATTCCTCGGCGGCGGTGCGCACGTTGGTGGCCCAGGCACTCTCAGAAGCGAGCACCCCCGACGTGATCGAGCCGCTGACGCGGATGCTGCGCGACCCGCAGAACTACGGTGGAGACGACAGCGCCCGCGAACAAACCCAGAATGTGCTTCGAATTGCGGCGGCAGGCCTGGGCCGGATCGGAGACCCGCGGGCTGCCGCGCCGCTCTTCGAGCTCATGCAACGCGATCCCGCGATGCGTGTCTCGGTGCTCGAGGCGTTGCGCCGCTCGACGGGGGCACGTGGCTTGAGTGTGCTCTTGGCTTCGACCACCGACCCCGCCACCAAGCGCGATCTCGCAGTCATGCTTCGCGCGACTCATGATCCTGCCAGTGCAGACGCTCTCGCTTCACTGCTCTCGAGCGAGGACGAGATGACTCGCACCGAAGCGGCTCACGGCCTTGCCGAGCTCGGCGACCCGCGCGCCATTCCCGTGCTCGTGGCCATCGCGACGGGCGAAAGCACAGAGACCGCTCGCAACGCGCTCGATTCGCTCCTCCTCGTGCAATCGCCGGCGGTGGTCGCGCCGCTCATGCCGCTTCTCTCGAACGAGCGTATGGTGGCCCGTCGTTCGGCGGTCCTTCGTGTGCTCGGTCGAAGCGGCTCCCAAGACGCTGGCGCCATTCTCATTCGCAATCTCGAGACCGACGATGTCGCGACCGCCGCCATGGCGTTGGCCGAGCTCGACCATCCGCCGGCCTATGCACGCCTGCTCGCGATGATTCCGCGCCCGCGCAGCGTCAACTTCGCGGCGTACGGAGGCATGGCGGGTGTTCCCCATCAGCGTGAGTACGACAATCGGACCGCGGCGGTGAAAGCCATTGGTCGCTACGGACGCCCCGATGCAGCCCAAGCGCTGATGACGATCATCGAAGACCCGGAAGATGATATTCGGCTTCGGAACGATGCGGGGTTGGCGCTCGGCGCGGTCGCCAACGACGCCATTCTCGAGCAGGTCCTCGCGAAGGTTCAGCAGACGGACCTCGACGAAGTCGCACGCCGTTATTACCTCGGCGCGCTGTGGCAGCGCCCGAGCCGAGCCATCTCGGGTGCACTGCTCGATCTGATCGCGAACCCAGCCACCCCGCCCGACGTCCGCCGCCCGGCGGCTGTGGCGGTCGGTTATGCGGCAGATCCCACCAATGATGCGCGGCTCATCTCGATGCTCGACAGCGATCAGACCCGCGGCGCTGCGGCGATTGCGATTGCACTCGGCGGCAGCACGGAAGCGGCCACGGCGCTCGTCGAACGTTTGCGTACGAATGCCGATTTGCGGCAGGCGCTCCAAGACGATCTGATGAACGAGACGAACGATTGGTTCAATCTCATCACGAGCGATCTCTGGGATTCGGGTCAGGTCATGCGTCGTATCCAGGTCGCGCGCGTCATGAATGAGGGCGGCCAAGGCTTCGCGTGGATTCCGCTCATGGGGCGTCTGCGCGCGGGATGGAGCGGAGTTCACGGCTTGAGTGGCCGCGATATCCGCAATCGCTTCTATGCGATGCTTCGCGGCGAGGACGCGGCCAATCGCCAGCTTGCAGCAGACATTCTCGGCTCCATGACCGAGCTCGGCCTTCTCATGGCAGCGCGTGATGAAGGCGGCAATGGTTCGGAAGAAGCGCGTCGAGTGCTCACGCAAATCAATCGCCCTGCGCAGAGCAGTTCGAGCCGAGAGTGATCTCGTGATCGGGGCGGCTCGTCCGCCCCGATGCGTCTCTCGAGCGGGAGCATGAAAGCCGAAACCCGCGTGCTAGATGTGGAAGGTGGCAAATGTCGAGCCTGTCGCAACGAGGCGCCTATCCAGCAAGGCAGGAGGAGGGCGCGGGCTGTTGGCCCGTGACCGACGACGAACGCCGCTGGGCGGGATGCATCGGCCGCGAACGGCTCGGCATTTCCGCCGAGCCTATCTATACAGGATCGCGCCCCGCGCGATCCTGTATAGCCGTTTCTTTTCGGAGGGTCTGATGCAGACCCTCCCCCCGCCCGGCAAAGCCGGCTCGGGGCCCCCCTCCCAACTCCGCTCCGCGTCGAACCAGAGTCGGTTTGATCTCCGATCAATGCGACTCTGGTTAGTCGCGCCCCCGC
>CAYZTA010000053.1:0-39680 GCA_964481145.1 uncultured Sandaracinus sp.
CCTTGATGTAAGCCTCCTGTGCCCAGGTGCCGCTCGCGCTTCGCGCAAAGACGTACACCGCGCCACTATTGAAAGTGGCGTTGTCGTCTTGGTCGCCGCCAATGCCGGTGCTGGACGAGTCTTCCCCAGGCGCGCTCACGGCCAAGAGATTGCCAGAGAGGGAGACTGAAGAGCCGAAACTGTCGACGGCGCCGGTGTTGGAAGCTTTGATGTAGGCCTCCTGTGTCCAGGCACCGCTCGCGCTTCGCGCAAAGACGTACACCGCGCCGCTATGGCCTAGCGAGTCATCGTCTTGGTCGCCGTCCACGCCGGTGCTGGACGAGGATTCTCCGTATGCGCCCACGGCCAAGAGATCGCCGGAGAAGGAGACCGAAATGCCGAAACTGTCGTTGTTGCCGGTGTTGGAGGCTTTGAGGTAGGCTTCGAGCGTACGGCTTCCGATCTCGCAGCGACCCGCGCTGCAACCGAGAAGGCATGGCATGTCAGTGGACGTGTAGCTGCACCTGCCTGAGCTTGCCGAGCATTCGATCACGGGGTCATAGACACGGAGGGTGTTTGCGTCGATGCAGGTTGGCTCGGGCGGAGTATCGCCGGTGGGGCAGCGCACGGAAGGGCTCCACTCGGAGCAGCCATCGCCATTGAGATCGCCGCAGGTGATGACAGCGTTGCCACGGCATTCGCGAGCGCCGCTCGTGCACTGATCGCGACATTCGCCGGTGATGCACGTGCCGGCATGACACGATTGGTCTTCGCTGCACGTCGTCGTCGTGCTCCATTCGCGACACGGGTCTGCATCGAAGTCGCCGCAGCGCTGATGGCCATGGGGACCATCACAGCGCTGTTCGCCCTCGGCGCACTCGTCGATGCACTGCGCGTGGCATTGGCCGAGTGAGCAAAAGGGTGCGTCGGTGGGGCAGAGATAAGGCTCGTCCCATCTCATGCAGCCGTCCGCGTCATTCTGTTCGCAACGTGCGACCGCGTCTCCAAAACACCGCGTCTCCCCGAGAGTGCACCATGCGCCGCACTGTACGCGACGCAGGCGGATCGTGAGCGGCGTGCTCGTGCCGAGCATTGGGAGCACCGTGCCGCTGCCGGTCGCGATCGCGTCCTCGGTCCCGCGCAATCCACGGATTTGAAGGTGCACTTCTTGTCCAGCCCACGAGTCGGGCACTTCGATCTCGAGCGTGGGTTGGGCTGGCAGCTGTTCGTCGTGCTCGTTTTCATCGGTGCGGCTGCGCACCTCGATGAGGTCGATGTTCCATGCCTCTTCGTATTCGATCGTGAGCGTGATGCGCGTCGAGTCGGTCGAGACTGGGGCGCAGCCAAGGACGAAGAGCGGGATGAGTGCTGGGAGAATGAAACGATGCATGGGATGGCTCACGGTGCTCGGTTCAGCGGAAGATGTGGACCGACCCCACCGTGGTCACGGCCAAGAGGTCGTCGGAGAGGGAGAGCGCAAAGCCGAATTGTTGGCCAGGGGCTTGGAGGGTAGCCTCCTGGGTCCAGGCTCCGGTGGCGCTCCGCCGAAAGACGTACCCCGCGCCTCGGGATGACTCTCTCTCTGATGCGCCTATGGCCAAGAGGTCGCCAGAGAGTGAGATCGAACGACCGAACCTGTCGTTCGCGTTGGTGTTGGAGGCGTTGAGGTAAGCCTCCTGGGTCCAGGTCCCGGCGGCGCTCCGCCGAAAGACATACCCCGCACCGCTCCTGCGTGCGGAGTCATTGTCCTGGTCGCCGCCAACGCCGGTGCTGGATGAGGATTCGAAGTCCGCGCCCACGGCCAATAGGTCGCCGGAGAGTGAGATCGAACTGCCGAAGAAATCGTTGGCGTCGGTGTTGGAGGCCTTGATGTAGGCCTCCTGGGTCCAGGCCCTGCTTGCACTTCGCCGAAACACGTACACAGCGCCACTGTCAGTCGCGTCGTTGTTGGCTTGGTCACCATGGATGCCGGTGCTGGACGAGTCTTCATTGGCCGCGCTCACGGCCAAGAGATCGCCAGAGAGGGAGACCGAGCGGCCGAAGAAATCGCTGGCATCGGTGTTGGAGGCCTTGATGTAGGCCTCCTGGGTCCAGGTGCCGATGGAGCTTCGACGAAAGATGTACACCGCGCCACTGTTGGTGGCGTCGTCGTTGGCTTGGTTCCTGTTGACGCCGGTGCTGGATGAGTCTTCTGCGGACGCGCCCACAGCCAAAAGGCCGTCGTAGAAGGAGACCGAAGTACCGAAGTGGTCTCCCGCGCTGGTGTTGGAGGCCTTGAGATAAGCCTCCTGTGCCCAGTTGCCGCTCGCGCTCCGCCGAAAGACGTAGACGGCGCCGCTCCCCTCCGCGTCGTCATTGTCCTGGTCACCGCCAACGCCGGTGCTGGAGGAAGATTCCCCGGACGCACCCACGACCAAGATGTCGCCGAAGAGCGAGACCGAGCTTCCGAAGTCGTCGTTCTCGCCGGTGTTGGAGGCCTTGATGTAAGCCTCCTGAGTCCAGGTGCCGCTCGCGCTTCGCCGAAACACGAACACCGCGCCGCTGTACTCCGCGTCGTCATTGTCCTGATCACCGCCAATGCCGGTGCTGGATGAGGCGTCAAAGAGCGCACCCACGGCCAAAAGATCGCCGAAGAGGGAGACCGAATAGCCGAAGAGCCGACCGCCAACACTGTGGGAGGCTTCGAGTGTCTGGCCACCGGCCACACAGCGGCCTGCGCTGCAACCGCGGAGGCACGGCGTGTCGATGGGCGTGTACGTGCAGTCCCCGGCTTCACAGGTGCCGCTCGGTGCGAAGGTGCGCCTCGTCGATTCATCCAGGCACGTGGCGGCAGGCGGTGTGTTGCACGTCACACCCACGCACCCGTCACACGATGGACAATTCGCGCAAGTGAAGTCGCGGGACACGTAGTTGCATTGGTCTGCCGAGCACTCGCCCACGTCGTCGTAGATGCGGAGGGTGTTTGCGTCGATGCAGGTTGGCTCGGGCGGGGTATCGCAGGTGCGAGCTGGGCTGGTGATGCAGCCCATGGTTGGGCTGCATGTGCCCATGAGGCAGAGGTCGATGGGCGTGCACGAAAGACCCGAGCTTCGATCGAGACATGGGTCTTCATCGAACTGCCCACACTCGTGGAGCGAGGTGCTCAAACACTCGTTGGCCGTGCATTCGTCGGTGCACGAATCGAGCGGTTGGCATGCTCCGTCTTGGCAGCTCTCGCCTGCGGGGCAGCGCACGGCAGGGCTCCATTCGGAGCAGCCATCGTCGTTGAGGTCACCACAAGTGAAGATGGCGTTGCCACGGCATTCGCGGTCGCCGCTCGTGCATTGATCGCGACATTCGCCGGTGATGCACGTGCCGGCATGGCACGATTGGTCTTCGCTGCACGCCGTCGTCGTGCTCCATTCGCGACACGGGTCTGCATCGAAGTCGCCGCAGTGCTGATGGCCCTCCGGGCCATCGCAGCGCTGTTCGCCCTCGGCGCATTCATCGATGCACTGCGTGCGGCATTGGCCAAGTGAGCAAAAGGGCGCGTCGGTGGGGCAAGGAAACGGCTCGTCCCATCTCATGCAATCGTCTGAGCCATTCCGTTCGCAACGTGCGATCGCATCTCCAAAACACCGTATCTCCCCGAGAGTGCACCATGCGCACGACATGCGACGCAGGCGGATCGTGAGCGGCGTGCTCGTGCCGAGCATTGGGAGCACCGTGCCGCTGCCGGTCGCGATCGCGTCCTCGGTCCCGCGCAGTCCACGGATGTGAAAGCGCACTTCTTGTCCGGCCCACGAGTCGGGCACTTCGATCTCGAGCATGGGTTGGGCTGGCAGCCGCTCGTTGCGTCCGTTCCCACGGGCGCTGCTTCGTACCTCCAGGAGGTCGATGTTCCATGCTTCTTCGTATTCGATCGTGAGCTCGATGCGTGTCGAGTCGGTCGAGACTGTCGAGTCTGGGGCGCAGCCAAGGGCGAAGAGCGGGATGAGCGCAGGGAGGATGAAGCGATGCATGGATTGCTCGCCGTGTCGTACGCCGGTGCGGGGCGAATCTTCCCTCCATGCGCCTCTGCATCGCGTACGAACAGACGGGCTAAAGAAAGACAAAAGCCCCGTTCGAGTTCATCGAACGGGGCCCTTGCCAATCAAGGATTGCGGAAGAGAGGACTTGAACCTCCACGGGGGTTACCCGCCAGATCCTTAGTCTGGTGCGTCTGCCAATTCCGCCACTTCCGCGTGGGGGTGCGGAACATTATCGATGCGCTGCTCTGTGTCAAGCGTTGTCCCACTCCAAGATTCGGTTATCGCCCGATGAAGCCGAACCACAACACGGCGGCAAGGGCAAAGAGCGCGAGCGCGGTGGCATAGAGGCTCGAAGTCGAAGGGCGTTGGACTGGTTTGGCTGGAATCAACGCCGGCATCGAAGGACGACTCGAGAGCTCGCGACGGATCTGTGCGGTGGTTTTTCTGTCGAGTTCGGCTTCGCGTTCGAGGCGCTCTCGCTCGAGCTTCGAGAGCGGAGGCCCCGGAATGGGCGGGGCAGCTTTTCGAGCGGCGGCCTCGCTGGCCAAGCGACGCTCGTGGGCGCTGATGATTTCGCTGGTGGCGCCCGTGCGTGAACGCTCGATCGGGGCGCGGCGCTCTTTGTCGATTCGCGCTGGATGGGGCGGAAGGGCCTCCATGGCAGCACGCATCTCGGTCGCGTTCAAATAACGATTGGCGGGGTCTTTTTCGAGCGCCCGCCGCACGATGGTTTCGAGCATCGGATGGACGACCAGGGCTTTGCGCGCTTCGGAGAGAGACGGAACGGGGTCGAGCAGGTGCGAGCGCAGCAGCTCGCTTCGCCGTTCGCTCAGAAAGGGGCGTCGGTCAGCCAAGAGCTCGTAGAGCAAGATGCCGAGCGAGTACACATCGGCGCGCACATCGAGCGAAACCCCTGTGATTTGCTCGGGGGCCATATAGGCCGGCGTGCCGACGATGCGACCTTTTCGCGTCAGCGTTCCGTCGTCGCTGATGTCATCGACGGAGAGCATCTTCGCGAGCCCGAAATCGAGCAGTTTCACCTGATCGCTGCCATTGGAGTTGTGACAAAGAAAGACGTTCGCCGGCTTCAGATCGCGATGGACGACCTGTTGATTGTGGGCGAATGCGAGGCCATCCAGGATCTGTTTCGTGATGTCGATCGCACGGTCGGGAGCGAGCGGCGCTTCGTCGAGGATTTCTTCGAGCGTCAACCCCTCGAGCAGTTCCATCGCGATGAAGGTGTGTCCCTCCACCACGCCGAAATCGGTGATGTAGACGACGTTGGGGTGGGCGAGCTTGGCCAGCACCCGCGCTTCGCGTTCGAAACGGCGCTTGAGCGAGCTGATGCTTCCGAGATTGTCGTGTAGGACTTTGAGCGCGACCGGCTGGGGCTGATCCGGGTGTTGGGCTCGAAAGACGACTCCCGTGGCGCCGGAGCCGATGCGCGAGAGGATCTGGTAGCCGCTGAGGGTGCGCCCAATCAGGTCGTTGCCCGCGGCATGATGAGGTTCGGTCCCCGCCACGGGCGAAGAATACCTGATTGCATCAATCAACGGCCAGCACGTCGCCCATTCCGAGGAGCAAAGGCAGCCCCCGCGGCAAACCGAAGATACGCAAACGTTGTTCGCGCAGCGCTTGCCACATCGCGCGATTCACGGGGCCGCGGGGGTCGGGGAGGGGGCCGATGCTCTCCATGCGCGACATGTCACCGATTTCTTCGGCACTGCCTCGGATCGTGAGGTCGGGAATGCCCCAGATGCCATCGTGCAATATCGCTCGGCCGCGCCGGAATTCGATGGTCAGCGAAACACCGGCATCCTCTGCCACGATCGCCACGCGACCGGTCAGACGCGAAAAGGTTCGACATCGCTCCGGGTGCGCATCGAGGTTTTCGGCCATGAGCGTGGCGAGCATCAACGCGAGCCCGTTTTCGTCGGCAAAAGGCGCAAGTTCGATGGCTGCCATGAAAATCAGCTTGCAGGATATTCGGTGTCGATCACGAGCGCGCTCTTCACGAGCTCTTTGGAGGCGACGACGAACTTGACGATGGTGCCGAGATGCCCCTTTTGGAGCTTGAGCTTGTTTTGCATCATCGCCTTGGTCGGGTCGACCGCGCCGCTCAAGACTTCTTTCCACTGCGGATATTCGGCGACGATGATGAAGTCAGCGGTCTGGGCAGCCTCCCCGTCGATGTAACTCGCTGCTCGGCATTCCCCACCATGGAGGTCGAGGAGCATCGCCACGTCTCGATCGGTGCCGAGGCGAGGGTCGGCTTTGACGACGTAGGCCACCTTACCGTGGATCCAACCTTTTCCGGCTTCGCGGTATCCGGAGTTTGCATTGACCGCATCTTTGAATGCTGCGGTCCATTCCAGCGAAGGGAATTTCAGCGCCATTGTTGCTCCCAATCAAGAAGGCGCGCAGCCTAAGCCGTCGGAATGTGACGTGCAAAGCTCGAACGTCTGGGCTTGCGTTTCCGTCTCGAATAGCGCAAGTCCGCGAATCCGTGGCCGTCGGTGGTGAATAACAGGTTTCGAAGTACGGAGCGTGCCGAAGCGAATCTCCATCTCGATTGGTCTTTCGATCGCTGTGCACGCGGCGATCGCTCTTTTCGTGATCGGAACGGCGCCGAGGCTCGTGTCGAACGTGCGAGATCATCATGCGTCGGAGTTCAGCATCGAGATCGATGCGCCCGACGAGCCGATCCGACCAGAGCCCATCCAAGAGCCCGAGCCAGAACCAGAGCGAACGGAGATCGCGGCTGTGGCGCCACAGCCGACGACGGAACGTGTGGAGCGTGTGGAGCAGGCCGAGCAGGTCGAACGAACCCCATCGGTGACGGCTCCCGAGCTCAATCCCGACTCATCATCGTCTTCGGGATCCGATTCGCTCACGATTGCGCCGAACGTGCCACCAGGAACGGAGACTCGTACGGAGACTCCTGACGAGCGGCGAGAGCGGCTTCGAACGTTGTTGGATCCGGCGGCCGTCGCCGGCCGATCATGGACGATCGAAGGACCTGGCCCGAGCACCCGACGCGGGCCTCAGACGGCCGAGGAGAGCGCAGGGTCGCTTCGTCCGCGCACGGAGGCGGAGGTGGAGCGCGAGCTATCGGCAGGGCTGCGTGAGCACGCGATGGCCAAGGCACATATTTCGCGCGAACGTTTCCGAGTGCGGAGAAGGCCTGATGGGACGCATGTCTACGAAGGACATGTGTTCACTGCGGTGATCGCCCGGGACGGCTCGGTCACGTTCTCCCATCGACCGGGTCTACAGACCAATGGCATCTCGACGCAGGACATGCGCTTCGATATGAACGATCTGTTTCAGCAGGCCCAAGGTGCAAACCCTTATGCGCATGAAGAGGAACGCTTCATGGAGGAGACGGCAGAGCTTCGTGCAGGGCTCGAGACCGCGGCGCAGCGTGAACGCATGGCCGTTACGCTTCGGCGGCTGCCTGGACGGCTCACTCGCATTTGGCAAAACGAATCGCGGAGCGCCGAACAGAGGCGGAGATTGATTTTCGAGCAATGGGCGGAGGTCGATGACAGCGGTGGCGGAGGTGGCGCGCGGGAGATCATCGAGAACTTCGTGCGTGAGAATTTGCCGGTGGGGACGGGGGACGAGTATTCGGCCGATGAGTTACGGCGTTTGAATGCGGGACGCGACGCCGCCGATCGTTTTGAGCCTTATCGTTCGTAGGGGTGATGCGGGGCGTGCCGAGGCGAATCTCCATCTCGATTGGTCTTTCGATCGCTGTGCACGCGGCGATTGCTCTTTTCGTGATCGAGACGGCGCCGAGGCTCGTGTCGAACGCGCGAGATCATCATGCGTCGGAGTTCAGCATCGAGATCGATGTGCCCGATCCGATTCGACCAGAACCTATCCAAGAACCCGAGCCAGAACCAGAGCGAACGGAGATCGCGGCTGTGGCGCCACAGCCGACGACGGAACGTGTGGAGCGTGTGGAGCAGGCCGAGCAGGTCGAACGAACCCCATCGGTGACGGCTCCCGAGCTCAATCCCGACTCATCATCGTCTTCGGGATCCGATTCGCTCACGATTGCGCCGAACGTGCCACCAGGAACGGAGACTCGTACGGAGACTCCTGACGAGCGGCGAGAGCGGCTTCGAACGTTGTTGGATCCGGCGGCCGTCGCCGGCCGATCATGGACGATCGAAGGACCTGGCCCGAGCACCCGACGCGGGCCTCAGACGGCCGAGGAGAGCGCAGGGTCGCTTCGTCCGCGCACGGAGGCGGAGGTGGAGCGCGATTTGTCTTCGGGGTTGCGGCAGCAGGCGATGGCGAAGACGTATCTTTCGCGTGAACGCTTTCAGGTCCGGCGCAGGCCCGATGGGACACATGTGTACGAGGGGCATGCGTTCACTGCGGTGATCGCGCGGGATGGTTCGGTCACGTTCTCCGATGCACCGGGCCTCCAGACCAATGGTGTCTCGACGCAGGACATGCGCTTCGATTTGGGCGATGCACTTCAACGAGCGCAGGGCGCAGATCCTTATGCGCATGAACGAAATCGCTTCATGGAAGAGACGGAGGAGCTTCGCGCGGGGCTCGAAGCGACGGCAGCGCGTGAGCGCATGGTCGCGGGCCTCAGGCGATTGCGCGGGCGGCTCGCGCGCATTTGGGAGAATGAATCGCAGAGCGCGGAGCAGCGGCGAAGGTTGATTTTCGAGCAATGGACGGAGGTCGATGAGGGAGGCGGGGATGGAGGAGCGCGGGGCGTCATCGAGAACTTCGTGCGGGAGAACTTGCCGATGGGTTCGGGACAGGAATATTCGGCCGACGAGCTGCGGCGTTTGAACGCAGGACGCGCCGCGGCGGATCGCTTCGACCCTTATCGTTCGTGAGTGTGCAACATGACCTTCGTGATTCGCTCGCAGTTGCTCGAGAAATATGGGGTTTTGCATGGATTCTCGACGCGAAGCGGAGGCGTGAGCGAAGCGCCATTCGAATCGCTGAATCTTGGGCGTTCGGTGGGCGATGATGCGGCGGCGGTGCGCGAGAACCACAGGCGATGGGCGCACGAGATGGGATACGACGTGGAGCGTCTGTTCGAGACGAGTCAGGTGCACGGCGTCGAAGTGCGGGTGATCGAACCGACGGATCTCGTGGAGAAGGTGCGCGCCGAGAATGCGGATGCGCTCGTGACGCGGACGAATGTGATCGGAGTGCGCACGGCAGACTGCACGCCCGTGTTGGTCGCGGATCCCGAGAGCGGAGCGGTCGCCGCGATTCATGCTGGGTGGCGAGGGGTCGTTGCGGGTGTCGTGCAAGCGGGCATTCGAACGCTCGAGCAGGTGTCTGGAGGGACGGCGTCACGGTTCATCGTCGCGATAGGTCCATGCATTCGCGCGGAGTCGTTCGAGGTGGGTGAAGATGTGGCCGCCGAAATCGCGCGTGTGTCACACGGGGTAGAGGTCGTGATTCGGAAGGTCCCCCGGCCGCATGTCGATATGGTGAGAGCCGTGAGAGCGCAGCTCGCAGCGCTCGGCGTTCCCGATTCCTCGATCGATGACGTGGGCGGAGATACGTTCGCAGAGCCGACACGGTTCTTCTCGTATCGGCGTGATCGAGAGGGCTCGGGCCGGCATCTATCCGTGATCGCAGCTCGCACGAGGTGAGGAGCTCACGCGCGCAGGACGCGAATCGGTCGTCCTTGGGCGGTGTTGAAGTGTTTCTTGACGACGAGTCCGCCCATGTCTTCACGCTAGCATGGACTTTCCGAGGAGCGGATTCACCGCGGCGCGGAACCTGTCCGACCATGCACAGGGGCGAAATGTCGCGGGATCGAGACGAACGAGGCGCGTGGTTCCTTCTGCATGCACCTCCGACCCATGAACTGCTCGAATCACCGCGCGGATGACCAAGCTCGAATTGCCGAGATGCGTCGGTTCGAGCTCGACCGTGAGGTCGCCTTCGCCGCGAACGGGCGCGAGGTACCGGATTTCGTGCGCCGCGACGACGTGGAATTTGTCGGGATTCGTCGTGAGATCGTCATCCCATCGAAAGCCGAGCGCCTGAAAGAGCTCGCCGCGGGCGCGCTCCATAAAGAGGAGATAACGCACGTTGTGCAAGATGTTCAGCGCGTCGAGATCGTCGAAATAGACGCGTTGGGTGGAGCGAAAAGGCGAACTGACGGGCATTCTCCTGGGAACCTACCCGAGAAAGAGGGCCGACGCATCGCGGTCCTGCGCCTCTTTCCCGATGCGTCGGCCCGTGTTATCCCACCCACCCTCGAATGAACTGGTTCACGAAGAATCGAGCGCGCGTCGACGGTTCTGAAAAGAAGACGATCGGGCGTGGTGTGTTCCGCCGCTGCGATCATTGTGGCGTCACTCTGAAGGCCGAGGAATTCACCGAAAACCTCGAGGTTTGTCCGGAATGTGGGCACCATTATCCGATTTCGGCCGAGTCATGGGTCGAGCTCTTGCTCGATCCGGGCTCGTTCGAGGAGCACGACACGGGCCTGATTGCGGGTGATCCGCTCGCGTTCAATGACAGCAAGCCCTATCGCGAACGCGCCCGCGCTACCCGTAAGAAGACGGGAGCCGAGGACGCGATGATGGTGGGGAGCGGCACGGTCGAAGGACGTGGAGTTCAGATCGGCGCGTTTGTATTTCGCTTCATGGGCGGTTCGATGGGCTCGGTGGTCGGTGAGAAAATCACGCGAATGTTCGAGCGCGCGACCGATCGCTCGCAGCCGGTGATTCTGCTCTCGAGCTCGGGCGGTGCCCGCATGCAAGAAGGCGTGCTTTCGCTGATGCAGATGGCGAAGACGGTCTCTGCTCTTGGCCGCTTGCGGGAGGCGCGCATGCCTTTCGTGAGCGTGCTTTTGCATCCGACGACGGGGGGAGTCGCCGCGAGTTTTGCGCTCCTTGGAGACGTGAATATCGCCGAACCGCGCGCGCTCATCGGCTTTGCTGGTCCACGCGTGATCGAGAATACGATTCGTCAGAAATTGCCCGAAGGGTTTCAGCGCTCGGAGTTCCTTCTCGAGCACGGCATGATCGACGTCATTGCCGAGCGTCGTGAAATGCGCGCAACGATCGCGCGGACGCTCGCGCATTTCGTGGGCTGAAGAACGCGATGACATACAGTGAATCACGGCGCTGGCTCTATTCCTTAGAGCCGCGCGGGATACGTCTCGAGCTGGATCGCATGCGTCGGGCGTGTGCGCTTCGAGGGGATCCACAAAGAGAGTTGCGCGTGGTGCACGTGGCGGGCACCAACGGCAAAGGGAGCGTCTCGGCGATGATCGAGAGCGCACTTCGCGCGGCCGGGGTGCGCACGGGGCTCTACACGTCGCCGCATTTGCATTCTTTTCGAGAGCGCATTCGCGTCTGCGGTGAGCCCATCCAAGAAGAGGAGGTCGCGAAGAGAATCGATGCAATTCGCGTGATGCTCGATGGGGCATCGGAGCTCGTGCTCACGTTTTTCGAGATCACGACGTTGCTCGCATTCGAAGTGTTTCGCGACGCAGCGTGTGATGTGGTCGTGCTCGAAGTCGGCTTGGGTGGGCGCTTCGATGCGACGAATGTGATCGATTCGCCACTCGTTTCCGTGGTGACTTCGATAGGTCTCGATCACCAAGCTTATTTGGGCGAGACGATGGCGGCCATCGCGTTCGAGAAAGCGGGCATCATCAAGCCACACGTGCCTCTCGTGATGGGACGCCTCGAGAAGGAGGCCGAACATGTCGTGATGGGGCATGCACGTGAGTTGAATGCGCCCGTCGCGCCCGTCGATTGGAGTCGCGATGTGGGCTCGCTTGCGCTCTCGGGCGCCTTTCAGCAAGCAAACGCACGTGTTGCCGCAGCTGCGCTCGATGTGCTTGCGTCGCGCGAAATCCCTTCCGATATCGAGCGCGGCTTTGCGAAGGTGCGATGGCCTGGACGGCTCGAGACGATCGCCCATGCGCCGAGCGTGCTCCTCGATGCCGCACACAACCCGGATGGAGCTCGGGTGCTCGCTGCGCATTTGGCACAGCTTCCGCGGAGGGGTCGTCGGGTGCTCGTGTTTGGTGCGATGGCGGACAAGGATTGGGCCACGATGCTCGACATCTTGCGTCCCTGTGTGGACGACATCGTGGCCGTGATGCCGAAGATGCCGCGCGCCGAGCAAGCAGAGAATATCGCGCGCGCCGTGGGGGGCGTGACTGCGAAGACGATTCGTGAGGGGGTGGATGTCGCGAGGAGGCTTGCGGGTGAAGAGGGGCTCGTGATCACCGCGGGTTCGATTTTCGTGCTCGCAGAAGCACGCGCTCATGTGCTCGGGATCGAATCAGAACCTGCGATCCGGATGTGAGCCGCCTTTTCGAGCTGCCGACGCGCTGCTTGGAATGCGTCGCGGAGGGCGACGTAGGGATCTTCGTGGGCGTGATTGGCCTCGGGCTCTCGCGAGACGACAATCTCTTCGTGCGGTACGGTGATGTCGATCCGCACCCCGTAGATGATTCCGTGGCGATGCCTGCGATGCGGCGCCGTGATGGTCACGTGGCATCCCGTCATACGACCGTGAAAATGCTGGAGTTTTTCGACTTCTTCTCGGATTCGCGCTTCAATGGCCGGAGAAGGGTCGAGCCGGTGAAAGCTGATCTGCAGCGGCGTCTGCATTCGTCCTCCAATAGAGGAAATAGACGCCGCCGTCGCTATGTCGAGACAGTCGTTCGTAGAGGCCGCTCATGGTAAGAACTCGTCGTGGCTGGCGATGCGACAGACTCCGTGACCGAGGCTCCGGCCTCGGAGCCCGATGCGCCGCGCGAACCGGCGTTTTGGGAGCGAATTGCCGATCGACTGCTCGCGGTGCCGATCGCGTTCTTCGCTGAGCTCGGGATCGTGGTCAATCTCATCTACCAGACCCTGCGCTGGATGATTCGACCTCCCTACCGCGTTCGGCAGCTGATCGACGCGATGGAGTTCATCGGGGTGCAGTCGATCTTCATCGTGGGGTTGACGGGTGTGTTCGTGGGCGCAGTGTTCGGTCTGCAGCTCGTCAATGCACTGCGGCTTTTTGGAGCGGAGAGCCAATCGGGGCCGATCGTGAGCATCGCTTTGGCGCGTGAGATTGGGCCTGTGTTTGCCGCGCTCATGGTTTCGAGCCGCGCGGGGAGCTCCATCGCCACTGAAATCGGGTCGATGCGGGTCACCAATCAAATCGATGCGTTGACGACGATGTCGGTGAGTCCGGTGCAGTATTTGATTGTTCCGCGTGTGCTCGCCGGGCTCACGATGGTGCCGCTCTTGGCGTTGATTTTCGACCTGATCGGGTTTGCAGGCGCGTATATCGTGGCGGTGCATCTCTATGGGCTCGATCCGGGGGTGTTCGTCGAGCGTTCGCGGTGGTTGGTCGACGAATGGGATGTGCGCCAAGGCCTCATCAAGGCTGCCGTGTTCGGTGTTGCCGTCACTCTGATTGCGTGTCGTCAGGGGTATTACGCGACGGGCGGCGCGGCGGGTGTGGGGCATGCGACCAATCGAGCCGTCGTTCAAAGCGCGGTGGCCGTGCTGGTGCTCGACTACATCGTGACTGCGTTGATGATCGATTCATGAGCGAACACGACGAGCAGAAGGAACGAAGCGCCGAGCCGGGAAGTCGAACCGTCGATCCGGTGCATATCCGCGTTCGGGATCTCAAGAAATCGTACGATGGGATCGAGGTGTTGCGCGGCGTGACCTTCGATGTGCTCCGCGGAAAGATCAACGTGGTCGTGGGCGGTTCGGGGGCGGGCAAGAGCGTCTTTACGCGACAACTCTTGCGACTCGAGACCCCAGACTCGGGGCGAATCGAGGTCGACGGTGTCGATATCGTGCCCCTGGATGATTGGGAGCTCGTTCCGGTTCGCAAGAAGTTCGGGATGGTGTTTCAGTTCGGCGCGCTTTTCGATTCGATGACGTGCTTCGATAACGTGGCGTTCCCTCTGCGCGAGCATACGAAGATGGGTCGCAAGGAAGTGGCAGAGCGCGTCATGCAGCGGCTCGGGGACCTTCAAGTAGAGCACGCCGCGAAGAAGCTTCCGGGGCAGATCTCGGGCGGTATGGCCAAACGCGTTGCGCTCGCACGCGCGCTGGTGCTCGAGCCTCAGATTCTCGTATATGACGAGCCCACGAGCGGCCTCGATCCCGTGAGCTCGCGGCTCGTCGATGAGCTCATTGCCGAGACGAGCGCCAAGTTCGGCGTGACATCGGTCGTGATTACGCACGACATGGCGTCGGTCTTCAAGATCGGCCACCACGTCAACATGCTCTATCAGGGGCAAATCGAGGCGTCAGCGGGGCCCACCGATTTTCTGAAGAGCGAAAACCCTGTGGTTCATGCGTTTTTGGTGGCCTCGGGCGTCAAGATGACGGAGTGAACGATCAGTAGTTGCGGATGACCACTTCGGTCACGAGGCCTCGGCCTCGACCGTCGCAGTTGATCGCGCGGGGTGCGGCGATGCGATCGATTCGCCACTTCGAATACAGATCCACGATGAAGGGGACATCGCTGTTGCTCGACATGAGCTTGCATCCGCGTCGATCGAGCGCTTGATAGACATCGCGGAGGCGTCGTTGATCGTCTTGGCTGAAGCCGTCTTCGGAGTAGCTCGTGAAGTTCGAGGTGCGTGAGACGGGTTCGTACGGCGGGTCGAGGTAGATGAAATCACCGGGCTTGGCGTTCGAGAGGAGCGCTTCGAAGCCCACGTTCTGAATCTCGCACTGCGCGAGGGCACGGCTCGCGGCGCGCAGGTTTTCTGCGTCGAGAATTCTCGGATTCTTGTAGCGTCCCTCGGGGACGTTGAACTCGCCTTTGCGGTTGACGCGATGAAGGCCGTTGAAGCAAGTCTTGTTCAGATAAATGAACATGGCGGCTCGTTCGGCCCGCGCTTTGTGGCTCGCTACTTTGCGCGTCGTGCGAGGGCCACCGGACGTGACGAGCGACAACGTGCGCTGCGAATTGTACCGCTCACGCACTTGGTAATAGTTGCCGGCCTCGGCATGCGCGCTCGCGAGCGGTTCGAGCGCAGCGATGACCGCTTCGACGTCGTCGCGCACCGCAAGATAGAGGTTGGTGAGCGCAGGATTCACGTCCGACAAGAGGGCGCGCGCTGGACGACGCGCAAAAAACATGGCGCCGCCACCTG
Organism: uncultured Sandaracinus sp.; assembly: GCA_964481145.1. Lineage (GTDB taxonomy): Bacteria > Myxococcota_A > Polyangia > Polyangiales > Sandaracinaceae > Sandaracinus. The sequence continues at coordinate 15,130 of CAYZTA010000053.1, forward strand.
CGAAAGGCTCCACGTGGCGCATCAGCTCCGCGCCAGGCGGCAGCATCGGAAGCAGCTGACCGAGGAGCCTCCCTTTGCCACCCACCCACTTCAAAAATGGAGAGGGCGCAGGGGAGGGAGCCAGGACCGGACGTGCACGCGGAATCCGAACAGCGGCGGAAATCGACATGCATGCGACCTTATCCTACATCTACCCACCAAAGAAAAAACTGGCAGGTTTTGAGAGATCGCGCGCTTTTATGAAATTTTCCTGTAAAATCAATGAGTTGGAGAGATGGATCCCGTCCCCGGGTGGATGCGGAGGCGTTGAATGCGACGTGAGCTGACCTCTACGACCTCGAGCGAAGTGCCGTCAGAGAGGGAGACCGACGCGCCTGCTGGGGGCATGGCGCCGAACTCATGGAGCACGAGCCCTCCGAGCGTGGACCACCGCGGGCTTTGGGGAAGATCCAGATCCAGCAGGCGATTGACGATGTGAATACGAGCGCTCGCCGAGATGAGGAGCGAGCCATCGCCTTCGCGCACGAAGTCGATGGTGTCGACTCCTGACACGAGCGTTCCCACGACTTCATCTGCGAGATCATCGATGTCGACGATGCCTTCGATGCTGCCTGATTCATCCACCACGACGGCGATGGGAATGCGGCGGGATTGAAGAACATCGAGGACATCGAGCGCGAACGCCGTTTCCGGGACGACGTGCACGGGGCGGAGCTTCGAAGCAAGGTTGCCCATTCCGTTCGCGAAGATCTGTGCGATGTCGCGCGCGGTCACGTAGCCCACGATGTCTTCTGGTCCCTTCGCGACGATGAAGCGATCTTCTTCGCGTTCGTCGAGGAGGGCAATGAGCGCTTCGCGAGGCGCATCGAGCGCAATGAATCGAACGCCTCCCCGTGGGATCATCACGGCGCTGACCCTCAAGCTGCCGAGCTCGATCGCGCGCGAAGCGATGTCGCTCGCCCGTGGGTGCACTTCGCCCACTTCGCCCGCCTCGTCGACCAAATGGAGCAATTCATCTCGAGAAATACGCGATTCACTGAAGCTCGTGCGATCTCCGAAGAAGCGCAGCACCACGTTGGAGCTCGCGGTCAAGAACCACACGACGGGGGCGCTGATGCGCGCGAGAAAGTGGATGATCGGAGCGGAGGCGAGGGCGTAACGCTCGGGCCACTTGAGCGCGAGCGATTTGGGGACGAGCTCTCCCAAGACGAGTGAGAGATAGGACACGAGCGCCACGACCATTCCGAGCGCGATGTTCTCTGCGGTGTGCAAAGGCAGCCCCAGCCGTGTAAGGAAAGGGCTCGCTTCGGCAGCGAGTGTGGCGCCGCCAAAGGCTGCCGCGGTCGCTCCGATCACCGTGATGCCGACTTGTACCGTGGCAAGAAAGCGCTCGGGATTGGAGCGGAGATCATGAAGTGCACGGCCGCGACGGCTCGTGTCCGCGAGCTCTCGGAGACGAGTGGAGCGAACGGACACGATGGCGATTTCTGCGCCAGCGAATGCACCTCCTAGGACAATGAGCCCGAGTACGAACGCGATTTCGATGCTCCAATGCAAGAACCATCTCCCTCGATGTGCCCGACAGATGTCTCAGTCGTCCTCTGACATAGGCGCAATCATGATCGAGTACCCCTCATCGTCCGCCCACGATGATGAGCACATCGAGCTCTGCTTCGATGAAGTCGAGGTTCATGTCGATGCGGGTCGATTCGACCTCGAGCCTCGTACGGAAGCCGTCCAGGAGCTCGAAGATGCTCGAAAGACCAAGCCGATAGGATGACTCGGCCATCGCGCGGAGCTCAGGGAGTCGTTCAGCGGTGTCGAGACGAAATGTCTCGAGCGCTTCCCGTCGGGCGCGCATCACGGCGAGCGCGCCCACGAGGCGAGTGCTCGTCTCGTGTGTCACGGCGTCTCGTGACTCGATCGCCGCATCGCGTGCGACCCGCGCACGGCGCACGGCGGCCTCACCCGTGTCGAATATCGGAAGCGGAATCGAGAGGCCGAGATATCCCGACATGCTGTCGCCATCGGTCGTGAAATATCCACCACCACCCAACGAAATCTCGGGCCAACGTTCGATCTCGGCGCGACGGAGATCGCGTTCCGCGGCGAGCACCCGGCGCCGTGCAGCTTCGATCATGGGATGCGCGTCCTGATCCCGCGGAGCGCTCAGCCCGATGGGTTCGAGCTGTCCTTCGGCTCGAGGATGCCACTCCGAAAGGCCCAGTAAAGTCGCGAGATTTGCGCTCGCAGCCCTCGCCTCGACGGTTGCATTCGCGACCATCGCGCGCATCCGTCCGAGCTCGACGGCGATCCGCGTGACGTCGTAAGGGCTCTGCGCGCCAGCGCGCGTTCGGGCTTCGACGACGTGTTCGAGTCCCCTCAGCTCCGCGAGAGCGGCATCGAGGAGTTCGAGCTTTTCTTGTGTGGCCAAGAGGCGCGCGAAGGCGCGGCGCGCGTCGACTTCGAGCGCGAGGAGCGAGACTTCGATTTCGCCGTGCACGGCGTGGGCTGTGGCGGCGGCTGCATCGCGACGGGCGTCGTGCTGTCCAGCGATGAGCAGTGGAACATCGAACCACGCTTGGTGTTGCGAGCCGTTGATCGCTTCCGGAGTGCCATCGAAGCGACCCATGAAAATGTAGCTCAAGGTTGGATTCGGATAGACCCCTGCGAGGGCGACGTCGGCTTCCGCCAGCGCGGCCTCCGCGCGAAGGACGCGCGCTCGAGGGCTCATGCTGCGCACGAGACGAAGCAGCTCGTCGAGTGTGATCGTGTCATGGAAGGTGCTCTCTTCGTGCTCGTGCTGCGCTGATGCACGAGGCGCAACGAGCGACATCATCCAAAGCGAAAGCACGAACCAGCGCATCATGTGGGCTCCTTCGTCGTCGCCCCGATGAACGAATAAATCGTGGGGACGATGAAGAGCGCGACCAGGAGCGCGGTCGCCATCCCACCCACCATCACCAGCGCAAACGGACGCTGGGTTTCGCTCCCGATTCCAGTCCCGAGCGCCATGGGCATGAGGCCGAACATGGCGAGCAGCGCGGTCATCACATCTGCGCGGAAGCGCATCTTCGCGCCAGCGATGATGGCGTCGGCCCGCGCAAGGCCAGCCAACCGCTGCTCTTCAATGGCGGAGAGCACGAGAATCCCGCCGAGCGATACCGGCCCGAGCAAAGCAACGAAGCCGATGGCCGCGCTCACCGAGAGCGGGAGCCCGGCGAGCGCCAAGGAAAAGACGCCACCCGTCAGCGCAAAAGGGACCGCGAGCAGAATCACCACCGCACCGCGGAACGAACCCAATGCGAGATAAAGCAAACCAAAGACGATCAAAAGAGAAAGAGGGACGACGATGGAGAGCCGCGCCAAGGCTCGCTCTTGATTTTCGAACTCGCCCGACCATACGAAGTAATGACCGTGAGGAGGGTGCACGTCGCTTTCCACCACGGCCATGGCCTCGGCGATGACCGAGCCGAGATCGCGTCCCTGCACATTGAACTTCAACGCCATCGTGCGGCTGTTGTCCTCTCGGTTGATGGAGGCCCGTCCAGTTCGAATCTCGAGGGACGAAAGAGCCCGAAGAGGCACCCGTGCACCTTCATCATTCGGGACCAAGAGCTCTCCGATGCGATCGCGATCTTCGCGCTCGGTGCGAGGGAGCCTCACGCGAATGGGGACAGGGCGTTCCTCGACCCAGTACTCGTTGACCACGCTTCCTGCGAGCGCGGTCTCGAGTGTTCGCTGCGCATCATCGACTGTGATTCCCTCGCGGACGAGGGCGTCACGATCGAGCTCGATCTGAAGCTGCGGCATGGACGTATTGCGATAGATGTCCAGGTCCACCACGCCTTCGATTTGTGCGAGCCGAGAGAGGGCTTCATGGAGCGCACGCTCCATCCCATCGAGGTCGGTCCCGAAGACTTTCAGTACGACCTGACCGCGCACTCCGGTTCCAGACTCCTCGACGTTGTCGCGGATTGGCTGAGAAAAGTTGAATTTGACGCCCGGAATCGTAGCCAATGCGGCCCGCATTTCGTGGATGAGCGAGTCTTTGGTGAGTCCCTCGCGCCATGCGTCTCGATGTCTGAGTCGCACGAAGGTTTCGCTCATGTTGGCGCCTTCGTTGTCGGTTCCATCTTCAGGACGACCGTGCTCACTCAACGTCGCGATCACCTCCGGAAACGCGAGCAGTCTTCGTCGGACTTCGACCAGGAGATCGCGTCCCTCTTCGAGAGAGATGCTCGAGGGCATCTCGACGAAGACGACGATGTCTCCTTCGTCGAGCGCTGGCATGAACTCGCTCCCGAGCTCGGACACCACGAGGATCGCGCTGACGATGATGAGCGCGCCAACCCCGAGAGGAATCCAACGCCGTCTCATCGCTCCTGTCACGACGCGGCCATAGCGCTCTCGGAGAATCGTTACGAAGTGGGGCTCGACAGACTCTGCGTCTTTGGGTCGAAGCACGAACGCGAGCAGCGCGGGGATGGTTGTCATCGCGAAGATGAGCGCAGCGATCAGCGCGAAGCTGTAAGTCATCGCGAGGGGTTGATAGATGCGCCCTTCCACCCGTTCGAGCGCGAAGATCGGAATGAGCGCCGCGATGATGATCGACATCGCAAAGAGCGTGGGGCGCCCCACGTTGACCGTCGCGGAGATCACCAGTCGGAGAATCTCTCGCGCAGTGCGCGGACGCGCGTGAGACATTTGGTGGATCACGTTCTCGGTGAGCACGACCCCCGCTTCGACCAGCAGACCAAAGTCGATGGCGCCCATCGAGATGAGGTTCGCGGGCATTCCGAGCGCGTGTAGCCCGATGAACGCTGAGAGGAGCGAGAGCGGGATGAGGGACGCGACCACGAGTGAGCCGCGGATCGTGCGCAAGAAAAGCCACACGATGGCGACGACGAAGAGGAAGCCTTCGGCCAAGCTGCGATGAACGGTCGCGACCGTGTGATCGACGAGGACGGTTCGATCGTAAAACGGCTCGATTCTCATGCCATCGGGTAAAATTCGATCGTGTAGCTCGGCGATTTTTCGATGAACTGCGTGAAGAACCTCGGTCGGATTTTCGCCTCGTCGCAAGAGCACGAAACCTTCGACGACCTCGGGTTCGAGGTTGAGTCCAACCGTGCCGCGGCGCGGTGTGCTCGATTGAACGATGCGTGCGACATCGCCGACGGTGATGGGGAGACCATCGTCACGGCGGATCACCACACGCGCGATGTCCTCTGTGTCGCGAATGACGCCGATGGAGCGGATGCCGAGCTCTTGCTCGCCTGCGCGGAGAAACCCTCCGCCGATATTCATGCTCGAGCTCTCGAGCGCACGAGAAACTTCGGCGAGCGTGAGGTCGTGCGCGTCGAGGCGCGCAGGATCGACCTCGACGTGGATCTCTTCGAGGTACCCTCCGAAGCTGACGACATCGGCCACGCCAGGGACTTGTCTCAGCACCCGTGAGATCGTCCATTCCTGCGCCGCGCGCAGCTCGTGCAGGTTGTGTCGATCGCTGGCCACTCGATACTGCAGTACCTCCCCGAGGGGTGTTGCGTCGGGGGCGAGCCGCACCTCGGCGTCCTCCGAAATGTCTGCGGTCGCGATGCGCTCGGCGACGAGCATGCGAGAGCGGAACACGTCGACATCGTCATCGAAGGTGATGAAGATGAGCGCGAGCCCGAAGAGGCTCTCGCTGCGCATCGAGATCGAGCCGGGGATCCCATTGAGTACGCGCTCGAGCGGGACCGTCAGCTGTCGTTCGATCTCTTCTGGGGCGAGACCAGGTCGCTGCGCGATGACATTGATTTGGAGGTTCGTGACGTCGGGGAAGGCCTCGATCGGCGTCTTCAGATATGCGTGGACACCATAGGCTGCGATCCCCAACGTGATCGCGAGCGCAGCGAGGCGCCGTTCTACACAAAGGCGAACCAAATTCTCGAGCATGTTCGTCTCTCAGCGCAGGAGGTCGGCGGTGCCGTCGAGCAGGAGCGCGCCTCGGATGACGATGCGATCACTCGGGGCAAGACCCGAGAGCACGGGCGCGCGTCCATCGCTCGGCGCGCCGATGTGCACATCTCGCGGAAAAAACGTGCGCTCATCGGCGGCCACATAGACGACCGTGCGTCCACCCTCCTTCACCAAGACCGCCGAGGTCGGAATGCCAATCCCACCTTCGGAAGCCTCGATGACGGCGCGTGCGTACATCCCGGCGCGAACCCCTGTGAGATTCTCATCGTCGAGCGTGAGGTAGACGTGGGCGCGTCGAGTGATTGTATCGACAGCGCCGCTGATGGCAGCCACGGTGGCGGCGACTGGATGGGGTACGGACGCGATGGAGAGCTGTGCTCGCGCGCCTGGCTGAACGAGCGGGAGCTCGCGCTCGAAGACCTCGGAAACGATCCAGATGGCGTTCGGTTCGCCGATGATGACGAGTGGGTCGCCGCCCGAATCCACTGCAGCTCCCACACTCGCGCGCCGCTCGAGGACGGTCCCTGCGATCGGAGCTCGAACGATGACGGACGCCGCCGAGCCTTGTCCGATGGATCCAGAACTCGCACGAATGGCGGCGAGCATGGCGCGGGCCTCGGCGAGCGCGGCTTCGGCGCGCAATCGCTCTGATGCGATGCCCACGTTGCTCTCGGCCATTTCGCGTTGGCGTGCGACTTCGGCTTCCGCGACGCGCACGAGGATTTGAGCTCGGGCGAGCTCTCCGCGGACACTGGCGATGGACGGACTCGCGATCGAGACGAGAGGAGCCCCGACCTCCACTCGCTCTCCCACACGGACATGCATCTCGATGACCCTACCGTCGACCGGCGAGCCCACTTCCGAGACGGCTCCTTCACGAAACGACACTCGACCAGGCGCGCGAACCACAGCCGCGATCTGTTGCTCTCCCACGGTCTGGAGCTGAATGAACTCGAGTGATTCATCGCGCACTCGAACGCCGCCATCACCGACCTGCTCGGCTGGAGCCGGAAGAAAATCGAGCTCACCGGCAGACGCATGGGACGAGCACGCGCCGAGAAGACCCGCTGAAACGATCACGCCCAATTCGGCGAACAGTCGCATTGTGCCTCATCGAAAGCATCATCTGTGCCACTATAATCGTTGGTGTTTCCGTGAAATGAGACGCGATGTGTTGTGAAATCCATCACTCGCGTGGATACTCGCAACACTTGAGGCTCTCGCAGAAACTCACGCTGGCCCTCTCGCTCAACGCACTCGTCGTGTTTGCTGCACTCGGCGCGTGGCAACTTCGAAGTGAAGAGGATGACTTACGAATCGCGGCCGAGCGTGACGCTCGGCTTTTGGGACGAAGTCTTCAGGTCGCGTTCGAAAATGCATTGCGCGACCGCCAAGGCGAAGACGTGATCGAGACGCTTCGTGAGCTCGAGCGGAGTGAGCCCGAGGTGGATCTTTTCGTCTATGACGCGGGTGGGCGACTCATCGCTGCATCGACGGGAGCTCGGCCACGGACGGATGAACGTGTGCGCCCTCCATCGGCGGTGCGGGTGACTTTCATCCCGGAGTCGGAGAGCCATACGCTCGAGCTCGCGGCTCCTTTGAACGTTGCGTCCGAGAGCCAAAAGTCGACGCTCATCCTCTCGCGACCGCTCGACGAAATGCGGCGAGACCTTCGAGCGACGCGAACTCGAGTCGTGTTTTCGGTGTGGAGCTTCGTGTGCGCCGTCGCCGGCCTCACGATGCTCCTTTCGCGCTTCTGGGTCGCACATCCACTCGAACAGATGATCGATCGGATGCGTCGCGTGCGTGCGGGTGATCTCTCATCGGCATCCATCTCGGCGAGATCCGATGAAGTCGGGGAGGCGTTGCGAGAATTCGATGTGCTCGTGCGCGAGCTCGCCGAGGCTCGACATCGACTCGAAGCTGAGATCGAGCATCGCCGACGCCTCGAAGATGGCATGCGGCGTCTCGACAAACTCGTGACCGTGGGACAGCTCGCAGCTGGCCTCGCGCACGAGATAGGGTCGCCGTTGCAGGTGCTCGCGGGTCGTATCCGCGCGCTCCAACGCAATGCCGATCGACCGGATGAGACGCGTCGAATCGCGGGGATATTGCTGGAACAGACGGAGCGGATCACCCGAATCGTCTCTCGATTGAGCGGGGTGTTGCGCCGAGCACCTTTGCGCTTCGAACCCACGGATGTGGCGAAGGCCACCCGCACAGTCATCGATTTGATGGAAGGAGAAGCGCGTCGGCGCGGAATCACGCTTCGGCTCGCGGCGACGAATGATCTGCCGAGCATCTCGAGTGATGGAGATCAGATTCAACAGCTGGTGCTCAATCTGGTTCGCAATGCGCTCGAGGCGAGCGAACCAGGTGGGACGATCGACGTGATGGTGTCGCAGGTGCCGCCAGAGTTCGAGAACGCGCGAATGCAGGCTGGCGTGCGGATTTCTGTCGAAGATCACGGACGAGGGATGGATCAGGCGACCGTCGAGAGGGCGTGTGAAGCATTCTTTACGACACGCGAGCATGAAGGAGGAACCGGGCTTGGGTTGGCTGTCGTGAAGGACATCGTCGATGAACACCGCGGCATGCTCGAGGTCCAGTCCGAACCCGGCGTGGGCACACGGGTGGACGTGCTTTTGCCGCTCAGCGCGGAACGAGATGCAGAACCCAACCGAGGGCGAGGTTCGATATGAAGGCTCGGCAACGCGTGCTGGTCGTCGATGATGATCAGGCCATCGTCGAATGGCTCACGGAGGAACTCGATGCGCGCGGCTTCGTGAGCCAAGGGGTCACTTCACCCGAGGCTGCGATCACGCAGGTGTCGGAGCGAGCATTCGATGTCGTCTTATCGGACGTGGAGATGCCGCGGATGCGCGGGATCGATTTGGTCGAAGCCATCCACGCGCGCCGTCCATCGCAGATCGTGGTCCTCATGACGGCCTTCGGGACCATCGACCTCGCGATGCAATGTATGCGCGCCGGGGCGAGTGATTTCATCGCCAAGCCATTTCCGATCGAAGCGCTCGAGCATGCGCTGCATCGCGCGCTGCGCGAACGCCGCATGAAGCGTGAAATCGTGCGGTTGAGAAGCACGCTCGCAGGTCATCCTCCGGGTGAGCTGGTCGCCGTGAGCGCGGGCATGCGCCGAGCCATCGAGATTGCGCGCCGGGCCGCGGCCACTTCGTCGACGGTCTTGCTGACGGGGGAGAGCGGCGTGGGCAAGAGTGCGCTCGCCCGCTTCGTGCACGATGAGAGCGCGCGACGAAGCCGTACGTTCGTGCAGTTGAACTGCGCTGCGCTTCCAGGCGGTTTGGTCGAAGCGGAGCTCTTCGGCGTGCGAAGAGGGGCGTTCACCGATGCTCGTGAGGACCGTGAGGGGCTCTTCGCCAAAGCCCATGGGGGGACGCTCTTTCTGGATGAAATCGGGGAGATGGCGCTCGAGGTGCAATCGAAGCTGCTCGTCGCGCTGGAGAGAGGGGCTTATCGTCCGATCGGCGCGAGCGCGGAAGAGACGAGTGACGCGAGGCTCATCGCTGCGACCAACCGTCCGCTGGAAGAGGCGTTGCGCGAACGACGATTGCGCCCCGACCTCTATCATCGATTGAACGTGATACGCATCGAGGTGCCGGCGTTGCGCGATCGCATCGAGGACATTCCGAGATTGATCGATCAGCTTCTTCATCGACTTGCGAAGCGCGAAGGGCGCTCCGTGCTCGGAGTTTCTGAAGAGGTGTTGCGATGGATGCGTTTGCAGCCATGGCCTGGAAACGTTCGCGAGCTCGCAAATACGCTCGAGCGTGCGGTGGCGATGTCCGATCACGACGTGCTGGTCATGGATGATTTCGTGAGCTCCAAAGGCGAAGGCGAACCGAGCGAGAGCTTCCTTCTGAACGCCGCATCGGAAGGGCTCGATTTACAGACGCTGGAGCGCCGCTATATCAAGCTCGTGCTCGAGCGGTGTGGCGGCAACAAGGCCCGTGCAGCGCGTATATTGAAACTCGACCGCACGACGCTCTATCGAAAGCTCGTCGATGGTGACGAAGATTCGTCATGACGATTCACGTCATCCGCTTGTACGTCCTACTCATCGGCGTCGAGTGAGTCGCAGTGGGTCGCGGTGAACGTACCCTCGACGGATCCCTCTTCGAAGGTGGCCGAGAGCCTTGCGTTGGCCGTGCCCGCGGCGGGGTCGAGTGCGATGAGTTCGAGACGTTCTGCGGTCGCAGACGCAGGCATCACTTCATCGCGGAACGTGCCTTCGAAGTCGAAGAACGAGAGCTGCAAGCCATCGGCTTCGGTGTGGGTCCCAGGCGTGGTGCCCGAGAATCCTCGGATGACGAGGAGCTGGTTCGGTGTGGGCGAAGTTTGGGTGGGGCACTCCGTGTTGTTCTCTCTCGCGATTTCGAAGTAGAGCCCGATGTCCTCTCCTCCGCTTCGCGAGTAACCGAAGCGCGCACGTTCGAAGATGGCGCTTTGTTCGCGGTAGGTCAGCACCACGTCGTGAGAAGCCATGGCCGCGTCGGTTTCGGTGTCATGAGGAGCGGCATCCAATGTGCCAGCATCACCGGCCCCGGCGTCGTTCGAAGCAGGTGAGCCACCGCAACCGATGATGAGCAGAGAAGTGAAAATCCGCAGAGATGGGAGAAGAGGACGGCGCATTCTCCCCGCATAGCATGAATGCGCGATCGAACGCGGTCTCTCAGGGTTGAGGCGCGATTCCAAAGGTGCACCCTGGCTGATTCGCGCTGGCCACGATGTTCGGATAAGGCCTCGATGCCTGGATGAACAAGGGCGCTCCCGTCTGGAATGGAGCGGTGTGTGCGTCGACGGTGAGCTCTGCCACCTGTGAGATGCCGAACGCATCCCAATCGGTGCACCAAACACCTGAAGATGCGGAGAGCGCGAGAGAAGCCGCGCTCCCCGGGTGACCGAAATCAAAGAGAGCTTCCTTCTGCACTTCGTTCATTCCGAGGAGCGTCGCAACACCCATCGCGAAGCGACTGTCGCCTCCGCGTCGCGTCAAATACACGACCTCATCGCATCCGAGATTTCGCAGTACCTGTGTGGGTTGTAAATCAGACCAACCTCCTGCCGAGACCCGACCATTCGTCAACTCGAGCGCACGAGAGAGGCCTGGTTCGGCGGGCGAGTAGGAGAGCACCTCGACCCACGTGGTCTGGCCGAGCGAGATGGCCTTCATGGTTTTGAGGTCGCCATAGCCTTGGCGATTTGCCAGCATCGCAGCGGTGTCTGCGGGCGCTCCCCAATATCCGATGCGGACATCGTCGAAGCGCACGGGAAGGCGGACATCGTCGGTGGCGAGATAGGCGGTGCGCGCGGCTTGCCACAACGTGACGGCATTCCCTTCGAGCACCGACGTCGTCACGAGAACGCGGGCGTGCTCACCGACGAGGTCATCCGCTCGAGACCGATAGCCCGATTCATTCACGCGGAGCGTCGCACGGTATGTGGTCGCGAGCTCGCTGAACACAGAACCACACGTTCCACTGGCGGTGGGCAGGGCTGCGATCTCGAGCCAGGAAAGACCATGGCCTTGGGTCGCACATTCGTGAAGCCATAGCCCCATGGCCTCTCGATCCACGGGTTCGTAGGCCGCGAGAAAACTCCCAATACGGCCGAGTTTTCGGGCGAATTCTCTAAAATCGAGCACGCCAGGACGGACGAAGATCCGAGCGTCACTCGGATCGAAGTTGGCTGCGGCTGCGAGTGCGCCCGCGATGTCGCGTCCGTGCGCGATGGGGTGATCACCACGAAGCAGGTCGAACACCTCTTGATTGACGAGGTCGCGAAGATCGTCTGATTCCAAGATTGTCCGCAACGCATCGAGCGCCGCGGTTGGATTGGTGTCGAAGAGCGAAAGGATTCCGCCCATGTTCACACGCCCCACGATGTCCGAGAGCACTCCGAACGCGAGGGCTTCATCACTGCTCAAGAGCACGTCGAGGTAGCCGAGGATCGACTTGAAAAGAAGGCCTGCGCGGTCATTCCGCTCTTGTGTCGTGCATGCACGATTGCCGCACGTCTCGATGAGAGGGTTCATTCGCACGCTCTCCAAGAAAAAGAGCGAGATGCTGCCCGAGCTGCCACCAGCTCCGCCCACAGGAAGGCCGTAATGCTCTGTGAAACGTCCGAGTGCTGCGAAATGCGCAGGAATCGCAGGTCCATTTCCACGGATCCCGATGCACACCTCGGGATCTGTCTGAACGCTGGCATCTCCTCGTGGATTGCCTCCATCGGCTGGCGAGTCCGTCGATGCGCCACATGCGGCGAGGAGGAGAAGAGAGCCCAAGGAGATAGTAAAATGACGCATTTTCGATGAGCCTGGGGGTTCGTTCTTATGCGGCCGTGATGCCGCCGTCGACAGTGAGCACTGTCCCTGTCGTAAATCGTGCATCGAGCAAATAACAGATAGCCTCTGCGATTTCACTGGGCTGTCCGAGACGGCCGAGCGGATGCAGCGCGGCGAGCGCGGCGACGTCTTCTTCGGAGCGTGTTCCACGAATCATGTCGGTGTCGATCGCGCCCGGCACCACGCACGAGACGCGAATGCGGGGTGCGAGCTCGACGGAGAGAGCGCGCGTCAATGAAATGAGCGCTCCTTTGCTTGCAGCATACGCGCTCGTATTCGGGACGCCCCGGAGCGCGAGCGTGGATGAGACGAAGACGATGCCCCCCGAAGCGCTTCGCTCGCGGAGATGCTCTGCGAGATCACGCGAGAGAAGGAGCGGTGCGCGCACGTGAAGGGCGTGATACGCGTCGATGTGCGCGGTGTCGATCTCGGAGAGGGGGCGGTGATGCGCGATTCCTGCGCACGCGATCAACGCATCGATTCCGCCGAGGCCATCGACCGCACGCGCGACGACCCTCTCGACTTCACTTGCGTGGGCGAGGTCCGCTTCGATCGCGATGGCGTGTCCATCGCTCTTTTGAATGAGTGAGTCGAGCGACGCCGCATCGCGTGCCACCGCGGCGACACGGCGTCCCCTGGTGAGCAGCTGCTCTGCGACGGCGCGACCGATGCCGCGGCTTGCGCCAGTGACGAGCACACGCTCCATCCTGGTGGGCACGTCCATCACGATGAGATCGGCCGATGCAAAGGGAGAAAAGGTGGCACTGCGACGATTTCACCCACCTCACCTTCGACTTCGATCTCGTCATCGGGGAGGAAGGGGGGAGAATCGACACACAAGATCGATTGCCAGCGATCGGTCGGGTTGTCGTAGCGGTGTGCGGTGTCGTGAGGCCAGCGATGCACGGTGCCAGGCGTCATGGGTCGGCCGTTCAGGAGGATTCCGTCTCCGAGCACCATCTCCGATTCCATCATCTGACGATGGACGTGCAGCGGAATCATGCCGCCAGGCGCAATATTGAGGCGATAAATGCCTTCGGAGGTCGTCTCGTGAACGACATCGACGGTCCCGAAGGGTTTGACTTCGTGGGCGAGCGATACATCGCGCGCTTCACGTCTCACTTCGAGAGAAGGGATGCCGTTGCCGCCGAGCGCGTGCGGCTTCGTCAGACGCAGCGTGACGCTCTGCACACGCGGCCGATCTTCGCCGACCGCGGGGGGAGCGAGCAGATATCGAGTGAGCGCGTGAGCCGCCGTCTCGAGCAGAAGGAAGCGACAGCTCTGAAGGAGAAACGCGATCTGCGAAGCGACCATCGCGTAATCGATCGTATTCCGGAGCCTTTGGCCTGCACCGGCCACCGCCGTATCGAGCGACATCGCGAGATCGATGCGAAGCGGCTGCGGCTCGGAGCGTTCGTGCGGATAGACCCCTACGACACAATCGACGTTCAGGTTGTCGATCGAGATGACGTCGCGAGGCAAAGGGCGTGAACGAGAACGTTGCATGTCTTGGCCAGATGTAATGCACACGGGCGTGCAAGACGAGCAGGAATCAAGCTCAGATTTCGTTCAGTGCAGACAGATCGAGTTTGATGTCGTTTTTGGCGAGCATGTCCTTGATGACCTGCTTGTCGTTCGATTTCAGGTAGGCCTCGACAGGCTCCACCTTGCCGGTTTTCACGAGCTCGATCAGATGATCGTTCATCGTTTGCATGCCGAGCGCGCGCCCCGTCTGCATGACGCTCTTGAGCTGGAATGTTTTCCCTTCGCGGATGAGGTTGGCGACCGCAGGGTTTGCGATGAGAACTTCGTATGCGGCGACTCGACCGCCCCCTTTTTTCTTGCAGAGCATCTGAGCGACGACGCCGCGCAAAGATTCGCTCAGCATCGTCCGGATTTGTGCCTGACGGTCGGCAGGGAACTGATCGATGATGCGGTCGACCGTGCTCGGTGCGCTCGTCGTGTGAAGCGTGCCGAAGACGAGATGCCCGGTTTCCGCGGTCTCGATCGCGATGGCGATGGTTTCGAGATCGCGCATTTCGCCGACGAGCACGATGTCGGGATCTTCGCGGAGCGCGGCGCGCAGGGCTGATTTGAAACCATGGGTGTGCACGCCAACTTCGCGCTGATTGACGAGGCAGCTCTTGTTGGTGTGTACGAACTCGATCGGGTCTTCGATGGTGATGATGTGATCGGAGCGGGTCGAGTTGATGACGTCGATGAGCGTCGCGAGCGTGGTCGATTTGCCGCTACCGGTCGGGCCGGTGACCAGGACGAGGCCTTTCGAGAGGTGACAAAGGTCGAGGACTTTGGGCGGAAGGCCAAGCTTCTCCGGAGACAAGATCGTGAAAGGAATCTGGCGGAACACCGCGCCGATGCCTTTTCGATCCATGAAATAATTGGCGCGGAAGCGCGCCACTTCTTCGATGGTGTGAGCGAAATCGGTGTCGCTTTTTTCTGTGAACTCCGCCTTGTTGCGCGCGGGAATGATCTCGAAGAGGAGCTCGCGCATTTCGTGATCCGAAATCGGCCCACGATCGAAGAGCGGTTGCATTTCGCCGTGTCGCCGCACCATCGGCACGACATCGCTCGAGAGGTGCAAGTCCGACGCGCCGACGCCCACCATCATACGCAGGTAGTGGTTGAGGGTTGGCTCTCCTGGGACAGGGTCGATATGCACTCCACTCATCTCGACGGCCCCGCGCACACGGCCCCCAGTGATGGGAGGCGTCGGCTGCGGGGCAGTGGCTGGAGAAGCGACTTGTACGGGCGGGGCGACTGGCTTGGCCGGAGCAGGTGGGGCGGGCGCATTGGGCGTGGCGCCACGTGAGGCGGGGGTTTGCGCAGACGTGACCTTCTCGCGGTGGTGTTCGTCGTTGGTTGAGCTCGCCCCTTCAGGGCGAACTCCGATGCGCCATTCGGTGCCCTTGGAGGCATCGACGTCGACATGCACTTTGATGCCGTTCGCCGTCGTGTGCTGGAACGAAACACGCCGGACGCGCCGAAGCTCTTCGATGGTCGAAGCCGGCGCCGCTTCTTGAACGAGCTGCACGATCTGCGCGTGCTCGATGGAAGCGCTCGATGCACGTTCTCCGTCCGCGAAGCGGAAGCGTACAGGCTGTCCGGACGAGAGAAGAACTTCTTTGGCGTTCTGACGAAGAAGGTGCTGCACGTAGAAATCAAGGCGGAGCATCCACGATCCTTCCTGGATTTTTTCGGTCTTGCGGCAACAGAGTAGTCGAGAGAGCCCACGCGTTGCGAGCACGGATTTGATAGAACGCGGGAGTGCACGACTCCGAAAGACAGCTGGGCGGAGTGCCCAAATGGTTGATTCTGCCAGTTTTGGCGGTATTGCTGGGATTTTTGGTGTATGAGCTGCGCGGCGTCCTGACGCCAATTGCGCTGGCATTGGCCATCGCGTACCTGCTCGATCCCTTGGTTGACAGGTTCGAGGCGCGTCGGGTGCCCCGCGGGGCCGCGATCACGATCGTGCTGACGATCATGGGCTGTGTGGTGGGGCTCTTTTTGCTGCTCGTCGTGCCTGGAATGGTGCGCGAAGTGCTGAGTTTCATTGGAGAATTGCCCGATGAAATCGCGGATCTCATGCACCGCTTGGAGCCGACCCTGGCAGCCCGCGGCATTGCCATCCCGCATGATTTCACGCAGGCGCTCGAGCAGTTCGAGATCGCTCCCGGGGATATTGCGAGCCATGGTGCTGAAGCCGTCGCGGCGATCTTGCGTTTCGTGCTCGGAGGCACGGCGTCGGCGATCGGCGTCGCGGCAAGCGCGCTCATCGTGCCGGTGCTCGCATTTTATCTCCTCTACGATTTCGATCGTATGACGGCTGGAGCGCGCGATTTGATCCCGGCCCGCATCCGATCGTGGGTCGTCGAAATCGCGCTCGAGATCGATGCCGTGCTCGGTCAGTTCGTGCGCGGTCAACTGCTCGTCATGATGATCATGGGCGCTCTTTACGCGATGGCCTACTCGGCGGTCGGCATCCGATTGGCAGTCCCGATCGGTTTGGTCGCAGGGCTGCTGGCATTCATTCCATACATCGGAGGTGGTTCGGCGCTCGGGATGGGGCTTCTGATGTGCTTCGTCGATTGGACCGGATGGACGAAGCCCGTGCTCGTGGTCGTGGCGTATCTCATCTGCCAAGCCCTCGAGGGCTTCGTGATCATCCCACGTGTCGTCGGGGACAAGGTGGGGTTGCCCGCGGTTTGGGTGCTCGTCGCGTTGATGATCGGAGGCGAGCTTTTCGGTTTTCTTGGTGTGCTGCTCGCGGTGCCCGCGGCTGCGGTCGTGAAGATCTTCGTGGTGCGAGGGCTTCGCTTCTATAAGCAGTCGCCGCTTTATCTCGAAGGGGCAGGGGTCGAGGGGGTGGCGGAGATGGTTCAGAAAACGGAATACCCGTTCCTGGATGAAGATCATGAGGGGGCCATCGAACGCACGATGTCGACGTCCGAAGACGAACGTGTAATCGAAAATGAGGAAGAGAAGTCTGAAGAGATTCCGTAATCTTTACGGCGTGCGCGTTGTCTCGCGGAGAACTCGCGCTATCTTCGCGCGCCTTTCCTATGTCTTCTGATTCAGCTTCCCGCTCGGTTGAAGAGCGCGCCGTGGGCGTTGTTCGGGCGCATCCTGCGCGCGATGCTCTTGGAGGGCTTTCGTTCGATGTGTTTTCGCGACAAGCCGAGGGGCGGGTGCTTTTCGCGGGACGAGAGTTCATCGAGAAGCGAGCCGCGGAACATGGCGTCACGCGGGATGGCGCCCAGACCGAAGCTGGAAATCTTCTCGATGTGCTCGAGCGCGGACCTTCGAGCGCGCCCGATCGCGCGCTCATCGTCGCGTTCGCGGTGCATGGGCTCGGAGTCCGTATTCGAGAAAGCTCGCCCGAGGAAACGTCGTCGATCATTGCGCGTTTCGTTCGTCACGTGGACTTCTTCGAGCTCGCGACGCCGTACGTGGTGTTCCCTTGGATCGATTTGGTTCTTCCGGATGATCTGGCGGCGAGCGTGTGGCACGAGGTCGCTCAGACGATGACCGATGAGGACGCGAGCGGAATCCATCGTGCACGCGCGCGCAACGCAGGACGTCTTTCGGCGTTGGCCGCATCGAGTTCGAAGGTCGCGCACGACGAGCTCGGACGGGCGATCGAGTCGCCGCGACTCGACGCGCCCTCTCGAGCTTTGGCGCTTGCGTTGCGCGGAGATGCAACGTCCACCCCTCGAAAGCATGTGCAGATTCGAGGTCAGCTTGCATCCAAGAGGCGGTCGCCAGTGATGCGTCTTTTGCGATGGGTCAGCGGGTGGGCTCTGCTCGCATGGCTCGTGCGAGGCATTGGCGCGCTTTTCGGCTTTCGCCACGAGATCGAAATGACGATCGGCGGAAAAGAGCTCGACGTGCGTGAGATGCGCTTCGTCCTCGGTCGTAAAATTCAGGAGTCGACGTCCACTTTGGCGATCGATTCGATCGCCAGCGTGAGGCGCACGGCTCGTTACCCAGCGCTTCGTCTCTCCGTGGGAGTCGTTGCGTTGTCGATTGGGCTCCTCTTCGGGGGACTCGTGATGTTCGATGGCGCGCGGAGCGGAGAGCTCTCACTCATGCTCGCCGGGGCAGGATTGGCGCTCCTGGGCACGCTGCTCGATCTCGTGATCGATGTGGTGGGCCCTGGTCTTCGTGCCCGTGTGAGCTTGGAGCTATGGGCGCGTTCCGGACGTGTCTTACGAATCGCACGGATTCCTCTCGACGATGCCGATCGTTTCCTCGAAGCGGTTCGGGCGCTCTGACTCGAATCAAGGAAACTCTTCGTCTGGGAGTCGGGGAGGGCTTCTGCGTGTTGCGCCCTCTTGCTGCCTCGGGAGCGCGACACGCGCGAGATCGATGATGGAACCGAGTTGCGCAGGGTCGAGATCGAGCCTCGCGACGACACCGCGTTCTTGAGCGTCGATTGCGATATTCGATAGCGTGTTGCTGATTCCACTCAGCGCGAGGATCGGATGGCGCGCGAGTGTGTCGATGTGTCCGCGCGCAGCGGTGGCGAGGCGTGTGGAGCTCGCGGTGTCATTCGTTTCGATGGCGAGCGTGAGGCCGATGCCGTTGCGAAGTGTCGCGCCGAGGCCGAGCGCGTGGGCTTGATCGATGCCATCGATGTCGATCACCTGGCCGATTCTTCCGAGCCATTGTCGCCAATTCGCCGGCAGGTGGGCGACGACGAGGAGATCCATTCGGCTCTCGATCTTGCGCCAGAGTGAAGCGAGCACCTCATCGGATTGCGCGCTGGGAGCATCTCCGCGATCGACGCGGATCGCGGCTTGGACGACGCTCTCCTCTCCAGCGACGATCCCTCCAGAATCGAGAAATGCCGCGCGATTGGGCCCGCGCTCGCTCGCGATCGCGGTGAGCCCTTCGATGACGACTTGGCGAACGCCGCCGCCGTCTTCGGTCACGATTCGTTGGATGCAGCTGACCAAACGATCACTCGGCAGCTCACCTCGTGCGACGAAGCCGAGGCGATCGAAGGGATGCTGGCCAGGCATGACGAAGAGCGCGAGGGTTTGCACCCGCTCGATCGGATCGAAGCCGCACGCGTCCGTCACTCGGGCGAGCCCCGCATCGTCGCCATCGACGAAGGTCGTCCACAGGGGCGAAGCGCGGAGCGCTGGCACATCGAGATGGAGCACGATGCGTGATTCTGCCGGGGCCGCGTCGAGGCCTACCCGCGGCGCGATCTGCTCGCCTGCAAGCGAGAGCGCATACGTAATCCCAGCGCAGATCGCTGCAACGAGGAGGAGCACGAAGAAATGCTTGCGCACGGCGTCGAGCATGTCTCATGCGGAGCCGGTGCGCGAGGTTTGGGAGCATCTCGAGAAGAAAAAAGACGTTGTTTTCGGAGATGCCACAAGGCCCTTGTCGCCGGCCTCCGACATGGCTACACGTTCCTTCATCGTTGCGCTCTTCGGAAGGAATGGTCCATGCCCGCCCTGAATGTTCACGAGGCCAATTTCGAGGCTGAGGTGCTCCGGTCCGAGCTCCCGGTTCTCATCGATTTTCACGCCGATTGGTGCCAGCCGTGCAAGGTGCAGACACCGATCGTCGAGGAGGTCGCCCAAGAGCTCGAAGGCAAGCTCAAGGTCGTCAAGATTGACGTCGATCGAAGCCCGCGGGTCGCAGCGTCGTTTCGTGTGCAGTCGATTCCACAACTTTTCGTGGTGGATCAAGGACAAGTCGTCGCCCATCACGAACGAGGACTGGCTGACAAACAGACGATCTTGAAGCTCGTTCGTCCTTTCCTTCCGCGCAGTGGAAACGAGCTCAAGCCCGATGATCTCGCGCAGCTCATGCAGCAACGACGTGCGGTACCTGTCGATCTGCGCGATCCTGCGGCATATTCGCGCTATCGGATCCCGGGGGCCGTGAATATCCCGCTCGATGAGGCGCAGACTCGGACGAAGGATTTGCTCTCGAACGATGGACGGGTGCGTGTTCTTTATGCGCGAACGGGAGATGACGCGCGTGAGCTCGCGGAGTCGCTTGGAAAGCAAGGTGTGCAGGTGGGATGGCTCGCGGGAGGTTTTCTCCATTGGGAAGCGGATGGGTTGCCCATCGAACGAGGAAGCTGAGTGAACGAGCACCGCATTCGTCTTCCGGTCGCGGGCGATCGCCGCGCGCGCGCCACGGAGGCTGAACTGAAGAGCTTCGCAGAGGAAGACGCGCGCAAGCCGTTGCCCGCACCGAGCGTGGCCATCGCGGGTGCGGGAGCGATCGATTTCGCCCACGCGTTGCGTGAAGAGCTGATGCAATCGGGCCGCCAGTTCCAGGTTTGGTTCGCCGAAACCCGTGTGCGTGCGGGTTCCGAGCTCACGCGGGGAAAGGACGAGGAGTGGGTGTTGCGCGCCTCTCCGAACGAGATGGATGCGGCCCTCCAGAATCTGACCGAGCAGAGCTCCGAGGCGGCAGCCATGACGATCGCAGTGGGTGTCCCGTTCATCGCGTGGCGGCGGGCCACGCTCTCGGTGCACGTGACGCGGGGCGTGCCTTTGCTCGAATGGGACGGGACGCTTCGAGACATGCGCGGACGTTTCGATATCGTGATGGCGGACCCACGCCCGATGCTCGCACGCGAGCTGGTGTCGAGACTCGTTCGAAGCTGATCAACGTCGCACGAAGCGACCTGTCAGCAGTTGAAGCAGGATCTTCGATGCCTCGAAAGAGCCCATGCGGGTGACATCGATGATGTCTTGAATCGTTCGGATTCCATCGATCGCGGCCAGGACGACTTTCTCGCGCTCGGAAAGCCGGTCGTGTTCGAACGTGGAGACCGACTCTGTGTCCGCACGAAGAACGATGTCTGTGGAAGGAAGCTGTTCCTCGATGAGCTTCCATTCGTCGACCCGTCGCAAGCCTTCCATCAGGATTGCGCCGATCGGAAGCCCAAGACGTGCTTGAATGGCTTCGGGACGGGCTGCAAAGCGCACGAAGCGATAGGCGCCTCGCTTCCAGCGCAGCGCTTCGTAGACGAGCTCGCTCGTTTGCGCAGTGAGCGCATGGAAGAGATCAGGTTCCGTGACGAGTCCGAGCTTCACGAGATGGGTGCCCACGAGCGTTCTCGGAGAAGGGCGCGGGCATTCGAGTTCTTTCTCGATTTGCTCGGACCGAGCGAGATATCGCCCGAGGAGGAACTCGCCATCGTTCGATTCATGGCTGTCCGGTGTGCGCGTGAGCAATGCGAGATCGATCTTGCCGTCGCTCACGGACACATGAATGACGCGCGCGCCGTTTCGGATCTCGAGCAGACCTGTTTGTTGTAGATGCTGGAGCATCTGGAGGATATCTCCGAGCGGGATATGTTCGATGCGTCCCTCGAGCGCGATCTCTCCGGAAAGTGCGGGGAGCTCACGCCCGAGCTCAGCCGCGAACGTGAGGATCGCTTCGGGTGGATGCGAGTGGATGATTCGCTCGGCGAGACGCGGCGCATCGAGCTCGAGTTCGCCCGCGTGGGTGATGAATGAGGCAAGCTGGGTAGCGATGTCGTGGGCGAGCTTTCGGTGTTCGATACGCTGCGTTTCGAGTGCGCTCTTTTGAGGTGCGATGGGCTCGGCGGTGAGCTCCTTCGAGCTCGCATCCGTGGGGGGAGTGGATGTGAGCGCGGCCCGGGCGAGCGCCCGGGTCGTGATGGCGAGCAGAGCTTCTGGATAGAAAGGCTTCGCGATGCTGTCGACGGCGCCGGTTTGCGCGAGGAAACCATCCCCGATGCGCTCGGCCTTCGCGCTCATCAGGACCACGGGAACTTGGGCCAAGTGCTCGTTCTTGCGCAGCTCTTGGCAGAATTGAAAGCCGTTCATGTTCGGCATCACGAAGTCGACCAGGACGAGATCGGGAGTGTGTTCGTTCGCAGCGTCGAGGCCTTCGCGTCCATCGGCCGCAAGGCTCACCTCGAACCCGGCCGTTTGAAGCGTGCGACCCACGATCCTGCGGACTGTGCTGTTGTCATCGATGACGAGAATGCGCTGAGACATCGCGACGCGCAGTGTAGCCAAAGAGAGGAGGGCGCGCTCACTCGCTGAGTCGGAGGACGAGCTCCGAAGCGGCATGTACGGCGTGTCTCATGAGCGCTGGCAAATGCGGCATGAGTACCGAGGCGCTGAGGAGGACAGCGGCGACTCCCACGTTGGCGCGCAAGGGCATGCCAAGAAAAAACGTAGGCAGCATGGGCGCGGCTCGCTCTGCGATGCCGAGCGTCGCTTCGAGGAGCACGAAGGCCGTGATGGCTGGCGCTGCGAAGGCCACTCCGAGGCTGAGCGCTTGAACGATGATCTGCGTGGATCCCAACGCGAACGACTGGATGTCGCCGAGCTCGAGAGGCGAGCCGACCGGCACCGTTTGCAATCCATCTGCGAGCGCGGAGATCACCAAACGATGGCCGCCGAGCACGAGAAAGAGCGTGGCGCCCAAGAGCAAATAGAGATCGCTGAGCGGGCTCTCGTTCGTGGGAGTGACCGAGCTGCCACGGAGCGTATCGATGATGGAGCCCGAGTGCTCGAGCGCGAAGAATGGAACCGAGAGGACCACGGCGAAGATGAGGCCGATCGTCACTTCGCGCGCTGCGACCAAGATGAAATCGAAGAGGTGTCCCGGCAGGGTGGGCGCATGTCCAAGAGCCCATGGGCAGAGTGCAAGAACGAGCGCGAGAACGACTCCGATGCGCAGAGTGATCGGTGTGCGACGAAAGCCGATCCACGGTGAGACGAGAGCCAAAGGTGCGATGCGTGCCGTCACGAGTGACGCGACACCGAGGGTGTGCGTGACGACATCGACACCACCGAACCCGTCGAGAAGTTCTGTCATCGTGCGAGCCGATTTCAGCCGACGAGGCGGGGAATTTCGAGCCAGAGCCTCTGCGTGAAGCGCACGATCTCCTCTCCCATGAAGCCACCGAAGATCACGAGCGTGATCGCGACGATGATCAACTTCGGGACGAACGCCAACGTTTGATCTTGGACTTGAGTGGCTGCTTGAACGAGGCCCACCGCGGCCCCGATCGCGAGGCTCGCAATGAGCACCGGCGCGGATACCAAAAGCACGAGCATCAATGTCTCGGCTGTCAATCGTGTGAGGTCTTCGGCGGACAAGATGGCGCGCAGCATACCACGCGAAAAATCGCGTTCGTACCTCCTTCATGCGTGACGGAATCGCACGCATGGATGTGAGTTCGCACAGCACGGGCTTGTGGTGACGGTAGAGGTCACATTACGAATCAGGAACTGATATGGGACGACCTTCACTCATCCGCTTCACGGGCCGCATGTTGTTTTTGACCGAAGATCAAGATCTTCTGCGAAGGCAGCTGGCGGGCGAAACCGTGCCGCTCGCCACGTTGATGACGGCCAAGCTCATCGACAACATCTCGACCGATGAGATCACACCCGGATGGGTTTGTTTCCACTACGACGAGACGCTTGGCGAGTATTCGCTCGTGGGATTGCGAGGCGGGCTCTTCGATCGCTCCACGCTGAAGAAGGGCGGCTTCGACGTCATCGTCAGCGGAGAGTCGAAAGGTTGCGGTTCGTCGCGAGAGCAGGCGCCGTATAGCGAGATCGCAGCTGGTGTGAAGCTGGTGGTCGCGCGCAGTATCGAGAAGATCTATGGGCAAAACTGCCAGAACATCGGGCTCTTGTCGTCCACGGACTTCGGATTGCTCGAGCGCATTGCGCGCGGCGACGAGATCGAGATCTCGGAGTTCACCAAGGGCCTCGATCCGATCAGCGCAGACATCGTTCGTGCGGGCGGCCTCTTCGAATACAACAAGCTCCGGATGGCGGGCGAGCTCACGCCTCCGGCGATCACGACCGCGAAGCGGCCGATGACGCTCGTCGAGAAGATCATCGCAGCCCACGCGGTGGTCGACGCCAAGAGCGGCACGCTCGGTGTGCCTGCGGTCCAGCCGGGCGATGCGCTCTTCGTGCGCACCGACGTGCGGTTCAGCCACGAGTACGTGACGCCGATGGCCGAGGCGCTCTTTGTCTCTGCGCTCGGGAAGGGCGCCCAGCTCTCGGAGCCGGAGAGCGTGTTCACGTTCCGTGATCACCTCACGTTTCTCGGCGACGTGATGCCCGAAGAGAAGAAGAAAGCGGGCTTGCTCGACAAGGCCAGCGGCCTTGCCGAAACGCAGGAGCTCTTCGCCAAGCGCCACCATTTGAAGCTTTATGGTGAAGATGCGGCTGGAGGCAGCGAAGCGATTTGCCATAACGCCGTCATCGAAGACATCGCGCTGCCGGGGCAGATCGTGACTGGCACCGATTCTCATACGTGCATGGCAGGCGCGCTCGGTGCGTTCGCGTTCGGTGTGGGCAGCACCGACATGGCCAACGCTTGGTACACGCGTGATGTGCGTGTGAAGGTGCCGGAGACAGTGCGCTTCGTGCTCACGGGGAAATTGCGTCAGGGCGTGAGCGCGAAAGACGTGATGCTCCACATCCTCTCGCAGCCGTTTTTCCGCACGTCGCGCGGGATCGGCAAGGTGCTCGAGTTTGCGGGAGAGGGTGTGCGCGCGATGCCCATGGACGAGCAAGCGACGCTCACCAACATGGCGGTGGAAGCGGGCGGCTTCACGGGGATCCTCGAGCCTGGTGAAGTCGTGGTGGATTATCTTGCAGAGATGCGTGGGATGGCGAAGGACGAGATCCGCCGTCGCATCCTGGTGAGC
>CAYZTA010000054.1:0-39674 GCA_964481145.1 uncultured Sandaracinus sp.
GGACTATTCAACTGAGACCGATCGGGCCCAGACACCGAAAACTTGACACCACCCGGACCAGCTTCTGAGGAAACCACCTCGGCACGAACTTTGGCGCTCGCTGCCAATACCCCAACGTTGCTGACGACGCCCGAGCGATATCGATAGGGGACCCCGGACGCTCTCACGTCGGCGGAAGCAGGCGTTTGAGCTCGTCCTCGAGTGCAATGCCACGATCGTCAGCGGCCGAGGGATCGGCAGGAACCAGGGCACCCTCGGCGATCGCTTGCTCAAGCGCCTTGGTTGGGCCCACGGCGATCCAGGCGGACTGCCCGTAATCGCGCTCGATCGAAACGAAACGGTGCGTGAGCCCTGCGTCCTCACAGATCCTGTTGAGCAGGCCGAGCATCACCGCCACATCGAGCCAGTCAGCACATGCTTTCGAAATCATCTCATAGCTCGAGCCCTGTAGATAAACGCGAAGCCGGTAGTGGCCAGGTAAGCGCTCATCACCGCACAGGACCTCATCCTCATCATCATATTCTTCTCCATCTAGCGGTGGGATCTCTTCAAACCACGGCTCGAGCACGGTGAGCTCGTCGATCAGCCCCGCCAGGCGCCGCAGCTCACAGTCGTGGCCGTTCGGGAACATGTCGGTCTCCGTGTTGAAGGTGTCGATGTGGACGCCGAGATTCGCGCAGTGCTGCTCTGCCGCCGCCAATGAGCGAAACCGCGACAGAGGTCGCGCAATCGGCGCGAGCACCGGATCGGCCTGCAAGGCATCGGCGAGTTCGAGCGCTCGTTCGGAGTCGACGTCCGCAAGCTCCGACATCGCGAGCACTCGGTATATCGGGGCGACTGCTGTATCTTGAACGCGCGTCTCAAGCGCGGTGATCAGCCAGGCTCGGTCCTCGGGTTTCGCGGCGAGGTACGCGCGAGCGCCGCCAGGCACGTCGATCGCACTGTACACATCCGTGAGATGCTCGTCGCTCCAAGCGTATAGTGTCTCTGCCGTTTGATTCGCCTCGCGCTTATGCACTGCCGCAAACCACTCTACGAGAGTATTCTCGTCGGGACCCATCATCTGCTCGAGTTCGGCAAGCAGCGGTGCCATGCTGGGCATGTCTCCGAATAGGTCGATGGCCGCGATGCAGGCGTCCTCATTCGAGCTGTGTCTATTCTTGCGCCGCGGATCTGCGAACACCGCACGTGCGGCAGCCACGATATGCTCGTGATCTTGAGGCTGTGGCTTCGGTTCTCGCTCGAGCGAGAACCCGCTCCTCCTCCAGTAAGCGAGGATCGCCGCTGGGCCGGCGGCAACGGCGAGCTTCGCGAATATGGGATCTTTACAAAGTTTCACGACCGCGGTCACGAGCGAATCACGCTGGGGAGCAGGGGCCTCCTCCAAGAGTCGCGCTATCGTTGGGCGCGTCGTTTCGTACAGCGCGGCAAGGTGGCCGAGGATGCTACCGTAGCAGTACTCAAGCTGGCGCTCGTTGCCGTTCCAATCGCGTATTGCCGTCACGACGCGGGCAAACATCTCGGCATCGCCACGTGCGAGGCAGTGTTCGACGTACGCCCGTGGTGGTCGGTGAGGCGAGTATCCGTCGAGCGAGCCTGATACCGGCAACGATGCGAAGTACCGCGCTGGGAACCCCTGAGGACGCGCCGAGATCTCGGCATCAACGAACAGCCCGCGCAGTGTATGCCTCGTCTCTTTTATCATGCACGAAATGTAGCCGAGCATCCGTGGAAGGGGGAGCTCGATAAGGCAAGCCTCGTGATGATCCAGAAGTCAGGCTTGGCGCGGTGGCCTCCATGACCAGCACATACCCCAGAGGCGCGAGCGCCTGCTGATAGAAGCGTTTGGAACGCTCGAAATCAGAGACCGGGATCCCTACGTCCGCGGGTCAATCGAGAGCGGGGTGGGATCGCTCACGGCGAGCCTTGCGATGGTGTTCAAGCTCCTGCTCACCGCGGAGAAGACGTGAACATGAGGCGATCGAGCGCGACCTCAGGTCGAGACACCCGTAGTCCTGGTTCCTCGAGCGCGTGTTCGAGGTCGATATTGCCGTCTGTCCGAAATGCACGCGGCGTATACGAATTATCGAAGTCGCCAAAGACGAAGACACCGCCGCACTCCGGTCCCACGACGCATCGACCCGCGACAACTCTTGCTGTCTTCCCCTTCGACGCCTGACGTGCGTGTGTGCACCACGACTCTCTGATGGTGATTTCAGGCACGCCAGCTGCCCAGGGCGGCCGCTCCAACCTCCGGTTACCGCTTTTGCAATTCGAATGCACTCCCACTGCTCTCAGTCACCTCTCAGTAACAGTAAACCAAGCGCGGCACACTGCTTTGATGATCCGTGATGCATGCATGACCCCATATTTTTGCTACAACGACTATCCGCTTCACGCCTCATCGCCACTCTGAACGACTCGAAGCCGAAAGATGAAAACAAAAAATTCTTGGCTCAGGACGCATCGAGACGGCTATTGCTACCACTCCGCCGTTCGCACGTATAAGACGGACACGATCCTTCGCAAATGGCGTGATGGATGGGGGGCAGCGGAGCAACGAGCGATGATGGCTTATGAGCTTTCGTTCCGAGATCCTGCGTTGGCGCTCGAGGAGGTTCGTGCGGCGTATTCCGACCCCGAGCTCAGAAGAAAAAAGAAAACCTTGCGACTGTGCCTTCACCACGTTGCAGATGCTTCAACCGCGCTTGAGCTCTATCACGACGGTGACTTCTTCGATCCCGATGCGCTGCATTTGAGTGCGTTTGCAGCATGTCTTGCAGACTTCGAAAGCGCACTGCCTCAGATGAATTCGGACGAGGCAAGAGGGCATCTCGAGAAGCTCGGTTTCCTTACCGGACCTGTGACAAATCCTATCGTCGATGGTCCGCAGGGCTCCGAAGCTTACAAATCCAGCGCCGATCGATATCGCGAAATCATCGTTCGATTCTTGAAAACCGTGTTCGACGCCCCGGTCAGTATTCCATTCCGCCTCGAGCTGACAGAGCATCTACGCCGAACTTATGCGCACGAGGCAGATGAATTCTTATTGAACTGCTGGGCGCGCGGTGATCTCCCCGCGGCCGCTGTATTCGGGAGAGTTTCTCGTATCGGTTGGAATCGTGCGACTGCTCTACTCGGAACGAAGCGATTGGACTCGCTACTCTCCGATTTTCTTACAGCACTCGAGGCACTCTCTTCTGCACCGACTCCGTTCGAGTCTATGGCGCTCGATATTGGATCGTTATCTGAACTTCCTCCGCATGTGGTCCACCGTGTCGCGTTTGCTCTCCTCGATTTACCACGCTTTGCAGAGCGTCACCGCAGTGCCGCCGAAATCCTGCTCGCGAATCTCGACAAGGATCCGGATCCCATGAGAACCGCTCGAGATCTGCTCGAACGCGCCGAGCACCTTTCGGTCGAGCTGATCGTTCGTATCGCTGCGCGGATCCCGTATGCGGATGTACAAGCTCGACTGTCATCAGGACATCCTGCGCTGGTAAAACATCCAGATGCTCCACCGGATCGTACCTGGCTTCTGGAAGGAACTGCTTTGCTTTCCTCCGATCCAGGTCGAGCGTGCGAACTCCTTCAACGCGTGGTGCGAGACACACGACACCCAGATGCTCACGCGGCGTACGAACAGCTGCTCGCGGCCGCTCGTGGTGCGATGGGATTGGGCTCCCGGCGCTTTGCATTTCATTCGTTGGGGGAACTGGGGGATGCTCGTGCCACACCGGTGCTGATCGAGGCGCTCGGCGATCCCGACCTCTCCGACTCCCGTCTATTACTGGTTGCTGCGCTCTGTCGTGCTGGTGATAGGAGAGCGCTGACGCCGCTCCGAACTCTGGCGCTGTCGACCCCTTCACTCGACATCATCCCCGCGATTCGCTCACTCGAGGAGCGTCTTCGCGACAGGTAGAATAGAAATCGTAGACATCACCGAGGCACGCACGATTTCCCTGCAGGAACATCGCGCTGGCGTCCGGTCGAGATGCTTCGTGGCGGTAAATCCAAAGTCGGGCGAACCACGCTCGATGTGGATCATGTCAGCCCGCACACGGGCAGGGTCATCTCGTCTTGCTTCGAGCCAGGGACCTTGGATGGGATGCCACTGCTCTTGAGCCTCGGTTACGCTTTTTCCCATTTTGGATGTCCTATCCGCCCGGCAGCTTGCGCATGAGACGAGGACCGTCGACGAGCTCCGTCGGATCCCGAGTCACGTGCTTCTCCGCGAGCATCCACCGATACAGCCCTCGAAGCGACGAGAGATATCGCGCCTGCGAACGCGCCGATAACCCGCCCTTCGAAAGCGAATGCAGAAAGCCGCTGACATGAAGCGCTTCCGCGTGGGTGACCGACGTCTGCTCGCCATCGAGATAAAGGCCGAAGTGCGCGAGATCCGTCGCATACGCCTGCACCGTGGCACGGATCAAATCCGGACGTCGGCGTTTTCGTAAATACCGCGCATGATTCGACGTCGTGCGAGCCCGCTCTGGATGAAGCCCTTGCTGCGCTCGGTCAACAACGTGCTTGCGGGAGTGTGCGAGACAGCATCGATGCTCGGCGCGGACGAGTCCTGCCAGTAGAGCTCGTGATCGAACTCGGCATGCTCGTGCACCGAGCCATCGTGGACGTGAACGGTGGGGAAGAACACACGTGAGGGCTCGCGCGTTGGAAAATGAAACGCCATGGGGTGGATTTTCGTATCGCCCTTGGCGAGCTGAAATACGGCAAAGCCCCAATCGGCATATTGGGGCATCGCCGACCATACGGTCTCAGGCAATCGGAAACGCGGATCGAGCCGAGTGAAATCTGCGAGTCGAGGTACGAATGATGCGCCGAATGCGCCGACTTCGTGAACGACGAGTGTCTTGGCGCTGAGCTCGGGTGAAAATGAACGGCTCTGCGGCGCGAGGCGCGCGGGAGGAGGAGCGAAGAGCAACGCGAGTTCATCGAAGAGTGCGGGGTAGCCCGAGAGGTCGACGAAGGACATCGCATCTTCTGGCGCGTTGGCGATGACCGGCACCGGAAGGATCATCGCGACCTCTTCACTCGAGGCGAGCTGCATCGAATAGATGAGGCATTGATGAGTACGTTCGACACGCGCGAAAATCCGCGTCTTGGAGACGTGAAGCGCGGGCTGTCTGCCCGAGAACATACACATGATTAGACCTCCTCGAAGGCGCCGTGGGCTGCTCATCGAGATGCTATCACGTGTGGCCCTTTGTTTGCGGATCGGCGCGGATGACCTCGGCTTCGCAGCCGGCAGCTTTGAGTGTGTCGACGGCTGCACGGGCGTCGTGCTCCGAGATGCTCACCAAGAGCTCGATGGGTGCGGCTGCGAGTTTCTCTTTGGTCACGGCGAGGTCGCCGCCTAGCACTTCGCGAACTGCACGCAGCGTTCTCATACGATCGGGGCCCGCACTCCAGAACACCACGCTACATGGCGAGTGGAGCGATACTGGGTCACGCAAGAGAGGCAAGGGGTTGCCGTGCTCGTAAGGAGATTCGAAGACCCGGATCCGGAGATGGACCCCATGCGCTGTCGCCAGCTCACCCGCGAGTCGGGCCGCCAGAACGAGATCGGTCGGCGCCATTGTAACCTCGAGGCACTCACGTTCCCTAAAAGCGGGCGGCCAGGGCTCGCGCGTATCGTACGGCGGCGGCACGAGCGCTGCGGCGAAAACGCCGCCCTCGACAGCTTGGCGGAAGGCAAGAGTACGCCGGGGGCGTTCGTGCTCCCTGAAGGAACATCGCGCTGGCGTCCGGTCGAGATGCTTCGTGGCGGTAAATCCAAAGTCGGGCGAACCACGCTCGATGTGGATCATGTCAGCCCGCACACGGGCAGGGTCATCTCGTCTTGCTTCGAGCCAGGGACCTTGGATGGGATGCCACTGCTCTTGAGCCTCGGTTACGCTTTTTCCCATTTTGGATGTCCTATCCGCCGCACGTTTTTATGTAAGCGCAGAGCCTTCTGTCCTTCGTGCACCGCGCGGCGTATGTCCGATGTGGCGTGCGCAGACGTGCGCTGATGCGCTCGCTGCGTCGCGCGAAGAAGATGCTCGGCCTTCGCAGCATGGAAGACGCGTTCACCGGCGCGGTGATTGGTTTGGCTACCGTTCATGTTATGTCCAATGCATGACAGGGCTTCCGTGTGACTTGGTTCGGGCCCAGAATGTGCGCGAGGACTTGAACATGACCATCTCGATGGAACCGATTGGCACCGTCCGTAGCTCACGCGGCGACGTGCGTGATGATGGCTGGGACAGCGAGCAGGCTTACGTCGAGTTGGACACCCGCTTCGGGATCGACGCGCTGGCGGGCCTCGACACGTTCTCACACGTCGAGATCCTCTTTTACATGAACCGCGTGGAGCCCACGACGATCGAGGCCGGAGCGCGACACCCGCGCAACAACCGCGACTGGCCCGCCGTCGGCATCTTCGCGCAGCGCGGGAAGAACCGCCCGAACCAGATCGGCACCACTGTCTGCCGCGTGCTCCGCGTCGAAGGCTCGCGCCTCCACGTCGAAGGGCTCGACGCCGTCGACGGAACGCCGGTGCTCGACATCAAGCCCTGGGTGCGCGAGTTCGGTCCGCGCGGCGACGTGAAGCAGCCCGCGTGGATGGACGCGCTGATGGGCGGCTACTGGGGCGAGGCTCGGCCGGCGCGCAAGGCCGTGGTGCTCCAGCCCGGCGCGGGTCGCAGTTATCCGATGGGTCGCATCGGGGCGGTGTTCAAGGCCGACGGCGATGAGACTGCCGGTGGCTACTCCATCTCGGAGTGGTGGCTCGAGCCGCACACCAAGGGGCCCGGCGCACACTCGCACCCCGAGGACGACGTCTTCTACGTCATCGAGGGCACCATGAGCATCCTCGTTGGGGACGAGTGGATCGACGCTGAGGTGGGCTCCTTCGTGCTGGTCCCTGGCGGGGTCACCCACGACTTTGAGAACCGAGGCGACGTGAAGTCGGGCGTCCTCAACTTCTCCCCCGGTGTCTTCGAGCCCGCTATGCCGAGCATCGCTGATTGGTTCGAGCAGAACCCGCCCGGTCGCGCCTGACTCGCTCTTCCGCGGGCCTGGACAGGATGACCCAATATCGGTGACCACCTCGCCAAACTGGCGTGGTGGCTTGTGGAGCGACGTTGCTTGTTCAGATTTTTGGTGGCGTATGTGGCCCGAAGGCGATGGGCACGCCCGTTGCTGAATCGAAGGCATGGGTGCCTCTCTTCATCCTATCGTTCATCCACGCGGGCGCGTCGATCGCATGAGCGGACTTCTCCTCGGAGTCGCTCTTGGTGATGCCGCCGGGCTGCCCTTCGAAGGGCTCTCGGCAAGACGCGTCGCACGTCGTATCGGGGAGCTCGAGCGGTTTCATCTCTGTGGAACCACGGGCTTTGTGTCCGACGACACCGAACAGACGGTGCTCCTCGGCCACGCTCTCCACGAGGAGCCAGATTCAGCCGAACGATGCACGGCTAGATTCCGGCGATCACTCGGAGCTTGGTTCGCGCGGCTCCCCTTCGGGATCGGTGGCGCGACGTTGAGGGCGTGCATACGGATCAGCTTGGGTTTGCGTCAATCCGGTAGCCGATCGGCGGGAAACGGAGCGGCGATGCGAGCGGGAATTCTGGGGGCGTTCTTTGCCGATGATCCAGAGCGACGTCGACGCTTCGGCCGCGCGATCGCGGCAACCACGCACATCGACGAGCGAGCCGTTGAAGGTGCGCTCTACGTCGCCGAGCTCGCCGCCGAGGCGGTGCGCTCCCGCGCCGAGGTCGATCGCGCACATCTCGTCGAACGAGCCCGAACCGTGGTGGCGAATCGCGAGTTACAGCAGGCGCTCGATCGTGCGGTGGACCTCGCGCGAAGTGGGGCGAGTCCATCGGCAGCCGCTGAGGTCCTCGGAAACACCGGCTTCATTGTTCATACGATCGGGCTGACGACCTTCTGCTTCATCGAATACGGAGAGTCACCACACACCGCGATCGAGGCGGCCTTGCTCGCCGGCGGCGATACAGACTCGCACGCCGCGATCGTGGGCGGGTGGACAGGCGCGCTTCATGGTCACGATGCGCTCCCCGCGCGACTCGTCGAGCGTATTCACGACGGTCCTTTTGGTCCTTCTCATCTACGCGGACTCGCAGGCGCCCTCGCAGAGGGCGGTTCGGCTCCAGTCTGGTCGTGGCAGCTCGCGATGCTGCGGAACCTTGCGCTCTATCCGATCATCCTTGGGCATGGAGTCGCTCGACTCGTGCCCTGGTGAGGCGCGCACCTCAGATCGGCCGCCGACGGTTTCGCCCGTGACGTCGCGGAACGTGCGACCGAAAGTGTCGAAGTGGCACTTGGCAGACTGCAGTTGCGCGGTGCGGTCACGACTCGCAAGGAGATGTTGGATTGAAACGGACGATGATCGATATTTGATACGTGATCACAAAAACTGATCATCCAATGAACTTTTTGTTTGACCAACGTCTCAGTCGCAGTTAATCAAATAGCTTCACTCATGTTTGCTCTCGCGACATACGCCACGAAGATCGGCGCGACGAGGACCGGCTCCAATGGAATCGGATGGTCCCTCGTCGACGTGTGTTTCCTGAAGAGCGAATGTCTCCTGAAGAGCGAACATCAGCGGAATTTGCCTGGTTTTTCGATGATTCGCACGTTCGATCGCGCCCTCCGTCCGGAGGCGAACACCTAGGCGGTCCTTCTCTCGTTGCGCGCATGCGCACCACGAAGGCCGCTCAGGGAAACCCGGGCGGCCTTCTTCGTTTTCGGCTCTCCACAAACCAACCCTTCAACTCCCTGACTCGATGATTCAGATTCACGTGCTCGGCCTCCGAGTGCGCAGGGACAGTTCCGTCCAATCGATTTCCCATCACGAGATCATTCGTGATGTCCCGACGTGCGAAGTGCTTCGGCATGCGCGCGAAAGGATTGCTCCGTCTTGCGGAGCACTTCTTTGAAAACCGAATGAAGGACGTTTTATGTTCTGGGCGCGATTCGCGCGCTCGGAGCCGTATGCCTCGGCAGCTCGATGGTCGAGCACCTGTGTGAAGAACAGGAGGTGCTGGTTCGATTCCAGCCCGTGGCATGGCGACGAATGCTGTGGAGGACTACAGGCTATTAACCCCCGGGTTTCGGGTTCGAGTCCCGATCGCTCCAGTCATGGAGTGATAGCTCAATAGGTAGAGCGGGCGTCCCCACGCTCTCGTCGTCGCCTCTATTCACACGGCGAATGCCGGAGCGGAGTACATCACATCGAACTGATCTCCTCTCCCTCCGATCTCGTCGCCGTTCTTTTCGGGCCGTCGTTGCTCAACAAGAAGAGCGCCTGTCTTGTACGCAGGAGATGGTGGGTGCGACTCCCATCCGGTCCATGGGCGAATGCGAGCGGGAAGCACATCCCCGCACAGTGCTCGTCGCCCGCTTGTCGCGATGTTCCGGGAACGTCGGTGGTTGCAACCCACCGCCAGGAAGGATCGACACCTTCTCGCGACTTCTCCTTGCAAAAGCCTGGAGCGTTCGGCGAATGCCAGAGCGAGTCCATCTGGCGGCGTCCGAGTTTCTCGCTCGATCTCTCGTCGTCGCTACGTCTCGTGGATGAACGGCTTTGCCCAATAAGAAAAAGCGCAGCAATGGTGTCTTTGGTTTCTTTCCTTGTTCTCTCTTCAACTCGCCGGGGTGGTGTAACGGAAAACACGACGTGCTCAAACCACGTCGCCGAGGAGGCGTGCAGGTTCGATTCCTGTCCCCGGTATGTCGCTGCGTCTCGCGCGATCGCGAACACGACGCAGATGAAGGTCGGTGCCTCATGGAGACAACGCTGGTCCTTACGCAATCCTATGTTCCATATCGCATCGTCACGTGGCAGCGCGCCGTCACGATGCTCTTCGGCGACAAGATCGAAGTGCTCGCCTCATACGATATCGCGCTGCGCTCGCCGTCGATCACCCTCCCGATGCCGGCCGTTGTGCGCATACTGCGGGCGCTGCGCGCGCGCCGGCAGGGCGTGAAGTTCTCGCGCGTGAACGTGCTCTCGCGCGACGGCTTCGTCTGCCAGTACTGCGGGCGGAACGCTCCGCCGCGCGAGCTCACGTTCGATCACGTCGTACCGCGCGCTCAGGGAGGCCGCACTGTCTGGGAGAACATCGTGACAGCCTGCGCCCGCTGCAACGAGCGGAAGGGCGCACGCACGCCACTTGAGGCCAGCATGCCGTTGCGCAAGCAGCCGTACCGGCCGCGCGAGCTCCCGCTCGTGAACCTTCAGTTCCACACCGGCCGCGGGATCCCCGAGGTCTGGAAAGACTGGCTGTTCGCGTCCTGACATTCGGCTCGAGGAAGGCAGGCGAACACTTCCTTGCCTTCCTTCCTCTGCGGCCGATGTCTCCACGCTTGCCAGCTCTGGCCCAGACCAGGCGCGTGCGTGTCGCTCCGTCGCGTTCGTCTTCTACGCGACATTCCTTCACTCGAAAAAGAGAGGTGCATCATGGCAAACAAGAATCTCTTCCAGTCCATCATCGGCCGCTTCCTACCGAAGACCGACACAGTCAACGAAGCGGGCGGCAATGCCTACGCGTTCAGCCCCGAGCACGCGCTCGCGCAGCTCGCTGCGACCGGCTGCCTGAACGCGACATTCTACGCGTCGGCCGAGACGCAGCTCGAGCATGTCATCGAGCTCGCGTCGAAGGTCGATCCGCGTTTCCTCGCGAAGGTCGCGATCTATGCGCGTGAGAAGGGCTTCATGAAGGACATGCCCGCTCTTCTCTGCGCGATCCTCTCGATGAGGGACCCAGCACTCTTCGCGCCGGTCTTCGATCGCGTGATCGACGACGGCAAGATGCTGCGCACGTTCGTGCAGATCATGCGCTCGGGCCAGATCGGTCGGAAGTCGCTCGGTACGCGGCCGAAGAAGCAGATCCTCGGCTGGCTCGAGAAGCAGTCGGACGATCAGCTCTTCCGTGCGTCGGTGGGTGACTCGCCGTCGCTCGCGGACATCGTGAAGATGGTCCACCCGAAGCCGATTTCGCCCTCGCGGCGCGCGTTCTACGGCTATCTGATCGGCAAGGATCACATCGCCGCGGATCTGCCGCCGCTCGTCACATCCTTCGAGGCATACAAGAAGGATACGTCGGGCGCGATCCCGGACGTGCCGTACCAGATGCTCACGTCGCTCTCGCTCGGCGCGAGCGAGTGGGCGCAGATCGCGAAGAACGCATCGTGGCAGACGACGCGGATGAACCTGAACACGTTTGCGCGTCATGGCGTGTTCGACATTGCGGGCATGACTGAGCTCGTCGCGAATCGTCTTCGCGACCCGAAGGCGATCGCGCGCGCGAAGGTCTTCCCGTATCAGCTGCTCGTCGCATACGTCGCGACGCGTGGCACGGGCGTTCCGGCCATGGTCGCGGATGCGCTCCATGACGCGATGGAGCACGCGACTCACAACGTGCCGTCGATCGACAGCAAGAAGGTGTGGATCCTCGTCGACGTATCGGGCTCGATGGCGGCGCCGATCACGGGTCACCGTGCCGGTGCGACCACGGCTGCGCGTTGCGTGGACGTCGCCGCGCTGTTTGCTGCGACGATGCTGCGTCGAAATGCCGACGCGGAGGTCGTGTGCTTCGACACCGAGCCGAAGTCGATTCGTGTCGAGCGTCGCGACTCCGTCATGACGAACGCACGCGTGCTGGCGTCGGTCGGTGGCGGCGGCACGAACACGTCATCGGCGCTCGCGCTGCTGAACGCGCAGCGCGCGAAGGCGGACCTCGTCATCTACGTCTCGGACAATGAGTCGTGGATGGACGCGGGCCGCGCCGGCAACCACACACGGACGATGGCGGAGTGGAACACCTTGGTTGCGCGCAACCCGGGCGCGAAGCTCGTCTGTATCGATCTCACCCCCAACGCCCACACGCAGGCGAAGGACCGTGCGGACATCCTCAACGTCGGTGGTTTCTCCGACAAGGTGTTCGACGTGGTCGCCGCCTTCGCTTCGGGCAACCTCGCCAAGGGTCATTGGACGAGCGTGATCGATGCGATTGCGCTTTGAGCCGATGAAGGCGAGGACACCGCTACTCGCGCGGACCGACCCGATTCTCTTCGTCGTCGGCCCGCGCGGGCAGCACCTAACACTACTGCGTTACGCGGTGATTCGAGGCGGCCGATTGGGTTCACGAGGTTGGCGGCATGCAGGACAGTGTGGAAGCCACGCAGCGACGGTCCGAGCCATCACGAGGCGAACGGTGATGAAGCTGTCGGCGAAGTGACGCTCAGAGGCGCTCGCGGATATCCGCTTCGGTGGAAATTCGACCTCTGCTAAACCGACCCAGTGCCAGCACCGTGCTTTCGCATACTCGATACCTCGGACGGATCGGCGAGGTCGAGTTCATGTGGCTGTTTTTCATGACTCGTACTCGTCGCGCGCGGACCTTTGAAGGAGGTCGCGGGCGATATCCCCTTCGAGCCGTGGACGCCTCCGGCTCGAATATCGACCTTGAGGCTGAATCCTTGACCCGCTGCAACCGCTGCTCTTGAGCCTCGGTTACGCCTTTTCCCATTTTGGATGTCCTATCCGCCAACTTCCGCACACGCTGCGAGACCGCGGACTGCGTGATGCCGATACGTTTGGCACCACGTGCTCCCTTCGGCAGCCACCGCTGCGAAGGCCTCGAGTCGATCGGAAGCAAGAAGCGTTATAGGCGCCAATGGTGCCTATACATCTCGAGCGAGGCACCACAGGATATCGATTCACACGCTCGAACACACACGCGAACTCAACAACACCATGAAGTGGCGCGAGGTTTATGGGCAGCGCCTTTCCCGAATCGCGCAGGACGGTGAGCGCGCTCTCGGGAACGTAGAGCGTCCCCTCTGCTGCGGCGTCGAGATCTGATGTGATTGGGGTCTTGGAGTCCTCTTTGACTTCATGGGCCGACGATCTCAGACTCGAATCTTCCGATGGTCGAGCAGCGCCCTTGTCCGGAATGTCGGACTGTGATGGTCCCGAGCCCGCAACATGCTGGCGTGTTCGTGTGCTGCCGCTGCGGCGTTTGGTTGAACAACGATGCGTGCCGCCGCCTGATCGCAGGCACGCTTTCGGAGCACGGCAGGGTGGTGGTGGACCGCAGTGGGCTCGATCCTTCTACCGTGCGGGCCGCGTCCTATCAAACGACCGCGCCGGGAGCCGGTGCGTGCTGTCCGGAGTGCGGCACGCCGCTCGAGCCTCACCGTGTGTTCGATGTCGACATCACGCTCTGTGCCGCACACGGGACCTTCTTCCGACTGGGAACACTCCATCGGATGGACGATGCATACCGGGCGCGAGCCGCCTCGGACAAGATCGATGCGGACGCGTTCGCCGGAGAGCTGGCGAGTGAACGTCGATCCGAGGCCACGGAGACCCTGTTCAAGACTGCCTTCGAAATCCTGTTCAATTTCAATACATAACGATTCAACTCGCTTC
The DNA here is from genome assembly GCA_964481145.1 of uncultured Sandaracinus sp. Classification (GTDB taxonomy): domain Bacteria; phylum Myxococcota_A; class Polyangia; order Polyangiales; family Sandaracinaceae; genus Sandaracinus. The sequence continues at coordinate 13,469 of CAYZTA010000054.1, forward strand.
GTTGTCGATCGAGCGCGGCCCGCCTATGCTCGCGAGGTGACAACACCGGAGAACAAGGTTTTCTATGCGCCAGCCGACGCTGCGATGGCGGCCGCGAGCGCCATGGCGCGCAAGTCCTTCAAGTATTTCTGGCGTGAGCTGACGTGGGAGTACCGCCGCATCGTCCCTGCACTCGAGCTCGCAGTCGTGAAAGCCGCTTTCGGCGATGATGGGGGCCACCCCGACGACGTCGAACACATGTGGCTCGGCGACGTCGCATTCGATGGAGATCGGATCTCCGCGACGCTCCTCAATCAGCCCAACCACGTGCAGTCGGTGAAGGCCGGCGACCAGGTTACGCTCGCACCGAACGAACTCGAAGATTGGATGTACGTGATGGGAGGCAGGGCCTACGGTGGCTTCACCATCCAAGCGATGCGCAAGGAGATGTCACCGGGGGATCGGCGGGCGCACGACGCTGCGTGGGGCTTCGACTTCGGCGATCCCAACGAAGTGCTGCTCGTGCCCGATTGGAACGCCAAGGCAACGAGTCGCCTCGGTCGTCTCTTCGGCAGCAAGCCGGCGATGGTCACGACCGATCCAGACGCCGAACACCCGATGAGCGAAAACATGGTGCCAAGCTTCGCTTGCTAAACCGACCCAGTGCCAGCACCGTGCTTTCGCATACTCGATACCTCGGACGGATCGGCGAGGTCGAGTTCATGTGGCTGTTTTTCATGACTCGTACTCGTCGCGCGCGGACCTTTGAAGAAGGTCGCGGACGATATCCCCTTCGAGCCGTGGGACGCCTCCGGCTCGAATATCGGACTTGTTCCGGCTGCCTCCTTCAGCGTCGTAGGGATTCCGCCAATCGCTCGAGTGCGGCGCGATGAATCCCATGCGGCTGTCGAGCCAGGTAAGCATCGATGCGAGCGCGCGCTTGATCCCTTCGTCCTTCCACCACCAGCGCTTCGATGATCAATCGCTCCCGTTCCTCTGTCAGCTCTCCATCCACGAAGCGTCGTTCGTGACTCATGAGTGCGACCAGCGCCTCATGCGCTTCTCCGCGATGAAGCGCCGCACGCGCACGATCGATGAGAGCGCGCTCCTCGGCGGAGGAGCTCGCGGACACGCCTTCCTCCGAAACGGAAGACGTCGACGTCGTATCCTCTGGACTCGGGATTGACTCGATCGCAGACGCAGGAATCGATTCCGGTGCGTCAGGATGACGAACTGCGCGTGGCCTTCGTGCGCTGCGCTCTTGCTCGGCATCGACCGCAACCAGTTCGGTTTCGGTCACGATGGGCGCCGAGTGGCGGCTCGGCACGGCGGTCACGTTGTTTTCATGTGCTGCCACATCCACCGCATCAGCAGCCAAGGAAGGCTCGCCTCGATCTCTCATGAACGCCCAGGTGATGCTCGCCCCGATGACGGCTCCAAACAAGATCCGGGAAAGCGTGCCCGCCGTGCTCGACGTCATCGATGTCTTCGGCGGTGGCGCGCCTCCTTGATCGCCGCCCTCGCCTCCCGGCCCCCGATCGATGCGATCGAGCAATCGATGCATCACTCGGGCGCGCGTTTCAGGTAAAGCACGGCGCGCGCGAGTTCGTTCCTCACGGTAGAGGCTCTCGAGAATCGGATCGATGGGCTCAGGCTGGCTCATCGGCCACCTCCCAAACGCTCGACGGCCGCTCGCAAGAGCTCCCGTCCCCGCCGAAGACGTGCATACGCGGTATCCAAAGGAACATCGAGCGCATCCGCGGCCTGACGCATTTCGAGCTCCTCCAGATCATGAGCGACCACGATCGCACGGAGTGGTTCGGGAAGCTCGGCCAGCGCCGCGAGCAGCAGCTCGCTTGCCTCGAACGCGCGAACTCCTGGATCGGAGCGCGTCGTATCGACGACGTCGGTCACCGTCTCGTGTCGAGCCACCGCGAGGCGACGATGATCACGCAGCACGTTTCGTGCGATGCCGAAGAGCCACGGCAGCATCGGCTTGGTACGATCGAATGTGGACAGCCGGCGATGGACAATCAGAAACACATTCTGTGCGAGGTCCTCCGCATCGACAGAGGAGGCGCCCATGCGCATGAGGAACCGCCACACGTCATCGAAGTGAGTCTCGAAGACGCGCCGGATCTCCGTGTGCCGAGCCACCTCCTCTTGCATTCTCTTTAAAATCGCAACGGTTGCACGTCCACGAGGCCAACGTCGGATTTGAACGCGAGAATAAAGAACGTGACCATCCCGGCGATGAGCGTAACACCGCCCGAGGCCATGAGCGCAACGGGCGTCGTCGGATCCGCCTCGCCATCCGGAGCAAGATCGGTGAACAGCATCGTTATGCCGCCGCCGAGCAGCCCCAAGCCCGCCGCGGCGCCTGTGATAAACGATACCCAACCGACAATGCGCTCGGTCTCGTGAGACTCGAGATCGATGCGAAGCAGTGAGTCTTCGTCGAGTCGAAGCATTTCGCGCACGTATCCACCCCCGCCTGTCGGGCGAGCCACGAAGAGCGCGTGCCTTCCCGCAGATAGAGACGCTTCACAAGGCGCTTCGCACACCTCCTCGAGCCGTATCGAATACCCGGTCGCGCCACCGTGCGACGTCATGATGCCGAAGGTCGTGGCTTCAGCGACTCGGTGAAGGCTCAATTGCGGAATCTCCGATTCGATCCGCACGCGAATCGTTCCAGGTTCTCTCGGAGACGCGGCTGGGACGGGCGGCACGGCAACGGCTGGTTGCGCGGCAGCGGTCAACCTATCGAGTTCGGTCGCAAGCGCGCTCGCGACGGTCGCGATCACATCGGCGCACTCGCTGCCGCGAAACATTCGCGAGGCGCCATCCAGCTCGAGCATCGCGGTGAATTCCACGCCGTCCTCGAATACCCGCACCCGTGCAGTCCGCGCAGAACTGGGCGAGATCGCAACATAACCAAGACGCGCCGAAATCTCGTCGATGAGCCTCGCTTCATCGGGACAAGCGGCCGGCGCGTGATAGTCGAGCGCCACCGGCGTCGACTGGGCCGAAACCACATGCGTGGTGGTCATGACAAAGATCGCAATGGAAAAAATCAGGTAGGCGCGCACTTTCGAGAACATCAGCTTGCCGTCTCTTTCCACGGAGACATCGCCCCGTTCCTACCTTTGGGGACTCACCGCGCTCGACTGTAATGCGTTCGACCTTACCGTGAGAACTCGCACAAACATGAGCCCTCGACGCACTCTTTCGGCGACTCACTCCCGTGGTTCTGATGGTCGGCGGTTGCGTGCGACGGAAAGGCTCGAAGGGTCGAATGCGATCGAGATCTTCGCGGACCGCGATTTTGCTCGTCGCGTGTCTTCGACGCTTTGTTCGTTCTTTATTGTGTGTTCAAGTGAATCTCTAGAGGTGGAGATGCGGTGGAACGCGGAAAGGAAGGCCTGCATGGAGACGCCCTCGAGAGTCGCGAGGTTCTTTCCGTCTTGGGCCACGTTCCTTGGCAGCGTCGCTGCATCTCTGGCCTCGGCAATCGCTGTCGGATGTGCCTGTGATCCGCCAGCAATCATCGAAGAGCACGATGGCTCTGTGCTCGTGGTCGACGCCGAGCCTCGTGATCCACGACTGAGTTGCGGCGAGTCGCTCCGGGTGCGCGTGCTCGAGACACCTTCAGGAACTCGACCAGAGCTGCAGTCGCCTCGCGCCGCACGGATCGATCACACACTGGTGTTGTCATGGTTTGGTGCCCGTGCCCTTGACGGGACCTTTCCATGGCATGTTGCGACTCTCTCCGATTCAGATTCGTTCCTCATGGAATTGCCGGTCCCATGGGGACCTCATCGGCCTTCCGTTTTCATCGACAGTGACGAGGGGCCTCTCGCGCTTTTGGAGCCAGACGAGACAAACGATCAACGCGCATGGGCGGCGTGGGACGGAGAGACTTTTGGCGATCCTGTCACATTGCCTTTGGACGTGCCTCCTGATGTCGGCATGGGCGGCATCGTGACATGTGAGGGGCGCCCAGCGTTCGTGCATTTGGTCTATGGTCCTGACGACGCCACGGGGATTCGGGTCATCTATTGGACCGAGTCCAACCGTCCTATGGTGTCTGATATCCAATATCCGAGTGACGGGGCGTTCGGGTCGTGGCGTGGAACGGATCCAGAAGCAGCGAGACCTGGCATCGCTTCGTGTCGTGCGGATACTCGAGGAGTCTTGCATATCGTCGTCTTGCCGGGCGGTGTGGGACGCGCTCCTGTTCTCGCAAAGTTTGGAGCGACCGCATTCTCGGACCCGCTCGCGATAAGGGTGGGTGATCATCCCGCGAGCTCCGCTGTGCTTGCGCTCGACTCGTCAGACACGCTTCGCCTCTTTGCGTTGACAGGGAGTCGACTCGTGATGTTCGAAGTGGGGACCGTCGTTCGGGAACTCGGTGCGCGCGAGCTGGATGTCAATACGATCCGTGGGCGACTCGTGGGGACTGCGCTTGGAGCGATGCGTACCGAAGCCGGAATGCTCGTGGTCTACTCCAACGACGCGGGGACTTGGGCACTCGAATGGAATGAAGGTGCGCGAGGATTTGGCAATCCGATCCTCCTGACCGATCTGCGCTGCACGACCCACGACACGTTTCGTTGGTGGGAAGACACCGCGAAGCTCGTGGCTTCGTGTGGCGTCGGAGTGATCGGGGCAGAGCTCGTCCAGTTCGAAATTTGTGGGAGCTCGACATGATCCATCGGGGGGTGCGATTCTCGCTGATCACAGTCGCTGCTGCGTGGGCTGGTTGCGCGCTTTCGCATCAGTCGAGTTCCGAGGAGGATGCCGCCATGATCGATGGTGGGATCGCCGTCGTCGACTCCTCCAGTGGGGAACGCGACGCAGGAGACCCCGAGATCGCTCCACCGTGCGAAGTTCCAGCACCACGATGCGTCAGAGTGTTTGCTTCACGGCGTATCGGGGACCGACCGGATGAAGCACAGGATGTGTCCATTCCAGCAATCGGTGTCGATGCAACCGGCGTGCACGTCGTTGTGCGGCTCGAGGATCCGAATGAGGAACGGATTATGTTGTTCGATCGACTTCACGACCACGACCTCACGTCGGACGAAGAGCTGCTCCTCGACAGCTTTCCACGCCCGAACATGATGAGCGTATCGGTGAGTGTCGCGTTGGGAGTCACGACCTTCGCATGGCATGATCGTCGCTCGTTTCGAGGCGAGAGCACGATGGAAACTCGCTGGCGCTCCATGGACCCGACAGGGACGCTGAGTGAGCTCCGGATCGCTGACACAATCCGGTTGGCTGCTCGAATAGAAATCCTAGGTCCGACTTCTCTCGTCCTTGGCGATCGTGTGTTTGCAGTCAGTGCTTTGGATCACGAGCTCACCATGGTGGATCTCGCGGCAGCCACGCGGCGCACGGTGCCTATCGATGCGGTGCCGTGGGGCGATATCGCGGCGCAACCTCTCGAAGACGGCGAAACGTTCATCGTGTTATGGCACGAAATTGGGGACGATGGATTCGCCCGGGCTCGGGTTGCTGTGGTGAGATCGAGCGCCCTCGTGACAGGGCCCGTGACTGTGCTCCATCACCTTTCGGATCGTGCATCGCTCTTGGTTCACGAAGGACAAGTGTGGGTCGCAGGATTCGAGCGGCTTGCTCTGCTCGCAGAGAGCCGCCTCCGAGTTGCGAGACTCGAGCTTCCTGATCTCACACGGCGTGAACCTGATCGAACCTTCTCCGGGTGGGGAGGGCTGCGTCCGGCGGGGTTCCAGCTCGTCGCATGGAGGGGAAAGCCGTGGATGGTCTGGCTCTCCGACGATCCTCGGTTCGGATCGTTGGCTGCGCTCTTCGCAGAGCCTCTGCCGGAGATCGCGTGCGCGGTTCAGAGCGCAGATCCAACGCTGGTAAGCAGCGCACCGTTCGACTGGTCTCGGCGTGGTGCATTCGGGCAGCTGGCAGTCGCCACGGGTGAGGTCGATCGAGAGGAACGGCTTTTTATCGCGCACACGATCGGCTCTGCGGGGCGATTCGATATCCATGCGCTCGACGCAACTTGTGGGCCGTGACTCAAGATCATCCCGCCGAACTGATGACCAACGCATCTGAATACATCAAACGGGTATTCCGCGTAGGCTCGCGCGTCCTCCTGCGAATAGGGGGGCTCTCCGCGCAAGTTCCCGAGTAGCGCGAGAGGTTGACTGATCGAGACGGGAGGCGCATCGATGACGAGAATGTCCAGATCCTTCATCGCGCGCGGATAGCCGTGGAAAGCAACAGTGTGTCCGCCCACGGTGACGAACTCCGCGCCCGCATCGGTGGGCTCGATCCTGCGTGATGCCGCAGCCCTCGAGCCGCACACCGCCACTACGCTTATTCGCAAGCATTGTCTCGAACTGTTCGTCCATCGCGTCCTCAACCTTCACGGCGCAACTTACAGTAGTTCGCTCGAGGACGAGTGCCGCCATCGTGCGTAGGCGCAATGTGCAAGTGCCCTCGCGCAACTCCGAGTCTGTTCTCGTATATCCCGAATGAGCTGAAATTCAGGGCCCATCATCGCTGCAGCAGCGGAAGCCGAGCGTGGGGAGGAGAGTGTCTTCCGTGGCGCGCGAAAGCTCGGTCGCGCACGTCAGACCGAACTCTGGGGATTCATGCGAGCCGCCACGCACGACGAAGATTCGCCCTCCGTTCGAAGCCACACCACGCTGATCCGAAGTCCACTCCTTTGCATTGCCGGACATATCGAATGCGCCGTCTTCACTCACACACATGGCGAGTGAACCAGTGGCTCCCATCTGCCCCACGGAGGCTGCGCGATCTGCGCCGTTGCACACCGCGCGCTCGTAGCTGTCCCCGTAGGGATAAACGCTCGAGCTCACGCCTTCGCACGCCGCACGCCACTCGGCCGACGTGCACAGGCGATGACCTGCTCTCGCGCACGCCTCCGCCGCGTCTTCGTATGCGACACGAGTCCATGGCAAGACACTCCCCCGACCGCATGCGCGGGCCGTCGACTCTCCGTCGAGAGTCCCACTGGCGTCCGGTCGAGAGGCTTCGTGGCGATAAATCCAAAAGTCGAGCGGACCACGCTCGATGTGGATCATGTCATCCCGCACACGGGCAGGGTCATCTGCGCCCGCATTGTCGATCGTCCCATCACAGTTGTCGTCGATGCCATTGCAGAGCTCAGCGCTCGGTGCCCCAGGCACAGGATCCGGAAGCACGCTCAGATCACAGATCGTACGAGAATCATCGGCGGGGTCGCACGCAATGGCGCCCACGTCACGGCACGCGCCGCGCGCTCCGTTGTCGCACAGATCTCCGAGCCCAGCGAAGGGCTCATCGCGGAGCCCATCACAATCGCCATCGTGCCCATCGCATCGCGTCTCTTCGAGGACAATGCCGTTGGGCACCACGGGATCGAACTCGACGCTCGCTGGGTAGTTGCAGAACCAAGTGGTGCGCCCCTCACGGGTCGCGCAGATCGCCGTCACGCCTGCACACGGAGTCCCAGGCGTCACACGACAGAGATCCGTGGGTGCAGGAGGCAAGTCTTCGGGTTCGTCGATCACTCCATCGCAATCGTCATCGAACCCGTTGCACTGCTCTTCCTGCGCCGGAAAGACCGGACACGCATATTCGCATCCCGGTGCGTCATCGAGATCCACGAACCCATCGAAGCAATCGATGACTTCGCATATTCCCGAATTGCAGCGCCCCTCCGCATTCACATAACGGCATTCGATGCCACAACCGCCACAGTGGGTGGGATCGCTTTCGAACGAAAAGCCTTCGTCGATCTCACCATCGCAATCATCGTCTCTATCGTTGCAGAGCTCCATCGCGGCATCGCTCGGAATGCAGGGCCCTGCATCCAGAGGAAGAGAGCCATCCCTCCGTGGAGTCTGAGCGTCAAGAGGCTCATTGCCGCCATCACGAGGCTCGGGGTCTTCGGAGCACGTAAAGCAGTAGGGATCGACATCGCACCCCACGAAAATGCTCCCCAGAAGCAGCATCCCAATGGCGAAGCCGCTCGCCCGTGAAAGAGCTCGAGACACGATCACCATCACTTCGCCCTCCCACGACGCACCACGATCGCGACCATGGCTGCCAAGAACAGCGCCCATATACCACCGGTACTCCCCACTCCGGGCCCTCTCACGCTACACAGGGCATTGCCACCGGTCACGAGAACACGTCGATCGACGCCCGCATCAGCGCTCCCTGTGCGTGTGCACTCTGGAATGCCTTGCGCGTTCACCGCGCATATCCGTCCGGTCGAACATGCAACCAATCGACATGGGTCTGGAATGCATCCTGTCTCGCCCGTACAAACCTCACCCGCGGCGCACACGATGCCTCGACACGGATCCGAACGACATTCACCAGCCACACACACTCGACCCGAGGGACAGTTCACATCGCTGCATGGATCTGCTTCGCATTGTCCGCCTGTCGCACAACGCTGCCCTCTCGGACAATCCCCTGCGCCACACGCGTTCCAACAGTCACCGTCGAAACACGTCTGTTCGCTCGAGCATCCACGGCTCGTGCATCGATTCTCACGACATGCGCCACCGAAACATACTTGACCGTCTTCGCAGCCAAGCACTTCGCATCCAACGCAATCTCCTCCTCTGCACACCTCACCCGCATCGCACGTCACTCCTTCACATGGATCGATGCAGGCATCTGCGATGCAGCGCTCATGGGGCGCACACGATGCACATGCCGTGGGCACACAGTAATACTGCTCTTCTCCCTCGGGCATCTCACATCGGAACGCCACCGGACATGGGAATTCCATGTTGGGATCGCAGTTTCGACGGCATGAGCCCTCGACACACAAGCTCGTCCCAGGACACGCGGCCAGATTGTCGGCCTCTCCATCGCAATCATCGTCGAGGCCGTTACACACTTCGTCTCGTGGCCCTTGAGCGCCGATGCACATGAGCTCTCCGCTCACGCAACGAAGTGCGCCCGGCGTACACTCTCCAGCACCTTCTCCGCAGGGGGTGCCCATTGCGGGATCCGCTTCATCGATGAGCCCGTTGCAGTTGTCATCCACCGAATTGCAGACTTCCGGGCCGCTCGGTACGCATTGGCTCACGCACGTGAGGCCTTCATCGATGGCTTCGTCGCAATCGTCATCCATTGCGTTGCACGATTCTAGCCCCGCAGAGGCGCCTGGAACCGTGATCTGACATTCGACGCCGAGCTCATTGGCAGCGCAACGCGTCGCACCCGTGCCGCGGCACACGCCCACGCCATCGTCATAACAAGTCACGTTCAACGAGAACCCTTCATCGATCACACCATCGCAGTCATCGTCGATCGCGTTGCACCTCTCCGTGCGTAGCGATCCCTCGAGAATCGAGGTGATCGCAGGCACGAGCTCCGCAGGGTTGCGCACGAACGTCGCCGTGGGGCGGGCTCCACCCGAGCCCGCGGATGCGATCGCGTTGAGCGAAGCTTCTTCGGCGGCGAGCACGCTCACCGCGATGACATACGTCTCGATACCGAACGTGCCGAAGAGACGCGCGGCTTGTGCCGCGGGATCCCCATCGCAGCTCTCGGTTCCATCGGTCACGAGGATCACCGAGTAACCGCGACATCCAGTGGAAGGATCCGTCGCACGAATAGGCACCATGTAGTCTTCGATGGCCTGGAGCGAGCCGGCGAGCGGAGTGACGCCGCTCGCGCGCACTTCACAGTCACGACCAGCGCGTCGATGGCGACAGACATCGCCTGGCGTCACATCGGCGTCGAACGCCGTCTCTCGCCCATCGAGCCAGCGCACGAGGTCTCGGGTGGGCGTGCCAAAGCCGCTCAAGATATCGGCGCCACGTCGGGGTGGACCACAGGTCCCTGCGTAGTTGATACACTCATCGCCCGACATGGAGATCTCACGAACGGGAATCTGTGTGCTCGGTCCGATCGCGACATTGCAGATCACATCGCCCGTATTGTCCGTGGGGTTGTCGTAGGTGCCGATGAGACCCGAACACTCGAACCATTTCGCGATCTGACACGAACGCTCGAAGCCTTGATCTTGGTGGTAACGCGCGAGCGCGAAGTCGACCTCGGGATAGGCGCTGATCACCTGCGCGAGCGCCTCACGCGCGAGGAAGAGCCGTGAGTCGTCAGGAGCGCCGTTTCCATCGGTGTCGATTCCAGGTCGCTCAACGCTTCCATCGCCAAATGTGGGATAGCCCTCCAGATCGAGGAGCATCGAGCTCGAGGTGTCGAGCACGACCGCAATCCTCGGGCGCGCTCCCGCATCGGAGGCTCGGCAGCTCGCATCTTCGGGATCGACGGTCGGCGAACACGTGACGGGGACTCCCGAGTCACAGGCATCGATCTCCCGTGCACATTCTCCGAAACCACAACTCTCTCGGCCCAACCCTTCATCGATGTGGCCATCGAAATCGTTGTCGTACCCATCACAGAACTCACCTACATAGGCACCGTCGAGCAACAGCTCTCCGGCGCCACCTCCGGCCTCTCCTCGGCAGATCTCACAGACACCCCCATCCGCACCTGCCACGTCGAACTGAGCTCGATGATCGAGCGTAGAGGTGCGGGAGAGCACATTGATGACGCCACCGCCACCACCGCCACCGCAGTCATCGCACGTGCCCCCCGTCTGAGCGCCCGCTGGGCAATCGGCGTAATCTGGTTGTCCCACGGCTGCTGCGAAGGTGTCTCCCCCCAAACCACCCGCTGCGCTGACCCTCGCCGTCGAACCCACTTGAACCGCATCTCCGACGATCAAGATCGATCCGCCTGCACCGCCGCCGCCTGAATCGTTCCCGATCCCACAACCGCGTCGACCCGCGGCGGTGATTCGTCCGTCGATGCGAATCGTCCCCATTCCATTCGAGGTCAACGCAGCGAGCACGAGACGGCCGCCGCCAGCGCCTCCCACGGCAGGATCGCTACCGAATCCATCACCATCACGGCAGCCTTTGTCGCCTCCTGAGCTACCGAACTCGATCTCGTAGATGCTGTGCCGATATCCAATGCCAGCGACGGATGGGACGCCCATCCGCGAAGAGCACGAACTCGGGCGACAAGAGGAGGTGCTGGTGCACGCCGTGCCCGCCGAATTGAGTGAATTGCCGCAATCCTGCTCGAATTCCGAAGGGAACTGACAGCTGGTGGCACTGCCGCATTGATTGCAATCGGTCGTCCCGCGGCCTCCACCTCCAAAGTGTGCTCCCCCGCCGCCCGAATCATGTACCGCGCAACCACCCCGCCCGCCGGCGACCCCCGTCGGCCCTCTTCCGTTGGCGCAACGCGCCGTTTGATATCCCGCCCCGCGTGCATCGATCGAGGAGGTCGCGTCGACTTCGATATGTGCCGCGATGAGCTCGAGATTCCCTGTGTTGACGGGATCTGTCCCATTGAATACGGGGACCACGATGCGACCGCCGTTGATCACTCGGACCCGATCGTATCGATGCACTCCACCCAGTGTCATCGTGGTTCCATCCACCACCAAGTCCTGCGCTCGAGCCTCCATGGCGAGCAAGGAGACCGAGAGCAGCGCGATGGTCCGAATCGAAGCTTGACGAAGCAATCTCACACCTCCGGCAGAAGTATTCTCTAGCAACGGAAGCGTCCTGAAAAGCCTCAGTTTACTTCGGCTCGAAATTTGAGGTGTTTTCTACCTGAACAGCAGGGAATCAGACCCGTGCTTCTCCGCTTGCGGACTCACGCCTCACTTTCGAAAATTCATCTAGGATCTTCGCATTGAACGCGGGCAGGTCCCGAGGACCACGGCTCGTGACGAGCCCCCGGTCCGACACCACGGCCTGGTCGATCCACTGCGCGCCTGCGTTGGTGAGATCGGTGCGGAGACTCGGATAGGAAGTCAGCGTTCGCCCGCGCACCACGTCGGCTTCGATCAACATCCAGGGACCATGGCAGATCGCCGCGATCGGTTTACCCGCCAGTTCCATTTCGCGCACCAGCCGCACCGCATCCGGATCGAGCCGAAGCTTGTCCGGGTTCAGCACCCCACCCGGCAAAACGAGCGCGTCATAGTCTTCGGGAATGGCTTCGGCGGTCACCACATCGACCTTCACTTCGTTCGCCCACTGATGCTTTTCCATCGCTCGAATCAAGCCTTCGTGAGGCGCGATGACAGCGACGCGCGCACCTGCTTCTTCGAGAGCCTTCTTCGGTTCGAGCAACTCGGAGCGCTCGAATCCGTCAGTCGCCATGATCGCCACTCTCTTGCCCGCCAAATCCTGCTTTGCCACGAGAACCTCCTCGGACCTCGTGCAGCAGACGACATGCCAAAGAACGTCAGTGCGTCTCGGTGATGCCTGGTAGATGCACGTTGCCGTGCAATAGAACGCGCAGCCCGATCGCGAGCGCGCTCGCGATGATCACCACGAGCAAGAGCGCGAGCATGAATCGAAGCGCGGTCCGTGCTCTCGTCGAGTCTCGCTCTTTTGGAGGAAGGTTCGGCGACACCATCTCCACCGGCTCCACAGGGAGAAGCGTCTCGTTCGACTCGAGTGGTGCGGATGCAAATGGATCCACCAATGGGCTCGCGCCGTCATCATGGACCTGCGCCGCGGCGAGTTCGGGAGTGGTCGCGAGCATCGAGCGACCCGAATTCACGCCGATGGCGTTCGCGTACGCCTCTGCGATCGCACCTGCCGTTTGGAATCGGTCACTCGGATCGCGTGCCATGGCACGCGCAATCACGGAGCCGACCGCGGCAGGTACATCGGGACGACGCTCGCTGAGCGGCACGGTTCGTTGTTCGAGCACGCATCCGAGAAGTTGCCCGAGATCTTCGGCGGGATAAGGCGAAACTCCGGTCAACATCTCATAGAGAATCACGCCTACCGAAAACGTATCGCTGCGCACATCCGCATGAAGAGAGGCACGAATCTGCTCGGGCGCCATGTAACGCGGCGTTCCGATCATGGTTCCTTTCCGAGTCAGGGTCTTGCTCGATTTGATTCGTGACAAACCGAAATCGAGAAGCTTGCAAGGCAACTGCCCCGAGGAGGTCAATAGCACGTTGCTCGGCTTCAAATCGCGATGAACGACGCCGGCCATATGCGCCGCAGCGAGCCCATCACAGAGCGTATTGAGGATTGGAACGATCTCCTTCACCCCCAATGGCCCCCGCTTCAATCGGTCCTCGAGCGTCTCGCCATGAAGAAGCTCCATCGCGAGCCATGGAGTTTCATCGGTCTGCCCCATGGAGATCACTCGAACGATCGCAGGATGACCGATCGACTCGAGAATCGCCGCCTCACGACGAAAACGCTCGAGCGCTTCGGGATCTCGCGCGCGCTCACGATGAAGCAACTTGAGCGCGACCTCTTGCCCCGTATGACAGTCGATCGCGCGCAGCACACGCCCCATCGACCCCGTGCCGAGCGAGGCGACGAGTCGAAAGCGACCGTCGAGCACGCTTCCTTCCGGAGGAACATCAGCCATCGGCGAGGGCAACTCGTCGATGGCTCCCACCGCAATGGGGGGACCAGACAGCACCACGGCCCGATCCTCCGAATCTTCCGGCACACTCATCCGGCCACAGCATACGAAAACGCGCGCGTCCGGTCATCCATCGAGGCTGATCACCAGAGCGCCACGCCAATCCGCCGGCCGAGAGCCGCGGGGCAACAACGCCCCCGAGCGCTCGATTCGCACCCGACCGTGGCGAGCTGCGGTCGCGAGGATCGATTCGACGCTCATCGTGCCGACGTCGGGAAATAGATACGCCGGACACGCCTCGAAAGCAGCACGCCGAGACCGACCGCCGCGACCGGCATGAACGGCGTCGGCAGATAGAGCGCGCAACCTCCGACCGAGAGGAACCAGCCCCATCGACGCGTCTTGCGCAGTCCGTGTGCGCCAAGCAGCGGCATGACGAACCACGGCGAGCCGAGGCCGAGCACGCCCACCGTCGCGGCCAGACCAAACCAACCACGGCCATGTCGAAGGTGCCACACGTTCGAGCTCGGCACGAAGAGCTTCGATCTGAGCGTGCGCTGCGACCTGCGGATGGCGGTACATGGGGAATCGGACAGCAACACAGCGCGATGGTTCCATCGCTCATGCTGGAGTGTCTTCTTCTCGCTGAGTGCGAAAGCGTCGGCCTGGCGCTTGCACCGCACGATTCGTGCGGCTACGAGCGCCGGCATTCGCAAAGTTGTTAGTTCGTCAGTCGCTCAGAGCACGCCCCAAATCTCGCGCGCGTATCCTCGAATCGTCGCGTCGCTCGAGAAGCGTCCCATGCGCGACACATTGAAGAGCGACATTCGCGTCCATTGCGGCACGTCGCAAAACAGCTTGTCTGCGCGCTCTTGAGTCGCGACGTACGTCGCGAAATCCGCGAGGAGCGCAAATCGATCGTGCTCGAGCAGCGACTGAACGATCGGACGAAAACGTCCCGGCTCTTCCGGAGAGAACTGACCATGCGCGATCCCGTCGAGCACAGCGCGGATTCGCTCGTCTCGCTCATAGAACTCGTGAGGGCGATAGCCGCGCTGCATCAAATCGATCACCTCGGACGCCGTCATTCCGAAAATCAAAATATTCTCCGCACCGACGGCTTCGCCAATCTCGATATTCGCGCCATCGAGCGTGCCGATCGTCACTGCACCATTCATCGCGAACTTCATGTTGCCGGTGCCCGACGCTTCCCATCCCGCCGTCGAGATTTGCTCGCTCAAATCAGCCGCTGGAATCAACCGCTCGGCGAGAGAAACGCGGTAGTTCGGCACGAAGAACACCCGCAGATGATCGCGCGCTTCGGGATCCTCGTTGACGATCTTGGCGACCGAGCCAATCAAGTGGATCACTCGCTTGGCCATGTCGTATGCGCTCGCGGCTTTGCCACCGAAGATCACGGTGCGAGGCGCGGCGGGAAGGTGTCCCGCTTTGATGCGCTGGTAGCGATGAACGACGTGAAGCACGTTCAAGAGCTGGCGCTTGTACTCGTGAATGCGCTTGATCTGGACATCGAAGATGGAGTTCGGATCACAGCGAAATCCGTATTCCTTGTCGAAGAACGCGGCGAGCTTCTTCTTGTTGTTCCGCTTGATCGCCATGAAGCGCTCTTGAAAAGCCGTGTCGTTCGCGTGCTTTTCGAGAGCGCGGAGCTTCTCGAGATCGGTCACCCAAGCATCGCTGCCCACCACCTCATCGAGAAGCGCAGCGAGCTCGGGGTTGCATTGCTGGATCCAGCGTCGCGGCGTGACGCCGTTCGTCTCGTTCTTGAACTTCCCTGGGAAGAATCGATCGAACTCGGGGAACATCCGCTCACGCAAGAGCTTCGTATGAAGCGCGCTCACGCCATTGACCGAGAAGCTGCCCACGATCGAGAGGTTCGCCATGCGCACGTTCGGCTGAGGCCCACGCTCGATGATCGCCATTCGCCGCTCAGCTTCTTCATCGCCGGAGAGCGCCCGATTCACTTCGTTGCCGAGCCGTCGATCGATCTCGCGAATGATGTCGAGCTGCCGCGGCAAGAGCCGGTCGAGCATGTGCACGGGCCACGTCTCGAGCGCTTCGGGCATGAGCGTGTGATTCGTATACGCAAAGCTCCGTTTGGTGATCCCCCACGCGCGCTCCCACGTGAAGAGATGATCATCCATCAAGATCCGCATCATCTCCGCCACCGCGAGCGCCGGATGCGTATCGTTCAATTGGAACACCACGCGATCGGGCAGATCATCGAGGCTGCCCCAGCGCGCGAGATGACGCGTCACGGCGTCCTGCAATGACGCGCTCACGAAGAAATATTCTTGGCGGAGGCGGAGCTCTTTGCCGGGCGGCCCTGAATCGTTCGGATAGAGCACGCGGGAAATGTTCTCAGCGACATTTCTCTTGTGAACCGAACCGAAATGGTCGCCCTGATTGAAGAGCGCGAGGTCGAACTCTTGGACCGGGCGAGGCGACCACAAACGCAATGTGTTGACGACCCCATTGCGATACCCAGGCACCGGAATATCGTGCGCTTCGGCGATCACGTCCTGCGTATCGACCCACGCGAAGAACGTGCGCCCCGTCGGATCGACACGCGGCTCGACGCGCCCTTCGTAACGAACGGTATACGTCGTCTCCGTGCGCGCCGTCTCCCAAGGAGAGCCGTGCAAAAGCCATGTGTCTGGCTCTTCGATTTGCATCCCGGAGGCGATCGCCTGCCGGAACATCCCGTAATCGTACCGAATACCGTAGCCCGTCCCGGCGATGCCGAGCGTCGCCATCGAATCGAGGAAGCACGAAGCGAGTCGTCCGAGGCCGCCATTTCCAAGACCGGGATCTGCCTCCGTCTCCATCACCTCGGCCCAATCGATCCCAAGCTCGGCCAATGCCTCGCGCACCGCGTCTTCGATCCCGATGTTCGATGCCGCGTCGCGCAAGAGCCTGCCCGGCAGGTACTCCATCGAGAGGTAATAGACGCGCTTCGAGCCCGCATCCCATTGCGACTTCGTGCTCTCGAGCCAACGGTCCGCCACCCGATCGCGCACCGCGCGCGCCACCGCATGAAACACATCGAGCGCGCTCGCGCGATATTGATCGCGCATGCGTGTATGCGCGAGATGATGAACGATCGACGCCTTGATGGCGTTCTTGTCCAAAGGCAGAGGTGCACCAGGAATGGGCTCTCGAATGTTCATGGTGACCGAGTGTCTAGCCGCCGTGCGAAGAGAGCAAGAGGCAGATTGAAAGAGCCCCCTGCACGGCGGGCCTCCATGCAGTAATCTCCGCCTCCCATGTCCATCGCCATCGCCATCGTTGGAAGCGGCCCGGCCGGTTTTTATGCGGCCGAGGCCATCATCAAGGCCCGTCCCGACGCGCAAGTCGACCTCTTCGATCGCTTGCCCACGCCCTATGGCCTCGTGCGTAGCGGGGTCGCGCCGGATCATCAGGGCACGAAGAATGTGTGGCGCGTGTTTCAGCGCACGGCGCAGAGGCCGCAGGTCCGCTTCCTCGGCAATGTCGAGCTCGGGCGCGATATTCATCTGCATGAAATGCGCGCGGCCTACGACGCGGTCGTGCTCGCGATCGGCGCGCCCATCGATCGTGAGCTCGGCGTGCCGGGGGAGCACCAGCGCGGCGTGCTCGGTTCGGGGCCATTCACGAGTTGGTACAACGGACATCCCGATTGGAGCGGCTTCGAGCCGGATCTCGACTCCTCACACATTGCGATCATCGGCAATGGCAACGTCGCGGTCGATGTCGCGCGCGTTCTGGCGCGCACACCTCCCGAGATGGTGAAGACGGATTTGCCAGGATATGCGAGCTCAAAAATCGCGAGAGCGCCGCTCACCGACATCTACATGATCGGCCGGCGCGGGCCGGGGGAAGCGAGCTTCACCCCTGTCGAGCTGCGTGAGCTCGGAGATCTCGATCGCTGCGTGGCCGTGGTCGATCCCGCGCATTTGCCGGAGTCAGTGACGGCGAAAGATCCGAAAGACCAGAAGCTCAAAGACAAGATCCTCGAGATTCTGCGCGGCTACTCGCAAAACGATCCTGCGAGCAAGCCCGTGCGTCTGCACATCGTCTTTTATTCGGCGCCCCAAGAAGTGCTCGGCGACGGAGACAAGGTCACGGGACTGCGTTTGGCGCGCACCAAAGTCGAGGGCGGCAGAGCCATCACGACCGGCGAAACCTACGATGTGCCAGTGGGCGTCATCATCAAAGCGATCGGCTTTTATTGCCGCCCTATCGAAGGGCTTCCGATGCCCGAGCGTTCGACTTGTTATCCCAACGTCGATGGTCACATCGATGGAAATCTCTGGGCCGTCGGTTGGGCCAAACGTGGCCCGAGCGGCGTCATCGCCACCAATCGCGCCGATAGCATCTCCGTCGTCGAGCGTTTGCTCAAGACCTTGCCCGAAGGAACGGAGAGCAAGGCCGATGCCCGTGCCCACGTCGATGCACTTCTTCGCGAACGAAGCGTGAGAGTCGTCAGCTTCGCGGACTGGGAAAAGATCGAAGCGCGCGAACACGCCACCGCCCAAGAGGGCGCGCCGCGCGTGAAAATCACCGAGTGGCAGCACCTGCTCGAGTGCGCCCACCAGGACAGTTGAGGTTCTCACGGAATCATGATCGTCGTCTCGAAGCTGCCGGCGCGAACGACGTGAGTGCCGGGTCCCAACGACACGAGCGGATGCCACGCCTCGAACTCGACGTTTTCGCCGATGCAATTGCAGTCAGCCTGCACGCATGTCCTGAGTGCCAGGCTGATCTGTCCGGCGGGGCCCACACCCTGATCGACCGCGGGTGCCGGCGAGGCGCAGCAGAGCAAAGCATGCAGGTGCCAAAATGAGCCAAGTTCGTCGCATCGAGGGCCTCCTAAGCAGGACCAGTGCCACGTTCGATTTTCCTCAAGTCTGATGGCTCTGGCAAATCGACTCTGCTACCAGCCGAGCGCATGAGCACGATGAACAACGACGCAAGCTCGATCCCGGTTCCGCTCAGTGTGGGCGATGTGATGGCCACCACGTCTCGGACGCTCGGTGTGCATCTCAAAGAGGTCTTCCTCCTCACGAGCGCGATCGCAATCCCGTCGACCTTCCTCGGAATCGCCATTCAGTTCGCGCAATACTACGCCGCGACTTCGGCTCCGCTCGGCTCGGTGGAGTCCGCCATGCGATCTCTGGTCGTCAGTCTGGGCTCGATTCCACTCGTCATCGTCTCATGGCTCGCAGCCGTGGTGGTTCAAGGCGCCATCCTTCACCTCACGCTGGAATCGCTCGAAGGACGAACCGCAACTCTCCGTGAATCCCTGCGCGCGGTGCGACCTCGATACTTTGCGTTGGTCTTCACGACCCTCCTCGTAGGCATCATCACGGTGATAGGCATTTTCCTTTGCATCATCCCCGGCTTCATCGCGCTCACCTTCTTGGCGATCGCCGCTCCTGTTTGCTTCAGAGAAAGCCTCGGACCCATCGATTCTTTACAGCGAAGCATCGAGCTCACCGAAGGTCATCGCTGGGCGGTGTTCGCCATCTACCTCCTGCTCGTCGTCGGTTTTGGCACCCTGTTGTGCTGCGCGATCTCGCCTTCGTTGGTTCCGCTCGTTCAGCAAACCCAGGAATCGATTCAGCACGGCGCGATGTCGGCGCAGAACCCTCTGACTCCGATGTCGCTGCTCTCGAGTTTCCTCTCGATGTGTTTGCAGATCGTGATGTCCGCGTTTTCCACGATCATCCCCGGCGTGATCTATGCCCGATTGCGTGGACTGCGAGACAACGTCGACGCTCAAAAAGTCGCGCAAGTCTTCGTGTAAAGCTCGGTCGCTCAGTCGAACACGCGCGCGTTCGTACGAACAGCACAATGAAGATGCTGGCCAATCACCCGGAGGGTGAAACCGCGGCATCTTCCGGGCTTCGAGCGGGAGCTCATCGAGAAGCACGGGTTCGAGCGTCCGCGACGGATCCGAGCGATTCAGCCCAAAGAACGGTGAGCGACCATGTAATGGCTGTTGGGGTTCATCGCACCAGGCTCCGGATAGGGCATCCGCTCGAAGCCGAGCCGTTCGTAGAGCGCAAGGGCGCGAGGATTGGCTCGGGAGACGAAGAGCGAGCACTCGCGGATGCCCAGCACCCGCATTCCTTCCTGCTCCAGCGAATGGATCAGTTGGGTGCCAAGTCCTCGGCTGCGATGCGTGGGGGCCGTGACCAGCCGCGCGAGGTGGCATCGACCGGCTCGCAGATAGTACTGACCGAAAGCGAGCGGCGAAGCACCAGCCGCGCCCGCCTCATTGATGAGGACGAAGGATGCGAAACTCTGCAGCTTCGAATCCTCGATGAAACTCGCTGACGTGAATGGAAAGCGGAAGCCGGGTCCATTCCAGACGGCGCAGCTCTCCCACGTTGGGAACCACCCCATCAATTCAGCCATGTGCGACTCCGCTGCCGGTGCGAGTCGCAGTGAGTTCTCGGATTTCTTCACGGCACCGCTCAGAGGCGCGCCGTTCCGAAAATCCAATCGGGCAGCGGCGTCATCGTCGAATAGTTCTTCTGCGGATCCTCGGCGTGATGCAGATGATGTTTGCGCACGAGAAAGTCGAAAGGCAGAAACCACTTGGACCCCGACGTGAAGCCCGCGTGCACGATGATGTTGATGTTCGAGTAAATGAAGAACGTCGCAACGAATGTGTATTCGTGCACGGGACCGATGAGCCAGATCGATGCAAAGAGCAACGTCAGCCCGGTCAAGAGCTCAGCTGGATGCTGGTAGAAGCTCTCGAGCGCGGAAGGATTCCGCGCCCGATGATGCACTCCATGCACCGCACGAAGCAGCTTCGGATGGTGCATCAAGCGATGGGCGAAGTAATAAACGAAGTCGTACACGAGGATGATCGCCAACGTTTCGCCGACAATCGTCCACCCCGACACCGCGCGCGCATGAAAGAGTCGATCATGGAAGACATAAACCACGCCGAAAATCGTCACCAGCGAGAGCAAGCTCGTGATGGTCATCGTGCGACTGCGGTGACGCCACGTCACCCGCATCGGTGGCCCACCCCCAATGCGCCGCGCGGCAAAACGCGGTGAGTGGTACGCCCAGATCAGAAACGCGAGCAGCGCGGTGTTCACGGCAAGCGTCGCGAGAATGAAAAGGTACAGCTCCGGCAAGGGCCCTCCTGATACCGAAATCGGTGGCCCCCTGCCTACCATCCGTCGGGACGGGAAGCATGCGTTTGTGCTCCTTGCACCCCCCAAGACCGTGTGTAGGCCCACACGACGACCGCTCCAGAGGCCACTGGCCACACGAGCTGCCAGTGAGTTCCATCCCTATTCCTTCAATTTTTCGATGAGCCAAAAGCTCAACCCATGGCATGAGTCCTGCCATGTTACGCAATATGCGCGTCCAATTCCGTCGTTCACTCGTCATCGTCTCAGTCGCTGCGCTTGCAGGTTGCGCGAATGCCGCTGACGAAGATCTCATGACCTACGAGGAGGCTCCGGTCTCCGAGCTCGGCCCGCTCTTCGAGGGAGTTCCATCGAATGATGAGCTGCCCGACGAAAGTAAAGCCGATGAAGTTTATCCGTCGCGCTTCGATCTGATGGAGAGCCAAACGCCCGTGCGCAATCAGGGCCGCCGTGGCGTCTGCTCGATCTTCGCGACCGCAGCACTGATGGAGTCGCTCTACATCACGGAAGGCAGCATCGCCAACCCCGACTTCAGCGAGCAGTTCCTTCAATGGTCCGTGAAGAGCGAGCACCGCAAATTCTTGGACACGGACGGTTCGAACGCAGGGGCCAACCTCGAAGCCATCCACAATTTCGGAGTCGTCGAGGAAGCACTTTGGCCGTACGAGTCCAATCCATGGAGCACCTCGAACGATCCGTCGTGCACGGGAGAATCGCAGCCTGTCCGGTGTTACACGAACGGCGAACCGCCTGCCGCAGCACGTGAAGGAATGCGCTTCCATCTGCCCGCAGGTCGTTGGATCCAGAGCTCGCGACGAAGCCTTCAAGGCCACATGGTCACGAAGCGCACGCCCGTCGTCGTGGGCGGCGACTTCTACTACCAGGCATGGAATCACGGCGGTTCGCAACTCCCGACGAACAGCGAATATTCGCGCCGCGGAATCGTGCTCTATCCCAACGACGCCGATATCGCTGACTCACGCATGCGGCGCGCCGGCCATGCCTTCCTCCTCGTCGGATGGGACGAGAACATGGAGGTTCAACGCATGGATGGGCAAGGGCAGCCGATGGTTCGCCCGGATGGCACACCCGACGTGGAGCGAGGTTTCTTCCTCTTCAAGAACAGTTGGGGGGATGGCCGTTTCGGCACCCAAGGCACCCCAGCCGCTGGATATGGATGGATCTCGATGCAGTACGTCGAGCGGTTCCTGACGGCTTACGTCAGCGCTCTGCCGACCGTTCGCCTACCGCCCGAGACCTGCAACAACATGGTCGACGACGATCGTGATGGTCGCTCGGATTGCGAAGACAGCGATTGCGCAAACGATCGCGCTTGTATGGATGCGCCCACCGAAACGACACACACCGCGCAACCCATGGTGGCGATTCCCGATGGCAATCCGGCGGGCGTCACGAGTGAAATCGAAGTGACCGAAGCGGGCTCGATCAGCTCGCTCGCCGTGAGCGTCGATGTGACGCATTCGTATCGTGGCGATCTTCAGATCTTCTTGGTTCGCGATGAGACTCGTATCGTTCTCCTCGATCGCACGGGAGGCGCTGACGACAATGTCCAGGAGACGTTCTCCGTCGCGGATTTCAATGGCACGGACGCCGCTGGAACGTGGCGTCTCGAGGTCGTGGACAACGCCAGTTTCGATGTGGGCACGTTGAACTCTTGGAGCCTCAAGATCACTCGCTGCACGGGCGATGATTGTGAGAGCGCCGCGCAAGCGCGTCATTACGAAGCCACGCCAGCGGCGACCATTCCCGACAACGACCCCAACGGCGTGTCGAACGATATCGTCATCACCGACACCGGCACCATCGGCATCCTTCGCGCCCACGTCGCCATCACGCACTCGTTCCCGGGAGAGCTCACGGTTCGCCTTTCACGCGTTGGAGGCCGGGAGTTCGTGCTTTTGCGTGAAGCACTGATCGATGGACCCAGCCTCGAGCGCACCTTCACGGTCGATGGATTCGCAGGTCAGGCCCTCGAGGGAACGTGGCGCCTGACGGTCGTCGATGGCGCTGCGAATGATGTCGGTACACTCGATCGTTGGAGCTTGGACATCACGACCCTCTGAGCTCGAAAGCACGTCTCGAGACCCCAACGCCCAGAGCGATGCTCTGGGCGTTGGCGTTTGATTCGGCATGCCTCGGTCTGTTTGAAACGGGTCGGTGCCTGGGATAGGGTCCGCCTTTTGGCTCACAGGATGGAGCACGTGGATGCGCATTCGAACTTTGAGACTCGGATTCTTTTCTTCGGTGCTCTGCCTTCTCGCATGTGGTGAGAACAACAAAACAGAGAGCGATGCCGGCATCATCGAGGACGCCTCGATGACCGATGGTGGAAACGACCGCACTGATTCCAGCACATCGAGCGATGCCGGAACCGATGCCGGGCAGGTCTCCGCATGCACAACGGGCTGCACCTTCGTCGAGCTCGGACTCGGCTCTCAATATTCATGCGCACGCCGCGAAAATGGGCAGGTGCGATGCTGGGGTCGCGGCATGGAGGGACAGCTCGGCGATGGTCACATGACGCATCGACCTCGGTGTCCCATCGGCCTTGCCGATTCGCGTGACTGCAGCGCGCGCCCTGTGACTGTCGCGTTCGAAGGCCCGCTCACGCATTTGAGCGCAGGCGTCTTCAGCGCGTGTGCGATCGACGAAACCGGTCAGGCCCAATGCTGGGGCGAAGAAGGTTGGGATATCGCAGGGGAAATTCAGGGAAATCGCTATGCTCCCGAAGCATTTCCCACCTTCGATTCAGTCACTCAGGTGAGCGACGGTTCCTTCTTCATTTGCGCCATCGATCGCGAAGGCTCCGTTCGTTGTGGCGGCCAGAACTTTGCGCGTCAGACCGGCACCGGCGAACTGCCTGCGTTCCTCCCTCTTCCGTTGCCTGTCAAAATCGCTCCCGAAGGCGAAGAACCCGCTCAACCGTTGATCGGCGCCATCGAAGTCGCGGTGGCACGAGGTCATTCCTCGTTTGCCTGCGCACGTACGGAAACGACCCTGTATTGCTGGGGCTCCGATGCCTCGGGGCAGTTGGGAACCAGCGTTGACTACGCGACATGCACCGTGGAAGGAACCCACGCCAACTACGATTGCACCGAGTATGCACACGCTGTCACGGCCCTCGACGGATCGATGGTGACTCAGCTCGCACTCGGCGCGAATCACACATGTGCGCTCCTCCGTGATCACACGGTTCAATGCTGGGGCGACAACCGCGGCGGACAGCTCGGCACGACCGATGCCGACGAACGCAGCATGCCCCTACCTGTGCCCGGCATCACCCACGCGATTCAGATCACCGCAGGATCGAACCACACCTGTGCGCTCCTCGAGACAGGTGAGATTCAGTGCTGGGGCTACAATCGAGAAGGACAACTGGGCGATGGCCTCGATAGTCACGGCTCGAGTTGTACGCTCGGCACGCGCAACGAGGGCGATTGCAGCGCCACGCCCGTGAGCGTGGAAGGGATCGCGGATGCGACCCACGTCAAAGCCGGCACACAACATACCTGCGCAATCCGGTCAGAGGGAACCGAAGTCTGGTGTTGGGGTCTGAACGACATGCTCCAACTTGGAAATGGTCCCAACTCTGCTCCCTCTGGCGCTCAATTGGCACCGAGCCATATGCCTGTGAGGGTGACCGGCCTGTGAGGACGTACGCGATATTTCTCACCCTGTTTGCGGTTCTCGTCGGAGCCTGCAGCAGCGAGCCTTACGTCGAGCCGCGGCAGATCGACGACCCGCTCGATTTGCCGCCGCCCGAAGACGCGCTCGAAGCCAGCATCCGTGAGCGCGTACCGACCGAGGCCATGCTCATGATCCCGCATGAGTCGGTGGTCCGGGGTGAGCTCGAAGAGCGAGGACGACGGGATTTCACGTCTGTGCTTCGGGCCGGGCTTTGTTACAAGGTCCTCGCTCAAGGGGATGAGAACGTCCAAGATCTCGACATCCTCGTCTACGACCCCGAGAACGTGCTCCTTCAGCGGGATGCGACTTTGCATAATCACCCCATGATCGGGATCCCACGCGCGATTTGCCCCATGGAGCCAGGGCTTTTCCGAATCGAGCTCAGGATGGCGCGCGGTCGTGGTGCGTACGCCGCACAAATCTGGGTATCACAGTAACGCTCTGGCTCTTGCTATGGTTGGGGTGTGCCCTACCGCGAAGACGGTGCTGCGATCTTACGAGAGCGCGCTCGTATGCTCGCTTGGCTACGAGATCTCGAAGCTCGTTTCACCGATGTGTTCTGGCGTGAGCTCGGCCCCGAGTTCGGGGTCTCGAGGCGACTCAGTACAAAAGAACCGCTCCGAATCGAAGAAGATCTTGCCGACATCGCTCGACGCACCCACGCGCTCGAGGCACTGCTCGTTCGCTGGAAAGGCGTGGAACGCAGTTGGCTCAAGCCGGTCACCGAAGCCCCTCGCGGCGAGGGCTCGCGAACGGGGGGCGCTGATCCGAACGCCGAAACGGTGATCATTCGCGAACGTCTCGAAACGATGTTGCGCGCCGTGCGCCCGCGGATCCCTGTGGACATTCGTGTCCAAGCGAAGGGCGCGTTGCGTGTCCTCTGGGGCATCGTGACTTCGGCTCCACGCGGTGCTGGGGCATTCTCCATCGAGCCAGAGCGCCTCCTCGATGACCTACGCAAGATGGCAGGTGTGCTCACCGACATCGATGTCGGCGACAATCGCTTCGATGGCGCCTTTTTGGTTCGAGGTCATGAAGCCACAGTGCGCCGCGTTCTCGATGCGGAAACGCGCCGATGCTTATTGCGATTGGGCGCGCGGTCCTCTGGAATCCGCGCCGCGCTCGGCTCGGGCGAAGCAAGTATTTTTCTTCACGCATCCCCCGATCGAGCGCTGTTCGAAGACGCGCTTGTCGTGCTCAAACGCATGCGTCGCGCGCCTGCACGCCCGCTGCGCTTCGATCGCCGAATGAAATGATTTCAGCCAGTGATCAAATGCGTGGGTTGCGAATCACGTGGGTCGCAATCAGAGTCGAGCGATGCAACGGGCTCACTACGCCGGCTGGAAGTCGAGCGCGAGCCCGTTGATGCAGTAGCGCTGACCGGTCGGCGCTGGACCGTCGTCAAAGACATGGCCGAGGTGGCCGTCACACCGTGCGCAACGCACCTCGACGCGCACCATGCCGTGGCTGGTGTCGCGCTGCTCAGCGATGCGATCGCTCTCGATCGTTCAGAGAGGCTGCGCCGGAACAACCCCACGAGGGGATCGCCAGTATCCGTCATCGCATCCACGAGCTCGTGAAACACAGGAGGCGGATTGGCGCCTTCGGCGTATCGGAAGACCACAGCAGCGAACGGCGCACGAAGCTTCAGAAATCGATTGATCGGCTCTGGAATACGCATCAGCCGAAGGTAGATCGACGCCCTGGTTGTGTCACTCGAGGATCCTATTTGCTTACCGCGCTCTGCTGGGTACGACTCGAACGCAGCGCGCGTGGATGCCGCATGCAGCACGCTCCCGCGAGCGGCTCGGCGAGGAGACGCTCGAAGTGACCGCGGCGTGATTTATACAGGATCGCGTTGAGCGCGATCCTGTATAGATGTTTCTTTTCGGAGGGTC
>CAYZTA010000055.1:0-38308 GCA_964481145.1 uncultured Sandaracinus sp.
GGGTCTGCATCAGACCCTCCGAAAAGAAACGTCTATCCAGGATCGCGCGGGGCGCGATCCTGGATAGTATCGACTCCCAGATTCGAACCGTGTACCCAAGGAGCCGGCACGGGAGCCATCGCGCGGGCTGCGAGCGATGCTCGAAGAGCATATAGATCCGCGCCCTTCGCCCTGAGGTACGAGCCGAAAAAAGCAGATCTGAATGCCGCGAGCGCAGGTTCTTGTCAACGAAGCTCCCCGATTCGAGGCGTAGGCTCTTCAGGTCGATCCCGGCCGGCAAAATCGCGGCCAGCATCGCAGCCGCGGCTTTGGGGTCGGAGAAGATCGCCTTGAAGAGAGCATCGTGTGGGGAGCCCGACATGAGGGGCTTATCCGTCCGTGTCGGTTTCTGTTGTGCGTCCCGCTCGAATTTCTGAAGCGTCGTACTAGGGTATCAGCCGCATGGCTGATCCTCGTCTTTCTCTCGCTCGCAATTCCTCCTTCTCCTTTGTGAAGGGTCCCGTCGTCGTCGTCGTCATGGACGGGGTCGGTGTCGGCCAGAAGGATGCGGGCGATGCGGTTCATCTCGCGCGCACGCCGAATCTCGATTGGCTCTCGTCGGCCGCGCCTCATCGAACCTTGCGCGCGCACGGCAAAGCGGTCGGGCTTCCGAGCGATGACGACATGGGCAATAGCGAAGTGGGCCATAACGCGCTCGGGGCCGGACGCATCTTCGATCAAGGCGCGAAGCTCGTGAACGCCGCGATCGCGAATGAAACGTTGTTCGAAAGTGACGCATGGAAAGAAGCCGTGCGGCGCGTTCGAAAGAGCGGTGAACCGCTTCACTTTCTCGGACTTCTGTCCGACGGCAATGTCCACTCGCACATCGATCACCTGTTCGCGATGCTGAAGCGCGCGGCCAAGGACGGCGTCATGAAAGTTCGCGTGCACGCGCTCCTCGACGGACGTGATGTGCCCGAGACGAGTGCGCTCGAGTACGTCGATAAGCTCGAACGAGAGTTGCGCGCGTTGTCGACTGACGGCCGCGACTATCGCGTGGCGTCGGGCGGCGGCCGCATGAAGATCACGATGGATCGCTACGAAGCCGATTGGCCGATGGTGGCGCGCGGCTGGGAAGTGCACGTGCGCGGCGAAGGCCGCCACTTCAGGTCCTTGCGCGAAGCCATTGAAGCGCTGCGGGCCGAGTGTCCCGGCATCGGCGATCAGAACTTGCCGGGCTTCGTGATCGCGGATGAACAAGGACATGCCGTGGGTCCGATCCGCGATGGTGCGTCGGTCATTTTGTTCAACTTCCGCGGTGATCGCGCGATCGAGATCACCCGCGCGTTCGAAGAGGAACACTTTTCTAGTTTCGACCGCGGGCCTCGCCCGGACGTCTTCTTCGCCGGGATGATGCAGTACGACGGCGATCTCAAGCTGCCGCGGCACTTCTTGGTCCCGCCACCTCGCATCGATCGCACCTTGTCAGAGCATCTCGCGGCGAGCGGCGTGACTCAGCTTGCGATCAGCGAAACGCAGAAGTTCGGACACGTGACGTATTTCTGGAACGGCAACCGCTCCGATCGTCTGTCGGGCGAAACATGGATCGAAGTGCCGAGTGATACTTTGCCTTTCGAGGAAAGGCCCTGGATGAAAGCGGCGGAGATCACCGATCTCCTCATCGCTGAGCTCGAGACGGGAAAATATCGCCATGCGCGCGTGAACTACGCCAATGGCGATATGGTGGGTCATACCGGTGCGCTCGAGTCGGCGATCATCGCGATCGAAGCGGTCGATTTGCAGATTGGACGATTGCTGCGCGTGATTCGCGAGCTCGAAGGCGCGCTCCTCGTCACGGCCGATCACGGCAATGCCGATGAGATGTACGAGCGCGACAAAAAATCGGGCGCCGTGCTCCGGGACGCGAATGGAAATCCGCGTCCCAAGACGAGTCATACGCTCCGTCCCGTCCCTTGTTTTCTTTATGTACCGAGCCATCCCGAGCTTCGTTTCGCGGATGGCCACCCCGATGCGGGACTCGGAAATATCGCGGCCACCGTGCTCGTGCTGCTTGGGTTCGAGCCTCCCGCGGACTATTTGCCTGCGCTCATCACCCAGAGTGAACGATGAAACAATATCGAGTTCCTTTCTTCATGTCGGCGGTGTTGGCGCTCGCCGTATCGGCGGTGAGCGCGCAACGCACTCCTGCAGAGCCAGCGCCGCGTCCAAGTGATGCGATCTTCCCCGAAGCGCCTCGCGAGACGCGACTTCCGAACGGCCTCACCGTCGTGACTCTGCCATGGCAGAGCCCCGGCATCGTGGCGTATTACACGTTGATGCGCGTCGGCTCGCGCGACGAGGTCGAGCCGGGACATAGCGGCTTCGCGCATTTCTTCGAGCACATGATGTTTCGCGGAACGCCCGCGCATCCTCAGCACGAATACGAGCAAATCCTCCAGAGCTTTGGCGCCGACAACAACGCGTTCACGACCAACGACTACACCTGTTACACGATCACGGCGCCGACACGGGCATTGCCCACCGTCATCGAGCTCGAAGCGGATCGCTTTCGGAACCTCGCCTATAGCGAAGATGTGTTCCGCACCGAGGCGGGCGCCGTGCGGGGCGAATATCAAACGCGGAGCAGCAACCCGACCCAGCCGATGTGGGAGACGCTCAGCGAGATGGCATTCAGTCGTCATACCTATGGTCATACGACGATTGGATACCTGCGCGACATCGAGGCCATGCCCACGATGTACGCCTATTCGCAGCAGTTCTTTCGGCGCTTTTATACGCCCGACAACGCGACCGTGATCGTGGTCGGAGATTTCGGTGATCGCGACGCGCTGCTCGCCAAGATCACCGCAGAATACGGGGGATGGCGCGGGCGCCGCGACCAGCCTCGCATTCCCGTGGAGCCCGAGCCGAGGGCGGGGGCGCGTCGTGACTTGCCATGGGATGGCTCGACGCCGCCGCGTTTGTTCGTGGGTTGGCGTGTGCCGCAATTCGAATCGAGCCGCGCTCGTGATCGCGAGCGCTCGCTCATCGACACCGCGGCGCTTCAAATCGTGCATGGGCTTGCGTTCGATCCCTCGAGCCCGCTCTATCAACGGCTCGTGGTCCGCGAACGAAGAGTGCTCGAGCTCGAGTCGTCCCAGGGCGAGCTCACGCGTGATCCGGGGCTCTTCGTGGTGAGCGCGACGCTCGCTCCCGAGCAGTCGTTCGATCCGATCGTGAGCGCGATCGAAGAAGAGATTGCGAGCATCGCTCGTGGTGAAATGCCGCCCGAGCGTGTTCGCGCGGTGCAGCAGCATCTTCGTTATGCGCAAGCCATGCGCCTCGAGACGCCGAGCTCGGTGGCAGGGTTCATCGCCGACATGATGGCCGTGAGTGGCCGGCTCGATTCGATCGATGATTATCTCGCCGCGCTCATGACGGTGAGTCCCGAAGACGTCGCGAGAGTGGCGCGTCAATATTTGACGTCCGAGCGGCGGTATGTGGTGACGCTCGAGAATGCCGGAGGTGCGTCATGATGCGTTCACGGTTCATCATGATCGCGCTCATCGCGGTGGGATGCGGAGGCCCGAGCAGCGCGCCAGCGGAGTATCCGCGCATGCCCGAGCCCGAGCAGCAGGTTGCGCCCGAAGCCGAGGTGGTTTTGGAGCCGCTGCGCGATGCACCTCGAATCGTCGAGCAGCCGAGTGAGTCGCCGATCATCACGATCCGCGTCGTGTTCGAAGCGGGGTCGGCGGATGACACGCCGGGCCGAGAAGGGATCACGAATCTCGCGGCGCAGCTCATGGTCGAGGGCGGCGCAGGAGAGCTCTCGTATGCCGAAATCACCGAGCGCCTCTATCCGATGGCGGCGGAGCTGCGCGCTTCCGTGGGCCGTGATCAGACCGCGTTCATCGGGCGTGTTCATCGCGATCATTGGGAGGCTTTTTACGAGATCTTCCGCGACGTGCTCACGCGTCCCCGCATGCCGGAGGAGGATTTCGAGCGTGTTCGTGAGCGCGCGCAGAGCGCATTGACGCTCGAGCTGCGAGGCAATCGCGACGAAGCGTTCGGTAAAGAAACGCTCCAAACGATGCTCTATGAGGGGCATCCCTACGGGCATCCCGAGCTTGGAACGGAAGAGGGGCTTCGCCAGATTCGACAGGATGATGTGCGTGCTCAGAGGGCGCGCGTGTTTTGCCCGGGGAGAGCCACGATTGGCCTTGCGGGTAGATACCCTGAAGGGTTTGCGCAGCGCGTGACGCGAGACCTCGCGCCGCTCACGAGCGACGCTTGTGTGGGCCGCGTCAGGCTGCCTGAACCGCGGGGAGAGGCCGCGCGCATCTGGATCGTCGACAAGCCCGAGGCGAGCTCGGTGGCGGTGTCGATGGGGATGCCGATCGATGTTCGCCGTGGCGATGCTGATTATCCTGCGTTGGTGTTGGCGACGGCATGGCTCGGTCAGCATCGACAGTTCGTCGGTCGTTTGATGCAGTCGATCCGCGAACGGCGCGGGATGAACTACGGCGACTACGCGTACCCCGAGCATTTCGAGCAAGAAGGGTGGGGCGTCTTTCCGAGCCCCAACGTGTCGCGAAGGCAGCAATATTTCTCGATGTGGCTGAGGCCTCTGCGTCCCGAGCAAGCACACTTCGCGACACGGCTCGCGATCCACGAGTTTCGTGAGCTCGTGGCCAATGGCATCGATCAGGCCGAGCTCGATCGCATTCGAAACTACCTCGACGGTTATTACGCGCTCTTCTTGCAGACCGAGAGCCGTCGTCTTGGCTTCGCCATCGATGATGCGTTCTACGGTCAAGAGGTGCCGTGGCATGACGCGCTGCGCGCGGCATGGCGAACGCTGACGCCCGAGGACGTCAATGCAGTCTTGCGGCGCCATCTCGATCCAACGCGGCTGCAGATCGCGATGATCGCTCCGGATGCAGCTTCGCTCGCGGATCGCATCGCGAGCGAAGCGAGCTCGCCGATGGAATATCCGGGCCGAACAGTCGCGCCGGAAGTGCTCGCGCAGGATCGCATCGTACAAGACCTGCGGATTGGCGTTCCGCGCGACCGCATCACCGTGATTCCGGTCGCTCAGATGTTTCGGGAGCAGTGATGGGAGCTTTTCAGGATCAGGTTGCGTGGGTGACGGGGGCTGGCAGCGGCATTGGGCGCGCGTTGGCGATCGAGTTGGCCGCGCAAGGCGCCATCGTGGCCATCTCAGGGCGGCGTCAAGAGCGGCTCGAGGAAGTTGCGCGTGCGATTGAAAGTGCGGGTGGACGAGCGCTCGCCGTTTCATGCGATGTCACGGAAGAGCGAGATGTCGAAGGCGCGGTGTCCTCCGTGGTCGGCGCGTTTGGGCAGCTCGATGTGGTCATCGCCAACGCAGGCTTCTCGGTCATGGGCGCGATTCGTGATCTGAGCGCCGAAGATTGGCGCAGACAGCTCGACACCAACGTGGTCGGCGTCGCGATATGCGCGCGTCATGCGCTCCCTCATCTCGAGCGGACGCGGGGGCGCATCGCGCTCGTGGGGAGCGTCTCCGCGCTCTTGTCGACTCCTCATGCGGCTGCGTACAGCGCGTCGAAATATGCGGTTCGCGCGATCGGCCAGACATTGTCGATGGAGCTCGAGGGCACGGGCGTGAGCTGCACGTTGGTGCATCCTGGTTTCGTCGAAAGCGAAATCGGGCAAGTCGACAACGCCGGTCACCACGACCCTTCGCGCAAAGACAAACGTCCTCGTCAGCTCATGTGGCCCGCCGATCGCGCGGCGCGCGAGATGTTGCGCGCGATCCGTGCGCGCAAGCGCGAACACGTGTTCACCGGACACGGAAAGTTCGGCGCGACGATTGGGCAGCACGTGCCCGGACTCGCGCATCTTGTGATGAGTCGGGTGAGGAGGAACCGCTGATCGAGTATGAAATTGGAGGCGCGAAGGGCGCTCTGCGTTCATCTTCTCTGGCATCATGACACTCGAAGGCAAGACATTCGTCGTCACCGGCGGCAACACCGGCATTGGCCGCGCCACGGTGGAAGGGCTCGCCACACGCGGCGCGAGCCGCATCATCGTACTCTCGCGGAGTTATGACAAAACGAAGCCCGTGCTCGATGCGATTGCACGGCCAGGGCTCGAGACGATCTTCGTGCCGATCGAGCTCGCCAGCCTCGCGTCGGTGCGGCGTGCCAGCGACGAGCTGCTCGCGAAGGACTTCGCGATCGATGCGTTGATCAACAACGCGGGCATCGCGGGGCTGATCGGCCAAACCGAGGACGGCTTCGAGCTCACGTTCGGTACGAATCATCTCGGCCCCTTCCTGCTGACCGAGAAGCTGCTCCCCGCGATCCGCAAGGCGCCACAAGGCCGGATCGTGAACGTCTCGAGCATCGGGCACTACCACGCGAAGGGCATTGATTGGGACATGCTCCGCAAGCCCACCGCGCATACGACCGCACTGCACGAGTATCAGGTGAGCAAGCTCTGCAACGTGCTCCACGCGAAGCACCTGGCGCGGCGGCTCGCGGGCACGCAGGTCACGACGTATTCGGTGCACCCTGGGGGCGTCGCGAGCGACATCTGGAGTCGTCGCATCCCCATGCTCGGATGGATTCTCAAACCCTTCCTGATCACGAACGAAGAGGGGGCTCGTACGCAGCTCCGTTGCGCGACCGATCCCGCACTCGCGAGTGAGAGCGGTCTCTACTACGATCGCGAGAAGCCCAAGGAGCCATCGAAGCTCGCGCACGACGAGCGCCTCCAAGATGAGCTCCATGCGCGCAGCATCGAGTGGGTTGCGCCATGTTGAGCGCCGAGGTCGAATCGCCTTTCGTCAACTCCCCGCCGGAGCCTCAGCGCTCTTCTTCGATTTGCGTGGACCCATGTGCGCTGCGAGCGGAGGCACGCGTGCATCGGCTTCGCGGCCGAAGAGCCAGAAACCGGCGCGTCTCAGCGTGTCGTGCTCGCTCAGTAACAACGCGCCCAATCGATCACGTGCCGCTGCGGCGTCGACTGCGCCCGTGGTCTTTTGGGATGTTCGTCGCGTGCGCGCGGGTTTGATGACTTGCAGCAGCTCGGAGCCGAGGGTTGCTGCTTCGGCGATCTGTTCACGTGTGACGGGGGAACGACCTCGCACGGCACTCGCGCTCTTCTGAAACAGCGCCGCGAGCTCGATGCAATCTTGAGCCGCATCGAGCGCGCCTCGGCCTGTGCGAATGCGAGCCACGCGCGCTTTGGGAAGATGCCCTGCGAGCGCCAATGATTCCGCCGCCGTAAGCAAGAGCCGCCGGAGCTCGTGGGTTCGTTGCAGCTTGCGCGCGATGTCGCGTGACGACCTCTGTGTTTGGCTTTCGCTTTCGGCGCGACGGGCTGCATAGGCCACCGCGAGCGCGAGCTCGGGGAGCTGCTTGACGCGCGTGAGGTCCAACTTCGGCAGCTCGGTACGAGCGCGTGTCTGCTCTTCGAGCACCGCAGCGACTCCTTCACGAACGTTGTGGAGCGCCAGGAGTGGATCGATCCGGAATGTCATCACCTTCTGAGCGCCGAACTCGTTCTCCGCGCGAGGAAGCATTCGTTCGAACTGCGCGAGCCCTTCGGTGTTCGTCTCGCTGTCCGTGGTCGTGGTGTTCTTCTTCGATCGTGCTTTGGCCATGTTCCCCCCTATTGCGCGCGACGTTACACGCTCGTACGCGCCATACGCAATAGTACGCACGAAGGCTCAGGCGTGGCGTGCGAGTGTGCGGGAATCACGCAGGGAAGGCTCAGGCGTGGCGTGCGAGTGTGCGGGAGCCTTCCGTCGCACGAGCGATCCTTGTGAACGTGTGTGGCTCTTCCTACCCGTCCACGGGGTTCTCTGCTCATCCTGGGCTCTCGATCGAGCCATCGGGGCGTCGGGCGAAGCGTCCTTGTGTGCGCGGGTGGACGGGATCGCGGCGGTCCCAGGGCCAGCCGCCGAAGCGGGTGCGCTGGAAGTCGGCGTAGGCTTGTCGGATGTCGTCTTGGCTGTTCATCACGAAGGGGCCATGGCGCGCGACGGGCTCGCCGATGGGGCGCGCCTGAAGAAGCAAGATCTCGCTCTCTCGTGCGCCATTCACGAGCTCGGCAGGAACCTCGGCGCGGAGCTCGATGCGGTGCCCCGCGCGCACTTCGCGTCCATCGATGCGCATCGTGTCGCCGGCGAAGAAGTACGCATCGCGGTTCGAACCCGCGCGCGAAGGCGGCAGCACCCAACGCGCCCCAGGAGCCATGCGCAGCGTCCAGATCGCAACGTCGTTCTCTTCGCGGGCAGCCCACGAGCTCGGCGGCGGCGGCAGCGGTGCGGTCTGCTGGCCATCGATCGAGAGGTGCCCGGCGATCACCGTGATCTCCGTCGCGCGCCCCTCGTCGTCATGCACTCGCCGCTCCGGCATGTGCTCGTTCCACAACATCGCGAAGTGCGGCTCGACCATCTTGTGGGCGCGCGGAAGGTTCAGCCAGATCTGGAAGAGTGTGGTGGGGTTCTCGGCGTCGCTCTGAACCAGCGGGAACATCTCGGCGTGCTGGATGCCGCGCCCCGCCGTGAGCCACTGAACATCGCCGCCGCCATAGCGCGCAGTGGCGCCCATCGAGTCCGAATGATCGAGGAGACCACGACGCACGACCGTCACGGTCTCGAAGCCGCGATGTGGGTGTTCCGGAAAGCCAGGCACGACCTCTCCGTGGTACATGCGCCAGCCGTCGATCCCCTCGAAGTCGCTACCGATGTTGCGCCCCGCGAGCGACGCTTGCGGGCCCATCTGCGCGTTGCCGCGCGGATAGTGGTCGTCATGGTGCACGCAGAAGAGGAAAGGCTCGCGTGTCGGCCACTGAAATCCAAGGGGCGTGAGGCCGAGGATGGCACGCCCTTCAGACGTCGAGCGACGAGCGGCGCGCGGTGGCGTGCAACCGGTGGTGGCGAGGACGCCAGCGGCGACGATGGTTTCTATGACCTCGCGACGGGTGAAATGCTCTTCCGACATCGAGAGCAGAGCTTGAGGCCGAGCGGGCCGATCAGCCAGGGGTGAGTCAGGTTTCCTTATCCTCGTCCGTGTGGAAGAGGTGCTTCCAGAACCTCTCTGGCGAGTTGAGGAAGTCGCGCGTGAGGGTGAAGTGTGTCGTCTCGCGGTAGTCGACTTCGACGATCGAGTCTCCATCGAGGCTGAACACCACCGCCTCCGGATAGCTCAAGATGATCGGCGAATGCGTGGCGATGAGAAATTGTGCGTGGCCCGGCGTCGCGAGGTCGTGGATGATTTTGAGGAAGGCGAGTTGCCGTTGAGGCGATAGCGCAGCCTCGGGCTCGTCCAAGATGTAGAGCCCTTGCTCGAAGCGGTTCTTGAAGAGCGCGAGGAACGATTCGCCGTGCGACTGCGCGTGCAGCGACTTGCCGCCGTAGGCGCGCAGGTCTGAGACCGAATCGATGTAGGTGGCGAAGTTGTAGAAGCTCTCTGCTCGAAGGAAGAAGCCTTCGGTGACCCTTGGCAGCCACGACAGGTGCAGGGCTTGCGCGAGCGGCGACCGATCGGCGAACACGGCCCGATGATGATCGCGGTTGCCGCCTTCGGGATTGAAGCCGCAGCACTCCGCGACGGCCTCGAGCAGCGTGGACTTGCCGCTGCCATTTTCGCCGACGAAGAACGTCACCTTGCTCCGAAGCGGCAGGTCGATCCCCTGCGCGATGGCGGGGACGTTGAACGGATAGCGCGTGGGGTCGCTCTGCTCCGGCAGGCTCGTGATGCGACGGAGAAAAGGCGCGCCCATGCTCGAGGTACGCGGTGAACCCGGCGGCTTTCGCTTCGCGCTCATCGCATGACTATACGCGGAGCGTGGCCATGAGTTCTTCCTTGCAATTCTCAGACGCGCGCACAACATGCATCGAATGTGGCGCTCATTGCCCATATTGCGCTGGTTTCTCCCACCAAAATGGTTCCGGATTGCATTCGTCTACGGAGACATGCGTCCTAGTGACGATGACTTCTGGGCCATGCTCGGCCATGACGGGCAGGCTTCCGAATGGCCCTTCCGCGAACTCGCAGAATGGCAGGACGTCGGCATTCATCCCTTCGATGACATGCTCCGGACGTTCCTGGTCGGTTTCGACGCGGCCGAACCTCGAGAGGAGGTCGAGCTTTGGATCACCGAGCTCATCGGAGACCCGGCTTGCATCGGTGCGATCTCAGGCCCACAGACGGGGTTCGTCGTCAGCTTCGAAAGCCCCGATGATGTTCGAGGCTGTGCACCCACCGCAAGAGAGCGCGCGGCTTTCGAACGGCTGGTGCGAGCGCTCGCAGCTGTCCACGAGCGCTTTGGCGCGCATCTCTATTCGATGGGCGAGCCCGCCTTGAGCATCGATGACGCGCTCGTGCGAATCGCGCGAGCCATCGAGAACCAATGACGATGTATCTCGCGCTCGATGTTCAGTATGGCGATGATTCGGTGGGCGCCGCTTGTGTGGCGTTTCTCGATCCCAAATCCGACGCCATTGCGTTCGAGTTCGAATCCGTTTCTCCTGGATCGGCCGAACCGTATGAGCCCGGACATTTCTATCGCCGCGAGCTGCGCTATCTGACGACGCTCGTCGAGCGTGCGCAGGAGCGGGCACCCAAACTCCGCGCCCTTTTCGTCGATGGATATGTGTGGCTCGGACAATCGCGACCTGGCTTGGGCCACGCACTTCATGAGGCAACTCGAGGGCTCCCGGTCATCGGCGTCGCGAAGAGCGCATTTCGTGACGCCCCCGCTGTCTTGGTCCATCGCGGACAAAGCGAACGCCCGCTCTTCGTCACTGCCATCGGTCTGCATTCGGAAGAAGCGGCGGATATCGTCCGCTCGATGCACGGGCCCCACCGAATCCCCACATTGCTCAAGCGCGCAGACCGCCTCGCTCGCGACTCGATGGCGCCCGCGGACAAATGAGCTCTCGGGCAGTGGCGCGCCACCTCGCGCTGTGTTGTTCATTGAGGCGATGGCAGCACTGGGATGCTCGGGGCCGGAACTCTACGTCCCGACCGATCGATGTTGCGCTCGATGTTGAGGTAGGCAACGCCGTTCGAAACGCGACGAATGTCGTAGTCTGCATCTTGTACGTTGATTCCGAACGGGCTCGAACCGAGGATGCCATCTCGGAGGTCCATCTCTCCACCCTCCGCGATTTGGGCGCAGGCGAGCGCACTTTCGACGACCTCGAACCGCTCGGCGGTGACATGGCCTTCCCGGGCTGCGATGAGGCCAAAGCCGAAGGTTGCGTCTCCGCATCCACCTGCGCAGTGCCGCTCCATCGTTTGTGAGATGCGCGCGTCAGTCGCGATGACCTCGGACTGCCCCTCGGCAAAGATCCCGACCGAACGTGCTCTTGAAATTGACATGCGCTCGAGCGCGATGCGGGAGCCGAAGGTGGCGGCGATGGCCATTCCGCTGATCTCGTGACTGGAACTTCCGCCGGTTTCCTCGATCGTGAGATCGCGGATCATCAAATCACTCGCCATTGCGATGATGGCATTTTCTACGTGAGAGATTCGAAGTCGGTTGACCGTGAGTGTCGAGTCTTTTGTCCAGATTGCGAGCGCGCTATCACCAAGGTCTCCCGGAATCGGCAGCAGATTCTGAATCTCGATATCCTCGAACACCAACGCCGCATCGTGACTCGTGACGCCATTGGCTTGTCCACCCACGATCGCAACTCGGGCCGCTGTGATACTGGCGCGATTCGCATAGATGCTCGATCCTACCCACCCGTCCTCGTGTTGCGTGATCGTCCGGCGAATCACCACATCCGAGAGCGTTCCGTGTGCACCGTTGAAGATAGAAATCCCGTTGCCAGCGCTGTCGTCGATGCGTGTACGGCGGATATTGAGTGAGCCGTTTCCGGTTGCCCAAAGGCCGAGGCCGAAATCGGGCGCGCTCTCTCGAACCACGATCCGATCGAGGGTCAGCGCGCTTCCATCATGACGCACGAGCGCCACCACGCCGAGGGTCCCCTCGATGACTCCCTCCTCCAACGTGACTTTCGCGCCATCTCGAATGCTGAGTGATGATGCGTGACCCGTCGTCGCTTCGATCCGCGGCGACCAGAAGCGCGCCTTCTCGAAAACAGCTTCGGTCCCAGGGTCCGTGGCAAGCACATGTCCTGTCGTGTCCGAAATATCGATCTGCGTGATGTGCAGATGCGCTCCACGCATCGCGATGATTCCATGCTCCCCAGTATGTGCGATCACCACGCCTCGACCTTCGACCACGGCACCCTCGGTCACGCCGAGCGCAATGTGTTCCGCATCTGTGATCGCGACCTCTTCCATCCAAAGGCGCGTGCGAGTGCCCCCGGCTCTCAGGGTGATCGAACCACCCTCGAAGCTCAGATTCCGAATCTCGACGGTGCCACTTACAAGGTGCAACGCAGGTTCTTCCGTGGGCGAAACAACCCGCGTCTCGGCAGGACAGGCACCCCACAGAGTCACGTTGTGTGCAACGCGAAGTGATTCCGCATAGACCCCTCTTCCAATCGCGATGATCGTATTCGGTCTTGCAGCTCCCAAGGCGGAAGCGATCGAAGTGAAAGGCCGCGCGAGCGATCCATCTCCATCCGCGACTGCATCGCGAGCGACGTAAAGCACAGTCGCATCAGATGGGATGGCTTCGGCGTACGTTCCGGATGGACAAGCCACACCATGCTCATGGCAGGCGCGTTCTCCGATGAACGCGACCTGACCAGACCCACAATCACGTGGTGCATCCGGTTCACACACCATGATTTCGTCGGAGAACGATTCGGTCCAACCTTCAGCACACGGTCCCAGTGTTGGAGATGTGATCGCCGTAGGAGGTGCAATCATGAGCTCGGGATCGGTCGGAGGATCGATCGGTGGATGACAACCCACGAGCAATCCGAGCCCAACGAGCATGAGAAGGTGGGGCATTCGAATTGGAGAAATGGTAGTCGAGGTCGGAACGAGCGTCGATGAACAGCTTCAGAGACGCAATGTGAAAGAAGAGGACCGTTGCGACGCGCAATGCAGCTCGCTTGCGACCTCATCTGCTTCGGCGCACGATGGGTTTGCTGGTTCCTCAGGCGTGTCATCACCGTCTGTCCGAAGTGCACGGGACGCATGAGAGTCATTCCGAACACGCATCCGTGGTAGGTACTCGTACGCATGACATCGGATCATCTACCAAAGCTTCTCTTCTCCACCTCTTTTGATGAAGATATCGCTCGCCAACAGAAGCGCGGCCTCGTTCTAAACAAGCAGGACGAGACCGTCCTTTGCATACTCGCTCGATTGCCCGTGGGCACGCAGATCACAGATCCCGTGTCGGCCACGTTCTTCCTTATCTACAAGGAGAACTATGTCTCTCACATCCAACCCTGGGTCGACGCGTACCTGCACCACGAGCAAGTCGAGGCAAATCGTAAGCTTCCTCCTGAGGAGCACCTCGATTTATCGAACTTCGACGTAGACAAGCTCGTTTTACCGACTCGTGCGTCGACGAGATGGTCGATGTTCGTTGCGCTTCTCGATTACGACGGGGTCGACGCGCTATTCGAGTTCGATGAGTGGGCACTCACCAGGTACGAGCTTCTGACATAGGTCGATTCGACAGTGTGGCAGAATCATCGAGGAGAACGCGACGACGGCGATCGTCGCCGAAGAGCATGCCGCATTCGAATTGGAGAATGGTAGTCGAGGTCGGAACGGTCGGGAGAGTCCAAAGCATCGTCATCGAACTCTTCGAAGCGTCCGACGGCGCGTCACGCATCGCCCTCGACATCCGCCATTCGCCCGAGGACGGGGCCGCCGCCAAGGCACAACGGCGAAGCGAGTGAACTGGAAAGAGGTGGTCGCCGGCAACGCAGTTGGTCACCGACGACAACCACGGCAAGCCTCACTCGTCTGTGTCGGGATCGAGGTTTCCGAGCAGCCTATGCCCCTCGAACACGGTGAGCACGACGATGCCGTCATCGACGATCCGGTAGACAATCCGATAGGTGCGTAGGAACGTCTCGCGCACATCGCTCCGGTTGATTTCGGGCACGACGCGTCCCGCGTATGGCATCTCCACTGCGCGAAGCGCGTGCTGCCTGAGTCGCTCGACCCATGAGCGGGCCTTCGTTGGGTTATCAAACGCGATGTAGTCGCCGATCTTGATGAGGTCCGCGACGGCACGTGCGGTCCAGCGAACCATTTACTTCTTCTCGCTGATGGTTCCGAAGCGCTCGTC
Source organism: uncultured Sandaracinus sp. (assembly GCA_964481145.1). Taxonomy (GTDB): domain Bacteria; phylum Myxococcota_A; class Polyangia; order Polyangiales; family Sandaracinaceae; genus Sandaracinus. The sequence continues at coordinate 14,206 of CAYZTA010000055.1, forward strand.
GAGGCGGCGTCCCAGTTCTTCATGACTGACAACTCGCTCCGCTTCGTGATCATCGAGCCCCTCCTGAACGGCAGCGACAAACCGCGCCTGGTTTGTGAGGCGGTCAAACTCTTCGGGAGCAAGCAGCACGGCCGCCGCTTTTCCGTTCTGCGTCACGACGAAGGGACGCCGCCGCCCACGAAGCTCCCGAATCTTCTCCGAAAGGTGGGCTTTGAGCTCGCCTATGGGAAGGATGTCATCCGCCACCTGAAGCACCGGAACGGAGCCGTTTTCAGACCTGTTCATGGGTCTCAATTTAGACCTGACGACATAATCTGGCAAGGAGAACCATTCTGACCGATGGCGACACGACCTTCGTATACCCGTAAGCCTCAGAGCTCGTCGTATTTCTTCGCGTTTCCACGCGCCTTCTCGACAGGGTACTTCTCGGCGTTCAACTTCATCTTGCGGCGCACGGCGTCTCCGAGCGGAATGCTCAACGTCTCGGAGAGGTAGAGGAGATAGACCTGAACGTCGGCGAGCTCGTGGGCGATCTTCTCACGGTATGCGGGATCTTCGAGCGCTTCTGCGATCTCCGCGTCGTCCTTCCACAAGAAGAGCTCGGCGAGCTCCCCGGCCTCGATGCCGAGCCCCATCGCGAGGTTCTTCGGGGTGTGGAAGCGAGCCCACTCGCGGGCATCACGGAACGCAATCACCTCGCGGATCAACTCTTCGATCGTCATGGGTTCGCAGCTCGATGTATCAAGGCATCTTCCAATTCGGATTGATCAGCGCGGTCTGAACATGGTCGCGCCATGCGCCGTCGATGTGCAGATAATCGCGCGCATAACCCGTCGGCGTGAATCCAAGGCGACGCAATAGCCCTGCGCTTCGCAGGTTGTGGGGTTGATGATTGGCTTCGATGCGATGGAGATTCATCGGACCAAAAGCATACGAGAGAGTCGTTTCGAGCGCCTCACGCATGGTCCCGCGACCCTCCAACGCGTGATCCAAACTGAAGCCGAGATGCGCAGAGTGAAATGCGCCACGCACGATGTTCGAGAGGCCAATCGCGCCCACGATGCGCGCGGGCTTCGCATCCTTCTCGAAGAGATGCAGGCGAAGCTGACGTCCTTGCTCTTCCTCTCCGCGCATTTGAACGAGGCGCTCGCGCCAATACCATTCGGTGTAATAACCCGTCGGTGTCGCAGGCTCCCATGGCGCGAGGTGCTCGCGATTGCGTTCGAGATATGCGGCGACGAGGCGCGCCTCGCGCATGTCGGCGAGGCGAAGCACGAGGCGCGCACTCTCGAGGCGAACACCGCGATGGGTCACGGCTCGGCGCTGCTCGTCTCGGCCGCGTTCTCGGTGCGGATCTGCGTGAGCTCGCCCTCTTGGACGAGGCCGCGGATGGCCGTCGAATCATCGATCGCGATAAACACGTCGACGCGTCCACCGCTCACCCGTGAGAGCTCGCGTGCCCAACCCTGGCCGCGCAAACGTCCGATCACGCGATCGAGGAACTTCACCCGAGTGCCCGCTGAGACTCGATGAAGAAGTCCTTGCTCCTCGGCGATGCGAATCGGCATTTCTCCATCCGCTGCGCGGGGCGCCTGCCACACGGCGGCGGGAGCCGCCTCGGCGGCTTCGAACTCACCTTGAACATAACCGACGAGGAAAGGCCCCACACCCACGCGAACACCCGACCAACCGTTTTGCTCTCGGAGCGCGACGATCGTGTGGGGTGGATCACTCGGCGGGATGGTCGCGATGACGCTTCCGTTGGGTCGATCGTAGACGGGAATTTCACGACCCAGAGGGAGACGCTTGTTGGCACCCGGGTTGAGCCCCGAATCGGCGCCTGAAGGGCGCTCATCGGTGAGCCAATCGGCCGGCAACTCGGCGGTCCAGGGGCCGAGTCGATCCTCTTCGGTACGTCCGAGCCAAGGCGCGATCTCCACGCGGAAGCCCCTCTCCGTGCGATCCAAAATGCTCACGAAATCGCCGACGCCGACGTAGGTTGGTGTTCCTTCGATGCGTCCTCGTTGCGAGGTGTACGCACCCACGCGCCCAAGCGGGATCCAGCCGCGGGCAGAGAGGCCTCCCGCGACAGTCACGGGAACGCGACGGTTCTGAGGCGGCCCATCGATCCGAACGCGCGTTCCTGTCGAGATGTACCCGATGGCGGGGGATTCGTTTTCTGGTCCGAGGAAGAGCGCAGGCCCCGTTCCTGGGCCCACCACGAGCACACGCGGCCAACCATCGGGGGCACCGGTTCGCGCTGAGTCGTCGCTTCCGATCGCGGTGGGAGGTGCGCTGCTGCGGCCTCCACATCCCGCCATGCAAAGCGATGCGATCACATATCCGAGGAGCGGTATCGAGAAGGACGTGCGCAGAAGCATGGCTGACCCGTAGCAGAATGTGCGCCTTTGTACAAAAGTCATGCAGAGTCCCTCCGATGGGTCATCGGGTGAGGTCCACGATGAGCTTTGCCATGCTCGCCATGACAGCAATCACGACCACCCCGCGGATCAGCGGTTCGCCGAAACGGGTCGCTGAACGGGCGCCGAGGAGTCCCCCCATGGCGCTCGAAACAGCGAGAACTCCGCCTCGGGCGAGGTCGATTGTCTCGCCGCGCGCACCGAAGACGAGGATGGCGACGATGCAAAGGGAGAAGGTGACCGTGCTCTTCGCGACATTCGAATGAATGAGCGAAACTCCATGTGCAATCGAGAGATAGAGCAGCACGACGATGCCGAGGCCTGCTTGAAGGAAGCCTCCGTAAATACCGATGCCGATGAAGCAGAGGATCATCGTGGGCGTCGGTGAGGGCAGGGTGTGCGCCGGGTCGAGCGCCCGCGAACCATCTTCGGTTTTTTCGTGGCTGCGATGCGAGCGGCGTCGCGCAGGGATGAACGAGAGCACGAGCATGACGCCCATCGCGAGGACAATCGCGAACTGCATCTTTGCTGGACTGAGCAGGGTCGCGATGAACGCCCCCAGAACTCCACCGAACATGGCGGCAACCGTGAGGATCAGCTCATGTTTTCCGATGGAAAGTCCAGCTCGTCGATACCCAATGAGCGCCGCGAATGCCGTGGTCAAGATCCCGAGTCGGTTCGTTGCGTTGGCGGCATTGGCATCGAGGCCGGTGAACATCAAAGCCGGCAGAAGCAAAAGCGATCCCGCACCTGCGACCGTATTGATCCACCCCGCCACGAGCCCCACGAGCCCGAGGAAAATCAGTTCGAAGGCGCTTGCCTCCATTCGAAATCATCCGTGTCCAGCCGGACCCGACGGTGCCCGCAGTTCAGCGAGCCGCGGGCCTCAACTTGATCCCGAGAAATGTCGCGATCGGCTGGGCCAAGGGCCGCGGAATGTGATTCAGCCGCTCTTCGACCACAGCACGTGCATGTGCATGTGGTTCCCCTTTGAGGGATGGCAACACGATCTCCGTCCAACGATGGAGCGTTTTGGGCTCAGCGGTCGAGAGCGCGAGCTCGAGTACGGGTTCGAGCCGCTTTTGATAAGCCACCGACGCCGTGCACAGAGCCGCGAATGTCGAAACGAGCCCATCTTTGCCGTGATCGGAGGATTGAGCGAATCGCTCGGTGAGCATCGGCAAATGGCGGGCCACCCGCGCGGGGGCGAGGCGCGCCATGACCGGGAGCGCGGCCGCAGCCATTTGAACGGAGCGCTTGGGGCCGATGGTGACGACGTGCACGAGCTTGTCGATCACGGGCACCAGCATGTCGGGCTTGCGCGTGAGCACCTCTTCGAGGATGCGCGCCGAAGCCGTTGCGACGGTGGGCTTGTCGCTCATCAAATGCTCTGCGTGTGTGCCGACCGCAGCGCTGTCGTTGGTGTCGACGAGCCGCTCTGCGAGCTCCGCGGCGCCGCTCGATTTCGGCGAATCCATCCCTGCCGCGGTGTCGTTCTGAGGGGCTTCCGGCTCGGCGTGTTGGTCTGAAAGAACCTCGGGCGTCTCCGGCGCAGTCGCTTGCACTTCGGGCGACGGGGCGGCTTCAGCCTGGGTTTCAACAGATTTGACGCCCGCTCGCGCCCCCGGCTTTTTGACTGCGACCTTTGGTGCAGCGGCGAGTTTGGTCGGGTTTGCTTTGGCGGTGGTTGCCTCAGCTGCAGCCGTGCGTCCATTCGAGGTGGCGTGTGCCGCTGCGCTCCGCGAGGCGCGGGCTGCAGGCTTTGCTGAGGTCTTCGAAGCCGTCTTCTTGGTCATGAGCTGTGTTTTTCGAGAGGCCTCGGACATGTCTCTTTCAGAAAGAGTCCGTTCGGGTTCGAGAAGCGTGGCGGAGAGCATACGCCATGACGCCGCTCGCGACCACGCTGTGCATCGTACTTCATTGTGAGCGATTCGGATCGATCGACGTGCAATCGGGCAAAGATTCAGCGTAGGAGGGCCCGGATGAGAAGCGGCAACGAGATGGCGTAGCGCGCATGCGTACATCGATGTCCCCCTTTGAACTCTTGATATTCGCAAGGAACTCCACGTGTACGTAGGAGCTCGGCCATGCTCCTCGCCGCAAACTGAAGCCCGTGCTCATCCCGATCTCCGGCATCGAGGAAAACAAATTTCGCGGACGCGAGCGCGTTGGGATCGCGCGTCAATCGGGTGACGGGATCGTGAGCGAGAAAACGTTCCCATACGCTCTGTACTGGCAAGGCAGTCTTCGTATCGAAGGGCAGCGCGACATGGGGGAAGGGTGCGTTCGTCTCCGGCGTATAGGCGGCTGCACATGCGAGCATCGAGATCGCATCGAAGTCGAATGCGTCTTTGGGCCCAGTCGCTTCGAAGCGCGCGATGAACGCGTCGAGCCCGCCTTCGCGATCGAATGCGATCGCTGCGTTCGTGAACGTGGGGCGAATGCTTACGTCGAAGAGCCCATCTCCAGCGTGGCTTCCGAGCGCGGCGAAGATCTCGGGGCGATCGAGGCCGAGCCGCAAGGCACCAAATCCTCCCGAGCTTCGACCCACGACCGCTCTTCCAGCGCGCTCGGCGAGGGTGCGATAGTGGCGATCGACGAAGTCGATGACCTCGTCTGCCACATGTGTTTGATATCGACCGCTCGCGCTCGAATCGAGGAATTGGCTGCCGCCCCAACGATTGCATGCGTCGGGTGAAACCAAGATGGCTTCATCCGCTTCACCGCGTTCGAGGAGCGATTCGTAGAGCTCGAACGTCGTTGGCTCCCAGAGTCGAAAGTTGACGATCGAGCGATTCGTTGCCGCGAACGGAGCGAGGATCATCACCAGCGGATAGCGGCGTGAGCTGCTCGCGTCGTAGGAAGGAGGCGTATAGACGAGCACTTCGCGATCGCTCGGATCGCCGAGCGGATTGCCTTCGAGGACCGCGCTTCGAAGCACATGCACGTCGATGCGACCACGAAGTCTCGAGCGGGGTGGGGTGGCAGGCAGCATCAATCGACTCCTTCGATGGCTTTCGTGAACGCGGTCGAAAGGGCGACCATGTCAGGGAAACGGGATTGCGGGGAGGGCGCCATCGCGCGCGAGACGACCGCGGAGAGGGCTTCTCCGAGCTCGGGAGCGATCGCCGCAAGGGGTTGGCTTTTGCCCATCACGATATCGAACATCAGCGCGCCAGGATGTTTGCGCGCTTCGAATGGATGTTGGCCAGCGAGCGCTTCGTAAAGCACGACGGCGATGGCGTATTGATCGAGACGAGCGTCCAGTTCGCGCTCACCTTTGAGGAGCTCGGGGGCGAGATAGAGCGGAGTTCCCGTGAGCTCACCGGTCCGTGTCAAGCGTTCGAGTCCGTCGATCTTGGAGAGCCCAAAATCGACGATCTTGACTCGTGCTTCATCGTCCTCGACGAGGAAAAGATTCGAAGGTTTCAAGTCTCCGTGGATGATGCCGTGCGCATGGACGGCCGAGAGCCCGCTGGCGATGGCGTCGAGGAGCGGTGCGAGAGCGCGCGGTGAAAGTTTCCTTTCACGGACGAGCCGTGATTCGAGGGTTTCACCTTGGAGGAACTCGATCACGGTGTACGAGCGCTCGTGTTCGGCGGCATGACCAAAGTCGAGCATGCGCACGACCGAAGGATGCGTGAGTGACTTGAGGATCGATGCTTCGCGGCGAAAGCGGCGGCGGATGGAGACGTCCGCGTGGAGCTCTCTGCGCAGCACTTTGAGCGCGACCCGTGTGCCTTGGGCCTCGGCTTCCCACACCGTGCCCATGGCGCCGCGAGCGATTTCGCGCACGAGGCGGAATCGACCATCGAAGAGTTCACCCGGTGTGAGCTCGGTCGCGGTTGACAAGGGTCCGACCTTGCCTTTTTTCAGCTGCGTTATCAAGAATGGGCAGCATGGTTGCCACGATCGGTCTCACTGGTTTGCGTCCCGCCCCCGAGCACGTCGCGCTCGTGAGCGCTCCACCTTACGACGTCATCAAGAAGGGCAGCCGGCTCGAGGCGCTCCTCGCGTCGCGTGCGCTCTCGCTCTATCACGTCACGCTCGGCGAACATCCGGCCGAAGCCTTCGAGCGCTTGAAGCGCGAAGGCGCCTTCGTCGTCGACGATGAACCTTCTTATTATATCTACGAGCAAACCTGGAACGGACACGAAACGCGCACGGGGGTGTTCGTCGCTGCCGAGGTGACACCTTACGCGGACAAGCAGATCATCCGTCACGAAAAGACGTTCGACGACAAAGTCAAAGGACGCATCGCGCTGTCACGGGCCACTTCCCACACGTTCGGCCCCGTCTTCGCGTTGACTCGTTCGCCGATCGGCGCCGTGGCGGCGAAGGCGAAATCAGCAGCACCGCTCTATGCATTCCGTACCGATCTCGAAGGACAAAACGACCTTCACGGCATCGAGTCGCGTGTCTGGTGCGTTCCTGAGGCGAGCGCGCTGGGACAGGAGATCAAAGCCACGCTGGCGACGCGACCCTTCTACATCGCGGATGGTCATCACCGTTATCACGCGGCGCTGCTCAATCCGCAGACACACGCACTCGTATATGTGACCGAGGAAGCGCGCATCCAAGCGTATGATCGTGTGGTGACGGGAGTGCGCCCCTTCTCCGAGGTGAAAAAGGAGCTCGTGCTTCGTAAGACGGACACCTTGCGAACGCCAGACAAACATCAGTTTTGTCTTTATTCGAAAGAGGGCGCGTATGTGCTCGATGCGAGAGAGATCCCGACCGATGTCGTCTCTCGACTCGATTGCTCGATATTGGAGCGAGAGCTCTATCCGAAGCTCGGTCTGACACACTCGATGATCCAAGATCCGAAGCACTTCGATTATTATCCGGAGTCGCAGCTCGATGCGATGAAAGCGGTCGTCGATCGAGGGGAATACGACCTTGCAATCGCGCTTCATCCAGTATCGATCGATGAGCTCATCGCGGTGGCGGATGCTGGTCTATCGAATCCGGATATCGTCATGCCCGAAAAGAGCACATTCTTCGCACCAAAGATATTGAGCGGGCTATTCGTATATCGCCACGTGATGAAGTAGCCAATCAACTCTCGAATTCATGAATCGATGTCATCTGCGCTCCGCGCGCCGGTCTCGTCGTTCCGCAAATGTATTTGAGTTCGGCTTCGTCTGCTGCAAAGCTCGAGAGCTCGACGAACGAAGCATCCTTGCCAGCGAAGGAGGCTCGGACGCGAAAGAGCACGCGCCAGATGCCAGTCTCATCGGGACCTTCGCGATCGAGCACCTCGAGCGAGCGGTAACGAGCGCGTTTCGAATGAGCGATGAGACGTTCACGGAACACACGCTCAGAACCCGCGCGATCTTCGTGATCGCGATGCAGCGTGCGCCAAAGAAATGCATGTTCGCCTTTCACGAATGCGCAATAGCGTGCGCGCATCAGCTCTTCCGCGGTTTCGGGCAAAGCACCCCGATGAAAGCGCGCACAACATGCTTCGTATTCGAATCCACTTCCGCAAGGGCACATCAGCCGTACGATGGCTCGATTTTAGAGCTTGTGCGAAAAATCCTCCCGTCGCCTGGCTCGTTCAGCGAGAGCTCTGGTCAGAGCCGGAACGGGTAATTGATGTCGATCCAGGTTCTTCCGAACGGCGAAAACGATGCTGTGCGGGCGACTCTTTCGATGCACGCGGCCACGGGCGTTCCTGCGAAGTGGCCGGTGACTTGCACCTCCGAGACGCGTCCCGTGGCGCCCATGACGCGCAGGCGAACCGTGGCCGTTCCATGTTGACCGTCGGCACATGCGGCGATCGGAGTGTGAAGGAAGGTCATCGCGCGGAGCGTCTCGTCCCGTGGAGGTTGGGTGGGGAGCTGCGATTCCGGAGACCTCTCCGTCGAGGTCGGTGCGCTTGGAACATCCAGCACTCGACGTGCCCATGTGCGTGAATCTTCGAGCGGTTCAGGGGAAGATGACTGAGTTTCAGGTGGAGGACTCTCGGAACGATGCGAGGTGTTCGGACGACGAGGAGCAGGTTCGGGTGCGGTTTCCTCTTCGAGTGGTTCGAGAACCTCCGCGTCCTCCGCATGCGATGCGGGCTCCGGATTCGAGGGGGCGGGCTTTGAGTTGGGAGGAGCTCGCACGATCGGGGGCGAGGGCATAGGGCGCGGAACGTCGATATGAATGTCCGCGCGACTTCCGGAAGGGATCTGAATCGCGGTCCGAGATACGATGAGGGTATCCCGCCGCAGTTCGATCACATGCATGCCAGAACTCATCTCCGGGAAGATGTGATCCGCACGGATGGGGCCGTGGTCGATGCCGTCCAATACGAGATGGCCTTGCTCTTCGACGCCATGAATTCGTAACAGACAGTCTCCGGAGCCACCTTGGAGGTTGGCGCAAGAAGCGAGCAGAAGGAGCGCGATACCCAGTTTGAAATGCCGCATGGAGACGCTTATCGCGCGCTCGACTCAAAGGTTGCTTCCGCCCACTCCAAGCACGTCGCGCATCCCATAGCGTCCAGGCGTTTCACATGCGCTGAGCCAGCGCGCAGCGCGCAGCGCGCCGAGCGCGAAGAGCGAGCGATCATGGGCGCGATGAGTGAGCTCGATCCGTTCGCCGGGCCCCGCCAAGACGAGCGTGTGATCACCCACGACATCGCCTCCACGCAGCGCGACGATGCCAATCTGCTCCGCAGGACGCGCGCCGACTTTGCCGCTTCGGCCATGCACGAACGCGCTCTCGTCCAAGCCCTTCGCCTTTGCGACCTGGGACGCCATCGCGAGCGCGGTGCCGCTCGGGGCATCGATCTTTTTCTTGTGATGCATCTCGACGATTTCGGCATCGAACTCGGAGCCCAAGAGCCGCGCCGCTTCAGCCGCCAAATGCAAAAGCACCGTGACCCCGACGCTCGTATTCGGCGCGACGATCACAGGCGCGACCCGAGCGAGAGCATCGATGGCCTCGTGGGCGCTCGCATCGAGCCCCGTCGTGCCGATCACCATCTTGGTCTTCGACCGAAGACATTCGCGCGCCATCGCGGCAGTCGCTTCGGGCGTAGAGAAATCGATCACGACATCCACGTGTTCGAGCCGTTTGCTCGCGCCTCGATCGAAGAGAGCCGCGATCGCGAAGCTTGCGTCGTCGCGAAGCGCGCGGACGATCGCGCGTCCCATGCGCCCGGTCGCGCCATGCACAGCGATGTTGATCGTGTGCTCGCTCACGAGCGGAATCCAGCAGCGAGCAACGCGGCGCGCACCTTCGCGACCGAACTCGCCTCGGGCCATACGAGCGGCAAGCGGATCTCTTTTGCGATGTGCCCGTCTTCGGCGATGGCCGCTTTGATCGGTCCGGGATTGCTCTCGACGAACATACTCTCGTGGATCGGTGTGAGCTTGAGGTGCAGATCACGCGCGCCCGCGAGGTCGCCCGCATTCCACAGACGAACGACGTCGCTCGTTTCTTTGGGGAGGAGATTGGCCGTCACGCTGATCACACCTTTGCCGCCCACCCCGAGGATGGGCAGGGTCAGCACGTCGTCTCCAGAGAGCACATCGAGACGATCGCCGAGTCGAGTGACGATTTGCTCGGAGCGTTGCACGTTGCCAGTCGCTTCTTTGATGGCGACGATGGACTTCACATCCGAGAGGCGAACGAGCGTCTCGAGTCCGAGATCGACCCCCGTGCGCCCCGGAATATTGTAGAGCACTGTCGGCATCGGAACCGCCTTGGCGACAGCTCGGAAATGAGCTTCGAGGCCGGCTTGGGTGGGCCGATTGTAGTAGGGACAAACGAGCAAGAGGCCATCGGCGCCCGCTTCGTGTGCGATGGTCGCGAGGTGAATCGTGTGGCGCGTCGATGCGGTGCCAGCGCCAGCGATGACCGGCACACGACGTTTCGCCTGCTCGACCACCACACGCACGACGCGCGTGTATTCCTCCTCGTCGAGCGCGACAGATTCACCAGTCGTGCCGCACGGGACGAGCCCATCGACGCCTCCTTCGATCGTGCGATCCACCAACTCACGAAGCGCCTTCTCATCGACCTTGCCATCGCGGAAGGGAGTAATCAGAGCAGGAAGGGTACCGGTGAACATCGCCATGAGTCGTCTCCGAACGCGAGCCTAATGGCAGGTATGATCGGGAGCAAACTCAGCGCAACTTTCACGAAACAGCTGCATTTGCAGCTCTCTTGCCAGCTTTGAATCGGACGCTAGACTCCCGACGGCTTTGTCTATGATGCGTTTCTTCTTCGCAGCGCTCGCTTTGGCGACGCTGGGCCTCGCGGGTCCGGCTGCGGCAGAAGATTGTTTTTGCGTCGGACCGGATCTTTTCTCGGATGCGTTTCCGAGCGAAGCGGTGTCGGACAGCCGTGAAGTGGGGCTCGACTCCGATCTGAATGAAACGCTCGATCCGCTTGCAGAAGCTCTAGCCGCGACACCCGACGGCCCACGCGGCCCCGTGCTTTGGTGCATTTCACCGGATGACCCGCGCTGTCAGCGGGACAATTCGGGGGAAGCTCCACACCGAAGCACGCTCGCGTCTTCTCTGGTGGTTTCGATCGGCTCGCTTCTGGAGTTCGGGTGCGCTTCGAGCGTCATCCTCGATTTCATCGCTGATGAATCACGACCTTCGAGTGGGGTTCGCGGTCGCATCGATCGGCCTCCGCGAGTGTCGACGGCGAGCTCCGCTCGCCCATGACACAGGTCGTTTTCAAACATTTTTAAGTTTTTAGTGTTCGCCGTGCTTGGCCGGAGATCCGGCTTTTGCACGTCACGAGAGGATTTTTTATGGCTAGCAAGAGTTCGAACAAGACCCCGGTGCAGCCCACCGGGATGATGAGCCTGCCGTCGGCAGTGATCGCGATCCTGATCGCGTTCGTCGGTGGGTTGATGATCGGTCATTTGACGGGTCGTGGGAGCAGCGCATCGAGTGAAGAGATCGCGATGGCGGCGAACGACGGTCGCGACGAGGGCGCCGGCGCTGGGGGGCCGACGCTCGCGGACGACGTCGAGCGTTTCCGCGTCGATGTGGCCGACTCGATGCCGCAGCGTGGTCCTGATGACGCGCTCGTGACCATCGCTGTGTTCAGCGATTTCGAGTGCCCCTTCTGCAGCCGCGTCGTCCCGACCATGGACGGCTTGGTCGAGCGCTATGGCCGCGATGTTCGCGTGGTGTGGCGCAACAATCCGCTGCCCTTCCACCAGAACGCGCCGGGCGCCGCCGAGGCCGCGCTCGAAGCGTACGCGCAGCGTGGGGACGAGGGCTTTTGGCGCATGCACGACGTGCTCTTCGAGAACCAGCGCGCGCTGGGCCGTGAGCAGCTCGAGCAGTATGCACAGCAACAGGGCCTCGACATGACCCGCTTCCGCGCGGCGCTCGACAATCACACGCATCAGGCTTCGATCGAGCGCGACAAGCAAGCGGCCGCGCAGATCGGCGCCCGCGGCACGCCCGCCTTCTTCATCAACGGTCGTCAGCTGATGGGCGCGCAGCCCGCCGAGCAGTTCCAGACCGTCATCGACGACGAGATTCGTCGCGCCAACGCGCAGATCGCACAGGGCACCCCGCGCAATCAGCTCTACGCTGCGCTCATGCGTGGTGCGCGCACGGCGCCTGCCGCAGAGCCCGCAGGCGCAGGCGCGGCCGCCAAGGCGCCGCCGGCGCGTCCTCAGCCCGACCCGAGCGCCATCTATCGGGTGCCGGTGGGCAATTCGGCCACCCGCGGCCCCGCAGATGCGCTCGTCACCATCGTGATCTTCAGCGAGTTCCAGTGCCCCTTCTGCAGCCGCGTGCGTCCGACGCTCGATCAGATCGGTGAGCGCTACGGCCGCGACGTGCGCTTCGTGTTCAAGCACAACCCGCTGCCCTTCCACGACAACGCGATGCCCGCCGCCGAAGCGGCATCGGAAGCGTTTGCTCAGCGTGGCGCCGATGCGTTCTGGCGCATGCACGACCTCATGTTCGAAAACCAGAGCGCGCTCACGCGTGCCGACCTCGAGCGTTATGCGACGCAGGTGGGTCTCGACATGAACCGCTTCCGCGCGGCGCTCGATGGTCATACCCATCAAGCCGCCATCGAAGCGGATCAGACGCTCGCTCGTTCGCTCGGCGCGAGCGGCACACCGTCGTTCTTCATCAATGGTCGTAACCTCCGTGGCGCGCAGCCCTTCGAGGCGTTCCAGGGTGTGATCGACCAGGAAATGACGCGCGCTCGTGAGCGCGTTTCGGCGGGCACTCCTCGCGCCCGTGTGTACGAAGCGCTCATCGCAGACGGCGCGACCCAGCCCGTGATGCTCCCGGCGCCTGCGGGTGCGGCCGCGCAACCGGAAGCCGCGGCTCCCGATGCGGATCGCGTCTACGACATCGCCGTTCCGCGCAATGCGCCGACCCGTGGTGCCGCGAACGCGCCCGTGACCATCCAGATCTTCAGTGACTTCCAGTGCCCCTTCTGCAGCCGCGTGGGTCCGACCATCGAGCAGATCATGGAGACCTACGCGGGTCGCGTGCGTCTGGTGTGGCGTAACTATCCGCTGCCCTTCCACCAAGAGGCAGGCCCGGCTGCCGAAGCGGCGACGGAAGTCTTCGCGCAGCGTGGAGCGGACGCGTTCTGGCAGTTCCACAACACGCTCTTCGAGAATCAACGCGCCCTCTCGCGCGCGGACCTCGAGCGCTATGCCACCCAGATCCCCGGCATGGACATGAACCGCTTCCGCGCGGCCCTCGACAATCACACCCATCAAGCCGCCATCCAGGCGGACATGGAAGCTGTGCGTCGCGCGGGCGCCGAGATCGGCACGCCGTCGTTCTTCATCAACGGTCGCCTCCTTCAGGGTGCACAGCCGTTCCCTGCCTTCCAGCAGGCGATTGACCGTGCGCTCCGCGAAGCTCCCGCGCGCTGAGCGTTCGTGGCCGAGGCATCCCGTCCAGCGGCGTTGGTCGTCAGTCACGGGCTAAAAGCCCGCTCCTTCCTCCCGCCTTGCTGGACGGGCGCCTCGTTGCGACCGCCAAGACTCGGATCAACTCACAGAAAAGCCGGGTCCACATTCGTGGGCCCGGCTTTTTGTCTTGTGGCTGCTATCACCGCAAGCGATGACGATGTCGCCTCGCGCAAAGCTTCTGACGAAAATTTTTGAGCAGGGTTTCCGTACGCCGGACTGGCGCCATCAACAGCCGCCCCCAGTGGTGAGCTTGGAGGAGTTTTTCAACGGCAATACGCAGCCGGCTTCAATCGCTCCGAATCTCGAGGGTGAGCTCGGACTCGACTTTTTCTACGAGCGATTGAAGGTCATTCGTTCTCGTGAAGACGTCAGGGCCGTGCTCATCAACATCTACGATCTCTCCGACATCGTTTTCGATGTTCCCAACGGCTGGCCCATGGCCGAGAACATTCACGTTCTGACGTCAGCACCGAAGTCGATCGTGGAGCAATGGGTGGAGGAACTCCGCTGTGATGGCGTGGTCGAGGGCTGGCCTTATGGCCAATCGCCGCTTGCTCCTCCGGCCCCCGACGGATTCAAGTGGTGGGCCTTCGCGTGGGACTGAGAATGAAATACGAAGTAATTTCAATGGTTTGGCGAGCTGTTTTGTCGTTCATTTGACGAAGTGCTCTGGTGGGCGCAACCTTGCGGCCCGAAAATTTCTCGGTTTTCGGCGCTCCATGCTGCGGGTGCCGCAATCCGCTAAGAGGATCCCTTCATGGCGAAGACCAGTGCCGCGCGTGCCCCTGAAACTCAGCAGCCGATCGTCGAAGAGCTCCATTTCAAAAGCGAGAGCGCTTTCCTGTGTCTCTTGCTCAATCGCCGCATCGGATTGATCCGCGTCATCGACTTCCGATCGGGAGCGCTTCCGGCAAAGCGCCTTTTCATCCAGAACGTCGCGCGTCGCGAGGGGGTGGAGAAGGTGATTTTGCTCGTCGAAAAAGACGAGGTCTCCAGTTGGACGCGCGTCGGATTCGTCCGCGAGGGCACGATTCCGGGCTTCTACAAGCGCAGCGATGGCCATCTGGTCGGTTGCGTCATCGGCGAAAAGACGGCATCGGTCGAGGTGAACGACGAAGGGCAGAAGCTCGCCGAGCGAACCGTCAACGCGGGTAAGAAAAACGCCAAAGAGGTGCCCGAGACGCTTCCGAACGTCACCGCGGCGATCGTCGACGAGGAAGACGTGCTCAAGATGCGCGACGAAGTTTGGCGCAAGGGCCATGGCTTGAGCGGCTTCGATGCGTTTGGCCGCGATGCGCAGCGTTATTACGTCGAAGCCAGCGCGAAGAAGGGCAAGTCGAATTTCATCAGCGCGGAGTACCAAGATTGTTTCGGGCATTCGCTCATCGAGATGCTTCGGCCGCCCGCCGATGACCTCGATGTGCTCGCTTTGACGGGCGGTCTTCGTTTCCTCTGTGAGGATCTCAAAGAGCGCGGCATCGTGAGCGCATTTGGGTTCGCCCCGAGCGACGACATCGGGCTCGCGACGGCATATATCGCAGCTGGGTTCCGTAAGACGGGGCTGCTCGCTGGGGGTGTCCTCCTTGGCAAAGAACGCCACGATGCGATTCTCTGGACGCGAAAGCTCGCGAATCCGGGTGGCGAAGAGCTCGAATAACGTTCTCCTCTCGCACGTTTGGCGCAAGAGCTGTAGGCTCTCCGCCCATGCGAACGCGCGAGGACATCGAGGCTTACCTCCTCCGGTCCAATTATCCTCATCGAGAGATCGCCGAGGCGACTTGGCTCGTTGGTGATCCGTCGGGTTCACGCGAAAACATCGTCGTCCGCACGGACGACGCGCTCTGCATCTTTCGCTTGAAGGTTCTCGATCTCGCGTCGATCGATCCCGCCAAGACGGCCGATTTCTATCGCACGCTCCTCGAGCTCAACGCGACCGACATGGTCCACGGCGCGTATGGAATCTCGGATGGCATGGTGCTGCTCGTTGCGAGCCACTTGCTCGAGAATCTCGATTACAGTGAGTTCACCGCCGTGGTCGAGGAGTTGGTCCTCGCAATGGCCAATCATCACGAAAAACTGGGCAGGTTCCGTAAGGTTTCCTGAACCCACTGTCCAAAGAGGAGAGAGCCGAGCATGGGTTTCTTCGGGCGATTGGCGACTCTGATCAAGAGCAATCTGAACGACCTGATCTCCAAGTCGGAAGATCCGGAAAAGATGCTCAATCAGATCATCCTCGACATGAACGCGCAGCTGGTCGAGGCCAAGAAACAAGTGGCCATCGCGATCGCCGACGAGAAGCGTCTTCATCGGCAATGGCAGAGTGAGAAAGCCGTCGCCGACGAGTGGCACAAGAAGGCGATGCTCGCGGTGCGCGCCGGAGACGACGCGCTCGCGAAGGAAGCGCTCCAGCGTAAGAAAGAGCACGAACAGATCGCGAAGGCGTTCGAAGAGCAGTGGCGAAAGCAGAACACAGCGGTCAATCAGGTCAAGCAAGCGCTGCAGGCGCTGAACAACAAGATCGGAGAGGCCAAGCGAAAGAAGGATGTCCTGCTCGCGCGCAACAACCGCGCCCGAGCGATGCAGGAAATCCAGAAGACGATGGGTGCGCTTCAGGACACGAGCGCGTTCGATGCCTTCAATCGGATGGAGGCGAAGATCGAACAGGTCGAGTCCGAGGCGGAGGCTGCTGGCGAGTTGCACGAGGAATACTCGGGGGATGTCCTCCGAACCAAATTCGCCAAGCTCGAACAAACCGCGGGAGCGGACGAAGATCTCGAAGCGCTCAAGCGCGAGATGGGGATCTTGCCGAAGGTGGAGGCGCCGGTCGCTGCGCGGGTCGCGGTCGAGGAAGAAGCCGAAATGGACGAGGCTGAGATGGCCGAACTCGAGCAAGCCCTCGAGGAACTCAAGAAGCGCGAAGAAATGGCCAAAGGCTGAGCGACCTCCCAAAGAGGGACGCTTGCCGCTTGCCTTTCAGAGTTCCAGCCTTACCTTCGCGCTCGTCTATGCCGACCTACGACTATACGTGTGAGGCTTGTCGCGCCGATTGGCAGCTCGAACAGCGGATGACCGAAAACGCCGTCACGGTTTGTCCCAAGTGCCATGAACCCAAAGCCAAGCGTTTGATTTCAGGCGGAAATTTCATGCTCAAAGGGGACGGATGGTACAAGGATCTGTACCACAAGCCTGCGAGCAAGGCGCCGCCGAGCGGCTCTTCGGAGTCGAAAAGTTCAGAGACGAAGGCGAGTTCAAGCGACTGAGCTGGAGATCATCGTGGCTCGAGGAAATCGGCGCGGATGGTTTTCTTGCCGACTTCCGGAAACTCGACGTCGATGTTGGGGGGAGAGCCGGTGCCGAATTTCGTGATCTTCCCGACGCCATACCGCACGTGATGCACCTTTTGCCCGAGACGGAGCGTGGTTTCTCCGCCGTTTCGCTGCACCTTGGCCTCGCTCGGGCCGCTTGGTGGCGCGCTGCGCGTGAGGACTCGGCCTGGTCGACCATCGAAGCGCTCGACGCGCGTGCTGCCGCGATCTTCGATCCATAGCTCTCGAGAGGGGGCGAACGATTCGCGCTCCGCCCCTCCGATTCGCTGCACGTCGGAGCCGGGCAACTCGTCTAGGAAACGCGACCGCGTGCTGAAGCGCGGTTGGCCGAAGACGTAACGAGAGGATGCCCAAGTCAGCATCAAACGTTCGCGCGCTCTCGTGAAGGCCACGTACGCGAGACGTCGCTCTTCTTCGAGTTCTTCGGGATCGGCCTCGGGCTCCAAGCCGCGGAATGGAAAGAGCTGCTCTTCCATCCCTGTGACGATAACCCACGGGAATTCGAGCCCTTTGGCCGCGTGAACGGTCATGAGCGTGACCATGTCACGGGGGCCTTCTTCGTCTTGGGGCACCTCGTTGTCGAGCGTCACGCGTTCGAGAAATGCTGTGAGGGTCGGCTCTTCGGCGTCGTCGGCGAATTGCTCCATCGAGCCGATGAGCTCGGCGAGGTTTTGCATTCGCGCATCGGCTTCGGCCGTGTTTTCGGCTTCGAGCATTTTTGCATATCCCGTTGCGTCGAGGATGGCGCGCGCGAGATCGGCCAATTCGAGCTCGCTCGATTTCGCGCGCAAGCCCTCGATGAGCGAAACGAACTCGGCGAGTTTGTTTCCGCCACGCTCGTTCGCTGCGGCGCGACACGCGTCGTAGACGCTGATTCCGGCGGCCGCGGCGCGATCGAGCAAGCGTTCGATCGAGGTCTTTCCGATTCCGCGTGTGGGTGTGTTGATGATGCGGAGGAGCGAAACGTCGTCCTCGGGAACTTGAATGACCCGCAGATAGGCAAGCAAATCTTTGATTTCTGCGCGATCGTAGAAGCGTACGCCGCCGACGACACGATAGGGCAGCGAGGCCGAGCGCAGCGCCTCTTCGAGGACACGCGATTGCGCGTGAATGCGATAGAACACGACGAGGCTCGAGAGCCCTTGGCCGCTCTTCTGGAGCTCACGTGCCTTCGAGACCACGAGGTCCGCTTCGTCTCGTTCGGTGCCGAGGCGGATGACATCGATCTTCGAACCTTCGTCGTTTTCGGTCCAGAGCTCTTTGGGCTCGCGATCGAAGGCGCGCTCGATGATCGCGTGAGCGGCGCGGAGAATGCGCTTGGTGGAGCGATAGTTTTGTTCGAGTTTGACGACGTGCGCGTCGGGGAAATGCCGCCGAAAATCGAGGATATTGCGGCGATCGGCGCCTCTCCATCGATAGATGCTCTGATCGTCGTCGCCGACCACGCAGAGGTTTCGGTGCACGCTCGCCATGGCGAGGACCCATCGAAGCTGTGCGTGGTTGGTGTCTTGGAACTCGTCGACGAGCACATGCGTGAAGCGCGTCGCGAGCTCGGTCCGCAACGCGGTGTCGCTCTCGAGCGCGCGCACCATCTCGTAAATGAGATCGCCGAAGTCGAGGGCGTGACTCGCGTCCATTCGGCGTTCGTACTCCGCGACGATGGTGCGAATCGATTCGGTATCGAAGCCCGCATCGATTTCATTGGGCGCGACCATCTCTTGTTTGGCGCGCTCGATGTGGTGGGCGATCGAGCGGGGCGGAAAACGTCGATCATCGAACGAGAGATCGCGCAGAACGCGCGTGATCATCGCCTTCTGATCGGCGTCGTCGTAGATGTTGAAATCGCGGCGGAGGCCGAGGCGCTCGTGATAGCGACGCAAGAGACGCGCGCAGGTCGAGTGAAAGGTGCCCACGACGAGGCGTTCGGCCGCGCCGGGCACCAATCGATCGAGGCGTTCTCGCATCTCCTGCGCGGCCTTGTTCGTGAACGTGACGGCGAGGATGCGGTGGGCCGGCACATCGCGTTCACCGACGAAGTGCGCGATGCGATGCGTAATGACGCGGGTTTTGCCGCTGCCTGCGCCTGCGAAAACGACGAGCGGCCCTCTGTCGTGGAGGACGGCTTCGCGTTGAGGGGCGTTCAAGGTGGAGAGGTCGATCGGCATGGCTCGCACCTCTTACCACACGGAGGCAGCCTGTTGCGGGTCGTACACCGTTGTGTTCCATCCGTCCGGTCCGTGCTACGAATCGGACGATGACGCGGGCAAGGCGGGAGGATACCGGACCCTCCGGGTCACGGGCATCGAGCCCCGTGGTGGCACCGCTGTCTGCGGAGGGGTTGGCGAGCGAACGCGCTTCTTTGATCCCGGATGCAGTGAATCGAGTGCACGCCGTCGCGTCTTTAGACCGAGATGACGAGTCTTCCGAAGGATCCGGCCTGGAAAAGCCGCGAGATCGCGAAGAACACGAGCGTGATCGTGAGCTGGTCCGCCGCGCCCAGGCTGGAGAGCGCGCCGCGTTTCGAGAGCTTTACGATCGTTATCACAGGCGGATCTTCGCGGTCGCGCTCGGAGTGCTCAAGAACAAAGAAGATGCCCTCGATGTCGTGCAGGAATCCTTCGTCAAGGTCCACCGGCATCTCGAAGGGTTCCAGGGCAGCTCGAGCTTCTACACTTGGCTTTATCGGATCGCCATGAACCTCGCTATCGATCAGCTCAGGCGGCGAAAATCCGCAGGCTCTGCGGTGAGCGAAGATTCGCTCGATCGAGCGCTGGCTGATGATTCCGTTTTGCACGAAAAAATGGAGGCCAACCCTCGAAGGACGGTGATCCGTAGGGAGCTGATGGTGCGCGTGGAAGAAGCCCTCGGCACCTTGCCCGAGCATCATCGACAGGTGATTGTGCTCCGTGAAATCGAGGGGATGAGTTATGAGGAGATCGCCGAGATCATGGATGTTCCCAAAGGGACGATCATGAGCCGGCTCTTTCATGCGCGCCGCAAAATGCAGCTGGCGCTCCAGGATTACGTCGAGGGAGGAGACCTCGATCTCGAGGAATGAGCGATGAGCCGAGAGTCCGAACACGAAGAGAGCATTCTGCATCGCTATTTCGATGGCGAGCTCGAAAGCGAAGAGACGGCCGAGGTGCGCCGGCTCTTGTCGGCTCGCGCCGATCTTCGGATGGATCTCGAACGGATGGGGGAGATCCGGTCGCTTTTGCGCGAATCCGTCGAGAAGAGCGCAGCGGAGCTCGACAGCGACGACCTCTTCGCACGGATCGAGGCGCGCATCGATCGAGATGGAGAGGAGCCCAAACGCGATGTACGCCCTCGGCTCGTCGCGATCGAGGGTGGAAAACGCACACGTCGCGTGGCAGCGGTTGTTTTGGGGGCGGTGGCGATTGCGGCGGCCGTTCTTCTATTCGTGATTCGTCCGACGGAATCGTCTGGCGTTCTCGATGATTCGATTGCGGTGCATTCGGGCGATGCGTCCGAATCGGTCGCGACCGTCGAGACGGTGTTCCAGACCGAAGTGATCGAAGTGGATTTTGGTGACAATTCAGGGGCGATTTTTGCGATTGAGGGAGAACATGGCGAGCGCCACGCGGTTGTGTGGCTCGCGGATGTCCAGCCGACGGAGGGCATCGTCGAATGACGTGGTCATCCTGCATCGAGATCGTGAATTGCGCTCGAGCCCATGGCGTTCTCCTGTGGAGTTTTGGAGTGTTCATGGGGGTGATGGGCGGCGCGTCTCCGGTGTGGGCGCAAGCACAGCCTGGCGCGGCGGCGCGAGGAGAGGTGTTCGTCGTCCTTGCATCGGAGGGGGAGGGTTCGATGGATCCCTCGCTTGCCGATATTCCTGCGCTGAGACAGCCGCCGTTCAATACGTTTCGTTCGATGTCGGTGCTCTCGAGAAGCACCGCGCAGATCTCCGTGGAGCGCCCGATGGAGGTGGCGTTGCCCAACGGACGGCATCTCCGCATCGAGCTCGAACGTGTGCTCGTAGATGGTCGCTATCGCGTTCGGATTTCGATCAATACGCCAGGGCGTGCTGATTATTTGTCGCTCTTGGAGGTGCTCGCATCGCCCGGGGATCCCTTCTTCGTCGCGGGGCAAAACTGGCAGGGCGGTACACTCGTGATCGGGGTACGAATTGGACAGCGGCCGGCCGCTCGGTAACAACGCGCCTGCATGAAGCGCACACACCCTGACGTGATCGAGCTTTCTTTGGCGAAGCCGTTGCCTGCGCCGGCTGCGGATGTTCTTCGCGTGCTCGGACCCTTGGTCACCCCCGAACGGTGGGCGCGCATGGAAGCCGTCGTCGCGAGGCGGACGCGTTCGCTCATTCCGGTGTTGGAAGATTTGGCGGATCCGCACAATGGTGCTGCGGTGATGCGATCGGCCGATGCGTTCGGGTGTCACGAGGTGCATGTCATCGAAGGAAGGCATCGCTTTGCGGTCTCTCATCGAGTGACTCGAGGCACCCATCGCTGGCTCGATCTCGTCAAGCATCAGAGCGGAACGGCGTGTATGGATGTGCTTCACGCGCGCGGATACGAAGTCTTCGTGGCGGCCATGGACGGGACGGTGGGGCCTGATGAGCTCATGACGCGTCCGAAGGTCGCCGTGGTGTTCGGAAATGAGCATCAGGGGGCGTCCGCCGAGGTGCGCTCACGGGTGGATGGCGTGTATCGAATCCCCATGGAAGGGTTCGTCGAGAGTTTGAATGTCAGTGTGGCTTCCGCCATTACGCTTTACGTGGCTTCTCGTCACCGTCACGGGGATCTCGACCAAGCCGACCGAAACGAGGTGCTTGCGCGATTTCTGCTCGCCACGGTGCGCGATGCAGAGCGGATTTTGAGCGAACGTCGATAGGGCATCGTGCCGGGTCTTTGAGATGTCTGATCGGACCAAGAGAGAGAAGGATCGAAGCTCGCCGAGCCTACGAACTCGACGTGCGGTCGGGAGCGTGCGGGGGCAGGTGCGCGCGCGGCGCGGCAAAGTCGGGTTCTTGCGTTGGATGGTTCGTGCGATGGTGCTGCTCCTTGGCTTGGCGGCCTTTGTGGCGATCGGGCTCATGGGAGTCATCGCGTATTACTCTCGTGACCTGCCTGACGTGAGTCGCTTGCGTGAGTATCGGCCTGCACAGGTGACGCGGGTGGTCGATCGGCATGGTGAGGTGTTGGGGGAACTCTTCGAAGAGAGACGCACGGTCGTTCCGCTGTCTCGGATTCCGCGCGTGTTCGTGCTCTCGGTGCTCGCCGCCGAAGACGCCGACTTCTATCGTCATCAGGGGCTCGATTACGCGGGGCTCATGCGCGCGCTCGGTCGCGGTTTGATGAATGGGGGGCGCTTCCGCGGTACCTCTACGATCACGCAGCAGCTCGTGAAGAATTTGCTGCTCGACTCGGAGCGTAGCTTCGAGCGCAAGCTCCGAGAGCTCATCCTTGCCCGCCGCGTCGAACAAGAGTTTTCGAAAGACGAGATCCTCGGTCTTTATCTGAATCACATCAATTTCGGTCACGGTCGTTATGGCGTGCAGGAGGCGTCACAATATTATTTTGCGGCGGATGTCAGCGAGCTGACGCTGGCTCAAGCGTCGCTTCTCGCGGGGATTCCTCAATCGCCGACGCATCTTTCGCCGCGCACCCATCCGGAAGCTGCGCGGAGGCGACAACGCTTCGTGCTCGATCAACTCGAGCGCAAGCGGCTCGAGTATTGGCCTGACCTGAGTGAGCAGGAGATCCGCGCGGCGCGTGAAGCGCAAGTCGAGCTCTCGCCTTTGCCCGAATCTCGACAGAGCGCGCCCGAGGTCGTCGAGCTCGCGCGGCGTATGCTCAGCGAGCAAGTGGGGGAAGCCGCGGCGCGGCGGGGCGGATATGTCGTTCATACGAGCATCGATCGTGCGCTCGAAAATTCTGCGCGAGAAGCACTCCGAGGGGGACTTCGTGCGCTCGATGAGCGAACTGGCGCGCGTCCTCCGATCCGGCGTGCACGAGTGCGGCGCGGTCAACGCGTCACGCCGCTCGAGAGGGTGCCCGAGCTGCGCGTCGGAGGGACCTATGACGCGCAGGTGACCCACCGTGACGATCAGACGGGCACCATTCATCTCGATGTTGCAGGACATGCCGCCGTTGCGCGAATGTCGGACGTGACGCGATGGAATCCAGCGGGGGTCTCCGCGTCGCGGTTCATCGATGAAGGCGCGCGGGTGAGGGCGTCGATCGTGGCGCTCGCCGAAGTGGGCGAAGAGAATGCGCGAGTCCGAGCGAGGCTCGAACTCGGGCCGCAAGGTGCGATCGTGGTGATCGATCCGCGCACGCGAGAAGTGCTCGCATTGATCGGTGGGTACGAAGCGCAGAGCGGCTTCGATCGCGCGCGGATGGCGTTGAGACAGCCCGGTTCGACGTTCAAGCCGTTCGTGTATGCGGTCGGAATTCGATCGCGGCGTTACACGCCAGCATCGATCGTGATCGATGCACCTGGGGTGTACGATGAGTGGCAGCCGCAAAACTACGAAACTTGGGCGTTTCAAGGTCAAATGCGGTTGCGCGATGCGCTCGCAAACTCGGTCAATCAGGTGGCTGTGCGGCTCATCGAGGATGTGTCTCCCGCCGAAGTGGTTCGCATCGCCGAGCAGATGGGGATCCGCTCGCGGCTCGAACCTTCGCTCGCGCTGGCGCTCGGAGCGAGTGAGGTGCGTGCGCTCGAGCTCGCCAATGCGTATGCGACGTTCGCTGCCGCCGGACGATACGAACCGGCTCGCATCGTTCTGCGCATCGAAGATGCGGATGGACGTGAGGTGCCGTTGCCGACACGAGAAGCGCCTCGCGAAGTGCTCACGCCTGCCGAAGCATATGTCGTGACGAGCATGCTACGGAGTGTCGTCGAGGCGGGGACGGCCACGGCGGCGCGACGGCTCGGGCGTCCAGCGGCCGGAAAAACGGGGACGAGCAACGATGCACGGGATGCTTGGTTCGCGGGATTCACGGCTGATCTCGTGGGGCTCGTGTGGGTTGGCTACGATGATCATCGATCTTTGGGTCGTCGGGAGAGTGGCGCACGTGCGGCGCTTCCGATTTGGATCGATGTGATGCGGACGGCGAGCGAAGGCCGCCCAGTGATCGATTTTCCGGTGCCGGCTGGGGTCATCACGGCGATGATCGATCCCGTGAGCGGAGAGCTCGCATACGAAGGGCAAGAGAACGCCATCGAAGAAGTGTTTCTCGAGGGCACCGCGCCAAACCAAGTGGCACGTGAAGCAGGGTTGCTCGATCCGAGCTCGTTTTTGATGGAGCAGTTTGGCGCAGGAGATTCGGCTCCGTCGAGCGATGGTGAGGGTGTGAGTCCGTGAAGTTGCGCATCGCGTTTTCGATGCTGCTCGTGTCGATCGCGACGATCCCGGTGGCCGCTTTCGTGGGCTGGAGTTCGAGCCGTGTTCAAGAGCG
>CAYZTA010000056.1:0-37926 GCA_964481145.1 uncultured Sandaracinus sp.
GCAGCACCAGATGGACTTGCCGCTCGTGGCATGATCAGGATCGCATCCGCCCTGTATCGGGCCATACGATCAAATTCCGATCTGATTTCGCGCACTTACGTTTTTCAACATCCTGCTAATCAGAGTCGCTTTGATCAGTTTGAAAGCCTATGCTTTCCGGCGGTTTTCGCGCCACATGCGGCTTACGTTCTCGAAACCTCGAGCGCGCTACTTCTGTAGCGTTCGGTTTCTGCGAGCGCGCTCGCGTGTGATGCAAATCCTTAGAAATCACTACGATTTCAACCTATTCGTCGCTCTAAACAGTATCGCCGAGTATCGGATATCCCGTCCGCTGCTAAAAATCTGGTGGCGGCAAGTTGATGATTACGCGACGTCCTGATGGACGTCCAGCGAGAGTTCGAACTGGCGCAGTTCGCGATCTTTGTTCTGAAGAATCGCGACGAGTCGAAGCATATCGGCTTTGCCTTTGAGAGCACGGAATCCGCGCTCTGCTTCCATGAGACCGACAGCCACCCAGCGTAGAATCATCTCGCCACCTCTCCATCGCTTGACAGTATCTGTTCACTGGGTGCCGGGTCTGAGCTCGTGTGATGACGGATACATGATTTGATCGACGAATCGAACGGAGTGTGATCTCCTGCGTGTGTGACGTCGAGGAGCGGCTCTCGAAACTCGAAGCGCGCATCGAGCAATTGCTCGCCGAGAACGCGAAGAAGCTGCGTGCGCGCATCGCTGAGCTTGAGGCGAAGCTCGGCCAGAACTCATCGAACTCGGGTAAGCCACCCTCGTCGGATCCTCCGAGCATCAAGCAGTCGGCGAAGCCCGCGAGCGGCAAACCTCGTGGTGGTCAGCCCAGACATGCAGCGAAGTAACGGAACTGGCTTCCGCGCAAGCGAGTCACGAGACTCACGGAGCAACACCCGTCAAGCATCTCGACGGAAGCAATTGTGGCGCCTTGCGGGTCAGCTTCGCGGGCTTTGGACCATTGCTACGCCCTTCGTCTCCGCGTTCTTCATCGTGCCTGACGGCACGACTGAAACCGTTGCGAAGCTCCTTGATACGGCGCGCGGCTTTCTGATCACGGATCGCGGCTCGCAGTTCGGGTTTTGGGCGATGGAACGCCGCCAGATTTGCTGGGCCCATCTCATCCGCAAGTGGGGTCGTTTTCTCCGAAAAGAATGACCCCAGAGCGAAGCAACTCGGAGAGCACCTCCTGCGCTCTTCACATTCGTTCGCGTCGCGGGCATCGAACCCACCAATCACAACGCCGAGCGCGCTCTCCGACCATTCGTGCTCTGACGAAAGACTTCGTATGGTTCGCAAAGTGAGCGAGGATGCCGATTTTCCGAGCGCTTGATGACCGCCGCGCAGACGCTCCGCAAACAGAAAAGGTCGCTATTCCTCTTCCTCGTGGAGGTCTGTTCCGCTCCATTCAAAGGTCACACGATGCCATCACTCCTCCCCCAACTCCGTGAACGGATACGATGCGAGTGCACCTCGTGCCACTCGACGCCACCGAGGATGTTTCTGTGACGGCTGTCGCTGCAAGAGACCATCGTGACGTGGTCGAATTCGAGAGAGTTCGGGTCTCCTTGGGATGAGCTCGGACCGGACGCGATTCGAACATATCTTCCTTCAGGTCCTGAACGGCCAGGACCCCTCTCGATGCGGTCGGCGTGGATAGCGAAGGTTCGGCCCACGTCCATCGTCGGACGTGGGCCCTTCGCTCTCACTCGAGCGGGCCGATGTCTTCGCCCGAGAGCACGAAAAACGCTTCGCCGTAGGTTTGGAGAAGCTCGAGCGCGCGGTCCATTTCCTCCCGCGTATGTCCGCGGGTGATGTTGAGACGAAGGCGCTCCTCGCCGTGCTTCACACCAGGATAGGTGATCGGCACCATCATCACACCATTCTCGAGCAGCGCGACATGCATGAAGAGCGCTTTGCGTTCCTCGCGACACATGACGGGCATGATGTGCGTATCGCTGTGACCGAGATCGAAACCGATCTGCGTCAGTGAGCGCCGCATGTAAGCGGCCTTTTCACGAAGCTCTCCCACCAACGCAGCGCCTTCCGTTTCGAGCATCCCGAGAATCGTGCTCGCCGCCGCGATGATGGGCACAGGCAGCGTCGCGCTGAACAGAAACGAGCGAGCACGATGCTTGATATGATCGACGACGTCCTCGTCACCGAGGATGATGCCGCCGATCCCACCGAAGGTCTTGCTGAAGGTGGACACGATGATGAGTTTTTCGCTCGGAAAACGGCCTTCGAGTCCGTGCTCTTCGAGAATGCCTCGCCCGTGCACCCCCAGTGTTCCAGTGCCGTGGGCATCATCGAGAATCAAACACGCATCGTGTTTCGCGCACACCTCGAGGATCTCGCCGAGCTTCGCTTGGTCACCGTCCAACGAGTAAATGCCCTCGATGGCCACGAGGGCGTTCTTGCGTTCTCGCGTCCGCAACACGCGATCGAGAGATTTCGCGCTGTTGTGATTGAAAAAACGAATCTCGCATTGCTGTGTGGGTGTGCCACCCGCCAAAAACGTCCCGTCCAAAATGCACGCATGACTCAGCGAATCGAGCACCATGGTGGTGTCTTTGTCGGCGAGCGACATGATGGTGCCGACCATCGCCTGATATCCAGTCGTGGTCACGAGGCACGCCGGCATCTTGAACCAGTTCGCGAGGCGCGCTTCGAGTTCCACGTGTTCGACAGTGGTCGCTTGCACCCGTGAGCTCGAGAGCCCGCACGCATAACGCTCGACCGCCGCCTTCGCGGCCTCTTTGACTTTCGGATGCGTGGTCAATCCGAGGTAGTCATTCGAGCTGAAGTTGACGATGGATTGCCCCGCGATCGACGTTCGCAATCCCCCCGTTTCGAAAGGACGAAAATACGGGTAGACCTGCTTCTCTTTCGCTTCGCGAATGCGCGCAAGCTCGCCGTGGGCCTTCTCTTTGATCCAACTCATCGAATCCTCGGCTCGGCGTCCTAGCTTTCGGGGCTCTCCTTTTCAAGTGCGCGAGGTCTTCGCACCAGTGCGTCACGGATTGCGCGGTTGTCGCCGTGAGGTCGAAAATCAACCTGCAGCGAGCAATACCCGCACTCGTTCAACCAATTTTCTTGGAGAAAACGGCTTTTCGACGAAGACTACATCCGCCGGAAGCGCGTTCTCTCCCACGAAATAGGCCTGCCCAAGCCCCGAAGTACAAATGACGGCAAGGCCCGGGGACTTTTCGCGAATCCGCTCGATGAGCTCCCCTCCGGTCATCCCAGGCATCCTCGCATCGGTCATCAAGAGCCGAATCGAATCCCCTGCCTCTTCCCAGTGCGCCAGTGCTTCGTCCCCGCTCCCCGCCAAGAGCACCCGGAAACCGGCGTTGGAGAGCACATTGTCGAACAGACGCCGTAAAACATCATCGTCTTCGGCGACGAGAATGGTCGCTCCATCACGAAGCGCCGCTTTGCCCCCCGAAAGGATCGGAAGATCGCGCCCAGAATCCGAGGCGCGAGGAACGACATGATCAGGAACCTCAGGGAGGTACACCTTGAAGGTCGTCCCCACTCCGAGCTCGCTATACACCCATACGCTTCCGCCGTGTTGCTGCACGACGCCGTAGACCGTGGCAAGACCCAACCCAGTTCCTCGCCCCTTTTCTTTCGTCGTAAAAAATGGGTCGAAGATGCGATTTTGAGTCGCTCGATCCATGCCCAAGCCGGTGTCTGCGACACTCATCACGACGTAACGGCCGGGATTCAAACCGGGATGAGATCCAACTTCCAATGCATCGAGTTCCACGCGAGACAACGTGATCGTGATGTATCCTCGCCCGTCGATCGCATCGCGTGCATTGAACACCAAATTCAAAAGCACTTGCTCGAGCTTGGAGCGGTCGACATCGACGAGACCCACCGTCTCCGAAACATGGACTCGCAGCTCGATGCGCGGTGTGAGCGCGGGCCTCAAGAAGCGCTCGAGCCCACACACGACATCCCGCAGATGCACCACCTTGCGCTCGAGCGGAGCACTGCGTCCAATGGCCAGAAGATGACGCGTAAGCTCACCTGAAGTGCGTGCTGCCGCGAGCATCGTCTCCACATCGGCTCGCGTGGGTCCCTCTGGACGCGCCAGAGCGCGCTCCGCCTCCCCTATCACGAGCGTGAGCAAGTTGTTGAAATCATGAGCCACTCCAGCCGCAAGCTGACCGACGGCTTCCATTCTCTGCACCTGAGAGAATCGTTCTTCGGTCTGTCGGAGGATGAGTTCGGCAGCTTTGCGCTTGGTCACATCGAGCGACAGCACACAGACTCCCTGAGGCACCGGCTCGATACGAAGCTCGAAATGCGCGGTCGAACCATCGGGATAGATGAACTCGTTCTCCATCACATGCGACGTGCCCTCATCGAGGCAACGCCGCAGAGCCCGGAACATCTCCGTGTTCTCGATGCCCGGATAGCACTCCATCATGGTTCGTCCGAGAAGAGCGGATCGTGATGAACGGCCATGCCTCACGGCAACATCGTTCAGATGCAAGTACCGGAAGTCATGATCGACGATTTGAAACCCCTCGAGCAGAGAATCGAGGATCGCGACGAAGTCACTAGAAGAGAGCCCCACGTGACAATCGAACACCGGACCACCACGTGAGGTCAATATCACGATTCACGAAAACGAACCTTCACGGTCGTTTCAGGACGACTGCACTCACGTTTCCGTAATAACCGACGCTCGTCACGACCACAATGTCGGCAGCTTCTGGACAACGCCCCGAAAGCAAGGGGGCCGGGGCGATCCCCTCCTCGATGAGCGAAACCGCACACGCCATTCCGAGTGCACCCGCTCCCGCGAAACACTCCCCCCATATTGCTTTGGGAGCAGCGATGGCGATTTCGTCGCCCAATACCTGTTCGATTCCGTGAATCTCGGCGGCATCGAATCTCGGCAGGCCCGAACAGCTGGCGCACACAGCATCGACACTCGACGGCGCCACCCCCGCATCATCGAGCGCAAGCTTAATCGCACGTGATACCGACACCGGCGAAGCATTGAGCAGGAATACACCTTCGGTCGGAGATTCGAAGGCCGTGCCGTAGCCTGCAATCACGGCGCGCACACGCGCACCTCGGGCTTCCGCTTCGGCGCGTCGCTCGACGCAGAGATAAGCTCCTCCTTCACCCAGGTGAAGACCGCGCGACTCCGCCGAACCGGGCGCCCACTCTTCATCCCCCTCGGCGAGCGCTCCAAGCTTCTGAAGCGCCACGTACAGCGGCTCACTCAACACATCGCCGCCGCCCACGAGAAAGGCATCGGCGCGCCGATGCGCGAGATGTGTTTCACATGTCAGGACCGCATCGAGAGCACCGCAATTCCCATCGACGATGGTCACGTTGGGCGCACGCAGATCTTCCCAGATGCTCACGTATCCAGCCGCGGCGTTGATGACCGTGTTCGGAAAACGTGCGGGATTGATATAGCGAGGGTCTTCGAGCTCTGCGACGAGATTGAGCTCCGTGATCGAATCGAGAGAACCATAGGCCGTCGAGGAACAAATACCGATTTGATCGGCGCTCAAGGTCGAAGAGAACTTGCCCTCGGCCTTGAGCCCTGCGCTCTCGAGTGCTTGTTTGGCAGCGACGATCAAAAACTTCGTGAGCCGATCGAAATTTCGGTGGCCTTTGTCGCCGAGATAGGCGTTGGCGTCGAACGATCGGATCTCCGCCACGCGCGCCAGCGGCAGCTTGGATTCGGGTAGCGCCACCGATGGTCCTGCGAAAGCTCGAGCACGCGCACTTGCAGGATCGCGCAGCGCTCGAAGGAATCCATCGCGATCGAGCGCAACGGCAGAAACGGTTCCGAGCCCAGTAATTGCGAGCGGTTTCATGCGACCCCTGCACCGCGCGGAAGCCGCCCGGGTTTCGCGAAACACACGACCGCATCGTAGCCACCAAATGCCAGCGCGTTGTTCAACACGATGCTCGGGGCTCGTTCGGAAAGAACCGCCGCTCGATTGGCGACGATGTTCAAATCACATTCGGGATCAGGCGTTTCGTAGTTCGTCGTCGGCGGAATGATGCCGGTTTCGAGCGTCATGACGCATGCGATCGCTTCCATGGCGGAGGATGCGCCCATGCAATGACCGATCATCCCCTTGATGCTGGTCACGGGAATGTCGCGCTCCGCAAAGATCGCTCGAATGACTCTCGCCTCGACCGAATCGTTGTTCGGAGTCGCGGTGCCATGGGCGTTGATATGGTCGATATCCGCGGGCGAGAGCCCGCTCGAGTCGATCGCTTGACGCATCGCTTTGATCGAACCCGCCCCTTCGGGGTGCGGCCGAGTGATGTGATGCGCATCGCACGCAAGCCCATACCCTCCCACCTCCGCAAGCGGGCGAACCCCTCGACGCACCACGCTCGCCTCGCTCTCGAGCACGAGCATGGCCGCGCCCTCCCCCAAAAGAAGCCCTTTCCGGTTCTTGTCGAAGGGCATGCATTTGTCTGGAGACATCGCACCGAGACGAGCAAACCCCGCAAATTCGAGCTTTTCGATGATCTCGACAGCGCCCGTCATCGCAATGTCGGCCCTTCCCGAGCGAATCTGATCCGCAGCGAATCCGATGGCGTAATTGCCTGCCGCACATGCGGCGGGAAGCGTTTGCACCATGCCCCGGCTGCCGAATGCGCGCGCCACATGAATCGGCAAGAGCGTGGTTCCATACCGCGGCAGCTTGGCGGTCTGCAACGCTTCGTTGCCTTCATGGATCCATGCTTTTTGAAGCTCTCCCAAGACGTTCGCTTCGCCCATCGTGGTGCCGATGATGACGGCCGTGCGCTCTCCCGCGAGCTCACGTGCCACCCCTGCATCTTCTGCCGCCATGCGGGCCGCTGCGATCGCAAACGCAGAACAACGTCCTGTGCGTCGTGCCTCCGCTGCGCTCATGTGATCGCGCGCGCGGAAGTCTTTGACCTCACCGGCGAAATGACGTCCGATGGACGTGGTGTCGAACAACGACACTTCACGAATACCAGACCGCCCTTCGATCAGCGCTTGCCAATAAGCCTCACGCCCAAGGCCAAGCGAGCTGACGACACCCATTCCTGTAATGAAAACGCGACCCATCGAGGCGCGCGATCATGGAAGGAGAAGGCGACTGATTCAAGACGAGCTCGGATATATACCGTCGCGCAGGGGCGTGGTAATCTTCCGTTCTCACCCGAAAGGATGGCAACGATGGGCGCTTTTTTCCGAGTATTTGGATTCATGGGGCAAGTGCTTTCGATGGTGAAAGACAGCCCAATGCTCTTGGCTCCCATCGCGTTGAACATCGCGATCGCCGTGCCGGTCAACGTGGTGCTCGCCATGGCGCTTTTCTTTTTGCCGGTCGAGCATCAAGCGAGCCTCGGGTATGTGATCTCGATCGTGGGGCTCACAGTGCTTTATTTCATCGATTATTTTGCAGGTGGCCTCACGGCATCGATGGTGTACGACCAAGTGACGACCGGCAAAGCAGAGATGGGATCCGCACTCGGACGCACACTCCGCGCGAGCCCTGGCATTTTGGTCTTCGCAACGGTTTCTGCGATTTTCGACTTCCTTTCTCACGTTGCGTCGCAACGTGAGGGCGTCATGCGGATCGTCGGGCCCATCATCCTCGCGGTGCTCCGAACGGTTTGGACGACCGCGACCTATGTGATCATGCCGGCATTGGTCGTCGAACAGCAGGGGTTCTTCCCTGCGCTCAAACGCAGCAAAGACCTCATGGAAAATGATCCAACGCAGGTCGGCGTCGGCGTCGTCGGACTTGGACTCGTGACGTGGATCCTCAACGTCGTCTTGGTCGGCGGTGCGTTCGCCGCCATGAACGTGCTGAGCCGCATCTCTCCTGTGCTCGGCGTGCTCTGCTTCTTCACGATGACGAATCTCTTCTGGGCGCTCACCGGCTATTTGAAGGGCGTGTACTACACGTGCTTCTATCTCTGGGCGACCGAGTGCGAGCGGCAAAAGAGCTCGAGCCCCAACCTCGCGCCAGCTCCGCTTCGCAATGTCATTGCAGACGCGCAGGGCGCGTACTGACAAGTCTTCCACGGACGTCTTTCGTGAATGCAATCACCCACGCGAGCTCCTCGCGTGGGTGATTTTTTATGCGCCCTTTGTCGTTCGGCCCGTTTGATCCCAGATTCTCGTCATGTCGCGCATCCAAGAACCGCAGGTCGTGATCCTCGGAGGTGGCTTCGGAGGGCTTGCCGCTGCACGTGCATTGGCGACCGCTCCCGTCCGAATCACGCTGATCGATCGCGCGAATCATCATCTATTCCAGCCGCTCCTCTACCAGGTCGCGACAGCGGCTCTCGCCTCGTCCGACATTGCCTCGCCGATTCGGAAGTTGTTGCGCAAGCAGGCGAATACGACGGTGCTCATGGCCAATGTCGCCTCCATCGACGTGGCCGAACGACACGTCCACCTCGAAGGTGGAGCGAAGGTCCCGTATGACTATTTGATCGTCGCGACGGGGATGACGCATGCGTATTTCGGTCACGATGAATGGTCCCAGCACGCACCAGGATTGAAGACGCTCGGCGAGGCTCTCGAATTGCGTCGCCGCATTCTCCTCACGTTCGAACAGGCCGAGCGCGAACCCGAGGAGGCAAAACGACGCGAGCTCACGACATTCGTGGTGATCGGGGCGGGGCCGACCGGTGTCGAAATGGCGGGGGCATTGGCCGAAATTGCACGGAGGACTCTGGCCAAAGACTTTCGTCATTTCGACCCGAAAACAACGCGAGTCGTGCTCATCGAAGCGGGGTCCAGGGTCTTGCCGTCGTTCGCTCCCGAGCTTTCGACCAAGGCGCTCGCGAGCCTGACCCGTCTTGGGGTCGAAGTCCGCCTCGGCACCAAGGTGACTTCTATCGAAGACGGCATCGTGCACACCGAAGGCGATCCCATCCGTGCGAGCACCATCCTATGGGCCGCAGGCGTCCGTGCCAGCCCGCTCTGCAACGATCTCGATGCACCTCTCGATCGTGCGGGACGCGTGCGAGTGAACGACGACCTGAGCATCCCTGGACATCCCGAAGTCTTCGCCATCGGCGATCTCATCCACAAAGAGCAGGGAGGGACGCTCTTGCCGGGAGTTGCACAGCTTGCGATCCAGAGCGGAAAACACGCAGCGCTTCAAATCGAACGAACCATCACGAACGCAGCGCGCACACCGTTTCACTATGTCGACAAAGGCTCGATGGCGACGATCGGTCGGGCCAAAGCCATCGCTGAAGTGGGGCGGCTCAAGATCGATGGATTCTTCGCGTGGGTGCTTTGGCTCTTCATCCACCTCATGTTCTTGGTCGGCTTCCGAAACCGTGTCGCGGTGTTCTTCGAATGGGCCTGGGCGTATCTGACTTGGCAACGTAGCTCACGCGTCATCATCGAGCCGCGGTCGCTACCGATCGTGAAAGCAAGCACCAGAGCGGCTCCACAAGAACACATCGATGTCAAACCGGATGGTCCGTTCTCCTCGCGAACACCACCTCCTCCTGCGGAGTAGCGCTCCGGGTTTTCACATTGCGCCATGATCGGCTAACGTCCGGCCGGTGAGAAGCGGCGTCTCCCAGATCTGCGTCACGGTTTTAGCCCTCTTTCTGTGGACATTTCCAGCGGCAGCGCAGGAAGAAGAGCCTGACGCACCCCCAGCGCCTGATTCTCCCCCAGGCGAGAGCGAGAGCGACGAGCGTGACGAGCCGAGCGCCGATACGCCAGGCGAGGATGATTTCCAGAGATTTCTCTCGGGATTTCATTTTGGTTCGTATGGTCGCGTGGTCGGTGCGAGTGATTTGCGCGGCCGGACTGGACGACAATCGCGCATCGTCACGTTCGCTCCGCGGGTCGACGAAGATGACACCTATGCAGAAATCGAACTGCGCCGAGAAGATCGGATGTTTGGAATCGATACGCGCATCGTCGCGACAGTGGCGTATGCGGGTCCTCTTTTTCACTACGACGGTGAGTTCTCCGAGCGCATCGCGATCCGCAATCTGTTCGCGGAGACGAACAACATTCTGACGCGCGGCCTGACGTTCTGGGGTGGCTCGCGAATGGTTCGTGGTGACGACATCTATCTCATGAACTTCTGGCCGCTCGACAATCTCAATATGATCGGCGGCGGATTCCGATATGCGTTCGAAGACAGCCTCGAGTTCGCGCTCTCCGTGGGCAGCTCCCAGCCGAACAATCCCTTCCAACAGCAGACCGATCTCGTTCCCGCCCGTGTCGGCTTTCTTCCTGAAGAGATCTTCGTTTTGGATCGCCCTCGAATCGTCATTGCTGGCCGCGGCACATGGTGGCCATTCGGACGTTTCGAGCAGAACGGGATGAAAGCCATTCTCTATGGCGAACAGCATTTTCTTTCTGCCGGAGAACGACGACGCAGCGATGGTTCGTTCGAGTCATTGCCCGAAGACGCAGGCTATGTCATCGGCGCGCAGCTCGGCGGCTATATCAGCTCGCAGCGCGCTTTTGCCAATCTGTTTTTTCGTTATGGACGGGGGCTTGGCGCCTACGATCCGCTCGGGGTTCCGTTCCGAACTGGCAGCGTGATTTCGACGGGACGCGCCGAAGAGATTCGTATTGCACTCTCCGGAAACTGGGAGTGGAACGATTCGCCCGACATTGGATTTGGACTCCAAATCGGCGCGTGGTGGCGCCTTTTCCGAGACGCCGATCCAGCCGTGTTCAGTCGCAGCGAAGTGTCGGAAGGCGCCATTTCTCTTCGTCCCATGATTTGGTTTGGACAGTTTGCGGGGTTTGCCGCCGATCTCAGCCTTCAAGGAACACAGAGTGCATCGCTCGATGAACGCACCGGCAACCCCGAAGGAGGAGCGCTCTTCAAGCTCGGGCTCATGCCCTTCGTCTCTCCGTTCGGCCGCGGCACGTATACGAGACCTCACATTCGTATCGTCTATGTGCTCTCGGGACGCGACGCCGGCGCACGTCGGTTGCTTCACGATGCCGATCCCCGAAGCCGCCAAGACTTCGATCATTTCCTTGGAATTTCGGTCGAATGGTGGTTCTCGAGCTCTTCTTACTCGCCGTAAAGGACGCGATTGAGTCATGAGTGCAACCAAGATTCGCCTGGTGATGACGTTCGTGTTGCTTTGCCTTGGTTCGTGCGTCGAGGATCGACTCGCGCCCGTGCGAAACGTGGTGCTTCGAACGCATGTCACCGACTGGCGCGATCAGATCATCTATCAACTGCTCACCGATCGATTCGCCAATGGTGATGCCGCCACGGATCATCGCCTCTTGCCCGGTGCTCTCGCGCGCTATCAGGGCGGTGATTGGCAAGGCATCATCGATCGTTTGGATTACATCGAAGAGCTCGGTGTGACCGCGCTTTGGATAAGCCCTATCGTACTCAATGTCGATCACGACGCAGGCTTCGATGCCTATCATGGTTATTGGGCCGTCGATCTCGAACGCCTCAATCCACATTTTGGCGATTTGGCGACACTGCGAGCCTTCGTCAACGCCGCACACGAGCGTGGGATCTCAGTGATCCTCGACATCGTCACCAATCATATGGGGCAAGTCTTTTATTACGACATCAACAACAACGGCCAGCCCGATGAAACCGTCGCTGGCTCGGGGGCGCAAAGTCATCTCTTCCGCGTCAGCGAATACGATCCTGACTACGATCCCGCCGGCATTCAGGGGTTCACGTCTCTTGGAGAGAGCGGCCCCGCAGTGATTCGCTTCTTCAACATGCCAGAGATCTATCGAGTGCTCCCCAACCCTCCGATTTTCGCAGATCCCAATGTGTACAACCGCCGCGGTCGAATCGTTGACTACGGGATTCGCGAACAAGTGCTCTATGGTGATTTCCCAGGCGGTCTGAAAGACCTGAATACCGAACTTCCCGAAGTGCGCGAAGCGATGGTCGACGCTTATGTCCGTTGGGTCCTCATGACGGATATCGATGGTTTCCGCATCGACACGCTGAAACATGTCGAAGATGGGTTTTGGGATTTTTTCGCCCCCGAAGTACGTCGTCGATTGGGTGATGCCGGCAAAGAAAACTTCTTCATGTTCGGAGAAGCGTTCGATGGCGATGACGAGTTGATCGGGAGCTACACGAAGCCTGGGCGCCTCGATTCTGTCTTTTATTTTTCTCAAAAATATTGGGTATTTCAGGAAGTTTTCGCGCGCGGCGGGGCCACCGAACAAATCCGTCGTCTCTACGAGATGCGGGATGTGAACTATGGAACCGAACCTCAACAACGAGGGATCGGAGTCGCACCTCGAGACGTGCTCGTGAACTTCATCGACAATCACGATGTGCCGCGCTTTCTCTTCGAGCGACCCGACGAAGATGGCCCGTCCGTGCTGCGGGCCGCACTCGCCTATTTGCTCACGGAAGACGGGATCCCCTGTATTTATTACGGAACGGAACAAGACTATTCAGGAGGAAACGACCCCGCGAACCGAGAGCCGCTTTGGTGGAGCAATTATTCGACCGATGGCGCGACGTTTCGATGGATCGCTGAGCTGACGCGGATTCGCCGGAGCTATCGCGCCCTCACCCACGGTGATTTCGAGATCGTTTACACCGCCCAAGGGACCGACATGGAGCCCGATGCGGGCATGATCGCATTCGAACGCGAGACGAGCGGCAGTGATTATGCGTTGGTCGTGATCAACGCCCAGGGGGCTCATTCGAGCACGATGTCCGATCCCAATCGAAGAGAGCCACTCGATCGTCCGGAGGGCACGGAGCTGGTCGATGTGCTCGATCCCTCCACGGTGTTCACCGTCGCTGCGGGGGGCACGATCGACATCACCCTCGCCCCTTATGCAGCTCGCATCCTCGTTCCTCGCGATCAGCTGATCTCGAGATAACGAGCCGCTCACGCACGCAACGTGCATCGCCACGACGTGGTGCGAATCGGAATCTCAGGTTCTTATGGCGGCTTGAACCTCGGAGATGAGGCAATTCTGCAATCCATCATCGCCGAACTGCGGCGTGATGTCCCGGGGGTCGAGCTCGTCGTCTTCTCTCGCAACGCGGAAGACACGCGCAGGCGGCACGCGGTCGAACACGCCGTCGACGCGCGTCGCATCTCGCGCTCCGAAGCACGCTCGATCGTGCGTGAGCTCGATTTACTGATTCTCGGTGGCGGAGGCATCCTCTTCGATGAAGACGCCGAACATTACGTACGAGAGGTCTTTCTCGCCAAAGAGACGAACATACCCGTTCTCGTATACGCCATCAGTGTGGGGCCGCTCACGACGCGGAGGACACGCGAGCTCGTGCGTGATGCGCTCGAGCACGTGGCCGTGCTGACCGTTCGCGAACGGCGCTCTCAGCAATTGCTCGACGACATCGGAATCTTCCAAGAGGTGGAGCTCGTTGCGGATCCCGCGCTGCTCATCGAGCCTGAACCTCTCTCACTCGACGTAATCCTTCGCAACGAGGCGATCGATCCTGATGCGACTCTGATTGCATTCTCGGTGCGCGAGCCCGGCCCCGCCGCACCCGATCTCGAAGTATCGAAGTATCACCAACTCCTTGCAAACGCAGCAGACTATTTGGTGGACCGACTCGAAGCCGAAATTGTCTTTTTCCCCTTCGAACGCCGTGTCTCCGATGTACAGCATAGCCACGGCGTGGTCGCTCAAATGCATCACGCACACTGCGCAACGGTCTTGAGACGCGAGTATCGACCTGGACAGCTCATCTCTCTTTTGAAGCATTTCGATCTCGCGATCGGGATGCGCCTTCATTTTCTCATTTTTTCTGCTCTCGCAGATTTGCCCATCGTCGCTCTTCCGTATGCATCGAAGGTCCGCGGATTCCTGGACGAGCTCGGCATCAATGGTCCTGCTGTCCAGGAAGTCAGCGCGGGTCAGCTCATCGCTCACGTCGATCGCATGTGGGATGCACGCGACGCACAACGCGCTCACGTTCAAGACGCCCTCCCTCATCTGCAACGAAAAGCTCGAATTCCGCATGAGCACGCAGTGCGTTTGTTATCGCGAACCAAAGAGCTCACGTCCGAAAAAGAACTCATGTCCGAAAAGACACAGAGAGACTGAACGCAATGCAGGAACGCATCACTGATATCTTGATCGTGGGCGGGGGGCTGGGCGGCGTCGCAGCAGCGCTCGCTGCTCTTCGATTGGGGAGAAAGGTCATTCTCGTCGAGCCGGGAGACTGGATCGGAGGTCAGTTGACTGCGCAGGCCGTTCCTCCGGATGAACATCCGTGGATCGAAGGCACCGGCAGCACAGCCACCTATCGGCGCTTGAGACATGGGATTCGTGAATATTATCGGCGCAATTATCCTTTGACCGCCGAGGCTCGATTCGACCCTCATTTGAATCCTGGGCGTGGGCGTGTCGGCCCCCTCTGTCACGAGCCTCAAGTGTCGCTGAGCGTGCTTCACGAATTGCTCTCGCCGTTTCGAGCCGACCTGCAGCTCGAGATTCTGACGAATCATCATGCCGTCGGTATCGAGACCGACGGAGACCACGTTCTCTCGGTCGTCATCGAGAATCGTTTCACGCTCGAACAACTCGCGATTCAAGCCCCCTTCGTGCTGGACGCCACCGAGTTTGGAGATCTGCTCGAGCTCGCAGACGTCGAGCACGTCATCGGAGCGGAGAGCCAAGCGGAGACCGGAGAGCCTCACGCCATCGACGGCGATCCCGATCCTCTCGATCAACAAGCGACCACTTGGTGTTTCGCTCTCGACTATCGTCCGGGTGAGAAACATACGATCGAGAAGCCCCGCGATTATGCGTTCTGGCACGAGCATCGCCCCGACTTCTGGCCTGGCCCCATGCTCTCATGGGTCTTCGTCGACCCGGTCACGCTCGATATTCGCACCCAGGCGATCTTCGAGGGTCGGATGCATGACGACACCGAAGATCTCTGGAATTTTCGCCGAATTTTCTATGCGAGACATCATGCGAGAGGACGCTATTCGAGCGATATCACTCTCGTGAATTGGCCGCAGGTGGATTATTTCCTCGGCCCGCTCGTGGGCGTGAGTGAAGAAGAAAAGCGCATGCATTTGGAGGGAGCGAAGCAGCTGAGTCTTTCCTTCCTCTATTGGATGCAAACAGAGGCTCCGCGCATCGATGGCGGTCACGGTTATCCTGGTTTGCGGCTCAGGGGAGATGTCCTTGGAACCCACGATGGGTTGGCCAAGCACACGTATGTGCGAGAGAGCCGCCGAATTCGTGCCGAAACGACGGTCCTCGAACAGCACGTGGGGGTCGAAGCCCGGGCTGGCATCGAGGGAGCCGAAGTCTTTCCGGACAGCGTCGGAATCGGAAGTTATCGAATCGATCTCCATCCCACGACACGACAACGCTCGTATGTCGATATCAGCAGTTGGCCTTTTCAAATCCCGCTGGGGGCTCTCGTTCCCATTCGGATAGAGAATCTTCTGCCCGCCTGCAAGAACATTGGTGTCACTCATATCACCAACGGATGTTTTCGATTGCATCCGGTGGAATGGAATATCGGAGAAGCCGCGGGCGCGCTCGCGTCGTTCTGCATCGGTCGCAATACGAGCCCGCGAGCGGTTCGGAATACACTCACGATGCGCGAAGACTTTCAGCGCACCTTGATCTCATTGGGAATCGAGCTCGCGTGGCCCAATCCGCGCGCCACCATCCGTTAGGGTCGCCTCCGATGTGCTCCGTGATCTTTCGTCACGATCCAAGCGGCATATCCCCTGCTTGTTCCTGGCATGGTGACCTCTTGTCGAGGTCGAATCCAAGGAGGGCCCATGCGCAATCTCGAGCCGACTCGAACCCCGACTCGCCGTGAGATCGATCAGTTGAACTCGTTCCTGCGCGGAGAAATCAGCGCCGTCGAAACGTATCGACAGGTCCTCGAGCGGCTCTTCAGCCTCCCCGAGGCGGTCGAGCTCCGCGATTGTATGCGCTCGCATGAGCATCGTGTGATGCGTTTGCGAGAAGAAGTCCAGCGACGGGGAGCCATGCCCGCCGAGACCTCGGGACCGTGGGGCGCGCTCGTCAAAGTCATCGAAGGTGGCGCCACGGCGCTGGGGGCAAAAACAGCCATCGCGGTCCTCGAGGAAGGGGAAGATCACGGTCGCAACGATTACCAGCGAGACATTTCGTCCCTTGGACGTGAGGCGCGCATCCTCGTCGAACAGTATCTGCTTCCCGAACAGTTGCGCACCCATGCGGTGATCAGCCGATTGAAAAGGATGATGTCGCAATAGGCCGCTTTTGCGTGGGCTCGTCGAGGAGCCTCCCCTTTGGTACGCTCCGCTCGATGTTGAACAGAGTCGGAGCGATTCTCTTGTGGTCGTGCTTTTTGGTCATTTCGATCGGATGCGGCGATTCGGTCACGCAGTCTTCACCGAACGAAGCCGGTGGGACGGGGTCCACCACGGGAGGGGAACAAGAAACGCTGCGCGATACACCGGCGGCGAGCTATTTGCCACAAGGGACGAAGGTCGTCGCTCGTATCGATTTCGCGAGGATCAGACAGTCTCCGCTCGCGCCGGACATTTCGTCCGCGATTCGCGCGAGTGAGACATTTCAACATCTCGCCGGTGGCTCGGGGATCGACCCCGTGCAGGATCTCGACGCGATGCTCGTGGGAGCAGATGCCCTCTACACCGACCGTCGCGTCGTCGTGCTGCGTCATCATCAAAGCGATGCCGACATCCGTCAGCGTGTGCTCGCCATTGCGGTCGATCGCGGCGGGGCCCCGGAGTGGCGAGAGGTGTCTGGGGTCTCGGCCATTCGTTGGCCGATCGAACCTGCGGCCACAGTCCCAACATCCGTGGATTACTCACTCGTGATCACGGGGCCTTACGAGCTCGTGCTGGCGCCATCCGACGAGCTTCCGCGAATCGCCGAGGTAGCACGCGATCACACTGCGCGAAGAGGTTCGGAGATCCATCAGGTGATCGAACCTGAGCTCGCCTCGATGCGTCCCCTCGAGCTCATCACGGCGAGCATGAGCGAGCCGCCCCCTGCACGGGCAGGATATCCCGAGCCCCCTCAATCCATGCGTCTCTGGGTGGATCATGACGAAGCGGGGGAGATTCAGATCGCGATCGAATCCGTCTTCGCAACGGAATCCCAAGCCACCGCCGCAGAACAATGGCTCTCCGAGCGAATCCGCTTCTACGGGCAACAAATGATGGTGCGCGCGATGGGAATGAATCGACCTCTCGAAGAAGCGCGACTTTCGCGTGAAGGGACGCAGTTCGATGTCGCCACCCATCTGAGCACCGAAGAGTTACGGCGTCTCCTCGGCTTGCTTGCGCTCTCTCAAATGTCCTCCGGCCGCTGATGTTCGCTCGCTGGTCGCGCCGTGACGTCGCCGCCGCGATGTGCATTATCGCGGCTTTTTTCCCGAGCGCGGCTCGCGCCGAATCGTCCGAGTGGAATCTTCACTTGGATCCAGCGCTCGCCATCCCACTGGTGGACATGCTCGGTACGGGCTCGGGTTCCGTCGATGGGTTGGGCTTCTTCGCGTGGGGCTCAGTCGATTGGCAACCCGCCCCTCCTTGGGGGTTCGAGCTCATCGTGGGAGCAGGTCATGTCGACTATCAAGGGGACGAACCCAATGTGTACGACGGAACATTCGTTCATGGAGGGCTCGGGCTGAGGCTGAGATTTGCCGACAATCACGAAGGGTATGGCAACGAAGAGCGCGGTAACTTCTGGGGCAATGGGTGGGTGTCGTTGCACGCCGGCGCCATGGCGTGGAATGGGCCTCAGCTCGCCATCGATCTGGGCATCGGTTACGAGCTCTCTGTGTCGAAGCCGTTTCAGCTTGGCATTTTCACGAGAGGTGTTCTCGGTTTTTTCGGGGATGCAGACGCCAGCGGTCAGGTCTCGCCCGACTTCATTCTGACCTTGGGTGCGTCGCTCTCGATCGAGCTCAGCGTGGGAGTGATTCCACCGGGACGATACGGCGTGGCTGATGTCGAAATTCGAGGTCTCGACGCACTCGATGAAGCCGCCCTTCGCGCATGCCTCGGGACGCGGGAGCGCGGACAATTCGGGCTCGATCTCGGAGCGAGCTCCGATCTGACGTGCAGCGAGCCTCCCTTCGATTCGAACCGACTTCGAATCGATTTCTTCTCGTGGCCGTGGACCGAATGGCCGCTCTTCGATACGAGCGTGTTCGAACGGGATGTGCTGCGTGTCGAGCGGTGGTTACGAGCGCGTGGCTATTATGGAGGCCGTGTCGTCGCGAGCGAAGTGGAGCCCACACACGCACGAGGCGACGGGGCCCCACCTCATGAGGGCGAGTGCGTCGCGGATGGAACACGAGGATGCGAAGTACGCGTCTCGATCACGGTCGAGGAGGGCGAACCCGTGCGTGTCGAGCGCATCACGATCCGCGGGGAAGAAGAGATCGGTGGTGAGCTTCGCGCCCACTTGCGCGACGTGTTGCAGCTGCGCCGGGGGGAGCGCTTCGATGAGGCTCTCTTCGAACGGACCGAACGAGAGATGGTCCGAGTGCTCAACGACAATGCATATCCCGATGCAGTCGTCGAAGGCGAAGTCAAAATCAACACCCAGCGCAACGAAGCCTATCTTCTTTTTCACGTGACCACTGGCTCGCACGGTGTACTAGGCCGGATCTGCGTGACGGGTGCGGATGTGCTGCCTGCTCGAACCATCCTCAACGCAACGTTTCTCACCCCCGGTCAGCCCTACAGCGTCGCGGCGCTCAATGAAGCACAGCGCGCCATCTTCGCCCTCGGAACGGTGGCCTCCGCCGATATCATTTCATCCTCTGCGCAAACTTCGAATGACGAAGAAGAGGTGGAAGAGGTGGAAGAGCCCGAACCAAGTACGGATGAACCTTATTGCACGGACCCTCCCGCGGAGATCCCTCCGAACAGCCGGGTCGTCGATCTCGAGATCCGCGTCAGACCCGGCCGGCTCGAACGCTACGGTCTCGGCATCGGTCTTCAAGCCGGCGATACATTGGGATTTGGTGCGTCATCGGGCGCCACCCCCATCATCAATTCCCAAACTCTTCAGCTGTGGGACGTGCATCTCGCATTCATCGCGGAGTGGCGCAATCTCTTCGAAGACATGCTCCGGGTGCGAGTCGAAGAAAGACCACGCTTGATCTTTCCCGCCCCATTTCCGGCATTTACCAACGACACAGGGCTTGGGCCGAGTGTCGGTAATCGCATTCAACTCACCGTTCGTTGGCCTGCATTCATCGAAGCTCGCACCATGCTCGTAGGGGAAGTCCGACACGATTATGGGCCCATCCCTCTCTACGGATTTTTCCGCCATGAGCTCGATGGCCGCATCGGCCTCGAGCGCTCCTTTTTCGATGGAAAGCTCTACACGTCGGTCGCGTTGCGCGGAAATCTATTCGTTCCTGTGCAGGACCAAGGGCTTCGGCAAGACTCAACTTATCCCACGACCCGTGTGCTCTTCTTCGAAGAGATCGCCACCCTCGATCTGCGCGATGATCCTCGTGAACCCACGTTGGGGGCGCTCTTCTCGGTCAACCTCCAACAGGCCGGAGTCACACCGGCATCTTCATGGAACTACTTCCGCATCACGGCCGAAGCTCGTGGATATGTCCCGCTCGGACTTGGAATCGTTCTGGCGGCGCGCTTTGGTATCGGAGCGATGTTCATCGACGATGTGAGCGACGACATCCGCGATACACCAGAGCGTCAGAGCATTTATGAGCTCGATCGACTCGGACCGCTTTCACAGCAGCTCCAAGGCGGAGGTGCGGTCTCGAATCGCGGTTACCCACCCGGTTATATGGGCGATGTGCAGCAGCGCGAGGTCGAGCGTCGTCCCCTTCCCGATGGTAGCCAAGGGCCAAATCGGGCCATCGTGGTTT
This sequence comes from uncultured Sandaracinus sp., assembly GCA_964481145.1. Classification (GTDB taxonomy): domain Bacteria; phylum Myxococcota_A; class Polyangia; order Polyangiales; family Sandaracinaceae; genus Sandaracinus. The sequence goes on from CAYZTA010000056.1 coordinate 19,875, forward strand.
CTGGAGGTCGTTATCGTTGGGAAGGTTCGCTCGAGTTGCGGATCCCTCTGACCCCCAATTTCGGCCTGGTTCTCTTTGGTGATGTGGGCGAAGTCTCTCGCGAAGAATTCCGCTTCGACATCTTCAATCTCGCGCTCGGATTCGGATTTCGATATCGCACTGTCATCGGTCCGATTCGCTTCGATGCGGCGTTTCGTCCGGAGAACCCTCGCCCTGGTGCATGCGGCGGAGATGTTCAGTTCAACTGTCGCCCCGAACCACAAATCGATCTCGGCGTCGTCTCCATCCCTGGCGCGATCCATTTGACCATCGGTGAAGCGTTCTGATGTCCGAGGTCGCGCAAGCTTCCGAGAACAAGCGTGCGTGGGGCCGAAAAGCGCTCGCATGGCTTCTGTGGATCTCCGCGGCGCTCGCGTGTCTGCTCATCAGCGTCGCGGTTCATCTTCGTCTTCCGCGCGCGCGCATCGTCGTCCGTGAGCTTCTCGACACATGGGTAAGTGATGCAATTCAGGGGGAGATCGAAGTCGTCGAGGTCTCACGACTCGCGCTCGATCGAATCGTGGTCCACGGAGTGACGATTCGAGATCCAGAGGGACGCGTGGTCATTCATGCCGAGGAGGTCTCTCTTTGGCCAAGTTGGAGCGACCTCCTTCACGGGCGCGTGCGGACACACGGTGCGCGCATCGAACGAGGCGATGTGCGTTTGTTCGTGAGCGAAGACGGTGAAAACGTGTCACTCGTCGACGCGTTTCGGCCGTCCTCCCCAAGCCCGACGACGGGAGGCCCTGTCTCGCCCATTCCGATTTTGATCGACGGCATTCACCTCCTCGAGCTCGATATACGAGGAGATGTCCCAGGGTATGAGGGGCTCGATCTCTCCCTCTCCGAGGCGCAGGGAAGCATGCTCTTTCATCAGAGCATCGTGTTTCGTATCGATCATCTCGAAGGCCGAATGATCGGCCCCCACCCTGGTGAAACGCTGATTGATCATGGAGTCGTTTCGTTCGATACGAATTCCGAGGAGGGGCTTCGTGCTTACGTCCGTGCGCGCCGCGGCGAAGACCGAGTTCGAGCGCGCATCTCCATGCAACGTCCGTCTGGCACAGAGGAGACGGACCCACAACACTTGAACCTCGAAGTACACGCCGATCACTTGTCGTTTGCCACACTGGACGAGATCGGTGTGCCGCTCGGTGACAATCTCGTCGGTGCCGTGCGAGGGGACGTGCAGCTCGTGGGACCGACTGACGATCTTGCGTTCACGTCGTCGCTCGAACACGAAGCCGGCCGGCTCTCCATGAGAGGCCGTCTTGCCGGTCAGGAAGGGATTCGTGTGGAGGCAGAGACCCACGACTTTGCCCTCCACAGGCTCGTTCCATCAGCGCCTGAAATGAGCATCGGAGGGCAGTTTCGAATCGACCTCACACCCGATCCCACGAACACCGAACGCGCTCGGTTTCATGCGGAAGCCCTTCCCATGGAAACCCTCGGCGTCGCGCTTCCGGCGTTCACAGCAGACGGGATGATCACAGAGGATTCGGTGGTGATCGAACGAATCGATGCACCCCATTTGAACGGCACCATCGAGGGAAATGCTCGGGTGGGTTTCGACGGAAGCATCGAAGCGCACGCTCGGTTCGATGTCGGCGACCTCGCAGGTGACCCGAACGTCTCCCGGGCCGTCCCGAGTCTGCATGGCTCAGCGCATGGCACGTTGGATCTCGAGACAGGGCCGTCAGGTGCGAACTTGGTGCTCAGCACCGACGTGCGTCTTCGAAACGTGCGGCTCGGCGATCTCCGTGCGCGTGCGTTCCGTTTGCGAGGCCGGGCCCGCGGCAGCCTTCAAGCTCCCATCGTGGATGCCGAACTCGATGCTGAAGAAGTCGTCGTCGCAAACATCGCTCTCGGCCATATCGCCGCAACCATCGACGGTGGACCGACCCGATATCGATTGCGTTGGCAATCGCGAGGTGAACAGATAAGGCGACTGGATATCGATACCGAAATCGAGCGGCGTGGTGAGTCATGGATACTGCACACAGCACCTTTCGTTTTGGATGTCGGACTCGGCCCCATGCGTGGATCGACCGGAGACATTCGCCTCGATAGCGATGTGCTCTCACTCGCAGGTCTTCGACTCGAGGGACAAAACCAACGCCTCGCGATCGCAGGACATGTTCATTTGTCCGGCGGCTCGAATCAAATCACCGCAGATCTCGAAGGATTCGATCTCGCACGGCTTCACACCTGGCTCGAAAACGAAAATCTTGGAAACCTGAGCGGTCTTCTCGATGCCCACGTCGAGTTCGAAGGCACACTCCGCAATCCCGAGTTTTTGCTTTCGGGACGAGTGCAAGATCTCAGCTTCGATCGCATTCGTGATTCAGATCTGATCTACGAATTCCGATTCCGAGATGGAGTCCTTGATACGAATGTCACAGGTGATCTCGGCACGCGAGGAACTCTTGGGGTCGAAGGGCCCATCACGGTTCCTTCATTTGCAACACTGACGAATCCCGATCGATTCATGCGAGAGGCCGAGTTCGGGATCCATGTGTATGGCGGTCACCTCAATCTCGCCTTCATCGTGCCGCTCCTCGGTGAGAGCGTGCAAGCACTGGGCATCAGTGGCCGCATTGGTGGCGAGATCCGTCTTTACGGAACACTCGAGACGCCACGGATCGAACCCAGCGTGATCATCTTCGATCGCCTGGCGCTCCCTGGTGTCTCGGAGCTCAGAGTGAAGATCGCTTTCGACCTTCGCGAGGGTCAGCTCCGTGTCGCCCCCATGTGGATCGGCGATAGCATCGGCGAGCTCGCGATGATCGAAGCACGCCTTCCAATCTCGCTCGAATCTCCACCCACCGGCGTGTCCTCGTTCACGAGGACCCTCTCGAACTCTCCTTGGAGCATCGCTCTACGGATTGCGCCACGTCTGCTCGAAACATGGCCGCAGCCGCTCGAAGCACAGATGCCGCGCGGTGTTCGAGGAGCCTTGGCGTTGACGGCGGTGGGCGGTGACGGGGAACCCGCACGCGGCACCATGACGGGCACGATGGAATGGGTTGAACCCCCAACACGCGGGGCTCCTTGCGCCAACGCGCTTCGCCCTCTCGTGCAAATGACAGGCACCCTCTATCACGGCATGGCTCGAATCGATGCCTCTGGGTTCGTCGCAGCGAACCGCGTTCTCTTCGCACGCGCCGATGCGGCCACACCCATCGATGAGTGGCTCCGTACGGGCTCGTTCTCCATCCCTGAGCCCGATCTGCTCGTTCAGCTCTTGGGGCTTCCTCTCGAACACGTCCCCTGGATTTGTCATCGAGCATCCGGCATTGCCACCGCAGAGCTCATGGTGGGAGGGCTTTTCAGTGCGCATCCCGAACTCGATGGCCGTGTTCAAATCGATGGGCTTCGGATCGCGAGCGGAGAGGATGCCGACCTCCACGGCACCACACCTCACGATATGCTCGCAGAGGTGCATCTCGAGGAGAGCGCCGTTTCGAGCGCTCACGCCTGTGCGATCATCGCGCGCGAAGGAATGCTCACGACGCCTTTTGATGAGTGTCATCGCGCGGCATTGCCTCAAGACACGGAGACCATCCTCCGCGCATCCGTTCCGCTTCGTTTCACATCAGGTCTCCCCCTTCCCGAGCTGAGCACCGCCGACCCAGTATCCATCGCGATGCTCATGAGTGATGCTCATCTCGAACCGCTGCTCGCGCTGGTTCCACAACTTGCAAACGCCGATGTGATCGTCGACGGACGCATCGAAGCCAACGGTGGAATCGAGGAGCTTCAATTCGCGGGAGGCCTCGAGTTGCGCGAAGGTCGAGCGCGCATCGTTCCCCTCGGCCAACAACTCACCGACATTCGAGGTGCGATTCGACTCTCTGGAACGAGTCTTATCATCTCGGACGACAAGCCTCTCTTCGCACGTGATGGCAATGGGACTCTATCGATTCACGGTGAAATCGGCATGCAGGGGGTCGTGCCGAGTTACGCCTACCTCGAGGCCAGGCCGAACGAGTTTCCGGTACGCCGCGAAGGGGCTGTGCTCGCAACGATCTCCGGTGTTGGAGACACTCGCCTCAACATCGATGTCGATGGGCTCGAAGGCAGAGTCGAGACGAGTCAGCTCACCGTGCGTCTACCAGAGCAGATGGCTGGCGCGGTGCAGTCACTCGATGAACATTCTGACATCGTCGTCGTCGGCTCTGTGGCTCCCGAGCTCGGGTCCGACCGCGGACATGGTTACCCAATCCATCTCACGATCGATGCGCAAGCGCCTTTCTGGGTTCGTCGCAATGACTTCGAGATCCAAGTCACGGCCGAGCTCGACGCCCGCTATCTCGATCCACATCTCATGATCGGCGGCTATGCACGGCTTCCGCGCGGACACTTCGAAGTCTTTGGAAAGCGCTTCGAAGTCCAACGCGGCTCCCTCTCGTTCGATGGCAACGAAGAAATCGATCCGGTGATCGATCTCTTCGCCGTCTACGAGCTCCCAGGCAGTCCAGGATCGAACGTCTCGGTCTCTGCCAGCGGACGAATGAGCACCCTCCGCATCGAATTCGCATCGACCGAGACCAACGATCAAGGGGAGATCATCGCACTTCTCGTGAGCGGCCCCCGTCGAATCGGCGAAGCCGATCCCAACACCACACAAGTGGCAACACAACAAGCCGCGCGCGTCGTGACCGGCCTGGCCGCGGGCATCCTGACACTCGGGTTACGGCAGCAATTTGGCGATATCGTCCCGATGATCGCCATCGAGACCGGAGGCAACCTGGGGGACACGCGCATTCGCGCCGGCTTCAACGCCGACGCGATCATCCCGGATTTCCTCCGTGACATCGTGCGAGGTGCCTATGTCGAAGGCTTCGTCACGACCCGGGCCGCCGGTCAAAGCAGCACCCAAGGAGGCGTCGGCGCCGGTGTCACGATCGAGCTACAGTTTCCCTACGACCTCGTTGGAAGCGGAACCTATGTCCCACCTTCGACATGGGGGTTCGACCTGCTCTGGGAGCCGCTGTGAGACTCGACGTGCGTGCGCTCCTGTGTCAATCGCTCTCTCGTGGCTCCTGACCTTGCAATCGATGATGCTGTCTCTGTCCTCCGCGCAGGCGGGCTCGTCGCGATTCCCACCGAGACCGTCTACGGGCTCGCAGCCGACGCCGAGAACCCCGCCGCGGTCGCGCGCATCTTCGCGGTCAAAGGCCGCCCCTCGAATCACCCCTTGATCGTTCATGTGCATTCCCCAGACGCGCTCCACGAGGGTTGGGCGCGGAACGTTCCACCGCTCGCACAACGCCTGGCCGACACGCTCTGGCCTGGACCGCTCACCCTCGTCCTGCCACGCGGCCCGCGAGCACTCCACGCCGTCACTGGAGGGCTCGACACGGTCGCCATTCGAGTGCCGGCACATCCTATTGCGCTCGAGCTCTTATCCCGGTTCTCCGGCGGCCTGGCGGCTCCATCGGCCAACCGCTTCGGCTCCGTGAGCCCGACACACGCCGAGCATGTCAGGCAAGATCTCGGCGACTCCATCGAGGGAATCGTCGACGGTGGCGCGGCCGAAATCGGGCTCGAATCGACCATCGTCGATCTCTCGACCGGCGTCCCGCGGATGCTGCGTCCGGGAGGTGTGAGTCGTGAGGCCATCGAAGAGGTGCTCGGCACCGCAGTCTCGATGGCGGGCACGAACGCCCCGCGCGCACCTGGATCACATGCATCGCATTATGCGCCGCGCGCCCGAGTCATCGCCACGAACGCAATGGAGGTGCGTGATCGAATCGCCCAACTCCAATCGCACTCGGGACGCCTCGCTGTCCTCGCCCCGCGTTCGCTCGATTTGCCATCGGATGTCGAACGGATCGAGGTTCCGGACGACGATGTCGAGCGAGCGCGCACGCTGTACGCCACCCTTCGCATGCTCGACGAGCGTGGGTTCGACCTTGCCCTCGTGGTTCTGCCAGAAAGCGAACGCGGCCTCGGATTGGCCATCGCCGATCGACTCCGACGCGCAGCCGGACCCCGGTAGAACATAGAAAAAGCGCCGATGGAAACCCATCGGCGCCTTTGGGAATGTGACAGCTCCGATTCAGACCGTCGCAAATGATTCGAGCGGAATCTCGAGCGCGCTCTTGTCGCCGCTGGCCAGCATGCGCGCCTTGGCCGCCACCTCGGGCAGCACGTTCTGCGCAAAGAAGATCGCGGCCTGCTTCTTCCCTTCGTAGAAGTACCAATCCTTGCTCTTCGCAGGAACCTTCGCCTGCGCCTCGCTCGCGATCGCCGCACCGTCGAGCAAGAGCCAACCCACCGCGAGCTCGCTCAACATCTCGAGGAAACGATTCGCGTTGAGCGGCACCTTCACCATCTCCCCGCCCTTGAACCATCCAAGGAACTGGAACGCAGCGCCTCCCACGGCTTCCTGCGCCTTCGCGAGATTCTTCACGGCTGGCCCGAGCACGGGATGTTCCGCGTTCGCGGCCACGAACTTGCCGATGTCCGCGAAGAAATCTTGCGCGTGTTTACCGCCACCTTGGCCGAGCTTGCGTCCGACGAGATCGAGCGCTTGGATATGATTCGTGCCCTCGTAAATCGAGAAGATCTTGGCGTCGCGGAGATACTGCTCGACCGGATAGTCCTGCATGTATCCAGCGCCGCCGTAGACCTGAATCGCGTCTTCACACACCCGAAACGCTTGATCGCTGGCGTACGCTTTGACCAGAGGCGTGAGCAGCTCCACTTGGCCCTGATGGTATGCGCTCTGCTCATCAGACTTGCCTTCGAGCGCCGTCGCGCGGTCCTGATGGACCGAGAGCTTGACGATGAGCGCACGAATGCCCTCGACCTTCGCCTTCATCCCGAGCAGCATCCGACGCACGTCGGGATGCTCGATGATCGGAACGCGGGGCGCGTTCGGGTCTTTCCATTGCGCGATGCTCGATCCCTGCTTGCGATCCTTCGCATAGTCGAGCGCGGACATGTATGCCGCACTCGCGATCGCCGTTCCCTGGATGCCCACGCCGATACGTGCGTAGTTCATCATCTGGAACATCTGCTTCATGCCCTGATGCGGCACTCCGCCCACGAGCCAACCACGACAGTCGTTCTCCTCGCCGAAGGAGAGGACGCAGGTCGCCGAGCCATTGATCCCCATCTTGTGCTCGATGCTCGCGACCTTGACGTCGTTCGACACCGAACCGTCGCGGAACTTGGGCACGATGAAGAGCGAGAGCCCCTTGGTGCCAGACTCCGCTCCTTCGATGCGCGCGAGCACCAAATGGATGATGTTCTCTGCGCAATCGTGGTCGCCACCCGAGATGAAGATCTTCGTTCCGGAGATCGAATAGCTCCCATCGGGAAGCGGCTTGGCCGTCGTGCTCGCCGCGCCGACGTCCGAGCCCGCCTGGGGCTCGGTCAAGCACATCGTCCCGCCCCAGATTCCTTTGTACATGTTGGTGCAATACGCCTTGCGCTGCTCCGGCGTACCGCAATGATCGATGAGTTCGGCTGCACCGAGCGCCAAGCCCGGATACATCATGAACGCGCAGTTCGAGCCGCTGAACAGCTCCTCGACCGTCACCTGGAGCGCGCGCGGCGCGCCCTGCCCTCCGAACTCCTCGGCTCCCGAAAGATTCCGGAACCCCGTCTCATAAAGCTTCGTCCATGCGTCGCGGAAACCGCGCGGCGTGATCACCCGACCGTCTTCGATCCTGCACTTCTCGCGATCACCCACCGCATTGAGCGGCCCAAGCACCTCGGTTGCGAAGCGATAGCTCTCCTCGAGAACCATCTTCACTTCGTCTTCGCCCCAGCTCGCAAAAGGCTCTTTGCCAAGCAAATCACGAAGACCAAACTGCTCGAAAAGAAGGAAGTGAAACTCGCGAAGATCCGCCTTGTAGCGATTCTGGGCCTGGGACATCGAGTACCTCGCTCGTGGGACGTCAGCCGCAAAAACTGAATCGCGGCTCATTTTTTCCTTAAGAGGATAGACGCACCGCGTCAAGCCGAAACGCCCTATAAACCCAGGCCAATTCGTGGTCGTTCTCACGTCACTGGGCGGCCGACATCGGCGCAAGCAATGCGCGAAGTAGGTCATGTCCGAGCCGTCGGTACGCGGATTCCATCAAGTGAATGCGATCTTCGCGCATGAGCGGCGGGTCGGCTTCGAGCCAACGGTCCACGGCCGAAGGGCCTCCCTGCCATTCCAGTACATCGAAGAAGGCACATCCCTCGGCGATGGCCACTCGCTTCTGCATCTCGACGAAAAAAGGCAGCCCACGAGGCGTGGTCCATTGTCCCGAAATCCGCATCTGTCGATCCGAGGGACCGATCACCAAACATGCCGCATGGGGAAAAGCGCGCCGCGCTCGCGCAAGCATCGTGACGAAATGCGCCTCGTGCTCGCTCTCGCTCAGATGCACATCGTCGAGCTCATTGTTTCCATAGGAGAACGCGATCAGATCGGGGTTTCGCGATTGGAGCAAGGGCAGCCACACACGCTCCTCCCACAACAGCTGATGCCGCGCCTTCGCTCCGGCGATCGCAAGCTGATCGACCACGATCCCCGGCCCTTCGCGTTCGAACACCACACCATAGATGCGCACGGGCGCACCACCGCCGAGCGCACGCAACTCGACCCGATGCTCGCCAAGAGGAACCGCCACCACATCGATCGCCGGCTCCTCGACCTCGCTCGCCGAGTCGATCACCCGCGACACTCCGTCGATCGAGATCTCGAACCTACCCCCTCCGGGTTGTCGCAGATACATCACCTCGATGCGCGAAGCGGAGGTTCGATCGGTCGCGACTTGCGCCCACGCTTCTTCGTGCGCCTCGAACGCGAGCCCTGCGATGCCATACGCATCGATCTCCGTGCGCTTCGCAGAAGGAGCAAGCGCGGTCCAACCTTCCCCCTCGGCGACGCGCGCACCTTGCTGCCAATACGATGTGATGGGTGGGGCAGGCAGAACGAAGCCATGGCCCTTGTCGCCGAATCGCGCTTGAAGGCGGGCGCGGATCGCTCCCGTATAAAGGTCCGATGCGGTGTGCGAGCCTCCATAGAACACGAGGCGCGTGCTCCCTTCGTTTCTCGCCGTACACGCCAACGCATCGTAGAAAGGAGCCAGCGCACGCCCCGAAGGATCGATGATGCGTGGCTCTCGCGTGAGCCCATCGCTCGGAGGCGCGGGCAAATCATTCAACACTTCATGAACGAGCTCGATGGCTCCGGGCATCTGTCTTGCGCTCTGGACCGTCAGCGGCGTCGCCTCGGACCGGCATCCCAGGCAACCCATCATCGCGCAGATCGCGAAGATCTTGAAATCACCCGGGGTCAAAGCTCGTGATGGGGAGTGATGTGCCGCAGCCAATGATCGGCCAACACGATGGCCACCATGGCCTCGGCGACCGGAACGAAGCGCGGCAGCACACAAGGATCGTGACGCCCTTTGGTGCGAATCTTCGCAGCGTGCCCACGCCGATCCGCGGTGTCTTGTTCACGCGGCAAGCTGCTCGTGGGCTTCAATGCAGCCCTTAAAATCAAAGGCATTCCGCTCGAAATTCCGCCGAGCATGCCGCCATGGCGATTGCTCACGGTGCGCAACGTCGGCACCTCTGGCCCCGAGCCCGGGCTTGGAAGGAAGGGATCATTGTGCTCACTTCCGCGCATCTTCGCGCCCGCGAAACCACTGCCCACCTCGACGCCGATCACGGCCGGCACCGAGAACAGCGCCTTGGCGAGATCGGCCTTCAGCTTGTCGAACACAGGCTCTCCGAGACCCGCGGGAACATTCGTGGCGACGATCTCGCACACACCGCCCACCGAATCGAGATCACGCCGCGCCGCATCGATGACGTCGATCATCCGCAGAGCGGCCGAGGTGTCCGGACAACGCGCGAAATTCGGCGAACCATCCGGCATATATTCGATTTGTTCGAGCGACACCGCGCTCGGCTCGGGGATCTCCGCGACCACGTCGGCGACGGCTTTGACATAGGCCAGGACACGCCCTTCGAACGCGCGCGCGATCGCCTTCTTCGCGACGGTGCCAGCCGCCACCCGCACGACCGTCTCTCGCGCGCTCGCGCGTCCTCCGCCTCGAGGGTCACGAAACCCATATTTTGCGTCGTACGTGTAATCGGCGTGACCAGGTCGATAGAGATCGCGGATCGCTTCGTAGTCTTTGCTGCGCTGGTCCGCGTTGCGCACGAGAATGGCGATCGGCGTGCCGGTGGTGCGTCCCTCGAAGACGCCGCTCAAGATTTCGGGTTCGTCACTCTCGGCGCGCTGCGTCGTCAAAAGACTCTGCCCCGGCTTCCTTCGCGCGAGATCGACCCGCAAATCCTCGACGGAAAGCGGTATTCCAGCCGGACATCCGTCGATGATCACGACATTGCCAGGGCCGTGGGATTCCCCGGCCGTGGTGATACGAAACGCCTGTCCGAAACTGGATCCTGCCACAGAAGGCCCAGTGTAGCGCGGCTCGGGCCGTGGTACACATCGCGCCTCATGCGCATCGAACGCTATCTCGACACGATCGCGGCGAAGTCGATCCAAGACGCCCTTGGCGTCGCGACTCCGGCCATCTTGAGGCCCACTCAGGATCCCAAACACGGCGATTACCAAATCAACGGCATCATGCCGCTCGCAAAGCGCGAAAAGCGCGCTCCCCGCGAGTTGGCCGAGCTCGTCGTCCCTCACTTGCTCGCGGACGAAGCCATCGCCGAAGCGAACGTCGCAGGCCCCGGTTTCATCAACGTGCGCCTCTCCGACGCATGGATCTCCAAACGTCTGGCCGAAGATCTCCGCGATGCGCGGGACGGCGTTCCGGCCGCCGACACGAAGAAGAAAATCGTCGTCGACTATTCAGGGCCCAACATCGCCAAGCAGATGCACGTCGGGCACCTTCGCTCGACCATCCTCGGCCACGCGATCACGAGCCTCTTGCGGTTCCAGGGACACGACGTGATCGGCGACAATCACCTCGGCGATTGGGGCACGCAGTACGGCCTCTTGATCGCAGGCCTTCGCCGGTTTGCGCCTGGTGCCGATCCTGCGTCGATGACGCTCGCCGATCTCGAAAGCATCTATCGGCAAGCCTCCGCCGAAGCGGGTCAGAACGAGGCGTTTGCCGAGGCCGCACGCGGCGAGCTCGCGAAGCTGCAATCGGGAGACGCGACCAATCGCGCGCTTTGGGAGCGCTTCGTCACGATCACACGCAAAGAGCTCGACGTCGTCTACGAACGGCTCGGTGTGACGTTCGATTGGTGGAAAGGCGAAAGCTACTACGAGCCACAGCTCCCAGGGGTCGTGGATGAGCTCCTCGAGAAGAAGATCGCGCGGGAAGACCAAGGCGCAATCTGCATCTTTTTCTCGGAGATGGAGGGCGCTCCCCCCAAGCTCGCGAAGCAAAAGACGCCCTTCCTCGTACGAAAAAAAGACGGCGCGTATCTGTACGCGACGACGGACCTCGCGACGATCGAGCATCGTACACAGGAAGGCGTCGAGCGCGCGGTGTATGTGGTCGACAACCGACAGTCTCAGCACTTCGAACAGCTCTTCGCGGTCGCACGAAAGCTCGGCGTCGAGATGGAGCTCGAGCACGTCGGCTTCGGCATGGTGCTCGCCAAAGATGGCACACCGCTCAAGACGCGCGACGCCAGCGGCAAAGTCCTGACGCTCGCAGCGCTACTCGACGAAGCCGAAGAGCGCGCCGCCGACGTGATCCGAGCGCAGGAGCTCGATATTCCGGAGGACGAGCTCGGCAAAGTGGCGCGGGCCGTCGGCATCGGTGCCGTGAAGTACGCAGACCTACGCCAAAACAGGCTCAGCGACTATCAGTTCGACTTCGAGAAGCTCATCGAATTCAAGGGAAATGCCGGCCCCTACATGCAATACGCCGCGGCGCGCGTTCAATCGATTTTTCGCAAGGGCGGCATCGACGAAGCCTCGTTCATCACCGATGACATCACCCTCACCGAGCGCGCCGAGCTCGCGCTCGCACGTCAGCTCGTTCGTTTCGGCGACGTGATTCACGCAGCGGCAGACACGGCTCAACCTCACTTGCTCACGGATCACCTTTATGCCGTCGCGCGAGAGTTCAGCGCGTTCTTCGAGAGCTGCCCCGTGCTTCGTGCGGAAGGCACCGTGCGCAACTCGCGCCTCGCATTGACGGCATTGACGGGGCGCCAGCTGCGTCGGGGCCTGGGCTTGCTCGGCATCGAAGTCGTCGAGCGAATGTGAGCCCTTGACCATGGTCAACGATCCCGTCCCCTGCACAAGCTCGAGCCATGAACGAAGAGACCCTCAACGACCGTACGAAAGAGGAATGGTGGCCGTTTTTCGCGACGTGCGCCGCTGGCACGGAGCTCGTCTTGAAGGACGAGCTCCGTGAGCTTCGATTTCGAAAAGTGCGCGCCGATCGCGGCGGTGTTCGCTTCGAAGGGCCATGGCGAGATGGCTTCCGCGCATGTTTGATGTCGCGCATTGCCATTCGCATTCTCGCGCTCATCCAACGTTTTCCAGCGAAGAGCTCAGACGAGCTGTATGAAGGCGTACACGCGATCGAATGGGAACGATGGCTCAGCCCCCATCACACACTCAGCGTGAGCGCGATCTCGAAGACGAGTCAACTCACGCACACCAACTTCATCGCGCAGCGCACCAAGGACGGCATCGTCGATCGCTTGCGCGAGCGGGAAGGTGCGCGCCCCTCGGTGGACCGTGACAACCCCGATCTCGCAGTCTTCGTCCATCTCGCCAAAGACGAAGCCGGAGTGCACCTCGACCTCGGAGGAGAATCGCTCCATCGCCGCGGCTATCGAACGGAGATTGGCGAGGCGCCGCTCAAAGAGACACTCGCCGCGGCGATGCTGCGCCTTTCTTCGTGGGATCGTCAGAGTCCACTCATCGATCCCTTGTGCGGCTCGGGGACGATCCCAATCGAAGCGGACTTGTGGACCCGCCACATTGCGCCGGGACGATGGCGCGAACGGTTCGGCATCGAACGATGGGCGAGCCACGACGAACGAGAGCAGATCACGTTTCGAGCGATCCGCGACGATATACGTGCCATCGAGCAAGCTCTCGGCCCAGACATTTCGGGAACCGACGACAGCAGTCGCGCCATCGACACAGCCCGCGCGAACGCGCGGCGCGCGGGTGCCCGCGCTCATTTCTCTCGTCGTTCACTGCGTGATTTCCAAGCGTCGAGCGAGCCCTCGCTGATCATCGCGAACCCTCCTTACGGCGTGCGCATCGACCCACGCGACTTCTATCGCGAGCTCGATCGAGCGCTGCCTCGCATGCAGGGCCACCAGCTTGGTCTTCTCTTGTACGAACCCCCTCCAAGGGAACTGTTGCCCGAACCGAAAGCACTTCACCCCTTGTGGAACGGCGCTCTCGAATGTCGATTCGCGCTCTGGGATTTGTGATCATCGAAATAGGCAACGACGCATGAGCCAAGGCAAGCTCCTTTCCGAGCGGCGATTCGCGCCATTCTTCTGGACGCAGTTTCTGGGCGCATTCAATGACAACGTGTTCAAGAACGCGCTCGTCATCATGTTCACGCTCGCGCCGCCGAGCGACGTCTCACTCAGCCGCGATGCGCTCGTGAATCTCGCGAGCGGCCTGCTCATCTTGCCGTTCTTTCTGTTCTCGGCGACAGCGGGGCAGCTCGCCGAGAAAATGGAGAAATCACGCCTCGTGCGCGCCACGAAGATCATGGAGATCATCGTCATGGCCGTCGCAGCGGGCGCGTTCTTCCTGGACAGCGCCATCGCCCTCTTGAGCTTGCTCTTTTTGATGGGACTCCAATCCGCGCTCTTTGGTCCCGTGAAGTTCGCGATCCTCCCTTCGGTGCTGAAAGAAGACGAGCTCGTCGGTGGCAATGGCCTCGTCGAGATGGGCACTTACGTCGCGATCTTGAGTGGCACCATGCTCGGCGGCATGCTGATCGCCCAAGGCGATTGGGGCGTCTCGGCCGTGGCGGCGACGGTCCTCATCACGGCCATCGCGGGATACATCACGAGCCGCGGAATTCCGACGGTGCCTTCGCAGATGCCCCATCTGCGGATCGATACCAACCTGTTCCGCCAAACGTGGGCGGTGATCGGCCATGCGCGTGAGACGCGTGTCGTTTGGCTATCGGTCCTCGGCAACTCGTGGTTCTGGTTCGTTGGCGCGCTCTTCCTCGCACAACTGCCCGGATTCGTATCGGACGTGCTGAACGGCACGCCCGGAGTCGTCACGCTCCTCTTGATCGTCTTTTCGGTGGGCATCGGCGTGGGCTCCCTCCTGTGCGAACGCTTGAGCGGCGGGAAGATCGAGCTCGGCCTCGTTCCATTCGGCTCGATCGGCATCACCTTCTTCGCCGTCGATTTGTTCTTCGCGAGTGAATGGCACGTCTCGCCTGCGATCGCCGTAGGGCCGCTCGACATGCTTCGAGATACTTCGAGTTGGAGAATCTTCGTCGATCTGGCGATGATCGGAGTCTTCGGCGGCTTTTACAGCGTGCCTCTCAACGCCCTGATTCAGCACCGGAGCGATCCCGAAAAGCGCTCTCGAATCATCGCCGGCAACAACATCGTCAACTCCCTCTTCATCGTCCTCGCCGCAGGGATCGCGATCGTTCTCCTCGGCCCCTTGGGCCTCAGCATCCCTGAGCTCTTCCTCGCGGCTGGCCTCATGAACGCCCTCGTCGCGATCTACATCTACTCTCTTCTTCCAGAGTTCCTCTTCCGATTCCTCATTTGGATCATGATGCGCACGATGTATCGGCTTCGTGTCCAAGGGATCGAAAAGATCCCGAGCGAAGGCCCCGCACTCCTCATCTGCAACCACGTGAGCTACGTCGATGCGCTCATCCTCGGCGCTGCATCGAGGAGGCCGATCCGCTTCGTGATGTGGTGGAAGATCTTCGAGATGCCGCTCCTCAAGTGGATGTTCGCCATCGCCCGCGCCATCCCGATCGCGGGGCGCAAAGAAAACCCCGAGCTCATGGAGCAAGCCTTTACGGACATCGATGCCGCACTGGCCGAGGGCGAGCTCGTCTGCATCTTTCCCGAAGGCTCACTCACCGCCGACGGCGAAATCGCGCCCTTCCGCCCTGGTGTCGACCGAATCCTCGAGCAGCGCAAAGTCCCTGTCATCCCCATGGCCCTTCGAGGGCTGTGGGGCAGCTGGTTCAGCCGCCGCGACGGCGGTGCGATCGCCAAGCTCCCACGCCGCTTCCGCTCCAAAATCGAGCTCGAAATCGGAGATGCGATCACGCCGGAAGACGCGACCTCGGCTCATCTGCAAGCACAGGTCACCGCCATGCGCGGAGACGCCCGCTGAGCCGGGCCGAGTCGGGCTACGGTGCATCGATGATTGACATCCACTTCACCGTCGACTCGTGCTCGTTCGTCATCCTTCATCCAGCCGATCATCCCCATCTCGCGGAAGAGGGCACTGGACTCTATCTCCTCGAGGATGACATCGATGCCCTTCTCGAACGCGGACTCCTGCTCGGCCTTCGACTCGGCGCGGACGGTCATAAAGGAATCCGCGTCGTCGTGGGTCCCTTACCCGAAGACGTCCGCGCTGATCTCGAGGGCGATCCGTTCGTCTTTCGGCTCCGGGTGCGGCACGGTCGAATGCTGATTGCCGATCCGAGCTACGATTTCCCGACCCCAGAGGAGCTCGCGCGCCCACCCGAAGAGATCGCCGACGTTCCCTACTTCGACGTCCCGAATGGACGATACCGCGCCTCGATTTACACCTTGAAAACCGAGGTGATAACACGCGAGAACGTGATTTGGTTGCTGACGCTCGAGCAGGTCGAGAGCTTCTCAGCCATCGAGCCGTGGCGCGAGTTCCCCTACGAAGAGTCGAAGCATCGATCGGCCGACTCCAAAGCCACCTCACCCGTTCTTCGCGTTCGGCATGCGAAGTACGGCCTCGGTTGGGTGAAGAGCGGTACTCCCGCTCAGGAGAGCGCCGTACTCGTGGCGTTCGATGCCCATGGTGAGAAGAAGATCCTCGGGAGGTTCCTCGAGCTCGTGCAACAAGAGGCTTGATGGATCTCTCGTCTTGGCTTCCGTCCAAGCCGGAGCGCGTCAATCTGAATTGCTCCATGCGATCACGACCGTGATCGCCGCGCTGAGTGCAACGGCGATTTCGGCGAGCACACGATCATGCTCCGCGCTGTAGACGCCCGCCCGCTCCGGCTCCTCCCCCGAAGCCCACCACACGTTGTCATTCCATAGGCTGTCTTCGCGTTCGAAGCACAGCACTGGCCGTCCGCGTAGTGATGCTCCGAGGATTGGCGCGATCTCGATCAACGCTTCGTGGGCACATCGGATCGGCCCGAGCGCCACCACACGTTCGATGGCCGCCGAGAGCTCGCGCATCGTTAGGTCATCGAATGCCTCGCCGCAGGTCTCGCTCGTGAACGGTTCGAGCACGCTGGCCAGTTCTTGGGGCGGAGCGCACGCGTAACCGATGAGGGCGTACTGCATGCAGGGAAAGCCGCCATACTGGTGCCTGAACAGCGCGAGTCCCGGCGGTGCGTCGCCACAGGGGAATTGCTCGCGCACCGCGTGCAGGTGCGCTTCGCCGGTCGCGCAAGGAACGCCAACAAGCAACACCGGCATCGGCGGATCGAGCGGCCCACCTTCATCGCCGGGAAGAGCAATCTCCACGAGGCGGGTCCGTTCGTGTTCTCCGGCCAGATACATCAGTGCTCGCTCAGTCAACGCGACCTGACGGGCGAAGAAATAGTCGGGTGCATGCCGAGGATTCATGAGCACACGCCAACGTGGATCGGGCGGGGGCCCCTCCTCGCGAATGGCAGCCGCTGCGCGTGCCCACAGCTCAGAGACGATCTCATATGCGAGCGCTCGCTCGACTGCGTGATTGAGCGCGAACGCTGAGAGCCGATCGAACACGAGATCCGTGTCGCCCTGGAACGCGAGCGTCACGGCATTCCGAATGGCGGTGTCCGCGGCGTTGAACAGGTCGGAATTCGTTCCTTCACGCACGGCACGTTCGATGTTCGCGATCGCCTCGGCAGGTGATGCTGCGCGCCATGCACGAGCTCCGGAGCACGAGCGAACCGTCGAGTGCGCGCACCAGAGGTTCGAGCGCCGCCGCTCCGTCGAAGTGCGAGAGCACCACCGCAGCCGTGCCACGCACTTCGTTCTCCGGATCATTCGCGAGCCGTTCGAACGCAACGACCTCAGCGCGATCCGGCGCGAGTTCGTCGTCTTTGTCCTCTGCGTGTCGTGATCCACCGGCAAAGATCTTCGGCTGGATACTCTCCTACGGGGAGCCGTACTAAGCTCGAAATCGTCGAACGTCCGCTGACAGCGCTGCTCTACGCGAAGCGCGTTCCAAGTTTGGCAAGGGATGCAAAGGCAAAGCGAACATGAAGATTTTTTCGAACGCCCGCTTGGACAAGGGAGCTACGAGGCTTTTCTTCTTGTGGAATCTCGTCTCCTGGATCGCCGCTTGTGGGGGCTCTCAACCGACAGTGAACAGCAGCGCGACCTCTGACGAAGCACACGAATCCGCCGCCTTGGAGAGAGTCTGTGAGGGCGGAGACGCCGAGGATTGCACCGACTCGAGTCGACTTCCTGCCCAAGACCATGACGGCGCGCAGGACGAATCCCGCGCTCGCCCTTTTTACGAACGCGCTTGTGAGGGCGGAGAGGCCATGAGCTGTTTTAACCTGGGCGTGCTCCTCTCAAACGGCCGTGGTGGTACCCGGGACGAATCCCGTGCGCGTCTCCTCTACGAACGCGCTTGTGAGCGCGGAAACGCCGGGGGCTGTTTTAACCTGGGCAGATTCCTCTTAGCCGGTCGTGGCGGTGTGCGGGACGAATCCCGCGCTCGTCTCCTTTTCGAACGCGCTTGTGAGCGCGGAGACACCAAGGGCTGCACCAACCTGGGCGTGCTCCTCTCAGCCGGTCGTGGCGGTGAGCGGGACGAAGCCCGCGCTCGACTCATTTTCGAACGCGCTTGTGGGGGCGGCGACGACAGGGACTGCACCCGCATGAGCAT
>CAYZTA010000057.1:0-37130 GCA_964481145.1 uncultured Sandaracinus sp.
GCATCCCTCTTTTCGCAGGATCGGAGCTCAGACACCGATTTCTTTACACCACCCGAGAGTCAACGTGGTGATGAGGAAGATGACACGCATGGGTTCTCCTGAAGCGAGATATTCGAGGCTCGGGCGCGCTTATCGCGCGCAGACCGCGGCGCACTCCTCGACGCGGGTGCGGAACTCGAGGTTCATCGAGCAACAGGGCCCGCCGGACAAGCAAACCGAGCCTGCCACGCTGGCGCCGTCGAGGAGGCAGGTAGCACAGAGGCCTGTGGTGCCATCGATACGCGCCTGACACGTCGAAGAGCACGCGCTCCGCGCCGCTCCGCACTCGTCTGCGTCGATGACGCCGCAGATCGCCTCGCAGCGCGGATCGGGTGCGCGCACCGACGCGCCCACGTCGTCCGCACACGAGGCAGCGCAGTCGAGCACACCGTTGGGGAACTCGACGCCACCCGAGCAGCACGCCTCGCCGCGAAGGCACACTCTCCTCTCACGTCTTGCCCGCTCGACGAGGCAGGCGCTGCAGAGCATCGAGAGGCCCTCCACGCGCGCGTTGCACTCGAGCTCGCAGCGCAGGACGCCCGGATCGCACTTGGCGTCCGTCGTGGAGTCGGCGCAGAGCGCCTCGCAGCGCGCGTCCGATGGAGGCAAACCTGCCTCTTGCGTCTGCGCATCGGGGCGCATTCCCAGATCCTGCTCGGCTGTACAGGCGGCGAGAGTCAAAGCGGCGATGAGAAGGACAGTACGCATGAGATCTCCTGGGAATCGTTGAGCTCGCATCTACCCTTGTACGCCGGGGCCAAAACCCTTCACGAAAAATCAATCTCCGGTTCGAAGCGCCGATTCAATCGCGGAATGAAGCAAGCTTCGGGGATATCGGGTCCGAAACTGGTTGGCCCTCGATTGGGCCTCTTCTCTCCGGCCCGCCTGGACGAGCGCGATGATCCGCAGCCCCTCGCGCTCCTCAGTGAGCTGTCCTCGGGGGAAGTCGGCGGCATGGCGGTCGATCGCAGAGAGCGCGGAGCTGGCGCGGCCGCGGGCGATCGCGGCTCGCGCGACGTCGATAATGGCGCGCTCACGTGCCAGCTGGGATTCGGAGGTCTCAACCTCTGTTTGAACCCTGGGAGCTGGCTCCTCTCTTCGTGAAGTCCGCGCTGGGCGATGCGGCTCGATCGGTGGTGTGATGCTCGGCTCGGGCGTGGCCTCAGCTGATGAGGCATCGAGCGCTGACGATGGGTTGAGCTGCTCGGGGGTCGGGGCTTCAAGGATCGGATCGGGAGCCGGGACTTCGATGATGACAGGCTCGGGGTCTCGTCTCAGGGAATGATAGACCGACGCGCCAAACACGCTGCCCGCGAGAAATGCTGTGGTAGCCACGGTGACGAGCTTGCCCATGCCCGCGCTCGCAACGCTCGCGGAGGAAGAAGAGGCGCCGTTCATCGGAGAGGCGCCGTCAAGAGGCGGGGTCAACGCAATCGAAGCCTCGACTCGGCTCCGTACGCGCGCCTTGCTCTCCGCGGGCTCATCGGGGAAGCGCGCTTCTGCTTGGAATAGGCGTGCGAGCTCCTGGTCGAGCGGATCCAACTCACTCATGGTTCACCTCCGCCGCTCCTCGCGCTGAATGGCTTTCTTGAATTCCTCGCGTGCGATGCGGACGCGTGAGTACACAGTGTTGGTGGGGATCGAGAGCGTTTCTCCGATCTCTGGAGCGCTAAAGCCATCGATGTCGTGCATGATCAGCACGCACCTGCGCTCCAAAGGGATTTGTTGAAGGGCCGCCAATACGAGTGCTTGGGCTTGTCTGTCGAGCGCGGCTTCTTCGGGGGTCGTGGGTGGGGGAGCCTCGGACACTTGCTCGCGTGATTCGCGGCGGTGCGCGACCCGGTGGTAATTCGAGGCGCTCCTATAGGCGAAGGCAAAGAGCCACGGTCGGACCGGTTTGGTGCGGTCGTATTCTCCGAACTTTGCGTGGACCGTGACGAAG
Source organism: uncultured Sandaracinus sp. (assembly GCA_964481145.1). Classification (GTDB taxonomy): domain Bacteria; phylum Myxococcota_A; class Polyangia; order Polyangiales; family Sandaracinaceae; genus Sandaracinus. Next base: position 1,982 of record CAYZTA010000057.1, read on the forward strand.
ACCTCCTGAGCTACATCTTCTACGTCGGCGTGGGGCACCCCGAGCCGTTGCAGCACGCGGCACACGTAGGAAAACTCAGCGTCGAAGACGCTGTCGAAGACACTATGGAATTCGGTAGATTCCTTCATGCGCATGATCACGAGCGACCATCAAAGGACGATCGCTCATAGGGCGCTTGTACGCCGAAGCTCGAATCCTTCATTGAAAAGCCGGCGATGCAGGAGATTTTTATTCAAAGGCCGCGCCGAGCCCCACGGTGACACCGCCTGCGAGCGGGGGCGCAGTCCAGATGGGGGCTCCGTCGATCTTCAGCGCGGTGCGGATCAGAGGGACTCGCAATTCGGCGAGCGCCTGGAACGAGAACACGTCGCTGAAGGGGATGTCGACGCCAGCGTGTACTTCCGCAGAGACAAAGAAGCTCGTTTGGGTGATTGAGTTCACGACATTGAACGCACGCCCTTGGAGCGCGCCGAACTGCAAGGCAGCACACGCCACGCCCACGCCAAACGTGAAGCACCCCGTCGGACCCGCGGTGAAGAGAGTCGCTTCGAGGCGATCGTCGCTCTCGCTCGTGGCTTGGATGGGCATGAAGTCGACGCGGCCTTGAATGAACACCGCGCCTTCATCGATCGCCACTCCGGCGCCGAACACGGGGCCGAGCGTAAACTCCGGGGCGAGCCCATATCCCACCGAGAGCCTTCCATGCATCACGAAGCGAACGCGAGGCCCTTCGTCCTCTGTTGTCTCTTCCACCCGTGGCGGTTCGGGCTGCGGCGGTTCGGGCGCTCGTTCTTCGATCTGCGGGGGAGGTGTGGGCGGTGGTGGCTCGGGTTCTCGTGCTGCTGCGAGGCCAAACGGATCGAGGACGATGTTGACTGCGATCGCCATGGCCGTGGCGACCTCGAGGCAGTCATGGATGGAGCCCTCGATGTCGCGGACACCGGAGGCGGCTCCGTTCGCGTCGATGGTGGCGACTCGGCCGATGAGAAGATCGCTTCGTCGCGTGATTCGCGCGTCGATCGAGAGCGACGCCGCGCCATCGAACGGATCGTAGCCCAGTCGGCCCGCGACGATATCGCGGAAGGCTTGTTCGTCGGGACAGCCTGGTGACCCTGCGACATCATAAGTGAGCCGAGCCATCGCATGCTCTTCTGCAGAGGCATGCTCGACCTGGTGCAAGAAGGCCGTGAGCGCGATACCGATGATGCAGAGAGCGCGAGTCATGAGAAGAGTGGCGGGCCAAGGGACGGCGAAATGTGAGCACGGATAGAGCAGGCAGACTGCGCCAGCATCGCCACGTGAGTAGCACAGTATTTCGAAGAGCGCGCCACCGATGACGAATGCGAGCCTGAGGAGCATGCGCTTCGCATTTGCGATCGGACTGCCTCGTAAGAGAACGGAATGCTCGGCACGAACACATCAATGCGCATACCGTCCCAGGTTCCAATGAACATACCGTTGCGCTGTGCGTGAGCGACGGCGGTGGCTGGGTCGAGCTCGATACCAAGTTGACGAAGAGCATTCGTCACGAGAGGAACACCCGCCTCATCAATGAAGACGTTGACGTCCACATCCTTCGTGCCACGCCGCACGCCGGCTACACCGAGCGCAAGCGCACCGCCAATCGCATGGGGAAGCCGGCCTCGGACAGCTTATCGGCGATCGCACGGGCGGCTTCTGCGGCTGTTCGTCGAGCGCTCAAGGCCGCCTGCTCCGAAGGCGCGCCAGCGCGATGATTGTGCTCTTCGGGAGAGGGTCTTCGCTCGCCAGAACGCGCTGGGGCATTCCGCTGGCGCGCACAGCCCACATCGCGTCGCGCGCAGTCTTCGGTGTGGCGCCATAGTTCGGCAGGTGATGCGCCGACATACGGCGCCATTTCTCCGTGGGCCCATGCGACGCGTTCAGCGAGTCCCCCAGTTTTCGATCTTGAGCCCCGTGAAGGGGGAAAAGTCTCTCACATTGCGCGTGACCAACACGAGATTGTGGGTCAGCGCGATCGCCGCGATCTGACCATCGACGAAGGGCGGCGTCTTCCCCGCTCTTTCGAGCCGAGCTCGCTCGATCGCATGACGCAAGGCGGCGACATCGTCATAGGGAAGAACCTCGAACGAGGGCGCAACGACCTCTGCGAAATAACTCTGAAGGACATCTCGGCGTTTGCCTTCGGGGAGTCGTTCGGAGCCGTACTGCAGCTCGTGCCAAACCGGGGCGGGAATGGCGCACTGGCTTCCAAGGCGCATCAGCCGATCGACGATGGCTTGTGATGGCTTTTTTGCGACGGGCTCCGAGACGATGCTCGTATCAAGCAAGTATCGCAGTGTCACAGCGAGACCTTGCGCCCCGGCGTCCGATCCCGGAGCTGGGCGATGAACTTCCGATCCACTCCCACTTCGGACAGGGGATAAGAGGCCAAGAAGCGCGCATAGGCGTTCTTGAACTCCACGCGATGACTGCGCAGCCGCTCATACTCGCTCATCGAGAGAACGACCGCGACGGGCTTGCCTCGACGCGTGAGCTCGATCTCGGCTCCCATTTCGACCTCATCGAGGAGGCTCGGGAGCGTCGCGCGCGCTTCGGCGAGTGAGTATCGCTTCGACATGTGCTGATTGTACATCCAGATGTACAATCAGCGCAAATCGGATGATCTGTTGTAAGGTTCGTTCAAAGCGATTACGCCAACACTTTGGGGCTGCGGGGGCCGTAGAGTCTCTTTGCGAGCTCGGTGAGCCATCGGCCTTCGGCGTTGTTCGGCGCCTTGAGTGCTCCTTCGTGCGCGGCTCGCACGAGTTCCTTCAGCTCGGGGCCGAGCTCGGCTTTGCGCTCTTCGAGGACGTTGAGGATGACGGCGTGGGGATGTGTGGCTCCCGTGCGCTCTTCCCAGCTGCGCGCCTTTTCTTCGAGCGTGGAATCATTCTCGAATGGCGCTTCGGCGGCGTGGCCGGGGCCGAGCGCGTTGATGGCGCTGAGCACACGCGCGGTGCGGTCTTTGAAGGGAAGGGCGTTGAGCTCGGAGGGTTCGATCGGGGTTCCGATGAAATAATCCTGCCTGCCCATGCCGAACGGGAACTCGAGTCGCTCACGAATGTCTTGACGCGGCAAGCCGCCCACGAAGCGCACCGGGACGATCGGCGCGCCGAGGCCAATGGCCATGTCGACGAAGACGCTGCTCATCTTGGTGATGGGATGGGCGCAGCTCGTCGATCGCGTGCCCTCGACGTGAATGGTCACGTTCTTTCCGGGGCTCTTCATCATCGCGCCGAGCTCACCCAAGATGCGCGGCAATGAAGCAGGATCGCCGCGATCGAAGTACGCGATCACGCGCGGATCGGTGAGGCCGGGATACGCGAAGAGGTGTTGGATGAGCCGTCCGAGCCATGAGTCGCCGTGTTCTTTCTTGGCAAGCGTGAGCGTCGTGCGGCCATGGAGCGCGGAGATGGTGATGCCAAAGAGGAGCGACTCGATGCCGACCTGATGGTTGGCGAGGAAGATGGCGCTGCGGCCGCGAACCTTGGCCCATCCATCGGGATCGGTGAAATGCACGCGCCGCACGAAGCGCTCGATGAGCGCGAGCGTTAAGTCTTCGCCGGGCCATGCGCCGATTCCCAATGAATTGCGCCAGAAATCGCGGATCGCGGAGGTGTCGACGTTCGGCGCGCTCCCGGTGATCGTGATGCCTTCGGCATCGCGGCTCGCTCGCACCGGATGGCGAAGGAGTGGCTCGTGGAGGCTCATCGCGGAGCTCGCGTCGCTGGCGACTTCGATGCGGCTCGGATGCGTCGAGGTGCGCTGTCCCACGTGATCGCGAATCGCCGCTTGAAGCGTGACGTCTTCGCCAGGCGCGATTCGATAGACGTTCTCGACCGTGCCCGGGAGCCAGTTGCTCGCCGCGAGATCGCGCACATCGAGCCGTGATTCGTCATCGGAGACTCGCGCGGTGAGCGCGACATTCGAGACGAACTGTCGATCGCGTAAGAACGCTTGCCGATCGAGCGGCGCCGCGAGGCCGATGGGGCCTTTGGGCAAGAGCACTTCGATGAGCTCGAGCTCGCACCACACGCGCTCGTTCGTGATGAGCTGCAGCGCGATGCGCGCGTGCGTATCGAAGCCCAAGAAGCGCGCTTCGACTCGGACTTTTCCGGTGCGCGGCGCTTGTCCATAGAAGCGGGCGTGCTCGATGCGATAGGGATACGCCGCGCGTCCTTCCGGGATGCGTGAATCCCACTTCTCCATCGCGTCGTGCGGGATGCCGTGCGTGGCTGCGTCGAGCAGGATCGCGGTGTGCTCGCTCGAGTCGAACGTCGCGTTCAAGAGCGCGCTCGAGCCGCTCTGGCCCATGCGGAGCTCGAGCTGACGCTGGAAGTCGGGGCCGTGGAAGAGGGCTCCTGTCGCGTACGGCGAAGGCGCGAGTGCCGCTTCGAGTCGCGGCAGCGCCGCCGGTGGCGACGCGAACGCGCCGACGACCACCTTGGCCGTCGCGGCTTTTTCGAAGCGTGAGAGGCGCGCATCTCGCGCGTCGCGAAAGACCTCGAGCGCGACGTCGAATGTGTCCGGCTCGGACGAAGGGTTCACTTTCGTGCGCAGCTTCGCGGGGCCGTTCGCGGTCGTGATCCAGCGATGGATCTGCATGTCGCGCATTTCGATGACAGGCTTGCCTGACGTGCGATGCGCGGCTTTGGCCATGCGGTCGAGCATCGACATGGCCGGCAATGCAGGGATGACCCACGTCGGGCAATGATCGCGGATCCACGCGTCGCGTTCGGGATCGATCTCTTCTTCGAATGTGTCTTCGTCGACAGCGCCGCCGCTCACGAGTCGCATGCCGAGGCCCTTGGCGTCGTAGATGCGCTTGCCGTCGACCCAGAGGCTCGCGTCCGCGAGCGCAAAGATGCCGCGCTCGTCGCGTCCCGTGTCAGTCACTTCGAGCGTGCAGCCGATGACGGCATTGCTCGGCACGACCTGACCGCGATATTTCCAGACGAGCGGTCGATCGATCGCGATCGGCTCGAAGCGAGGACTCTGCATGCCTTCATGCATGTTCGTCTCGAGCATGAAGAGCTGGAGCAGCTGGCACATCGCTTCGACGCCGAGCGAGCCAGGCTGCACCGGGTCTTGGAAAAAGTGCGCTTTGAAGAACCACTCGTTCGGGTCGACGTCTTTTTCGGCGCGCACCGCGCCGAGGCCCTTGGCGCCACCCTTCGCATCGAAGTGCACGACGCGATCGAGCATCAAGAGGAAGGGCGTCGCGAGCCGCGCGGATCCATCGCAGAGCGCGGTCGGACGGGCGCGCAGATCGATCGCGTTTCCACCGCCGCTCGCGAAGAGCGCGCGCTGCGCGTCGCTCACGGGCAGGCCTGCTTGATCTTCGAAGGCCTCCTTGGGGAAGAAGCCGAAGACGGTGTCGAGCGTGTAGGCGAGCGTGCCGTCCGCGAGCGTGCATCGCACATCGAACGCCGTGATGATCATCGTGCCAGCGCGCGAGAGCGACTTGAGCTTCGCGTGCGTGCGCAGCGTGCCGCTCGCCGGCAAGACTTCGGCGTGGACCGTGCCTTTGCCGTCGAGGTTGCGGAAGAGCAGATCTTCATCGCTCAAGAGCGCGCATCCGACATAGCTCGCGAGCCATCCGCACGGTTGAAGCGCAGCTTCCATGAGTACGCACATCGGCATGGAGGCCGCGCCGTTGTCGCGGAAGTACCACGCGTCCTTCGGGATGTCGTATTCGACCTCGACCTCGGCGCCCGATTTCGCTTCGCCCATCGGCCCGACGACACGGGCCACGCGCGACATGAAGTGGTAAGGCGGCCCAGGCAGACGCGCGACCTTGCGATGCGTGTCGAAGCGCTCGTAAATCGGGCCGAACGCGTCGCTCGGCTTGCCCCACGCGCACGCGAGGAGCGAAGGATAATCGAACGCGAAGCCCTTGCTCGGACCGCTCTCCGCGCGTGCGATTCGTTTCGTCTCATCGCATTGCGAAAGCGAAGCGGGCTCTTGCCCCACCGCGGGCGGAAGTGCATCACCCGCCACGAGACGCGCGCGTTGCGAGTTCGGCCAATCGGGCACGAGGCGAAGGCCCATGCGGCGCGTGTGGAATGCGCCGAGCCCATCGACCGTGCAGAGCAAGTCCGCGTAGAGCACGGGGATGGGGCCGTCGTGGAACTCTTCGACGAAGACTTCGTAGACGAGCTCGCGCGACTCGGGCACGACCTGCCCGCGACAGAGCATCTTGTACGTCTCGCCCGTCACCGGCTCGAAGCGCCAACCATCGCGCGTCGTGGTGACGCCCATGGCCGCGAGATAGAAGGCCATCGCCTGCAGACACCCTTCGAACATGAGGGTGCCCGGCATGCACGGATCATTGTGGAAATGGCCGGGGAAGAACCAATCGTCCGGCGCGATGTGACGCGTGGCTTTGAGGTATCCGCGCTGCCACGGGCCTCCGCGCGTCTCGAAGGTATCGACGCGATCGAAGAAGAGCATGCGGCCGCCGGCGATGCGCGGCGTGCACACGTGAGCGAGCGCCATCTCGAAGGCCGGGCCAAAGCACGCGGCGGGATCGCCGGCGGCGAACGCGTCGAGGTGCTCGCGTTCGAACGTCGTGCGCGTGACTTCGTGAACAGGCGCATCGACGCGCGCATTGGCGACGATCTCTTGGGACTCGGGCGTCCACAAAATGCCCGCCGAGTCGTCGAGCTCTTCGCGCGTGAAGAAGCCTGCTTGTCCGTGGCGGACGGTGAGCACGGGCTCGTTCGCGGTGCCGTCTTGGTCGACGGTGCGGCAATCGTAGTGGAAGAAGAAGAGACGAACGTCGCCTTGATTCGCGTGACCATCGACATGAATGTCGTAGCGAATCGTCTCGCCGGGCGTGGGCGGGCTTCGGTGGTACGTGAGCTCGCAGCCGAGCAATCGATAGGCGCGCGTTCCTCGATTGAGGAAATCGGCGCCCATGTACGAGATGAGGAAGAGATCGGCTTGGCCCGCTTCGATCAAGATGCCTGCGGGCATTCGGCCTTCATGGAGCCACCACGAGTCCCATCGGATATCGGTCTCGGTCCAGACGGTTCCTTTGCCGAGCACACCAGGCTGCGCCTCGATGCCGGCCACGCGATCGGCGAGGAGCATCGGCTCCATCGGCATGCGCACTTGGACCGCGTGCATGTCTTGCTGTTCGAAAAGAGGGCCGAAAATCTTGGAAATATGGCCGCTTGCGTGGATTTTGAGCTCGTCACGATTCCAGCTGCGACCCGTGGGGGCGCGGGCTGGATCGGGGCGCAAGCCGCGCGTGCGCGTGGGGGATGTGGGCTTCGGGGGAGTGATGGCAGCGGTTGGTTGGGCGACCGGTTGGATCGGTGTGGCTCGTGGGGTGATGACGGTCGGTGTTGGCGTGGGCGCTGCGATCGGCGCGGGTGCGGTGAAGGGGGGAGGCGCGAGTGCGAGCGCGGCGGACGGCCCTTGAAAGAAGAACGCCATCGCGTTCTGTCGTGTGCGCAGGAATTGTTCGTGAAGCGTGGTCTGCTGCGCGATGAAGTCCTGATGAACTTGGCTGATGAGCCGTTGATGCGCGGCGATTTGCGCAAGAGGTCCGCTCGTGGGGGGGGGGGCGGAGGCGGGGGGGGGGGCGGGGGCGGAGGCGGAGGCGGGGGCGGGGGCGAAGGCCGAGGCGGAGGCGGAGGCGGGAGCGGAAGCCGAAGCGGAGGCGGAAGCCGAAGCGGGGGCCGAGGCGGGGGCCGAGGCGGAGGCGGAGGTTGGAGGCAAACCGGGCGCGGGATCCATTCGCTGCATTCGCGTTACTTTCACAGGGGCGTCGACGCGCGGTCGAGGAGGATGTGCGGGAAGTCGGAGGGTGGGGCCCTTCGATGCGGGGATCGGATCGATCGCCACGGCAGGCGCACCCTCTGAGGCGCGCAATCGAATCGTGTGACGCTCTGCCTCGAGCGCATCGATCGCAACTTCGATCGCTCTCGTCGTGAGCACCTTGGGCATGCGTGCACTCACGCTGGGCTCGATGCCGTGATGAATCGCGAGCGCGGCGCCCGCGACATGGAGGAGACCCCACGCTGCATGCGCGCGACCAAAGAGTGGATCGAGCGAGAGCGCGCCATCGCCCATGCGAAGCGCGGGCTCGCACGCCGGATCGATCACGGCGAGGATGTTCGCGCCTGTTCGGCGCGCATCGTCCTCGCGGGCGAGGACGAGCACGATCGCCGCATCTCCTGGGGGCGCAACACTCGCCCCGCGGACCTCTTTCGCCGCACGCGCATGCACGGGCTCGGCGCTCATGTCGACCGCGCCCACATAGGCGACGTCGATTTCGCCTTTCTCCAATGCGCGAGCTGCGAGCTCGAGCGCGCGCATCCCCGAGCCTTCTTCCTCGCTCACGGTGAAGCTCGCGCCCGAGATGTCGAGCTGCGTGTTCATTCGATTCGCTGGAATGTTCGGCATCGTGCCGACGACCGTCGCCGCCCGTAACGGAGGCGCGACGCGATCACGCGCCGCCTCGAGCTCGGCATCACTCAAGCCTTCGCGCGCCGCCACTTCCGAAAGCCGCCAACGCGCGCCCCAACGCGCGACCTCGGGATCCGTCCCCATGCCGACGATTGCCGCTGCACGATGCGATGCCGTGATCGCGGGTGCTTGCGTCGCGGCTTCACGCGCCGCGGCGAGCAGCATCGTCTGCTGCGCGATGGCGTTTTCGAGATCCACAGGTGGAAATCGGAGCCCCTCGAGATCGAGGACGACAGCGTCGGCGTGTGCCGCCTTTCCGAGCGCGTCATGAGCACGAATTCGCGAACGCCCTTCGGCAATATCTCTCGCGAGCTCGGCGCGGTTCTCCCCATTTCCGACGCGCGCTCCAACGCCCACGATGGCGATGCGCGGCCGCGGCGCCTCTGCACGCACTGCGATCGATTGGCCTCGCCATTCCTCGACGATCAAGTGCGCGTCGTTGCCGCCGAAGCCGAACGCGCTCACGGCTGCGCGACGTGGGCCATCACTGTGCCAAGGCTCGCGTTCACGAACGACGCGAAGGGGGGTGCCCGAGAGCGCCTCGGTCACGCGATCGAGCTTGGGCGTCGGTGGACGCTCTCCGTGCTCGAACGCAGCGAGCACTTTGAGCAAGCTCGCCGCGCCCGCGACCGTGACGAGGTGACCGAAGTTTCCTTTGGACGAACCGATCGGCAGCTCGCCCGCGCCTTCGAAGACGCGCGCCATGCTGCGAATCTCGGTGGCGTCGCCCACGGGCGTTCCGGTCGCGTGGCACTCGACGTATTGGACATCGCTCGGTGTCAGGCCCGCCTGCTCGTACGCCGCGCGCATCGAGCGCACTTGTCCGTCTTCGTTCGGCGCGAGCATTCCGCGCCCGCGTCCGTCATTGGCGAGTCCGACGCCTCGAATGATGCCGAGGATGCGATCTCCGTCGTGGAGGGCATCCTCGAGCCGGCGAAGCACCAAAATCGCCGCACCCTCGCTCGGCACGAGCCCATCGGCGTCGGGATGGAACGGGCGGCTCTGGCCACTCTTGCTCATGGCTTGGAGCGCACAAAAACCGACGTGAATGAAGAGGTCATCGGCGCGGTTCACCGCGCCTGCGAGCATCGTGTCGGCACGCCCCGCGTGAAGGGCATCGCACGCCAGGGCGATCGCATAGAGCGACGACGCGCACGCTGCATCGAGAGCGAATCGCGGACCCGAGACGCCGAGCGCGCGCTCGAGCAAGAGCGCGGGGAGCCCCGACATGAATCGATTCTTCGCGTCGGGAAGCGGGCCCTCGGGCGCGAACGCCGTTCCTTCCATCCAAACGTTCGCCGCATAGCGGCTCAGCGCCTCGGAAGGAAACGACAAGTTGCCCAAGATGGCGCCAGTGCGCGAGCTCTCGCCTCGTGCGCGACCGTTCTCGAAACGACCGGCGTCCTTCAGCGCTTCACGCGCCATATGGAGAACCCACTGAAAAAGAGGATCGAGCGCGCGCACCTCGCGCTCTTCGAGCCCAAAGCCCCGTGCGTCGAAGATGCGCTCGAAGCCGTGCACGTAGCCGCCGCGATCACTCCACGCGCGATCGCCGCTCTTGTCCGTCGTGGGCCCGAGAATGCGGGACTTCGCGACGCCCCAAAGGCCTTCCGACGCGGGCGTGATCGCGTCTTTGCCCTCCCGCACGAGCTCGTAGAGCTCGGCGGGTGAGAGCGCTCCGGGAAGAACGCAAGCACGGCCGACGATCGCGATGGGCGCAAATGATGCGGCCATCGACTTGGCGTCGGTCACGGATTCGGTCACGGATTCGGTCACTGGGATCAGTCTCGGATTTCAGTCACTGCTCGGTTAAGGCCTCCGCCTCCGCTTCGGCATCCGCCTCCGCTTCGGCCTCCGCTCCCGCTTCGGCCTCCGCTCCCGCTCCCGCCTCCGCTCCCGCTTCGGCCTCCGCCTCCGCTTCGGCATCCGCTCCCGCTTCGGCATCCGCTCCCGCTTCGGCCTCCGCCTCCGCTTCGGCATCCGCTCCCGCTTCGGCCTCCGCCTCCGCTCCCGCTTCGGCCTCCGCTCCCGCTTCGGCATCCGCCTCCGCTCCCGCTTCGGCATCCGCCTCCGCTCCCGCCTCCGCCTTGCTCATGCATCCGCACGGTCTCGCGCGCTCGCTTCGAGCTCCTGACGGCTGCCCGGCAATACAGAAATCTCCACGGCTTCGAGCCTCGCGACAGGAGCGCCCTTCGGATCGGCGAACACGATGTCGAAGACGGCTTGATCGCGGTTTTTGGTGCGGCCCTGCGCGATCGCGCGGAAGGGGCCCTTCGATGCGGCCTTCGCGTGCGGCACGTAGGCTCCGATCGAGGTCGGCAGTGAGGCGCCGCCGAGCGCGTGTTTGGTCCACAGCACGGCGAGCTGAAGCCCGCCGTCGAGGAGCGCCGGATCTGTGATCCACAGGCCTTCATCGCTCCAGCCGAGCTCGTGTCGCCCGATCAGCGTGCCGGCGATGCCGCGCTCGCTCTCGCCTTCGAGGCCCTTGATCGCGTGGAACATCGGCCCATGGAAAAGCACGTCGCCATAGACGATGTCCGACCACGGTTTGAGTTGACCGATGGCGGGCGACTCGCTCGTGGGATGCGAGAGACCAGGCTCCATCTCGACCTTGGCGACGTAATGCTTCACGCCGCCCTCGCCGATGAGCGCGCACTCATACGTCGCGTGTGAGCCATTCGCGATCGTTCGCGTCGAGACGAGGAAGCGATCGCCATGGCCTTCGTAATTCGCGAGACGCACACCGCGAAGCACCTTGAGCTCACGCACTGCGCTCACGACGAGTCCGGGGCTCCGCGCGCCGGCTGCGCGCGCCAAGAGCTCGAGCGCGATCATCGCAGGCAGGACGGGCGTGCCTTTGACGACGTGGCTTTCCACGAACGGATGCGAGACGCGATCGATGACGACTTCGAACGCACGTTCGCCTTGCGACTTGCCCGGCTCGGAGACGAGCGCTTCGGCGCGGGGCTCACCCCCGAGCACGAGCTCGACCTCATCGCCACTCCCCACACCGAGCTCATTCACGAGCATCTGCGCGCCATCGACGAGCGAGATGAGCGGGACGCCGAGCTTCTCGAAGCGCGCCTTGAGAGCAGGCGTCACCATGCCGCCTTCCCATGGGCCCCAACCGAGCGAGCGCACGCGGATGCCGCGCTTCTTGCGCTCGAGATTCGCGACCTTGTTCAGCACTTCGTTGGCCATCGCGTAGTCGCACTGGCCCTGGTTGCCGCAGCGCGCAGCGACCGACGAGAACATCACGATGGCCTTGAGCGGGTCTTTCGTCGTCGCGTGGAGGAGCGCTTCGAGGCCTTTGACCTTCGTATCGAAGACGCGATCGAACTGCTCCGTGGTCTTGTCGGCGATGAAGCGGTCGGCGAGCACGCCTGCGCCGTGCACGATCGCGGCGATCGGACCCCAGCTCGCGCGCACGTCGTTCAGCAACCGTTCGAGCGCTGTCGCGTCCTGCACATCGACCGCGTCGTAACGGCCCTCGCCGCCCGCCGCCTTGATCGCATCGAGCGTCGCGCGCACCTCGCGACCCGCGAGGATGCGCTCGACCACCTTGCCGAGCTCGGCCGGTGCGATGGTGCGTCCGGTCTTTTTTGCGTCTTCGAGCAGCGCGCGCTTGAGCGCGGCATCGCCTTCTGCGCCGCGGGCCGCGGCGGGCTCGTCCTCGAGCTTCGTGCGACCGAGCAGGACGAGACGGCACTTCGTCTCGTTCGCGAGCGCGATGAGCGTGGCTGCGGTCACGCCGCGCGCGCCGCCCGAGGCGAGGACGACGTCGCCCTTCGCCAACACGGGCGTCGATGCCGTGACAGGAACGCTCTCGGAGAGGAGAGTGAGGCGCGTCCCATCTTCGCGGAGCCCGACTTCGAGTTCGGGGCCGCCGCGCACGAGCTCATGTGCGAGCTTCGCGGCGAGCGCATCCGGAGCGCTCGCACCGCGCTCGATGTCGATCGCTCGAACCGATGCATTGGGCCATTCCTGCGATGCTGTCTTGGCGAGCGCAGAGAGCCCTCCGAGCCATGCACGGTCCGCTCCGCGCATGCCGAAATCACCCCCGGTGTCCTGCACGGTGATGAACGTGCCGCCCTGCGAGGCAAAGCGCGGAGCGATGGCCTTGGCGGCGCGGAACGCTTCGCGGTTCACGTTCATCGCGGCGTCGGTGCTCTCGATCGCGCGAAGGCCGGCGAGCACGATCACAGCATCGGCGTCGGCCGGCACCTCGCGCACCACTTCGGCGTGCAGTCCGTGCGTGGCGAGCGCTTGGACGAGTGAAGATGCCACTCCTGTCTCGTCGTCGGTGATCACACATCGCTTGGCGCCGAGGAGCCCGGGCGCGACCATGCCGAGCGCGGGAGCGGGGACCGCGCGCGTCACCCACCTGCGCGGAGCATCGACCGCCTTCTTGGCCACGTGCGGAGGTGCCGCCGAAGGACTCGGCGCCGCGCTGTGGCCTCCGAGCGCCGCGTTCAGATGAGCGACGATCTCGCCGACGGTGCGGAGCGCGCCGAGAGCGGCCGGATCGAGGTCGGGGAGGCTCGGTGCTTTTTCGCGCACGGCGGCGAGGATCTCGACGCGCTTGATGGAGTCGATGCCGAGGTCGGCCTCGAGCTCCATCTCCATTTGAATCATCTCGCTCGGGTACCCCGTCTTCGAGGAGACGACGTCGAGCATGATCGCGTTGAGGTCGACCGAGGGCGCGCTCTTCGTCACGCTCGTCGCGGTGCCCGTGCTCGGCAAATGCGCCTTCAGGTGATCGACGATCTCGCCGACGGTGCGGAGCGCGCCGAGAGCGGCCGGATCGAGGTCGGGGAGGCTCGGTGCTTTTTCGCGCACGGCGGCGAGGATCTCGACGCGCTTGATGGAGTCGATGCCGAGGTCGGCCTCGAGCTCCATCCCCATCTGTACCATCTCGGCGGGATATCCGGTCTTGGCGGCGACGACATCGAGCATCACGGCCATCAAATCGACCGCAGGCGCGCTCACGCGCGTTGTCGTGGTCGGTGCTGCGACCATGCCCGTGCTCGGCAAACGCGCCTTCAGGTGATCGACGATCTCACCGACGGTGCGGAGCGCGCCGAGAGCGGCCGGATCGAGGTCGGGGAGGCTCGGTGCTTTTTCGCGCACGGCGGCGAGGATCTCGACGCGCTTGATGGAGTCGATGCCGAGGTCGGCCTCGAGCTCCATCTCCATTTGAATCATCTCGCTCGGATACCCCGTCTTCGAGGAGACGACGTCGAGCATGATCGCCATGAGATCCAACGCCGGCGCGGCTTGGGGTGCTGGAGCTGACGGCGCTGGAGCCACCGGTGCTGCGATGACCGGCGCGGGTGCGACGGCGGGGGGCATGGGCGCGGGAGCCGCCACAGGCGCCGGGCTCGGGGGAATCATCGCCGGCGCGGCGATCGTCATCGGCGGCGCGTAGGAGACCGCGACCGGACTCGGCGCCGCGGCCAGCGGCGCACCACCCAACATCGTCGCCAACCCCACGAAGCTCGTCTCCGCGCTGCGGAGGAACGCCGCATGTGCATCGGCCATCGAGCGCTGGAACGCCGCGTGGGCCTCTGCCGTTTGGCGTTGGGCTTCCTGATATGCCGCGATCCACGCGAGCTGAGCCGATTCGGGGAGCGTCGCTTGCGCCGGTGCAATCGGCGCAGCTGGCGTGTGGTGAATAGGAGTCGATCGATCGTTGTGTTGAGTCATCGGGGCACTCGAGGTGGGGGAGACGGGCTCGGGCACGATCTCGGGATTTGGCAACGGCCGTGCAGCCGCGCCGCCCTTCGGCGGATAGGGCTTCGCGTAGTTCGAACCATTCAGCTTGAGCGCGAGCTTCGGCGTTTTGCGGCTGCGCGGATCCTCCGCCGGCGCGAACGCTTGCCAGAGCGTTCCAAGCGCGAGCGGCAAACCCGCGACGGCCAGCTTGCCGAGCGCATGATGGAAGCTCGTGAGGCTCGTCTCGCCCTTGCGGTCGGTGGCGATCGCGCGGTGCGGACGGCCATCCAAAATCTTCGAGACGAGACCCGTGAGCACCGAGCCAGGACCCACCTCGACGAAGGTGCGCACGCCCGAGGCGTACATCGCCTCGATCATCTCGACGAAGCGCACCGGCGCCGCGAGCTGCGCGCCGAGCGTCGTTCGTACGGCCTTCGCGGAACGTCCATAAGGCTCGGCGGTCGCGTTCGCATACACCGAGAACTTCGGTGCGCTCACGTCGATCTTGGAGAGCCACGCGCCGAAGGGCTTGGCTGCGGCCGAGACCACCGGCGAATGGAACGCCGTGGCCACATCGAGCCGCTTGCATGTCAGCTTCGATGCGCGCAGGAGCTCTTCCGCGCGCGTGATGGCTGCGCTCTCGCCGCTGATGACCACTTGATCGGGCGCGTTGTGATTCGCGATCACGACGCTGTCGGCGAGCCCACCCTCACTCAGCACGCGCTTGACCGTCTCGGCGTTCGCGATCACAGCGCTCATCGCGCCCGAGGTCGTCTTCGCAGCTTCCGCCATGCGAAGGCCTCGCTCGCGCGCGATGCGGAGCACATCGGCTTCGCTGATCGCTCCGGCCGCATGCAGCGCCACGACCTCGCCGAAGCTATGGCCCGCCACCGCGCTCGGCAGCACGCCGAGGCGATCCATGAGCCGCAACGTCGCGAGGCTCGCGGCGCCAATCGCCGGCTGCGCCCATTCGGTCGCCCTCAATCGATCCTGCTGCGCTTTCTTCTCACTCTCTTCGAACGTCGTCTTCGGAAAGGCGACATCGCCGAGCGGGAGCTCGCCGAGCGCGAGATCCGAGGCGCGATCCCACACGCCTCGCGCCTCGTCCCACGTCGACGCGAGGCCGACGCCCATGCGCGCATATTGTGAGCCCTGGCCCGGGAAGAGGAACGCGACCTGACCTTCGTGCGCGCCGCTTTCGCAATAGATGCCGTTGGGCGTCGAGAACGCCGCGCCGCCCGGATGCTTCTCGAGCTCGGTCACTGCGCTGCGAAGCTTCGAGACGAGCTCGGCTTCGTCCCGCGCGACGATGGCGAGGCGCGTTCCGGTCTTGGCGACGAACGCCTCCTGCGTCGTCCGCGCGAGGAAGCGCAACATGCCCGGACGATTCTCCGAGATCGTGCGCTCGATCTCGGTCGCCATCGTCCGCGCATCGCTCGCGAGCGTGCTCGCGTCGGACGCCGTGAGGAGCACGACTTCGGTCTCGCTGACGCGCGAACGCCACGCCGGATCGGCGGGTCCTTTGTACTCTTCGAGCGCGATGTGGAAGTTCGAGCCGCCGAACCCGAACGAGCTCACGCCCGCACGGCGCGGATGATCGCTCGAGCGAATCCACGGTCGAACCTCCGCAGGCAAATAAAACGGGCTCTTTTCGATCTCGAGCTTCGGATTGGGGTTGTCGATCTTGATCGTGGGCGGCAGCACTTTGTGGTGCAGCGCGAGCACGGCTTTGATGAGACCCGCGGCGCCCGCGGCGCTCTTCGTATGTCCGATCTGCGACTTGACCGAACCAAGCGCGCACCACTGGCGATCGCTTCGTCCGCTCTCGTTCCACACCGTGCGGAGCCCTTCGAACTCGGCCGCATCACCGGCCTTGGTGCCGGTGCCATGCGCCTCGATGAGCTCGACCGTCTCGGGTCCATAGCCCGCGAGCTCATAAGCGCGACGCAACGCCTTCGCCTGCCCCAGGGGCAGCGGCGCATACACGCTCTTGGCGCGCCCATCGCTGCTCGATCCGACGGCCGTGACCACGGCGTACACGCGATCGCCATCGCGCTCGGCATCCGAGAGGCGCTTGAGCGCGACCATGCCGATTCCTTCGCCGAGCATCGTGCCATCGGCCTTGTCACTGAACGGACGGCAATCACCGCTCGGCGAGAGCGCGGGCGTCTTGCTGAAGCACATGTACATGAAGATGTCGTTCATCGTGTCGCAGCCCCCTGCGACCACGAGATCTGACTGACCGACGATCAACTCGTTGACGGCCATGGAGAGCGCGCCGAACGTCGATGCGCACGCTGCGTCGGTGACGCAGTTCGTGCCGCCGAGATCGAGTCGATTGGCGATGCGCCCTGCGACGACGTTGCCGAGGAGCCCGGGGAAGTTCGCCTCTTCCCACTTCGTGTAGTTCGAGCTGATGCGATCGCAGATCTCGGTCACCCGCGATTCGGGCAGCCCCGCTTCGCGCAACGCCTTCGTCCACACCGGACGTTGCAGGCGCGAGACCATCGAGCCCATCAGCTCTTGCCCCGACGTGACCCCGAGAATGCAGCTCGCGCGGTTGCGGTCCATCTTCGAGAACTGCCCGCGGCACGCGTCGTCCAGCACCTTTTGTGCGACGATCAATGCGAGCAGCTGCGTCGTGTCGGTCTGCGGGACGATGGACGGCGGGATGCCCCACTCCATCGGGTCGAAGTCGATCTCGTCGAGGAACGCGCCACGTTTGCAGTACGTCTTGTCGGGCTTGGTTGGATCGGGATCGTAATAGTCGTCGATCAGCCAATGCGTCTCGGGGATCTCACGCAGGAGATCTCGCCCGGCGAGAATGTCGTGCCAGAAGCCAGTGTGATCGACGGAGCCTGGAAAAAGTGCGCTGACGCCGACGATGGCGATTCGTTCGTACTTCTGCTGCTTCATGGTCGCTTTGCCTGAGAAAACGCCGTAATCACGCGGTGTTTCGAGAGACGGCCACATGGCCGGAATGGGTGGGGATAGCGCGGCCTGGGGGCTCGCGTGTGTCACGTTTCGGTCATCGGGTCCAGGCTCGGCCGGCCATGGACTGATGTTCAGTGAAACGTGCGATCGTTCGGCGGCGATGCGATGGCCACTTTGAGCGGTGCGAGATGCGCGATTTGATCGCGATCGATCTTGGTGCCGCGATCGGGCGTTCCGATCGCCCCATCCGCCATCTCGGGGATGAAGAGGATCGGCGTGGCTGCGCCGTCGTATCCGAGCTGCACCAGCAAATCTGCTTCGAAAAGGCGGCATTTCTTCGCACAGCAATGAAAGGGTTCGCCGACCCGGTAAAAGCCCTCGTGCGGGAGCGGTTCGAGGTTCGAGGCGTCTTCGGGGCTCGGCAAGACGGTCCCCGGCTGGTCGAAGCGCGCGCGGTTCGCGACCCATCGGCTCGGCAAATAAATGCCGGGCCCCGGATCTCCGTGGTCATGAAAATAGACGAGACGCCCCGCAGGTACGTTCGCAATGGGAGCGCGGGTCACATAAAGCCCGCAAGGCGGAAGGCGTCGATCCGACATGGCTTCGTGATGTGAGGCGCAGAGCGGCGAGCGTCCAGTCGGCCGTGTGCGGGATGGCAGCTCTAGCCACGACCTCCGGGGGTGAGTCAACATGTGCTCATGTCGAAAGCCCTTCAACAGTGGACCGTCTTTCCTCACCGGCCACTCGAACGTCTGAGTCCGTCACTCATGAGTGTGACGGGCGACATCCAGATGCCGCTCACGTCGCTCGAGCGACGCATGAGCGTGGTCCGCCTGACGGACGGTCGTCTCATCATCTACAGCGCGATCGCACTCGATGAGCCGCAGATGCGTGTGCTCGAAGACTTTGGCATGCCAGCGTTCCTGGTCGTACCGAGTCATCTGCATCGCAACGACGCGTTCATCTGGAAGCAGCGTTACCCCAGGCTGATCGTGGTTGCTCCCTCTGGCGCCCGCGCGCAGGTCGAGGAGGTCGTGCCGGTTGACACCTCCACGCCAGACTTTCGCGACGACACCACGCGCTTCGTCGAAGTGCCGGGGATGGCTGACCGCGAGGGCGCCCTCGAGGTGTGCGAAGGCGGGCGGTTCACGTTGGTGTTGAACGACATCATCGGAAATCTGCCGAAGAGCCACGGCTTCGTCCTACGTGCGCTCGGCTTCGCCGCCGATAGGCCGCGGGTGCCACGCATGGTCAAGCGTGTGCTCGTGAAGGACGCACATGCCCTGCGCTCTCAGCTCGAAGCTTGGGCAGAGCAACCGATCGAGCGCATTCTCGTCTCGCATGGACAGCCGATCCTTGCGGCTGCACAGGAGGTGCTGCGCGACTTGGCACGCTCGCTATGAGCTCTCGTTACGCAGGAGTCCATGTGCGAGAAGCCGTCCATCGCATCGATTGGACCGTTCGTCGCATGAGCGCTGAGCCTTCGTCATCGCATCGTAGCGTTGAGCATGCGAGTTTTTTTCGTACGGATGGTCATGGCGATGGGCTTTTCGATATCCATTCCAGCGGCTGCTCAAGAGGTGGTGCGCGTCGAGGTGATGCCGAGCGTTCTTTATCTCGCGTCGTTCGGAGAGACTCCTGGCCGTCACTTCGGCCCTGAGCTCTCGTTGGGTGTGACCTTGCCTCTCGACGCGAGTTGGAGCGTGCTCGCTCGGGGTCGAGGAGCGCTCGCCTTCGATGAGCAGACGCCCGCTGGCGAAATCAACGACGCTCCTCCCTGCGGCGGCAGCTTTTGGGCCTTTTGCGAAGGTGATGCTGATTTTCGTACCCCTCTCGGCCTCGATGCCGGCGTGCGCCTCGAACACGCGGTGATCGGCCGTCGATCGTTTGCGCTCCTGCTTGGGTTCGAAATCGCGGGATCACTGACTGTGTACGCCAATACGTATGAACATATCGGGCCCAGCATGGGGCTTGGCGCTTCGGGCGCACTTCGAATCGGGTTTCGAAGGAATCGATTCAGTTTCGTTCTCTTCGCAGGCGGGAGAGTGGAAGGAGATCCCATCGCGCGCCTCGGTTGGGCGGCCGGAGTCGGCGGGGTGAACTTTTCATTCTCGATGGGTGGAGAGTGAATGGACGTCATCCACTGAAGTCGTTTGCGATTGACCGGTGTGGAAGCCGATGCCAGCGTTCTGCGCTGGAGCAACCGAACATGACCCGACCGCCTTTGCCATTCTCCGCCACCATCGTGAGCTGGAACACTACTGACCAAATCGGCATGCTCCGAGCAGACAACGGATTCGAGATGAAGTTCGGGAGCAGCGCGTGTCGTTTCCCACCGGAGATCGGTTTGCGCTGTTGGGTTATCGAGACTCGGCCTGATCCTCTGACGAAGGGCGAGCGCGCGAAGATCGTGAACCTCACTGGCGCAGTCGACGTGACGCCGGAGCAAGCGGCACGTGCCAAGGCCGATGCGAAAAAGCGTGCGGATGAAGAAGCGAACGCGAAGGCGCGCGCAGCTGAACTCGAGCCCTATGCAGCCCAATTCGCGAAAATTCTCGAGTTCAAAGGTTTCGCAATGCCCCAGCGGTATCTGCTTGCCTCGGCGGACCATGCGCTCGACTCCACGCACTCTGATCGAGTGATTGCGTTGCATGACGCCGAATGGCTCACTCCGTTTCAGATTCGCGAAGAGCTTGAGCTTGCCCGGACGGAACCGATGTCCGAGCGCGAGCTTGTGGGGATGGGCGCAGTGTCGATGAACGACGTTGCCCGCACATTCGAACACGACATTCCCATCGCTCGCGACGCGCGTGGCTGGTATGTGTTTCGGAAGGATCTCGGAGCCGGCGACGACACTCCTGTCTTCTGGTGCGAACAGACGGGTGAGCGTATCGGCTATGCCCCCAGCTTCGAGGCCTTCCTCTTCCGGAACATGATCGAAATGATCATCGATCCTCCGGAGAACGTCGTTGACCTTTCTGTGAAGCTCGCTCGCGCAATCCCTTACCTTCGACCGGCGTGGGTTCATTACCTCGGTGCCCTTCGGGACAAGCCGCCGACGCCCAAAGAGCTTGAGAGGCTTCTGCACGATCTGATGCCTTGGGAGTACCTCGATCGACCGCGCTGGTGAGAGGCCGTCGGCGACGCCGACCCGAGCTCGTCGTGCGATGGCAAGAGCATCGGAGACCAGAGCCAGATCTTCGCAGACGAACGGTGAAGTCGTGGCCAACGACTCGATCGCATGAATCGTGTCTTCTCGCGAACAGTCGTAACTGGCCTCGAGGACCCATGCGGTCTCGGCCAGAACGATGTGGGTGAGAAGGACGGAATCACCGCTGGCTTCGGCCGCCTTCAATCGAGCGACCACTCTGTGCTGCTTGAGATCATCTGATACGAGTAAGCGTACGATGACGTTCGTGTCGGCGACGATCATCGCGGTGACACGCGGCGACGGATGGCTTCGTCCATTTGATGGATGCTCATTTTGCGACGAGGCCGTCCGAGCAAACCAACAAGGTCGTCGAGAGACTTCGCCGGAACCTTACGAATCACGACCGAACCATCTCCTTCGATGAAGAAGAGTACACGATCGCCGGCACGAACTCCCATCTCCTGCCGCACCTCTTGGGGGATGGTGATCTGACCCTTGCTCGTCACCTTGGCATGCACGGAGCTCATTCCCTTCCTTACCATCAGTAAGGAAGCACGATCAGGCGGGGCCGAGCGCATCGAAGGCGTTCTATCCTCACGTGTCTGGCACGAGCTCTCTCCGCCGTCGGGTCGGAAGGGCGATCGAGCGGCTTGGCTCTCCACGAGGCCTTTCCACGAGTGATCGCATGAGCCCATGAAAAAAGGCACACCTCTCTTCAGAGGCGTGCCTTTCACGTCATGCCACGCGGCTCATGGACGGATGTTGCGGAGCTCCGTCACGCCGAGCGTTCCACGCACGTTCGTGCCGGCTTGATAGCTGCCGATCCAAATATCGTATTGCCCGCTCGGCGGGTTGTTGATGTCGACCATCGGATTGAGCGAACCACCCGAGTCGTCATCGCAGTGCCATCGTCCCGCGGCGTCGTTGATGATCAACGTGGTGTCGCCTTGGCCGCGCACGAAGAAACGCACGAAGCTCGCCGCGTTATTGTAGTGAAGGATGAGGTCCGGCTGGCCGGTGACGTATCCGCGACAAGATGAGCTGGCCACGCTGCCATGGAGCGAGCCACCGGAGACGACCTGATACTGCGCTGGGTCCGGCATGAATCCGCCCGTCAGGGCTTGAACACCGAAGTTCGCAGCACGCCCACCAATGACGAGCGGTGATTGTGCTTGAGTGTGCGATGTGCCGGGTGTGAGCACCGCGGCAGTCGTGAGCATCAACCCCGAGAGCGCAGCAAGCAGCCAACCGAGCCTGGTCTTTTTCATTCCCTCTTGCTCCCTTCTGCCGACAACATTCACGCTCACACGAGCGCGCTTGAACATTGGGCTCAGAATGCCCGAGTCGGGATGGGAGCGATACGGGAAAAAATCACTCAGGATAGAATTGGTGCGCCTGTGTGACCAATCCTGGCGCGTCATCACTCAAGTGGGCGCGGGGCGAAACGGAAGGCAGATGCGGGGACGGGCACGCCGTAGGTGCGGAGCTGCTGCGCTCGCGTGATCACGGCCGCGCCTTCCAAAAGATTGCGCGCGATTTGCACGGCGGTTCGATTCTCGACGGGCTCGAGGAAGGAGCCTTTGACCCAATCGTTGAACGCGCCCATCGCCGGCCCACACCAGATTTGATAGTCGAGCTTGCGTGCCGCATCTCCGCTGATCGCCCAGCGACTCGAGAGGCCGAGATACCAGCGGAAGCAGAGCGCCATCTTGTGCTTGGGGTGCGCGATTGCTTTCTCGATCTCGCGTGGATCGCGCTCGCGCCAGAACGACTGCGTGTGCGCCCAGACTTCATCGACGCTCGCGCCCAGCACCTCTTTTTCGAGCTTCGTGCGCACCGCCGCAGGCATCGCGTCGAACGAGTCGTAGCTCATGTAGAGCTCGTAGAGTCGAAGCGCGCGTGTGCCGAACATCGTGCCGCGACGAAGCACTTGCACCTTCACGCCCATCTCGAACATGTCGGCCGCGGGCGCCATGATCACGTCCGCCAAACCCGCTTGCGCGAGCAAGGCTCGTCCGGTTGCGCTCAAACCGCTCTCGACGGCGCCTTGGTTCACCGAACCGGTGAGCACGAACGCCGCGCCCAATTGAAATGCAGACGCGACCGAGCTCGGAGCGCCGAGCCCGCCGGCGGCGCCGACGCGAATGGGACGCGTATATCCTTGCTGCTTCGCGATCTCGTCGCGCAACGCGAGGATGATCGGGAAGACCGCGCCGAGCGGACGATTGTCGGTGTGCCCGCCGCTATCGGACTCGACCGTGATGTCTTCGGCGACCGGGACGTAGTGCGCGAGGCGCGCTTCGCCCTCCGTGAGGAGGCCCTTTTGAACGAGCGCATCGAGCATCGCGGCGGGCGCAGGAAGAAGGAAGGGTCGCGCGACCTCGGGCCGCGAGATCTTCGCGAAGACATGGTTTCGGCGATGGATTTTCCCATCGGGTGTTTGCGTGAGGCCGGTGCACGCATAGCGCACGATCGCAGGTGTGAGCGCCATGAACGCCGATGCTTCGACGCGCCGCACGCCGCGCTGAATGAGGAGATCTGCGACCGCGGCTTCGAGCTCTGGCTCTTGCGGCGAATGGATGAGGTTCACGCCCCACGCGAGCTCGGGAGATGCGCCAAGCTCGCGTACGAGCTCGTCCACCGCGGCCTCGACGCGCGGCTTGCCAAGCCCCGCTGCGCCGAAGAATCCAAGCATGCGCGCGCGCGCCATCTCGATGACGAGCTTCGTCGTCGCGATGCCATTGGCCATCGCGCCGGTCGCATAGGGGAAGCGAACGCCGTGCGTCTCTTGGAACGAGCGATCACCGAGCCACTCGGGATAGAGCGCGGGCAAGCTCCCCATCAAACTGAGCGGCGCATGACCATTGCTGCTGCCTCCGTGAGGCTGTCCATCGAAGCTCACGCCGAGCGCACCTGTCCTCGGGTCGCGAACGACGTGCACCACATCGCGCGTGCGATGACACGCGGCCTCGATCTCGGTGGCGGCGAAGGCCGGCGCGGAAGAAGCGGAGAAATGACCAATCGGCTGTAACTCGGATGCCATGACGGGGCCGGAAGGTGGCACGCGAAGCCGCACGCGCCAAGCGTTTTGCTGGAAGGCCGCGCTTGCTGGAGCCCATCGCGCGATTCAGATTTCTCGCCCATGGGTTGGGCCACGGCTTACATCGAACGCCTTCGGCTTGGCGAAACAGTATCGTTTCGTCCCCGCGGACACAGCATGAAGGGGCGCATCGAGAGCGGGGAACTCTGCACTGTCGAGCCGCTCGACGATCGCAAGCTCAGCGTCGGCGATATCGTGCTCTGCAAAGTGAATGGAGCCCAATACCTCCATCTCGTGAAGGCAGTACAGGGGGCGCGCTATCAGATTGGCAACAATCGAGGTGGCGTGAATGGCTGGATCGGAGCGAACGCGATCTACGGTATTCTCGTCCGCGTCGAACCGTGAGCATCAAAGACGGCGCCGATGCGGACGCTGAAACTGATGCAGACGATGAAGCCGAAGCAGATGCCGACGCCGAAACTGAAGCCGAAGCCTTCGACTCGACCTTGGCCATCAAATGCGCGAAACTCGCGCGCGTGAGACTCGTCTTCATCAGCGACACGCACGAGCAGCACGAGGCGGTACGGGTTCCGGAGTGTGATGTCCTCGTGCATTGTGGCGATATCACGGGCATCGGCGACCTCGATGCGCTGCGGCGCTTTTCGGAGTGGTGCGCGAAGCTACGCGACGATCGTCGTTTCAAGGAGATTGTCGCGATCGCGGGCAATCATGATTGTTCGCTCGATCTTGCCTGCCGCATTGGGCCGCGTGATGTGCGCGATGAAGCGCTCGCGATGTTCTCCAATTACGGGATCGATTATCTCGAGGACGAAGCGCGCACGATCGCAGGCCTTTCATTTTACGGCTCGCCCTGGACTCCACGCTTTTTCGATTGGGCGTTTTCGATCGACGATGAAGCGCAAGACGAAGAGATCTTCTCGCGAATCCCAGATCGCCTCGACGTGCTCGTGACGCATGGGCCTCCACGCGAGATCCTCGATGCGGCGTATGACGGTCGCCACACCGGCTCGAAAGCGCTCCGCCATGCGATCGAACGTGTGCGCCCGCGTGTGCATGCGTTCGGGCACATTCACGAGCAATACGGGAGGCTCGAGCAGGGCGGAACGACGTTCGTGAACGCATCCACCTGCACACTCCACTACACGCCGACCAACCCGCCGCTCGTGTTGGATCTGTGACCCGTCATGTCGGCTCCAGATCCTCGTCGAGCTCAGGCTCCCATATCCACGCCTCGCACGTTTGCAACTTGGTTGCAAGTATGCAAGAGGAGGCCTTCTCGAAAGATCCTTGAAAGGGAGGTTCCTCATGCGCGACGTCATCAGCTCGTCTCCACCGATGGCACCGCCTTCGTCGAGAAAATTTCGAAGGGCTGTTCGTTCGAGTTCAGATGCAATGAAGTTGCATAACGTTGTCGCCGTGGGTAGATTCACGCCCGTGCATTCAGACTTCCATCAGCACGGGCACGCTTGCGATTGCGCCGCCCATCGTGCATCTGCCGCTCCGGGTGCGGGGCTTTGGTCCGTGTGGCTGCCTGTGCTCGCCTGCGCGATTTGCCCAGCGTGCCTCGCGACGTACGCCAAGCTCTTCTCCGTGCTCGGAGTCGGCTTCGGGCTGAGCGAAATCCAGCACCTCGCGTTGCTCGTGATCGCGATCACCGCGTCCCTTGGCGTGAGCGCGTGGCGCTCTTTTCGAACGCGTCGAGTGTGGCCCATCGCCGTTGCGGTGACAGGCGCTGCGCTCATCATCGTCGGGCACCTCGCAGGCGACCTGCACATCGTCGAGTGGGCCGGGGTTCTGGTGCTCCTCGTGGGCGGCCTCGTCGAGCATGTTCGCCTCCGGAAGTTGCGAGCGCCGCTTGCGACCTCTGCGGCGTAGCAGGTGGCCAAAGATGTTCACTCCTTCTCGTTCCCCTTGTCCTCCTGAGTCGGTGTCGCTCGCCTCTGGGAAAGATTCCTGGCGAATGTGTGAGAGCCCGGAAGGGTTCGATCTCATCCAAGAGGATGAGGTGAGCCTCGTGTCTTGGCATCGAGAGCTGCCCCTCGGGCACGATGCATCGTTCGCGACGTGGGCGAATAAGTTCCCGGCGAGCTTTGATAAGGTGATTTCGATCTCAAAGGGCAGCGACGACCTCGCGATCGCTACCTTCGGCCTCGAAGAGCCAACCCGTCAGTGGGTGATGGCAGATATCGCGCTCTTGCTCGCGCGCTTCGCGTGCCTTGCAGGGACTTCACGCCTGCGTGTCTCGTTCGGCGCCGTTCGGAGCGATCAATGCAGGAAGTTCCACATGGACTACATCCGCTATCGACTCGTGACGACGTACCTTGGGCCAGGGACGGAGTGGGTCCCGGAGAGTGCGGTCCATCGCGAAGCGCTCGCGCTCCCCAGCGACTCCCCTTGGGATGCCAATAAGAACATCATACGAGACGCCTCGGCGGTCCGCCGTGCCGCCGCTGGCGATGTGATCGTGATGAAGGGAGCGCTCCATGACGGACGGGGAGCCATCCATCGTTCGCCATCGATTGAAGGCACGGGGCAAGCTCGAATCGTGCTCATCGCGAACACGGTAGAAGGTTCATGACAGCGGCGAGGCTCTCTTCGGGCGGAGGCGACGTCACGTCAGGTGTCGCTACTTCCATATCTCCACGGATAGTCCGGGGATCTTGGGGAAGCTTCGCCGATCGCGAGTTGCGACTCCGCAACCGTGCGCGATCGCTGTGGTGCCAATGATCTTCGAATCCACCAGGGCCTGATCGCGCGGCTGACAGCCGATGGTGCGGCCATAGGAAGCATGGTTTACTCGCCTCATGGGACGGAATCTGCCGGATCTACCCGAAAGGCAACGCATTCACCAACGCAGTCGGCGACGAATGCAGATCGCCGGAGCGGCAGCGGGTTCTTGTCTCGCGCCTGCGGCGTTCGGCGCGTTCTTCTGGCTACCAGAATCGGGTGGACTCCCGTTTTTCTCTACAGTTCGTGGCTTCCTCACCCTATCGGCATTCGGCGCGCTGCTCGGTGCTGCGGTCATGAGCTGGACGTTTCCCGCGCTTCGCGATGGGCCTGAGTCCGTCTCCTCGGCTTCCGATTCCTTCGTCCATCGAGCGCGTTTTACCGGTTCGTCGCTACGCTTCTTTTCGGGCACGCTCGCTGCCTGTGTTGTGTTTATCATGGGTCTGCCTCTGGTGCTCTTTGGCGAGGTTCCCCGCATCGACATACTCGCTGTGATGTGTGAGTTTGCGTGTGTGTTTGGTTCGCTCTGGGGCTTTCTGCTCGGATTGTTGCATTGGCCCGCGATCCGCCACGCGGAGCTCAATTTCACTCGTTTCGCACATGATCTCACCGAGCGGATTTCGCTTTCGGCATTGATTCTCCTGGCCGCGACCATCGTATTCGGACTGCTATGTGCTGCCAACATGGGCACATCCTATGGCCAGCTCGTCTGTAGTGGTCGTGTCCTATTCGGATGGAGCGAGTGGATGTTCGACCCGCAAGGCGTCTGCCCACAGGCCTACCTTGCCTGGACCCGTTTTCCGCTCGTGGTGGCGGTGCCGACGATGACGGCCCTCTGGTTGGGGGTGTTCGTCGTTCATGAACGACGGACCTCGAGCCGGCTCATGCAAGCGCTCCAGCAAGACGAACACCCCTCTTTGGTTCTGGGGTCGCGGGTTTCTATCTCGAGCCCCGAGCTTGCTCAGGCGGTCCCGCTTCGGGCTTTGGACCTCCGCGCGTCCAACGTCTTCGCCGTGCACACTCGCCTCGACACGAACCCTTACCGAACGGCTGTGAGTCCTCCTCTCGCCTTCATCTCGAGTGAGATTCGTTTGAACGACAAGTGAACGCATCCACTTCGCTTTCTGCCGTTCCTTTCCCTCGATCTGCTCGTAGTCTCTCTCTCCGACATGATGATCCCTCGGCTTGCTCAGCCGACGAAGGGCGAAGAGAGTTGTCGGGGATCGAAACGGCAGCACACGAACTCCCCTCCTTTTTCGGTGACGAACACCTCGTTCCGGAATCGAACTCGGGAAACCACTTCCGAGAAGGAGCGTGCAGCTTCCGCCGCAGAGATTCGTTTGGGGGCAACCATCGAAATCAGAATATCAGATTCGTGACTCAGCGCTATTTGGCTTGCGTCGCCACGGCCGCTTGAAGCGCGCCACGCATCTCATCATCCAACTCAGGGCCGAACCAAAGTCCACATGAAGAGCGACGCCCAGCTCGCGAACGCGAGCGCGATGAGCCCCCAGGTGAAGAGCGTGTTCCTCTGTGATTGCCGTGACATGGCGGATGGGGGGCGGCGCCTCATGCGAGTGGCTCATTGACGCGCTCTCGACCGGCCGTGCGCGATTTCGTCAGCGCTTCGATCGAGACACCCAGCTCCTTGCCCGTCGCCACCACGAGGTCCACGAATGCGCGCGGCTGGGTCGGGCTCTCGAACCGAACCAACCGACTTATGCTGCCATCTTCGCGACCAAAACCCGCCATCATCTTCGTTTTCGCGACGTCGATCGCCACCACAACCTTCGGCGCTCCTGACAGTTTTTCGACCAGCGCCGCGAGCGTCAGCTTCTCGAGTGAAACGGCTCGGTATGATATCGTCTTCGACATGGGACATCCTCCTTCAGGTCCGTTCGGCCTCGGATCTGGGGCACCCCATATCCTTGTTACAAACGACTAGCCGCTGTCCTAGCCGCCTCCTCGCTCAGCGTGTTCCCCTCGATCGCCACGCTGCCGCGCACGGTGCGAACCCGATTCTGCTTGCGGAGCCGGGCGTCGGGCGCGGACCCGTCGGACTGCAACGAGAGACGCGTCACGATGTCGCAGGCACGTGAGAACTGGCGTTGACTCGGCGTTTTCCGTTGGGGGCGTTCCGCGCGGCGCGGGAATTGCTTGGCGTGCGATCATGCGCATCCTGCTTCTCGCCATCGTGTTCTTCGCGCCCGCTTCGATCGCGCACGCCCAGATGGAACCTGCCTATGCGGTCGTCGGGCTCGTCAACCGTCATTATGCGAACGCGCCTTTGCCGGAGTGGGTGCTCGTGCGGCGCATCGCTGCGCCGAGCAGCTTCCAGGTCGTGCAGCAGTTCCTCGTCCCCGGGTGCACCGTGACGGGCCAACCGCGCGTCGCGATCGGGGCGCGCGCTGCGATCGCACGCGCGCTGACCTTCGTGAGTCACACCGGCATCGTGCGCGCGAACGTCGCGGAGCGGGTCGAGCTCGGTATCGGCGTGAGCGCCGACGTGTACGAGTGGTGGGAGGCGTACGCGGTGCCGCCCGCGGTGCGGGCGATGCCTCCGTCGCTCGAGATCGTCGCGCTCGAGGCGGAGCTCTCTGGGTTCTCGCGGATCGACATGCGAACGAACGAGCGCGCGAGCCGAGGTGCGTTCGCGTCAGGATGCGACGGCGCCGCGCCGCCCGCGCTCGCCGCGCTTACCGGGCGCTCCGACGGTTTTCTCCTCTGCGCCGACGGTGCGATCAGCGTGATCTCTTCATGGGATATGCAGGCGCAGCCGGGCGCGGAGATGCTTGCGTCGTACCGCACGGTGCTCCTCGAAGGCGGCGGCACCTCGACGTGGGCGGGGCGCTTCGTGCACTTGCTCCGCCGCGATCGCGAACGGCTCATCATCGTCGCAACAGAGACCGGCTTCGCGGTGCATCGCACGCGCGAAGCGCGATAGCGCGGTCTGCTCGTGGCCTGAACGGCTACGCGCTTGCTGGCGTTGATCGCGTTCATGTCGGGTTCGAAGAACAGTCGTCGCCGAACGCAGGAGATTCTTCGCGAGGTGTTCGGCATGCGGCTCAGCATGGAAATAAATCTCCATCACTGCTCTCAAACACCCGGTGAACGGATAGTGCGCCGGGATAAGCCGGCAGAGAGGAGAAGATGAAAGAGCTTCACGTCGAAGGAGTAGCGACCCACGACGACCCCGAGCCCTGCATCGGCGTCCGCGAGGACGCAGGTGAAGCGTGGGACAGGGGCACGTGCGGGCCGGGTATTGAGCCGCGAAATTGCTACCTCAGGGCGCCGACGCTGTTATCCGAAGCGGAAGGCAACACGCACCGAACCGAGAGCGCGAGGCGCGATGCGGCCCTGCGCGGTCGAAGACCCCGAGCACGTACGGAACCTCTCTGCGCGAGAACCGGGAGATCTCCGGGCCGTAAGCCGACGATGAACGGATCGGAGAAGTCAGACGGGCGCGTAGTACCGACGAAGTCGCCGAACGAGACCGGCCTGCCGGTGGAGGAGGTGACGGAGGGAAGGCGCTCGGCCAAGGGAAACATGGAAGGGCAAAACGCGTCCCGGACTCAGAGCCGGATCGGCGCGCACAGTGCGCTCGACCGTGTGCGCGAAGCAGCACGAAAGGACAGGAAGAGACAGTTCACGGCGCTCCTGCACCACGTCACGATCGATCGACTCCGCGCTGCGTTCTTTGCACTTCAACGCAAAGCCGCAGCAGGTGTGGATGGAAGGACGTGGGGCGAGTACGAGCGGGACCTCGAGGCTCACCTCGTGGAACTGCACGTGCGCGTCCATCGCGGAGCGTACCGAGCGAAACCCTCGCGACGTGTCTACATCCCGAAGCCCGACGGCCGGCAACGGCCGCTGGGGATCGCGACACTGGAGGACAAGATCATCCAGCGAGCGATCGTCGAGGTGCTCAACGCAATCTACGAGGGGGACTTTCTCGGCTTCTCGTACGGGTTCCGCCCCGGGCGCAGCCAGCATCACGCGCTGGACGCGCTTGCGACGGCGATCCGCAGCAAGAAGGTGAACTGGGTGCTCGATGCCGACATCCGTGGGTTCTTCGACGCCATCGACCACGGATGGATGGTGAAGTTCGTCGAGCACCGCATCGCGGACAAGAGGGTGGTGCGGCTGATCCAGAAATGGCTCGCCGCGGGGATCCTCGAAGCCGGGAAGTGGTCGGCCACGAAGGAAGGAACGCCGCAAGGAGCGACGATCTCGCCGCTCCTCGCGAACGTCTATCTGCACTACGTGTTCGACCTCTGGGTTCAGCAGTGGAGGAAGCGCGTACCGCGCGGCGAGGTGATCGTCGTGCGCTACGCGGACGACTTCGTGGTGGGATTCCAGCACGAGGCGGATGCGGTTCGATTCCGGGCCGACCTCCAGCAACGTCTCGAGCGCTTCGGGCTCGAGGTGCACCCCGACAAGACGCGCTTGTTGCGCTTCGGCAGACATGCGGAAGCGCAGCGACGCGGACTCGGGGAGGGCAAGCCGGAGACCTTCGACTTCCTCGGCTTCACGCATATCTGCGGGAAGGCGCGGAGCGGAGCGTTCCTGCTTCTCCGACGCACCTCGAAGAAACGAATGCGAGCCAAGCTGAAGCTGATCCGTGAGGATCTGCTCCGGCAACGGCATCTACCCGTGCCCGTGCAGGGGCAGAGGATCGAGGCTGTGGTTCGTGGCTATTTCGCGTACCACGCAGTGCCCACCAACATCCATCGCCTCCACGGCTTTCGCACCGAGGTCCTGCGAGCCTGGCACCGAGCGCTTCGGCGACGGAGCCAGCGCAACCGGATGACCTGGGAGCGCATGAGCCGATTGGGAAGGCGCTGGATCCCGAACCCGCGAGTACTCCATCCGTATCCTTGGGATCGCTTCGACGAGAGAACCCGAGGCAGGAGCCGAGTGCGGTAGTTCCGCTCGCTCGGATCTGTGCGGGGGGCGGCCCGAGGCGATGAGCCGAAGGGCCGTCCCTACCGCGATCAATTCACATGTCCTATTTGCGGGACCAGAAGCTCCACCATGGGCGGCGGGGTGGCCGCTCCGTGGCGTCCTTTTCGGACGCTGGAACGCTCATACCCACAAGCGCACTTAACGCGCTCCTGCTTTCGGGAAGTCCGTAGACGTACAGAATGTTGCTCTCAGTCTTCCAAAATCGGTCGTTCATCAACAGCCGTTCAAGAACATTTCGCTGAGCGTCTGTAAGCTCATCCGAAGATCGGACCCGCTCGCCTACGTTGACGGCAGGGTGGGGTGGGCGTTTGGAAGCCCAGCTTTCCCAGGTTCGCACGTGAATTTCGTGCACGAACCGATCTTCTCCCATATGGCGTGGCGAGTCAGCAAGGACGGGCATGGGCAGTTTGGGTGACTCCACAAAGACAAATGGCGATGGACGCTTTGCTGGAAACGAACAGCGATTGCCGAAGGCCAGCCAAACCAAGGCTTCACCGATTTCAAACGAAATGTCTGGAGATGAAGAGGCGTCCAGTTGATCAAGGAACGCTTGCAAAAGCCGTTGATGCCCGATGGCGATCGACGCTCGCAAGATATCTCGCGCCGAGATGAGGGGATTCCGCTGATCGCGGTTGGGGCCTGCAACCGCGGAAACCAAGTCGCGAATCCACTCGTCGGTGGAGTGCTCGCCAAACTCGCGAACCAGGCGAAGCGCGACCAGTGCGTGGACATCGCTGGGCAGTTGTTCATAGACGGCTTGGAGAAAGTCTCTCGCCTCCTCGCACCCCGCCGCGTGGAGAAGCAGGTAACCCCGAAGGTACTCTCGGGTGACTTGGGATGAGTGGGGTTGTCGAATCCCCTCTTCAAGCCGTGACCGAATATCGCTGGCCAGATGCGGAAAGACACCCAGCAGTTCTGCTGTGGCCACCCGAACATCTTCGCACCGATCAGTCAGCAACGGCACGAGGGTTCGCGCCTGCTTCGCGACAGCCTGATAGCACTCCGATTCCACTCCGTGCTCTGGCGGCACAAACGGACCATCGTTGAGTTCACCGTCCAGGAAACCCCCGGCGCCGGCAATCACGCCAAGCAGACCGATTGCGGTTGCCCTTGAGCTGCCATCCAAGTGCTGTACAAGGCGAAAGAGAAAAGGAACGGCTGCAGCACTGGCAGAATAGACGCTTCCCTGGTGAGCGATGGACGAGAAGAGTTCGTTCCAGATCTCTGCATCGCTCTGGTTGGGCTGCGGCTCGGCGAGAGCCTTCAACAGCTCGGGCGTATCGATGGCTGGCCCGTATGCGTGCTCAAGAGATTCCCAAGCGATGTCCTCCAAACCAGTTAAAGGAGTGGCCATCCGGGCCAGATCCCACGGAGGGTCAGTTTCCGCAACCAGGAGCCGACGCTTGCGACGACTGCGCACCCCTCGCTCGTATCACACCCTCTTCGGGCGGCGCCTGACGCGCCGCGCGAGGAGCGGCGCGATTCCGACGACGAGCATGCAGCCGATCACGTTGAACCAGAGGAAGGCGATGTCGCTCGTCGCGGCCAGGACGATGACGGTGCCCTGCGCGATGAGCGCCGCGTAGAAGACGGCGGGGCCGGTGAGGAAGATGCCGAGGATGGTGCCGTAGAAGACCGAACCGAGGATGTTCACCACCTCGATCAGGTTGTCGAAGAGCGACGCCCAGTTTGCGAACGCGAGCGCGATGAGCCCCCAGAGCAAGGACCCTCTGCTCGTGCTGCGTGCGCGTGATGAGGCGCGGCGTGAGGGTGATGTGTGCTCGAGGACCCGCGCATCGCGACGAACGTCCTACGTCGTGTCACGTCTCGCATCCGTCGAGGCGTGCTCGACGACGCGAACGAGACCGAGCAAGAGCGCGTGAAGAACGCGTACACCGTGCACGCGCCGAGATGGACGTCTTGACGAAGCGGCTTTCGAGGAACTCGGCGATGCTCGATGAGTCGACGCGAAGCGATTCTGGGTCTCGATTTTGGGTTGGCGATGCATTCGCCTCCCAGCGGGTGAGCCGCGCGTCGAGCTCAGTAGATGTCGCCGCGGGTATCGACGTTGACCACTGTCACAACGATCGCGCGATCGTCGATGCGGTAGATGATTCGCCAGCCAGCCCGAGGCCCAAACCTAAGCCGGTAGTGCTCCTTCATCGCCCCCTTGAGAGCCTTGCAGCCGCGCGGCCGAGGGTCTTTGGCGAGGGCACTGATCACGCGTTCGGCCTCCACACGCACTGGAGGGTCGAGCCGTTCGAGCCGCGCTTCAACGCGGCCCGCTCGATGGCTACATGGTAGGTCAACCGAGCCCGAGCTGGCCGCGAGCCGCTTCCCAGGACACGGGCGCGTCGAGGTTGTCAGGATCTAGGCAGGCGTCAGCGGCCAAGAGAATGTCGAGTAGATCCTCTACCCTTTCGAGCATCACGGTCACGGCGCGATCGTAGTCCTGAACCTCTCTGTTCAGCCGATCGAAGCC
The DNA here is from genome assembly GCA_964481145.1 of uncultured Sandaracinus sp. GTDB lineage: Bacteria > Myxococcota_A > Polyangia > Polyangiales > Sandaracinaceae > Sandaracinus. Next base: position 35,516 of record CAYZTA010000057.1, read on the forward strand.
TGGACCTGACGCACGCGAGCCCAAGATCTGAGGCAACGCCGCGACGACACCAAGCACCGTCTGGCGATCCTCTGACACGTTCTTTGCGAACCGCCGTGACGCCTCCTCGCTCTTCACGAACGCCTCACGCCAACCGGCCGCCACCTCGGGCCTCTTGCGGGCCAGCTCGCGAATCTCCTCGGGCGGGAGCACTTCGACTAAAGCAAGTAGCGACGCGATCCAGTGCTCTTGGCTCTCTCTGATCTTGACGAGCTCGTCGGCGCCTCGTCGAAAGTCCAAGATCAGGTCTTCTGGCGACGGTTGACCGAACGCACGCGCGATCGTTGCGATCGCAGGCCCCATGTCGGGAGCGTCTTCGATCGAGTTCGCGAACGAGACCATGCCATCAGGATAGCCCCCGCCCGTCCACACGTCCACGCCACGCTGTCACACCGCCTCAATCAGGTTGTCGAAGAGCGACGCCCAGCTTGCGAACGCGATGAGCCCCCAGAGCGCGGTGAAGAGTCGCGACGCGCGGAGGGCCTCGGCGTCGGTCGCATTGGGCTTCACGAGGCGCTTGTAGAAGTCGATCGTGGTCGTGGTGCCGAGCGCGCTGAGCTCGGTTCGAGTTTCTAAGCCAACGGCAGCTTGAATCGCTGACTCGCTTCCATGAACTCGGTAGGAAAGTCACCGTAGACATCCCAGTGCTCACCGTGCAGCGTTCCTTCTGTCCAACCGAGGTGTGCCTCGAGCGGTCGGTAAACGATCGATCGGAGATACTCCATCGTCGGGCTCTCCTCGTCGAACGCAGAATCATCCTGAAGTTGCGCTTCCTCCAGCTTTTGTTCGGCGATGCGGACGTGCTCGGGAATCGGCGTTTCGTCTCCTGCAACGTGTGACGCGATCACCGATCCACTGCGATCGACGAGCGTGGTCGCAATATGGAACGAGGTGCCATTATCGTGTTCGAACGCAGCGCCCGGTGCGCGGAGGCTCTTCGTGATCGCCGTAACAATCTCGACCCCGTGAGTCAGCCAGAAGGTGTAGTTGTCGTCGAGGCTTGGCGTATTTTCGAAATCGGAGGCGTCGAGCTCGAGCGTCACCCAGGTCGCGCCGCCATACGTGGCGCCGGCGATCATCCAACGCAGCTCCGGCGCGTAGAATTCAGCAAGCGGTCGCTTCATCGCCGCGCTCGCTATTGCTACGAGCGCGGTGCGCTCTACACCTTCAGTCCGTACGAAGCATCCGCCGTATTTGGGTCCTGACATTTTCCCTCCGTCTTAATCACGCGCATCGCATTGCTTCGCCCAATGCGCCGCGGCGGGTGAGACATTCGAATCGGGAAAACGGTAGCTGAGGTTGGCACGAGCGTCGAGGGCAGCGGGTGCAACCACGGGTATTTTGGCTGAAAGCCCGAAGGGGCGAGTCGATGCATGAACTCCAGGGGCTCTCGTCGCCGCTCTCGTATCACACCCTCTTCGGGCGGCGCCTGACGCGCCGCTCGAGGAGCGGCGCGATCCCGACGACGAGCACACAGCCGATCACGTTGAACCAGAGGAAGGCGATGTCGCTCGTCGCGGCCAGGACGATGACGGTGCCCTGCGCGATGAGCGCCGCGTAGAAGACGGCGGGGCCG
>CAYZTA010000058.1:0-36268 GCA_964481145.1 uncultured Sandaracinus sp.
CAAGTGCACACGGGAGCCGGTCGCGACCGGTTTTTGGATGCACAAGTGCACACCAAGGGTCGGTCGCGACCAGGTTTTGGATGCACAAGTGCACACGGGAGCCGGTCGCGACCGGTTTTTGGATGCACAAGTGCACACGGGAGCCGGTCGTCGGCCGATTACTCGATCAGTCATACGTCCCGAGCGCTGTGCGCGGTCGTCCTCGATGACTGAGAGCATGGAGCGCTCCGGCGGATACAGCCGCGCGCCGAGAACGAGAAGTTGAGCGATCATCTCGCGATCACGTCGGAGGATAGCGACCTCCACGCTACGAACGTCATCGTCAGACGTTGTAGCGTCGATCACGGCGCCGTGTTGAAGGAGGAGCTTGATGCAACGGTGTGCTTCGCGCGATCGTGTTCACGTTGGGCTTCGTGACGAGCCTCTCGTTTCCCCGCATCACCTATCTGATCGAGGCCATCGTGAATCTCTTTCTGATCGCCAACATCGCGATGATTTGGACGGATGAAGAGAAATGAGAGGAGCGATCGCAATCGATGATCAGAGATCACCAGATTGGATTCTATACATCAAAGATCGCATGCCTTCGAACGGGCGCTCGCAAGAAGCTTCGCGAGATCGTCGATGTCGCTCGTCACGATATCGGCATCGCGGCTGATGGCAAGGGAAACGACCGCTGCGTCCACGACATCTTTCGTTCGCGACTTGCCGAGGAGCGCACCCGCACGATGCGCATCGAGCTCACCAAAGGCGACGACTTCGCATCCCCGAAGGAATCGACGCATCTGTACTTGATTCGGAGAACGGCTCGCCTGTGCGACGACAGGAGCTGGCACGAGCGGCACGAGCCCCGCTTCGAGCCGCACCCGGTGTTTGGCCCACACGAGTCGCTCATTTCGCTCTGCAGCCACGAGCACACCCGTGTCATAGACGACTGGCTTCATCAGCTCGTCCGTCCGCTCGATTTCCGGCGCTTGCGAGGCGGCTCCATGATTTCACGTCGCGCCGCGGCGAGCTCGTCCCCCGTCAATTCGCCGTGCTCGGCCTCCCATTCCGCGATCGCGGTAAGACCATCACGAATACGGAGAGCGCGCCGCGCCGCTGCGGTCATCCACGCTGAAACGCTGAGCCCTTCCGCTTCGGCGGCTTCCACTACTTCGGCGTGGACGGCAGAGTCGACCGTGATCGCAAGCTTGATGGCCGGATTTCCGCGCGGCATGAGCCAAACACTACCACTACAGTAGTATCGTTTCAAGTGGATGGACAGTTCTCGAACGATTCCAATTTCTCGAGCGCATCATCTGACACGAGGCTCCTTGCACCTGCGTCCCGATGAGATCGCCCAAGCTCTCGATGACCGTCGAAGCGGATGGTGCGGTGATGTGAAGGCCAAGCGCAGGAATCGCAATCTCGGTGTTCGTTGCGGGCGATGCCGCAGACGTTGTGGACGATGGCGTTGGAGCATCAGGCACGTAACAACACGCAGAAAAGGCAAACACACTCGATGCGAACACGACAGTTGCGCGCATATATTCTGGGAAACAGGTCGTTTTTTTGGTCCTCGGTGGTGCCGTGGATGACGCGGAGTCTCATCGCGTCATCCACCCCTTGTCGGCTCCGCGCTTCGTTCGATTCGACATCGCACTCGCGCTGGAGCCCGCGTTCTGGTAACGACTCCGAAGGTCTTACGTGTCCGAAGAGCGCAATCACGAGGCGACACCCAAGAAGCTGCGCGACGCGCGGCGACGAGGCGAGGTGTGGCAAAGCCGTGAGCTTGGGACTGCGTGCATATTGATCTCGAGCGGCATCGCGTTCGGCGCCTTCGGAGGTGAGGTCGTGGCTGCGCTCCGTACGAGCTTCGAGCTCGCCTTGGCGATGATCAGCGGGCAGCGCCCGATGCTTCCAGGCGCGTTGCTCGAAGCGTCCTTGTCCTTGGTCATGCAGGCCATGCTCCCGATCGCGGCGGTTCTGGTGATTGCGGCGGCGCTTGCGGGAGGGCTGCAAGTGGGGCCGCTCTTTTCGACCGAAGTCGTTTCGTGGAAGACACAGCGACTCGATCCGATGGCCGGGATGGGGCGCTTGTTTTCGCTCCGGCGAGCCGTCGACCTGATGCGATCCACGATCGCGATCGCCGCCGTGTTTGCGGTTGCTCTGACGACCTTGCGAGAGGAGCTCCGCGGAATCGTGTCATTGCCCCAAAGAGACCCGCAGGCGATCCTCGTTGCGGTCGGTGTCTTGATTCGCGCTCTTCTCTTGCGCGCAGGCGGGCTCATGCTCGCGCTCGCCGTCGTCGATGTCGTGTTTCAGCGATGGCAGTACTTGCGCGATCAACGCATGACGCGGCGTGAGGTCGAGAGAGAGCAAAGAGAGTCCGATGGAGATCCCCACATCAAGCGCGCTCGTGATCGAGTGAGGAAAGAACTCGCAAACCATTCTGCGCTCGAGAGCGCGAGGACGGCGACGCTCCTCGTGCACGGCGCTCGCGACTTGGTGATCGCGATTCGATTCGACGAGAGCGCCGAAGACGCTCTCCCCGAGGTGATCGCCAAAGGACGTGACGCGCTTGGGCGCCGGATGTTGGCGGTTGCGTATGCCGAGGAGATTCAGATCACCGAGGACGCGGCGCTGGCCGCGTCACTCGATGAGCTCACCCCAGGCGAACATATTCGCCCCGCGCATTACGAAGCGATTGCGCTCTTGATTCGAGGTGGGTTTCATTTGCGGGTTCCCCAAACTATGAAGCCTGGATGACACTTCATTCCGCTGGGCGAAGCGCCGCTGTGTACGAATCGGGCGATGTGCATCGCATCCCCTGGCCCGAGACGGACGATGGTCGGTTTGCACGCGCCTATCTCGAACCGATTTTGCGTCATGGTACCGAGAGCGTTGCGGCCAACGTGAAGGCTCAGATGGGCGTGGTCATCGTCGGTGAGCATGTCATCCCGTTTTCGGTATCGAGCGAGGCGCCCGATCAAAGCTACGTGGTTTCACCACGAACTCATTACATCACGTATGGACAAGAGGAGATTGGCAAGTTCCGAGCTCCAGTCCTCGAACATGGGCTTCGCGCCATTGTTTCGCGACTTGGAACGCAGTTCGAGCAAGCCGGATTCGATCGTGTCGTCTACGTGAACAATTGGCTCCTTTCCACGAATCTTTATCCGCGATGGACGCGTGAGCATGCGCTCGCCGTTCGTGATGCGCTCATCGAGCGTTATCCGGATCGCGCCGTGGTGTTCCGCTCTGTGGATCGTCGTGTGAATCACAACCTCGAGCGATGGCTGTTGGAGGCCGGTGCGCATCCCGTCTTCAGTCGTCGTGTGCTTTTTCAAGAGCCCGCGAGTGAGCGAGTCCAATCCCGTCGCGATTTTCGTCGTGACGCAGAGCTTCTGCGCAAGACGATTGCCAAAGGCACGTACCGTATCGTCAAGACATACGAGCTCACGGATGAACAGCTCGATCGAGTGGCGGAGCTGTATGACCTCCTCTACATACAAAAATGGTCACGGCACAATCCGCAGCTCACGCGCTCTTACGTGCGGCGTGTTTTGAAAGGGGATGTTTTTCCAGGTCAAGCGCTGGTGAGCCCCACGGGACGCGTGGATGCGGCGTATGGCGCGTGGTCACGGGCGGGCCTCTTCTGCGTGCCGATTCTCGGCTACGATATTCATGCTCCGCAGCGGATCGGACTTTATCGCATGATATCGGCGATGAATTCTCGAGAGGCGATCGAGCGCAACGCGTTGGTCCATGACAGTGCAGGGGCGTCCGATTTCAAACAGCATCGCGGCGCGGAGCCCGTGCTCGAGCACCACATGGTCTTCGACGCCCATCTGCCTTTTTCTCGCCGCCCTTGGCGTGTGCTCGGAGCGCTGATGCGTCATCTCGGTGTGCCGCTCATCGAGCGCTTCAATCTATAAGGGGCGGGGAGGTGCCGTCACCGTTTTTTTGACGGCGACCCCTCCGATCCTGTACCCGACCAAGGCACTCATGTCGTCGCTCGTCCACGCTGCGTTGGCCTTTCGGCGCACTGCACGTGCGTCCTACGGGTTCGCCGCGGCCGGCGCGCTCCTTTTGCTCGATGTGCTCGGCATGTTTCGCGGCCCGCTCGCGCTCGAACATGGGCTCGTTCTCGTATCGATGTTCGCGATTGGCCTTACGCGAGGCGTGGTCCGCTGGAAGCTCGATGACCCCCGGCGTGAACATCTTTCGCGAGATGCGCGGGATGTCCTCCGGCTCGAGCTCGAGCTCGGTTTGATGCTCCTCGGGCTCACACACGTCGCCGTGCAGTTCTTCGGTGGACTCGGGGGGCCTCTCTATCCGCTCGTCTACGTGGTGGTGGCCTTCCTTGCCGCCTTTGCACGCAAGCCGATGGGGAGCGTGCTCGTCGGGTGTGCGGTGGTCATCGAGAGCGTGATTTGGTGGGTGGGTGAACCCACGGTACCCGCGCGGGAGATCGCGCTCCATGGGCTTTTCGTGCTGTTTTTTGGTGTTCTGAACGTGCTCTTTACCCGCGCCGAGATTGCGCGCGTGCGTGAACAATCCCGTAAGGACCGCGCGCTCGAACAACAGAAGGCGCAAGAAGATGCGCGCTTGTTCCGGCTCATCGCGGCGCCGAGCACTGAAGCGACACGTGAGCAAGACGACGAGCGGATGGTTCGCTCGAGCATCGAAGAGGTGCGCGATGCGCTCTACCATGTGCTCGATTTATTGAAGCGCTCGCTCGAGCTCCATACCTGCATTTTGCTCTTTCCCGATGTCGATGGGCGATTGCGAATCGTCGAGCTCGTGACCGACAGCGACGACATCGGTGAAGGTCCGTTCGAAGCTGGAGCCGGCGCGGTCGGCGCGGTCGCGAGCCGCGGTCTCTCGATGAACCTCGAGCACATCAAGCCGGGATACAAAGGGCTTTGCTACTATCGAAGTCCAGCGACGGTGCGTTCGTTTTGTGGTGTGCCGGTGGTCGAGAAGGGACAACTGAGAGGTGCCCTCTGCGCGGATCGATTGGACGATCGACCCTTCTCTGCGCGTGAAGAGGAGCTTCTCAAAAGCGCGGTGGGACAGGTGCTACGAGCGCTCGCGAACGAGCGTGTCTTCGTGCAGCTTCAGCGCAGCAAAAGAGAGCAAGCCGTGCTCTTCAAGGCCTCTCAAGCGCTCGGAAGCGCGCTCAGCGAGGAGCAGGTCATCGAAGCTGGGTTGGGGGCAGCCACGGGGATCGCGCGCTACGATTTTGCTGCGGTCACGCGCTTCGACCCCGAGAAGAAACAACACGTCGTGTTGCGCGCGATCGGAGAGGGCGCAGAAGGCATCCACGGGCTTTCGTTTCGCGACAACGCGTCCATCACGGCGATGGTGGTCAAGAACAAGCATTATCTACCCTATCGGGGGGAGTTCGATGCGCGACAGCAGACGCTCTACACCGCCAAGGCGAAGCTCCCTGAGCTCAAGAGTGTGCTCGTCCTGCCGCTCTTGGTGCGTGAAGATGCGATCGGAACTCTGGCTGTCGCAGCGATGCGAGCCGAGGCGTTTCCTGATGCGGTGAGGCCGACGTTTCAAGTCCTTGCAAATCAAATGGCGGTCTCTCTTTCGAACGCACGTGCTGTCAAGACGCTCGAAGAGATGGCGACCACCGATGGGCTCACGGGGTGCTTGAACAAGCGCGCGTTCCTCTCGGAGCTCGACGCGAAGATGCGCAGCGCCGAGCGATTCAAGCGTAAGCTCTCGCTCCTCGTGACCGACATCGATCATTTCAAGACGGTCAATGACACGTACGGGCACGCCACGGGGGATGTCGTGATCAAAGCTCTCGGCGATATCCTCATGAAGATGAAGCGAGAGACAGACCGCGTGGCGCGCTTTGGTGGCGAAGAGTTCTGCGTGCTTTGCGAGGAGACCGATGTCGATGGAGCTGTGCTCTTGGCCGAGCGGGTACGTGAGGAAGTGGGCAAGACGTTCTTTCAAACCGAGCTGGGGAAACTCTCCGTGACGTGTTCCATTGGGGTGGCGACATACCCCCGTGATGCAAAAAGTGGGGCCGAGCTCTTCGAGATCACGGACAAGGCGCTTTATGCTGCCAAACGCGGTGGACGCAATCGGGTTTGCACGGCGAAGGACACTTGAGTTCGTGGGGGGGATCGGCGACGATCGGGCGCGTTGACTGTGGTGACGAAGAGCGCGGGGCCACTCAAGGACAGGCCAACTTTATTGATGGTCGGGCACGGCGAGCCGATGGACGCGGCGCTCCGGCAGGCGTTCGACCGACATGGCCTCTTCGTCGAAGAGTCAGGGGCGGCGGATGCCCGTTTGGCCGTGCGAATGACGGAGCCGAACCTCGTCCTTTTGGTTGGGGATGCGGCCCGTGATGCGGGGCGAGCGGTGCTCGATGCGCTTTGTCGTGATCCGTCCACGAAGGCGATTCCCGTTGCGCTATTGGCAGAGGACGAGGGCACGCTCGACCAGAGGGTCTTGGCGTTCCGATATGGGGCGGTGGCCGCGGTCCCACGGACGGCAAGTGCTGACGAGATTGCGCGGCGTGTCGCCAAGCTCGCGCGTGAATTGTCGGAGCGCGCCGATGCGACCACTGCGCAGCTCGGCGAGGCCACGCTCGATGAGCTCGTCTCGCTCGTCACCCGCGAGCTCCGGAGTGGAATCCTCCGTGTTGGAAGACAAGGGGACGCTCCCACCCGCATCGTGCTTGGTGCGGGGCGGCCCGTTGCGGATGCAGTCCAAGAATTCGTTCAAAGGATGCGTCCGCTGGTCACGAGCGCCGAGCCGCTCGTGTATGAATTTCACGCGGGCGATCCGGGCGGTATGGGTCTCGTCATCGATGGCGCGAACTCTTCTGAGGTCTCGATCTATCATGGCTTACGCATCCTCTTGGTGGATCACGATCCATCACGTGCCGACGCGCTGGCACAAGAGTTACGAGCGCGTGGTGCGACGGTGGCGATCAGCGACACGAGTGGGCGTGGTCTCGAACGAGCCAGAGGTCTCGACCCTGAAGTCGTCTTGATGGATTCCGCATCGAGCGATTCATCGAAATCTGATCTCGTTCGGCTTCTCAAAGAAGATATCCGTCTGCAGTGGGCAGCCGTGTTGGTGACTCCGTGGGAGGAGCTCTGGACCGACCCCAATGTGCCGGATGCAGAACGACTTCGCGACAAGGTCGCGGCGCTCGTCACGAACGATCGCAGGTTGCGTGAGCGGGTGCAGGGTGAAGAGCCGTTCGAGGTCACCCTCGAAACGACGGGACCGTGTCGGCTGCTGCGTGCTCTGGCCGAGACGAAAGGCCCGCATCACGTGCTCGTTCGCGGCTCTGGTGTGTCCATCGATATGGATCTCGCAGAAGGGCTTTTGGTCGGTGTGGTGGGTCAGAGGACGGAGGGAGGCGCGATCGAAGGGGTGCTCGCGCTCTCGGCGCTGTTGAGGATGGAGAATGGATCCGTTCGAATCGAGCGTCGCGCCAACCCATCCATCGCGAACGTGATGATGCCGGTGGAGGAAGCGCTCGCGCGTGCGGTTCGCGAGCTTTCGTCAGAAGCGACCACTGCGAAGTCGAGTCGTGATGTGAGCTCCGCGGTTTCGAGCGCGAGTGCGCTCAAACGGATGCCTTTTCCTCCTGCCCATGAACTTGGGCGGACACGTGGAACGCTGGCTGAGGGGGGCACGCAGAACGCAGAGCGTGGTTCTGGACTGCCTCGCTCTCAACCAGGTCCCCGTGCGCATGGTGCCGCAGCGGATCTCCGCTGGAGCCTGGGAGCGCAAACTCTGCCGATGACATCTGTTCCGAGCATTCCTCCCAACAAATTACCGGACCGAGTGCCTCCTCCGCCGATGGGTTCGAAATCCGCAGCGGGATGGCCTTCCCCGCGCAATCTTCCGAGATCGGCACAACATAACGAACGTCGAGCGACGATCGAGATCGCACCACGTGTCCCAGCGCCAGCTGAGACTCCCAATCGACCTGCAATTCCCGTCAGTCCGTTGGGTCGAGTGATGCCCAAACGGACTCTCGCTGGCATGGCCGCTCCGCCCGTGGCTTCGAAAGCCGTGCCGCCGGTTGATCATGAGACGCTGCTCGATCTCGAAATCGAGTCCATTCATGGAGAGAATCCAACTCTCGATCTCGGGCTCGAAAAGGACGAAATACCAGGAAAGGTCGAGAAAAACGACGATGCCGTGGCGTGGACGCCTGCTGGATTGGGTGGCGTGCCGATGGCAGACAAGCCTGTCGCGACTCCCGTACTCCAGTCGGAGCGCCCGCCGAAGCCCGTACAAGTGGCGATGTCGGACACAAGGCCGACCCCGACTCCTGTTCTCATCAGAGATTCGAAAAGGTTCGATTTCGTCCGTGCATTTGGATTCGTGATGGTGTTCGTGGCGAGCTCCACGGTACTCGCCATGATTGCATTCATCGCATATCAGCGATTTTGGGTGAACGAAGCCAATATCGAATGGAGCTCGGAGCCCGCGACAGAAGCGGTCGAAGTGGCACCGCCATTGGACGAAGAAGAACGAGGCGAACCTGCAATCGACCCCCAGGCGCCCGACACGACGGAAGTCGAAGCCAACGAGCTTGTCCCCGAGACCCAGATGGCCGAGCCCGAGCCTTCCGAACCCGATGTTTCTGACCCTGAGCCTTCCGACCCTGAGCCGTCTGACCCTGAGCCTTCCGACCCCGATGTCGCTGAAACCGCGAGTTCGGAGAGCGAAACCGAAGTGATTCCGGTTGCCCCGAGTGATGAGACGAGCGTGGATGATCTTCTCAGCCGCGCTCGTCAGTCTCCTCCGCTCGTGGCTGAAATTTTGTATCGACGCGTGCTATCGCTCGAGCCAAACAATCATTACGCGATGATCGGACTTGCGGAGTTGCTTCTCCAGCGTGGAGATGCTGCCGCGGCACTCCCGTGGGTCGAAGAGGCTGTGAGAAGGAGATCGCGTCGTGCTGCGTATCGCGTGTTGCTCGGGGACGTGCGACAAGCGTTGGGTGATCAGGCGGGCGCGAATGAAGCGTGGCAAGTGGCGTTGGAGCTCGAACCCTCGAATCGACATGCACTTCGACGTCTCCGTCGATGATCGCCGCGTGCGATGTCGATGATCACCGCGCGATCTCACGACTCTCGATGTGCATGTACGCGAGCTCCACGATGGTCGCGGCCAGCCTCGCGGGTTCGACGGGCTTCGATAGGTGACGATCGAAGCCAGCATCGAGTGCGCGCGCACGGTCCTCGGGGGCCGCGAATGCAGTCAGCGCAATGGCCGGCAGATCACCACCTTGATCGATCGAAAGCGCACGGATTCGTCGAATGAGGGTGAAGCCGTCTTCACCGGGCATTCCGATATCGCTGACGAGGATGTGTGGCGGCTCGGCGAGCATCGCATGCATCGCTTCGATGGCCGAGCTTGCTGTGGTGACGGATGCATGCAGATGCTGGAACATATTGACCAACAGCTCTCGAGCGTCCTTTTCGTCATCGACGACCAGCACCCGAACTCCGTGCAGATGGGGGATCTCGTCGAGTACATGTGGGAGTGGGGGGCGTGAGATGGCCGTGACACTTCGTTTTGCGTTCGGCGATGCCGGCAACCGCACGATGAAGGTGGCTCCTTTTCCCTCGCCTTCACTCATGCCCTCGACCCGTCCACGGTGGAGCTCGACGATGCGTTTCACGATCGTCAAGCCGAGTCCGAGCCCTCCGTGCGCGCGTGTTGCACCACTCTCTGATTGGCGAAAGCGCTCGAAGACGTGGGGGAGGAAATCTGCGCTGATGCCTTGTCCGTTATCGCGCACGATGACTTCCGCGCCTTCATTGATAGCATGGACTTTGACGTCGATGTGTCCATGGGTTGGAGTGAACTTCACGGCATTCGTGACGAGGTTCCATACCACTTGCTGCAAACGAGCCGTGTCGCCGTGCACGATGGCAGGCTCGGGTGAGAGCTGAGCATGGAGTTGAATCTGTTTGGCTTCGGCTTGAGGACGAATCCCCTCGACGGCCATCTCGACGACCTCTCGAAGATCAATGGAAGAGAGGGAGAGATGCAGCTTTCCGCTCACGATTCGACTCACGTCGAGTAAGTCGTCGATGAGCTGGGTTTGAATGAGGGCATTGCGCTCGATGACTTCGAGCGCACGCGCATGTTTCTCTTGGCCGAGAAGCCCGCTGCGCAACATCTTGGCCCAACCACAGATCGCGTTGAGCGGTGTGCGCAGCTCATGAGAGAGCGCGGCGAGAAATTCATCTTTGGAACGATTGGCTTCTTCGGCCCGCCGCCTCTCGAGCTGCGCTTCGTTATAGAGGTGCGCGTTGTCGACTGCCATCGCGATGCGGCGAGCCAACTCTTCGGCGAGCGAGACATCGTGGTCGGAGATGAACGTCGAGCCTCCACGCGACGAGACGGTCAATGCTCCGAGCAGAGCTTCGCGCACGCGAATCGGCACGATCATCCAGGCAAGTGCACCGAACTCGCGGCTCAAACCTTCCCGAAGCTCGTCCCGAAGGTCGCTCGATCGAATGAGACATGTCTCGCCCGTTCGTGAGACTTCACGGATGTGGAGGGCATGATCGCGCAAGCCAAACGATGCAAGCTTGGGCTCTCGCGCGAGATCACGATGCGCACACGCGATGCACTCCATTTCCCCGTCTGCTGTGGTCAAATCGATGGTTGCCCAATCGGCGAAGGAAGGAACCAAGAAGCGCATCACACGGCCAAGCGCCTCTTCAAGATCGAGCGTGGAAGCCAACGCCTTGCTCGCATCGCCAAGAAAGCGATGTGCAGCAGAAGCCCGCTCAGCCTCGAGACGGGCGAGCGTCTCCGCTTCGAGCAACGCGTCTCGCTCTTTTTCGATGCGCAACCGTTCGAGATGGTTGGCGCGTTCGCGCAAGGCGCGCCTCACCGCGGGGCCCAGCCTTTCGAGGCGATGCTTGAGCACGTAGTCGGTGGCACCTCGTTTGAGCGACTCGATCGCGATCTCTTCGCCCATGGCCCCTGAGACGAAAAGGAAGGGCACGCCGGGGGCGTTCTCGCGTGCATGATCGAGCGCTGCGCAACCGTCGTAACCGGGGAGGTTGTAGTCGCTCAGGATGACGTCCGGGGTGCTGGCTCGAAGTGCGTCGAGGAAGGAAGAGCGATCGTAAGCTCGGACGATCGATGCGTGAACTCCATCCAGCTCCAGCCTTGCTGAAAGCAGCTCGGCATCGCGATCGTCGTCTTCGAGGAGAAGAATCTCGATGATCTCGCTGCGATGAGCTCCATCCATGCCATATGAAAAGCTGGAATTCATTACATTAGTACCTGCGATCTCGCACTCGAAGGGGAGGTTGATTGACGATGGCCCAAAACTGCGCGAGTTCCTTGATCGCGTTCGAAAACTGTTCGAAGTCGACGGGCTTGACCACATAGGCATTCACGCCGAGCTCGTAGCTTCGAGCGATATCGCGTTCCTCGCACGAGGAGCTCAACATCACGACAGGAACGGTCTTGAGCTTGGGGTGGACTCTCATCCGTTCAAGCACCTCCAGACCATCGATTTTTGGCAGTTTGAGATCGAGCAGCACCACCGCCGGATCGAGGTCCGGTCGATCGATGTAGGCACCCCGTCGTTCGAGGTACTCGAGCGCCTGCTCGCCGTCTCGCGCGATTTGGACGTCGTGGGCGAGACGACTGCTCTCGAGAGCCATCATGGTCAGTTCGAGATCGTTCTCGTTGTCTTCGACGAGAAGAATGCGTTTTCCCACGGTGTTCATCGCTGTGTTTCAAGGCGTTTCAGGGCCATCCTCGCGCGCTGTGTGGTGTGGCAGGGTGAAGTAAAATGTGGCGCCGTGCCCCGGTACGCCGTAGGCCCAGGCGTGACCGCCGTGTCGTTCGATGATTCGTCGCACTGTCGCGAGTCCAATCCCTGTCCCTTCGACTTCTACATTCGAATGAAGTCGCTGGAATACACCGAAGAGCTTGTCGGAATATTCCATGTCGAATCCGATTCCGTTGTCGCGCACCCAGAGCGTCGTTTGAGTTGAAGATGCATCATCGTCTGCGCCGATTTCGATCTGGGCTTCCTCTCGTGTCTTCGTGTACTTCACGGCGTTCGAGAGGAGATTCGTGAACACGATGCGCAACATCGTGGCGTCGCCACGAACCACGGGTAAGTGCTCTTTTTTCCACGTGATCTGGCGTCCCCGCCAATCGGGCTCGAGCTCGATGAGCACGTCATCGACGAGCCTATCGAGGTCGACTCTTCCCTTTTCGATCTCGCTTCGTCCCATGCGAGAAAACGAAAGGAGAGCATCGATGAGGGCACCCATTTGCCGACTCGCGTCGGCGATCGTACGAAGCCATCTCTTGCCCTTTTCGTCGAGTGAATCCGCGGCGTGTGCGCCGAGGAGGTCGACGAACCCACTGATGTGGCGAATTGGGGCGCGAAGGTCGTGTGACACAGTGTACGAGAAGGACTCGAGCTCTCGGTTGGCGTCTGCGAGCGCGCGGTTTGCTTCTGCGAGTGCAAATGTTCGCTCGGCGATGTGTCGCTCCAGCTCTTTCTGTCGTCGGTCTTCGGTGATGTCGCGCGCAATCGCCACAGATTCGACGATGTGACCTCCTCGTGAGGCGCCCTCATCTCGTTCGCGTCGAAGTCGTTCAAAGGCAATTGCATTGGACAGAGCGACGCTCGCCTGCGCAGCGATCGAGGTGGCGAGCCGTTCGTGACGAGAGGTGAAAAAAGATGGTTCTCGATGTCCTAGAACCAGTCGGCCCAGCAGCTCGTGCGCGTTTTTCCGACTCGTGATGGGCACGGTCAATGTGCTTTGTGTGGCGATGCTGTCGAGCGGTGAATCAAGATTTCCTTCCCAACGGCCAATGTCGATATCGTGCTCGTAGCTTTCGGAGTGCGCCGTGTGCCACTCGCGCTCATCGAGCGCCATTCGATAGAGCAGCACACAGACTTCTGCTCCGAGCGCGATCCTGGTCTTCTCGACGATGAGCTGAACCACACGCTCGAGTTCGAGCTCGGACGTGAACGTCAGCGAGAGCTGCAATACAGCAGCGTCCTCCTCGGGAAGGAGCCGATTGGAGTCGGCAAGATCCATGGGTGCAGATGCGGAGACAATGGGATACAGAAATAGTTCGGGCGCGTGCCTTTGTTTGGGCTGCGCCGCGAGGGATGCAATGAATAGCAAAGACGGATCCGTGGCCGAGCTCATATGACTTATGTTCTGCCCCGCCGGTTCATGGGCACAGGTGCTACCCCCTTCAAGGGGCCTCCGCTCGAGGTTCATGGTTTTTGGATATGATGCACATAGAAACGTTGGAAAATCAGCTCGAGCAAGCCGTCGAAACCGCTCACCAACAGCTCGACGACAATGACGCTGCCAAAGCTCGAGACACCCTCGAAAAGGCGCTTGCGCTGACCAGCGAGGACACGTCACCTCTCCTGAGAGCTCGAGCGATGGGGCTTTGGGGTGTGGCTTTGCGCGCGCTCGAGCAAGACGACGACGCGCGAGACATGTTGGATCGCGCGATCCGACTTCTCGAATCCCTCCCCGTGTCGGAGCCGCCTGTGGCTCGAGCCCTCGCGGATGTGCTCGAAGACCGAGCGGAGCTGGCGCTATCGTCGCGTGCTCCTTCGGAAGCGCGGCGGATGCTCACATGTGCGATCGAAGCACGTCGAAGATGCGATGAATCGATCGGTGCCGAGACTTGGCTCGCGCTTTCGGAAGCGATGCGGGGCGCGGGAGATCGCGAAGGAGCGCTGTCTTCGCTCGCTCATGCAGAGCGCGCTGCGCTCGATGAGAGAGATCTCGAATCGGTCGCTCTCTCCGAAGAGATGCGTGCTGATATCGAGCTCGAAGATCCGAGCCGCGTCCAACACGCGGCGCGAGGTTATGCGTCAGCCGAGAAGAAGTGGCGCGAGCTCGAGGACTCTGAAGGAGCCATTCGCTGTTTGTTGGGGCGTGTGCGCGCTGCCGAGCGATGTGACGATGAGGCACTTGTCGACGTCCTCACGAGAGAGCTCGATGCGATCGGTGCACACGATCTCGCCCACCAAATACGCGAAGGTGATATCGGTTAACGCGCCAATGCGCGCTCGATGATGCCTCGGGTCGCGACGCTGGCGGCGACCATTCCGAATGTCCCGGTGACGAATGAGGCGGAACCGTCGATGCGAGTGCGTCGTTCGCAGGTATACACACCGTTGTCTTTGTTGGGGCAGACACACACGAAACCTTGGCCCTCATCATAGGAAACAGAGGCAGGCGCGATTGGATTTTCGTCGCTGAAGACAGCCATGACCCCGATGGGGTGGTTCCGTTTGACCTCGATGCCGTGGTGGACTCGCAAGAGGCGACGCACATCGCGTGCGAGAGGGCAGATCTCTGTGTTGGCGATGTCGGCCGTACGGATTCGAGTCGGGTCCATCCGAGCCGCTGCACCCATGGAGGATACGATTGGAATGCCGCGCTCTCGACAGGTCGCGATGAGGTGAACTTTGGCGGCGAGGCTGTCGATTGCATCGACGACGTAATCGATGTGCCCTCCAAGGAGCTCGTTTTCCGCGCCTTCTTTATAGAATTGGAGGACGGGCTCGATGGTGGCCGTGGGACTTATCGCTCGAAGCCTCTCCGCCATGATGACGGCTTTGGGCTTTCCGATATTGCCGCGCATCGCATGGAGCTGACGGTTCGTATTCGTGACACACACATCATCGAAATCGACGAGGCTCAAATGTCCCACGCCGCTGCGCGCGAGCGCCTCAGCGGCAAACGAACCGACGCCTCCCATCCCGAAGACGATGACGCGCGCCCGCATCAATGCATGGAGACCTGGTTCGCTGAAAAGACGAGCCGCACGATCGAAGCGCCGATGCGTTTTGTACGTGGACTCCGGGGCTTCGGACTGCGGCGCTCGATCAGCTGCCGTCACATACATCGGAAGGGGCATAAAACGGGAGAGATATAGCATCCGCGAGGAGGGACGCCCGCCCCCGTCGCTACGCGACCCCGCGGGTGAGCGGAGCTGCCTGCTCGGGAACGATGCTGGCATCGAGCCCGGGCTCGTTCGTGAGGACGGCGGCTTCGTCGTCGGGAACGGCCGCGAGTTCGCGCGCAATGCGACGCAAGAACGCTTGCTTTTGATGGAATGGAAGGAACGCTGCTTTGAAACCGTTCAATATGAGTCGTTTGATTTCGGAGAGCGGCATTCCGAGCTGTGTGTGACAGAGCCACAGCTCTTTCGAGACCGTGGTGTCGGTGATCAAACGATTGTCGGTGTTGACCGTGACGCGCAATCCGAGGTCGTAATAGAGCTTGATCGGATGGGAGGCGAGGTCACGAACTGCGCCGGTTTGCACGTTCGAGCTCGGGCAGCATTCGAGCGCGATGCGGTGATCATTGACGTAGTGCAAAAGGTCGCCGTCTTCACGAAGACGACAGCCATGGCCGATGCGATGAGCGCCGCAGACGTGAATGGCCTGATGGATGGACTCGGGTCCGTACGCTTCGCCAGCGTGAATCGTGACGTTGATGTTGTTGTCGCGGACGAGCTGAAACGAGGCTCGATGATGTTTCGCAGGGTGATCGTACTCGGCCCCCGCGAGATCGAACGCGACGACGCCTCGGTTCTTGTAGGCCACGCAGAGCTGCGCCATCTCGAGCGAGGATTCGGGGGAGATATTGCGAATCCCGCACAGAATGACGTTTGACTCGATGCCGAACCGCTCTTTGGCTTGCCAGAGACCCTCGAGCACGGCTTCGACGACCGTGGTGAGCCGCAATCCTTTGCGCGTGTGGAGCATCGGCGAATACCGAACCTCCATGTAGCGCACACCTTCTTCCGCGGCGTCTTCGCCCAACTCGAGCGCTGCGCGCACCAGTGATTCTTCGGTTTGGAGGACCTTCAACGTGACATCGAAGGCCTTGAGATATTCTACGAGAGAGCCGGTGTTTTCACCGAGATGCATCGCTTTCGCGAGCTCATCGGGAGTTCTACCGGGCAGTTGAATCCCACCCTGCTCGGCGAGCTCGAGAATGGTTTCGAGTCGCAAGGAGCCGTCCAGATGGACGTGAAGGTCGGTCTTGGGCAGACGCTCGAAAAACGAGAGAGGGAGTGCCATGGACACTTTTAGCATTGAACGACTTCAGCATCAATGTCGTTCGAGCGATGCGCGGCCTCCTGTGTCGGTCGTTCGAGCTCTTCCAAACTCTGGAGCAAGGCTTCGAGAATTGCGGAAGGTGTGGCTGGGGAACGGACGAGCGCTGTGATGGCGGGCTCGTCGATGTGGGTTTCCGGTCGAGCCAACACGATGATGCGTGGGGTGCGTGTTCCCAACTTCGCCGCGACTCGATGGGCGAAGTCTTGCGCATCGAGCTCATCCAAGCGCTCTTCCACCACGAGTCCGTGGAAATGCTGATGGCTCACGACATCGAGCGCTGTTCTTGCCGAGATGAAGCCACGCGCGCTGAGCCCCGCTTCTTCGAATGATTCGCACAATCGGCGAACGATTTTGGCGTCGCGCGCGATGACTCCAACACAGCGCACGCCCGACTCATCGGCGCGCGTCAGGGGAGCGACTTCCAGTTCCTCCTTTTGCTCCTCTGCTTCTTCGGGGAGCTCTTCGGAAGGGGCCTGTTCGATGTCGTATGAAGGTTCTCGTTCGATGTGCGGCGATGCTTGTTTCGCGACGCTCGTGGGCGTCCCCGAGCTGCGCGTGGGGATCGCCGCTCGGCCGTATTTTTTCGGCCGTCGGATGGACATGGCGGCGGCGACCGTTTCGGTGACGGCGTTGGGTGACGCATCGACGGGCAAGCTCGCGATGAACAGGCCACGCGGCGGCGGGGGGGCTTTGGGGTCGGCGCGTACGATCCACGCGGCGTTCCGAGAGCCTTGCCTCCGGAGCTCATCGAGCTCGCTCGCCACGTCGGCCGTTGCGATGACGACATCGACGTGAGGGCTCTCCGCGCCGAGAGATGCGCGTGCCTCGGCACCGTCGGAGAAGGCCTGCACGTCGTGGCCTTTGGCCCGTAACGCTTCAGAGACAGCGGTGAGCCTTTCCATATCGTCATCAACGACGAGCACGCGACCGGAGAACTGGGACATGGTGACGGAAAGGAAACCCTAGTCCCTCGGCAGAAAGAAGCCATAGGCAATCCCACGTTTGTGCGCTCATCGCCGAAGTTTCTGCAATTTCACAATCACATCATCCAGACGGTCTCGAGGCAAACTGACGCGCGTGGGCATGCCGCCCTCCAACCCAAACAATGTGAGCAGATCGATGCCGCTGTCGAAGCGCGCGGCGGCGGTGACTGTCGTTGCGTCATGAACGACGGAGACGAGCGCTCGTTCTTGGCCCAACAGCAGGAGAACGGTCTTGTCGTATTGACCTACGGCGGAACGCGCGTCGACGATCGCGATGTCTCCGTGGATTTCATAAGAGCGAGCGAGACGCCTTGCCTCGTCCTCGATTTTGCGAACTTCCTCTGCGGCTTCACGGATCGGAGTGAAGAGATCTCGATCATTGGCTCCAGTGGCCAAGAAGCGCACGATGATGCCCTTCAAAGCGTCGTCTCGTGGGCGCGCGCGCAGCGCTCGATCCATCTGGAGTGCGCGCTCGCTTGGAGTGCCGATTCGGGTGTCGATCGCACGCGCGTCGGCGTCCGATCCTTCGTAGGGTTCGATGCCCCCGCGGATCCATTTGGCGGCGGAACAGAGGCCATCGAAGTCGACGTGACAGCAAATGGTATCGATCGGACCTGCGGCTTGCACCCGTTCAGGGGTGACCATCTCTGGACATGCCCCGTGTTCGGCTTTGGTGCTGAGCACGAAGCGCGGGTCGTTTCGGTATTGTGCATGGAGGATGTGGTCGTGATGGTCGATCCACATCGCGAGTCGCGGGCCAAGCCCATCGAGGAAACGCTTGGTGACTTTCTCGAAGCTCGAGCCTGCGACTTCGGCTGCGAAGGCGATGTCGAGCACGACCACGCGTCCGTGGAGCTCGCTTGCCTTGGGCAGCTTGCGCGGCGTTCCGAATGCGAGATGAGGAAACCGAATCGACATCAGCCGGGGAACATGCCGTGGGATGTGCCCATTCGCAATGCGCGCGGTGAAATCAAGTTTGATTGCGTTCGAAGAGAATGCGCAGGCCTTCGAGGGTAAGATCGGGACAAACTTCCTCGATGGTGCGCGATTCCGGCGCGATGAGACGTGCGAGTCCTCCTGTGGCGAGCACGCGGCAGGGGCCATCGATTTCGAGTCGGATGCGGTCGACGAGACCATCGACGAGCCCCACGTATCCGAAGACGATTCCGGATTGGACGGAGTGCTGGGTGTTGCGTCCGATGGTGCGTGGTGGCTTGGCGATTGGGATGCGGGAGAGTTTTGCGGCGCGGGTGAAGAGGGCTTCTGCGCTGATCTGCATGCCTGGAGCGATCACTCCACCGAGGAACTCCCCCTTGGGGGAGACACAATCGAAGTTGGTTCCGGTGCCGAAGTCGACGACGATGACCGCGCTCTTGGTGCGTTCGAACGCCGCCACGGCATTGGCGATGCGGTCGGCGCCCACTTCGCGCGGATTTTCGTACAGAATCGGCATGCTGGTCTTGATGCCGGGGCCGACGATCAGTGTCTCATGACCGAATGCTCGGCGCGTGGCGCTCCGGATCGGATCGGTCAGGGCAGGTACGACGGACGCGAGGATGCTGGCGTCGATATGGTGGCGATCGACTCCAGCGACGTCGAGGAGGGTGAGCAGAAGCACGAGGATTTCGTCGCTCGTGCGGCCTTTGGCAGACTCGAGCCGAAAATCATGAGCCAGTCGCGTCCCGTCCCAGAGGCCAAGGACGGTGTTCGTATTTCCGACGTCGATGGTGAGCAGCATCGCCTTGCGAATGTCAGTCGCGAGGTCGAAGTGCAAGGGTGCGCTGCATCAAGTTGCGGAAATTGGGGCGTGTCGTGCCGAGCGGTCGCGCGATGCGGGCGACGGGGCCAGTCGGTCGTGCGGCCAGGGGCTCGACGAGCTCAGCCGATTCCGGCTTGGCTGCCTGTCGAGCGCGAAGCTCGGCTTGTTCTCGAGCCAGGCGTTCGGCTTCGGCTTTTCGTTCGGCTTCGGCTTTTCGTTCGGCTTCGGCTTTTCGTTCGGCTTCGTGCTCGATTCGCGCACGTTCCGCCCGCCGTGCGGCCTCTTCACGGGCTTTCCGCTCTCGATGTTCGAGGTCATCGCGGGTGATCTGGAAATCTCCCGTTCTCACCTCTTGGAACACGTCGGCTCCCTCTGGTTCCTCCACCAGGAGGTCGACTTCTGGTTCCGCGTTTCGAGTCTTCGTGGGTGTGGGCGCCGTCCGTGCGGGCAGCTTCGTTTCTTCGACCCGAGGCTCGGAGAGCGTGCCAGGGGTTGCAACCATCCCACGGAGCACGCTGGCGAGATCTGGCGGAGCTGGTCGCCGGTTGCGTTGCACGCGTTCGAGCAAGGTCTCGAGCTTCGACATTTCGTTCATTGTGCGACCTCGCTCGTCTCGAGTCGGCCCACGATGGTTGGGACATCATCGCCTCCGCGCGACCAGTTCCACACTTCTTCGGCGATCTGAGGATCGACCAGAAGAAAACGTCCTTCACCGGAAACCGGCACGCATGCGACCTCTTGGCGAGCGAGCGCAGAAAAAAGACCTCCGAGCAGCGCTGCCATCGCGAGATGATCGGAATCGAGCTCGGGCAGTTTGTCGAGACGTGCACACAGCGCATCGCCCCAGCGCTCGAGGTGCAGTCGACCCCATCCGAAGAGTGATACGACAGTGGCCGCGTGGGCCATCACGACATCGGGCCCACGATCGCCCGCATCGCTTCCGAGAGCGGTCGCAACTTCTTCACCCATATGCCGACCCAGCCTTCGCACAGCGGTCAGATCGCCATTTTGTACAGCCGCGGAAACCAACGGGCCGACCACGCTGTCCGACAACACGAGAACCCGATTTCCACTTCGGGCTCGCACTTGTCCCTCTTCGAGGTCGAACTCGAAGAAACCGGCGGGGTCTGGCGCCGCGCCCCTGGCGTCGACGTCGCGATCGGTGGGCGGCTGCTGCATGGCAGGTGGCTCTCCTACGAACACTTGTGTAGAAGCTTTCGAGGGTTGGTGTCAACTTCGGCTCATCATTGGACGTGCGGCATTGCGTTGACGATTGTCGGTATGTGCATGCCGATGTCGGTGCTCGCGCAGGAGTCCGCCGATGACGGTGTGTTCAGTGCGTGGGCTCGGGCGATCGCTGAAGGCTCGGTGCCGCGGTGGACGGGGCCGCGTGTTTCGTGGACGGCGCCCTCGGCGCGACCTGTGTTGGACGGACATGTGGCGCGTTCGCTCTTGGCGCCGGTGGCTGTGCACAGTGCGCGCGAAGTCGAGCTCACACGGGCCGCGCGTGTTCTCGATGCGCTCGAGTTCGCACATGGATTCATGGCGAACCACGGCTGGGGAGAGCCTTATTCGGATGGTGGTCGTGGCGTGGGTGATGAGCTCGATGTGTACATCGAACAAGGCACGCTGCCTGAGTTGGAGCGGGGATCATTCGAGCGGCCATGGACTGAACCTGGCGAGCCGGACGATCTGCCGGAGCGCGTGATCCAAGTGGGATGGGATGTGCCGATCACCTGGGCGTCGCTCGACGCGGTGACGAGCTTCGTGCGCATCGATGTCTCGAACGTCGAGGAGGACGCGCTCGAGGCGTGCGCGATTTCAGCTTACACACAGGCGCTCATCGCCCAGCAGGACCCCGCGGAAGCACCGGCGTTTCGGCGTGCATTGGGGGCGTTCATGGCGTGGCAGCTGACGGGCTCGTTCGGTTGCGATGAAGATGCGATCGCATGGCAAGAGGCACGTCCCGAGCGCGGGCTCATCACCCACGCGCCTGGTTCGGGCGAAGCGGGCGCGATGTTGTTCGGCGCGCTCAGCGCGCGCCATGACGGCGGCAGCGGTGAGTTCGTGCGTGACCTCGTGCAGGCCGCACGTCAGTGGACATGGGAGGGGGAAGGGCTGCGCGCCGAGCCGGATCTCTGGCACGCGATCGCACATTTCCTGGATGTTTCGAGACACTCGTATCATCGCTTGATCGAGGACGTGGCGATCGGACGATGGTTCACGGCCAAGCGTGCGGGACTCGGAGCGCATGCATTGCCGATCATGCGCGCAGTGCCAGGGGAAGTGCCGCTCGCCGCCGAGGTGCGATGGTCCGAGCGGTCGCGCACGTTGATTCGTGATCTCGAACTCGAGCCTCAAGGGAGCGCATATGCATTGATCGATGTGCGCGATGCACCAGAGGCCGCTTCACTGCGTGTGTGGTTGCGTGGTGAGTTCGGGGTGCGCTGGTCGATGATCGCGGTGCGTCTCGATCGGGAAGGGCGCGAGCTGGGTCGCATGCGGACCCCCCCGAGGCGTGAGCCGCGCGCCTATCTTCCGATCGAATTGGACCAGAGCGTGGGGCAGGTGCTCCTCGTCGTGACGAACCTTTCGTGGCGAAGGCCAGATGCCGATGAACCGGATGAGAACGTGCGCGCGTTTCGGTTGGTGATCGATGGGCCGACCGGAGAATAGCGGCGGCATCTGCTACGCTTTGTGGCGAGGCACGAGATGGCCAAAAAGACTTCTGCGGCGCCGACTCTCGCTGAGATTGGCCGTGAACTTCGGTTGCACGGTTGGATCCTCGCGGTGGCGGTCGCGATCTTTTACCTCGAAGAGCTCGTCGACAGCCTGCTCGGACACCCGTTCGATGCGTTGGGCATTCGTCCTCGGAGGCTCGAGGGGCTCCTCGGCATTCCGCTCGCGCCATTCCTTCATGCAGGTTTCGCGCACCTCATCGCGAACACGGTGCCCTTCCTCGTGCTCGGATGGTTCGTTTTGCTACGCGAGACCTCACATTTCCTATGGGTGACGCTCGGAGTCATCGTGCTCGGTGGCTTTGGGGTGTGGCTCTTTGGTCAGAGCGACAGCATTCATCTCGGTGCGAGCGGGCTCGTGTTTGGGTATCTCGGATATTTGATGCTCGGCGGGTGGTTCGAGCGACGTATTGGCACGATCCTCGGCTCTCTCTTCGTGGCGATTCTCTATGGGAGTCTCGTGTTTGGAGTGTTCCCGGGCACACCAGGAGTGTCTTGGGAGAGCCACCTCTTTGGATTCCTCGCCGGCGTGTTCATGGCGTGGCTCTTGGCGCGCAAGCACGGACGAGCCTGATGCAGGCGCGGGGCGTGTGGACATCGTGGGTCGTGCAACGTCAGCAGGGCCGGACATCTGGCTTTTCCCGTGGTAGACAGCCCGCCCCATGGAGCGTTCGTTCGTTCTCATCCTCGATTTTGGCTCGCAATACACCCAGCTCATCGCGCGGCGTATCCGGGAACAGCGTGTCTATTGCGAAATTCATCCGTGCACGTTGTCGATCGATCGAGTCCGCGCGATGCGTCCCAGCGCGCTCGTGCTCAGCGGTGGCCCTTCGAGCGTGTTCGATGCTGGGGCGCCGAGCATCGATCGCGGCGTGTTCGAGCTCGGAATTCCGGTGCTCGGCATTTGTTACGGGATGCAGCTCTTTTGTCATCTGCTCGGCGGCGCGGTCGAGAAGGCGTCCGAGCGCGAATATGGGCCTGCACGCATCGCGATTCGAAAGGCGGCGGGGATCCTCGAAGGCTTCGCGTCCGAAGAGCAAGTCGATGTGTGGATGAGCCACGGCGATCGTGTGCGCACGTTGCCTCCCGGCTTCGAGACCATCGCGAGCACGCCGAATGCTCCCTTCGCGGCCGCAGCCGATTTGAACCGCCGCATCTTCGGAGTTCAGTTTCATCCCGAGGTCGCGCACACGCCGCGAGGCGTCGAGATGCTTCGCGCATTTTTGTTCGATGTCGCCGAGCTCGAGCCGAACTGGACACCGCACTCGTTCGTGGACGCGAGCGTGACGAAGATTCGCGCGATGGTCGGCCCTGAGGCGCGCACCATCTGCGGTTTGTCGGGGGGCGTCGATTCATCGGTCGCCGCGGTGCTCGTGTCGCGCGCCATCGGACAGCGCCTGACGTGCATCTTCGTCGACAATGGGCTTCTTCGAAAGAACGAAGCCACCGAGGTCGTGAAGATGTTCAGCGAGCATCTCTCGTACGCCGAACGAGCCGATGGCGGGCAAGGGCGTCTCCACTTCGTTCATGTCGATGCGCGCCAGCGTTTCCTCGAAGCGTTGCGCGGCGTGAGCGATCCTGAACAGAAGCGCAAAATCATTGGTCGGGTGTTCGTCGAAGTCTTCGACGCCGAGGCCAAGAAAGTTCAAGGTGTGACGCACCTCGTCCAGGGAACGCTCTACCCCGATGTGATCGAGAGTGTGTCGTTCAAAGGGCCGAGCGCGACCATCAAGACACATCACAACGTCGGTGGGCTCCCCGAGAAGATGAAGCTCGCGCTGTGCGAGCCGCTTCGCGAGCTCTTCAAAGACGAAGTGCGCGAGGTCGGAGCCACACTCGGGATGCCGCATCACGTGCTCTTTCGTCATCCGTTCCCGGGGCCTGGTCTCGCGATTCGCGTGCTCGGCGAAGTCACCGAGGAGCGGCTCGAGGTGCTTCGTGATGCCGACGCGATCTTCATCGAAGAGCTCCGCGCGAGCGATCTTTACGAGCAAGTCTGGCAAGCATTCAGTGTGCTCTTGCCGGTGAAGACCGTGGGCGTGATGGGCGACGATCGCACCTACGAGAACGTTCTTGCGCTCCGCGCCGTCACCTCGAAGGATGGAATGACCGCGGATTGGGCACGTTTGCCTTACGAGTTTCTCGGCAAAGTTTCTTCGCGCATCATCAACGAGGTGCGCGGTGTCAATCGCGTGGTTTACGATATCTCGAGCAAGCCTCCGGCGACGATCGAATGGGAGTGAGACGCACGACGCTGCTGGTTTCGTTTCTGGTGGTGCAGGCCGCCGGAGGGAGCGTCTCGTCACACGCCCAAGAATCGGTTCCGCACGCGATGGAGGCGCCATGGGTGGATGTCGCGCCTGCGATCGATCCAACACGTGGCCATGTGGTGAGCGCGGCGCTCGGCGTCGCAGACGAGCGCCTCGATCGCCTCTCGGCGCGCCGGACCAATGCGCGTCTTCGCGGAGAAGAACGCGCGCGCCGCGCCCTGCATGCGTGGGCTGACGATGCGCTTGCCCATGTGCAGGCGAGCCCCGCAGTCGCGACCCGTATCCATCGTGCGATCGATGCGAACTCGAGCATCACGCGGGTTCGTGGTTTGTCGGACGGCAACGCCATCATCGAAGTCGCAGTCCCACTCGCAGCGTTGCGCGAGGTTGCATCTCTCCGGGGAGTGCCATGGTCAGAATGACGAGAGCATGCATGGCCGTGTTGGCCCTCGTGATTTCTGCTTGCGCGGGCGCTCCGAGAGCGAGCGAAACGGCGCGGGTTCGATTCGTCATCACACCCGACACGGCCCGTGTCTACACTGACGAGCAGTTCGTCGGTGGAGCGCGTGTGCTCGCGGCACGTCCCGCAGTATTTCGCCCAGGGCCTCGTCGTTTGACGATCTCGGCTCTTGGCTATTTCCCTCATGATTTGGAGCTATTCCTCGAACCGGGCACGACCACGGTCGAGGTTCGTCTGCGGCCGATTCCGCCCTAAATAGCCTCCGGCCTCAGCGAATGAGCATGGTGACGTTCGTGATGCTGCCGGGGCCTGGATCGAAGATGCATGAGCCCGTTGGCTCCCCATCGCCTTGCCAAGCACCGAAGTGCGGAGATGCAACGCAGGTCTCATGACTCTCGCACAAGCCGTCTTCGTCGCCGATGCCATCGCCGACGATCTCGAGCGCGTGGATGAGAAATGTGCTCGGAGGACCGCAGCTCTCCCCGCTCCAGCAGAGGCCATCATCGTTGCCGACGCCGTCCCCAAGGATCTCGGGGGCGACCCAATCGATGAGCGCCACATCCCCTCGGAGCCACGCCGGGCACATGGTCCCCGAGAGGGGTGGACTCGGGGTGCTCCCATCTCCGCTGCGATCACGGAGCTGGTTGTCGGTCGGCGACAGGCGCCAATCCCAAATACGGCAATTCCCCGTACAGCGCCCGCGCTCCGCCGCGAAGAGGGCGTCGCGACCCCAGGCACGATATGGATTTTCGAAATTGAGCCAATCGGTCGGGGTGGCCGCGAACCCCGCGAGGTTCGATCCGTTCGCAGAATCATCGACGAAGAGGCGACCTCGAAACGCATCGACGAGGCTCCGTCCCGTTCGCAAGATCGCGGTCGACGTCTGTGCGCCGTAGTCGCTCGAGCCATCTGCGCCGCTGACTGTGCAGGTCCCCTCGATCACCCCAGGGGTCGTGAAGCGGCCCGACACCGAGCAGTCTCCGCCACCGTTGTTGCCGACCATGAGGACTCCATGGAACGTGGTGAGGGCCGAATCGCAAGAGACCCCTTGGTTGACGTTATCCGTCGCGACGATGTCGGCATAACGCCCGGTGGTAGGACCGGAGTACAGTCCGAGTCCGGTTCCGCTTGCAGCGGCGATCGCTTGGGCCACGACACTCCGCGTACTTTGGTCGACGACCAAGGCAGTGGCAGCGCTCGCGATCGAAGTGATATGGGAGATGGTGCTGGCGTCAGTGCAGACAATATAGAAACCGTCTCCTCCATTGAATGAGGAGGAGACCTTGGTGAACACGTTGTCGCGCGTCCCGCAATCCACCGAGCCTCCACGGCTGCCGCTATTGGATACCTGCAGGTCGTGAACGATGTTGTGAGACGAGAGATCGACGGCGCTCGTGCGGCCGAAGGTGCCTCTCATATAAAATCCCTCTCGAGCGTTGTGCGCGAGCCGCAAGCCGATGAAGCGATTGTGACTGCCGATGTCGACGCTCACCCCGCGGTTTCCGCTGTTTTCCTGGCGGATATCTTCGAAGCGGTTTTCGTACACGGACTGCAACTCGATGCCATGAGAGCCGGTGTCTCGTACTTGAATTCTCCGGACGCGGCTGTTCCTCAGCTGGCGTAAAAGAAGGCCGCGCAGGTCGGCGGTGCTCCGCACACCGCGAAACGATCCTTCGATCCACAGGAAACTTCGCCCTTCGGCGAGCACGAGGCAGCGTGAGTCGATGGCTCCGCCTGCGGTGGAAGAACAATTCTGAGGGGTGCTCGGTTCGAATGAGACGGTGGCGTTCGGGAGCGTCACGAGGGCGACCCGATCCGAAGTGATCACGAGACCCATGACGGTTCGATCGGTGGCTGCGACGAAGATGTCGCCGATGCCGGAGGAGTCGTTGGTGAGCGCGCTGCCATCCGTGGGGAGAGGCTTGATCGAGTTCGACCACCAAACGGTAGGAGCGCTCGTCTCGATCGGCACACCTCGCTCCATGAGCGTCACGTGGAGGGCACGCCAGCTCGCGCCTCCGGCGTCGATGAGATCGCCCAGCCCACGCCCCTGCATGAGCCCCTGAGAATAAAACACTGCGCGCCCGCTGCGGGCATCGCAGCGCCACCGAAAGGCACCCTGATCATCTTCGAGGCTCAGTTCTTCGCAAGAGCCATGCGTGGTCTCCACGCGACGGCGCTCTCCGCCATGGATGCATGGAACACCGTTGACGGTGTCGAGCGAAGGACAGCTGACTTCGGGCTGATGATCGTGATCGGCCGCGCTGTCGGTCGGCTGTACATAAGCGTTCCAAGCGCCATGGCTCGGATAGGTGGGCTCGACGCTGAGCGTTTCGGGCAGAGGGCCTGCGTCGGGCTGGGGCAGCGACCCATCCTGGATCATCGCGTCCGACGAAGCATCCAACGTTCTGTCTCGAGGGATGTAATCGATGCGTCCACACCCCATCGAGCTGAGAAGAATCAGCCCGCTGAGAGACCATGCTGAGTCGATCGAACGGCTCATATCAAGCACATCGAAGTATTCTATACAGGATCGCGTTGACCAGAGTCGGTTTGATCTCCGATCAATGCGACTCTGGTGATGTGGGATCACGCGGATCGCATACCTCGACGCACGAGGCCGTGGGCTCGAATGTCGGGGTGCATTCGACCTCGCTGGGAGGGAACGCGTCGCGGAGGCAGCGCTCGAGCATCGGGATGTCCAAATCGCAATACGAACAAGTCACCGCTCCGATCGCGGTGCATTCGCTTTCGGACTCGCATTCAGAGGATGGAACACACTCGACGTGAGGAATCAGCACTCCTGGCGCGAAGGTCGCGCCTTCGAGGAGGCAGTTCGCGCATGCGGTGTCCGCTCCGGCGATTCGCGCTTCGCATCGTTCGAGACAACGCCTGGCGCTCGCCGCGCTGCATGTGTCCATCATTCGTTCGGGGCCCGCGTCTTCGATCGCGCAGAGCTCGATGCATCGAGCGTCCGAGAGCGTGCCCGAATCCGGATCCTCTCGGCCAGCGTCCGACCCGCATCCGACCCACGTGCATCCACAGAGCACCACCCCGATGAGCGCGAACGACCGCATCGACATTTGCTCTTCTTTCCTCTCGCAATCCATGCGATCACCGACCGAGCTCAACATGCGTGATGCCCTCCCGCGGGGAAGATCTTTCCTGGATTGAGGATCCCTCGCGGATCGAAAGTCTCTTTCACACGACGCTGGAGTGATATCAACTCCGGTGATTGTTCGATGGGAAGATAGGGCGCTTTGACCGCGCCAATCCCATGCTCCCCGCTCAATGTGCCGGAGAGGGAGATGGTGGCTTCGAACAAGTCTGCGATCGCGAGCGTGACGTTGCGCTCTTGTGATTCGTCATCCCAGAGCAGATTGACATGCAGGTTTCCATCGCCCGCATGGCCATAGACCGGCATCCGTATCGCATGACGCTCCGCGATCACGCGACAATGCCCCAGCAGCTCGGCGATCCGGCTTCTGGGAACGACCACATCTTCGCTCGTTTTCCATCGTGCGCTTCGTCGCAGCGCACGCGACATGTCTTTGCGCACGCGCCAGAAGCGCTCTCGCTCGCCCGGTTCTACGGCCACGAGAGGATCGAACGAAGAGACGGCGGTGAGCGCATCTCCGAGGCGGACCAAATCGCGATCGAGGCTCGACTCTTCGCCTTCGAGCTCGATCACCAAAAGTGCATGTGCTCTTTCGGGAATAGGAATCGAGCTCGTCCCGCGGAGCACGTTCAAGGTCGAGTCATCGAGCAACTCGATGCATCTCGGCGTCACGCGCGCATCGAGCGACGCCGCGATCGCGGGCGCGACGGAGGCTTCGGTCGGCAGGAACGCGAGCACCGTGATCACCTTTTCGGGCGCGGTCGTGAGGCGCAATGTGGCGCGGGTCACGACACCGAGCGTGCCTTCGCTTCCGACGAGCAGCGACGTGAGATCGTATCCAGTCACGCCTTTTTTCGTGCGGTGTCCGAGCTCGAGAATCGTTCCATCGCCCGTGACGACCTCGAGCCCCAAGACCCAATCACGTGTCACGCCGTGTTTGAAACTTCGTGGTCCACCTGCGTTCTCCGCGATATTGCCGCCCATCGTGCATTGATCGGCGCTGTTGGGATCGGGGCCCCAAAAGAGTCGCTCGGAGTCGAGCGCGCGATGGAGCTCACCCGTGATGAGGCCGGGCTCGACCACGGCGATGCGATCGACACGATCGATCTCGACGAGCCCATTCATGCGATCGCTCGTGAGGACGATTCCTCCGTGCATCGGCACGGCGCCTCCCGTGCGCCCCGTACCTCCGCCCCGCGGCGTGACCGGAACTCCGCATCGACTGGCCTCGCCCAAGACGAGAGACACCTCGTGCGCATTTCGCGTCCTCACGACGGCGTCGGGGACGAGACCTTGGGCCTCGCTTTCGTCCCGCGCGTAGGCCGCGCGAACATCGATCTCGGTGAGCACGGCGTCGCTCGGGAGTGCCCGCGCGATCATGGCGAGGCAGCGATCGACGTCTGTACGCATTCGGAGACTCTCTGAACCGTGGGATGTTTTTTCGCAACCTGTTCAGTGGTGAATCGTTCCATGAATTCTGCAATCATGTTCAGAATCCTGCTTGGCCGAGCTCATCAACGCTCCTGTTCGTCTGGTGTATCGCGCAGCGCATATTGCGCTTCGTGCGTATTGGTTCGTCCGTAGACCAGAGACGCGTGGAGCACTGGTGGCGCTTTGGTTCGAGGGAAAAATTTTGATCGTTCGCTCCAGCTATCGAGCCATGTGCTCGCTTCCAGGCGGCTATGTGAAGTCGGGAGAAACAGCGCATGCCGCCGCCATGCGCGAGCTCTGGGAGGAGCTCTCCGTCCGTGTGCCCGAAGCCCATGTGCGGCACGCATGGCATGGCAGTCTCCCCTTCGAATACCGCACGGACACCCTCGATATCTTCGAAGCAGAGCTCGAGAGGCCCTTTCATCTCGCGCCGAATGGACGCGAGCTCGTGTGGGCCGACTGGAAGACCCCCGGCGAGGCACGCGCGATGCGCATCGTTCCGCATCTGCGTGCGTATCTCGACGAACGTGAGCAGATCAGAAACGTATCCTCAACGCCACACCGGGAGTGAGCGCGAGGCCTTGGCGCTCGATGGCCATCGTGGCGAGCGCGCCACGCCAATATTCGTAATCGGCAGCGAGCTCGGCGAGCACATGCACGCGAGGGAGGCCGACGCTCAAGCCGAGAAACGCGCCCGCGCGAAACGCGGTCAAATGTCCAGCGCGCGCTTCGGTGAGCGTGCCTTCCGCGTGTTCGACGCCCACACGCGCGCCGAGCCAGCCTTCCAAGACGCCGCCGACGCTGAGTGTGATCGCGAGAGGCGCGAGCGCACCCAGTCGGTAGCCTTCCCCTTCCCTCGACAATACCCCTTGGCCTCGACTGATCGCATATCCGCCATAGGGGGCGATGCCTGAAATGAGGCGAAGGAAAGAGGAGATGCGTGCTTCCCCCATCAGCTCGAGGCGCGCGGTCGAACCGGTGACGAAGAGGCCAGCTTGCCAATCCTGGGCGAACCCCCAACGCGCCCATCCTATGGGCACGATGCCACCTGGTTCTGCGAATGCGAGCAACTCATCGGTGCCCGTCAGATCGTGCGGTACGAGATCTCCGACTGGGATGCGCGCCGCACCTCCGAGCCCCACGTCGACTCGACCGCGAGGCGTGGTGGTGCCGCCGAGCATCATCGGGCTCGCGGGGGCGCACCCCATCGAAGAGATGAAAAGGGCCATCAAACCCTTGAAAACAAGGGCTCGATGGAGTCGCTTTCGCCAGCGGGCGGCCATGCCTCGCCGAAAAGAATGCGCTATTTGCGGAAACGCGATGGATAATCGTTCATCGCGGCGCGCGCTTTGAGTTGTTCGTCTTCGGGATGCAGTTGGATCGCGCGCTCGATCAAGAGCTCTTCTGATTCGGGGCGATTCGGATCTGGAAGGCAGCACTCGACGGGGCAAACAGCTTGGCAGGCCTCGTGATCGTAGAAGCCGACGCACTCGGTGCAGAGGTCGGGATTGATCACGTAGATGTCCGGTCCTTCGCTGATGGCTTGGTTCGGGCATTCGGGCTCGCAAGCCCCGCAATTGATGCAGTCGCTGGTAATGTAGGTGGCCATCGAAGCAGTCCTTGACGAAGCGGCGCGAGTATGGGGCTCGGACGGGCGATCGTCAAAGGTTCTGGATGCGCTCGGACAGTTTGATGCAGCTCGGACGACCACGGGAGGCGTCTGCGTGGTAGGAGGCCCGCATGATTTCTTTGCGCCGCCCACTTTCTCTCGTTTTGATCTTGGCTCTGTCGGCTTGTGGAGCCGCGGGACACGGGGCACCGACGACGGTCGCTTCCTCGGCTTCGGATGACGCCGCCCGAGGTGTGAGCGATGCAGCACTTGCTGCATTGCTTCGCGAACACTGGGAAGCGTCGCTCAGCGACAATCCCGTGCTTGGCACGATGATCGGCGATCATCGCCGTGATGGCGAGATGCCCGACATGAGCCCTGCTGCGGAGCTGCAGAGGCAGCAGAGGCGGGCGAGCTTCTTGGCGCGGGCCCACGCGCTTTCGCCGGTGGATGCCGCAGATCGGGTCACGCTCGCGCTCTTCATCGATGCGCTCGAGGCGGAGACCGGCTCCGAAGTGTGCGAGTCGCATTTCTGGAATGCATCGCCGATGGAAAACCCGGTGGTCGATTTGAATCGGATTGCGCCCTTGCACGTGCTCGACACCCCCGCACGTGGCCGTGATTATTTGGCCCGTTTGCGTGCATATCCGGCGTTTACGGATCAAGTGCGCGCGAATCTCGTGGCGGGCAGCGAGCGCGGGTTGATTGCGCCGCGGACGACCCTCGAGCGGGTGGCGCAGTTGGCGCGGAGCATGCCGCCCATCGAGAGGTGGGTTGCGTATGCGGCACCCGCGAGCGCCGCCATGGACTGGCCTTCCGCGGAGCGGGATGCGTTCTTGAGCGAGTTGCGTCGTGTGCTTACGGAGGAAGTGCAGCCTGCGTTCGTGCGATATGCGGAGACGATCGAGCAATTGGTGCCGCACGGTCGCGATGCCGAGCACGAAGGTGTTTCTTCGTTGCCCCGTGGTGCGGAGTGTTATGCCGCCGAGATCAGGCGTCATACGACGGCGGTTCGGAGTGCAGAAGAGCTTCATCAGCTCGGTTTGGATGAGATTGCGCGTACGGATGCGCGTCTCTTGGAGCTCGGGCAGCGTGAGTTTGGATTGACGAGTGTGCCCCTCGTGCTCGCGCATCTCCGGACTGACGTCGCGCTTGGATATGCGAGCGGAGACGAGATCGTCGCTGATGCGAGCGCGCGCATTCGTGAAGCCGAAGCGCGCGCGCCCGAGTTCTTTTCGCTTCGTGCGGAGACCGCGTGCGAAGTGCGTCCTGTGCCAGAGGCGGAAGCCGCGAGCGGTGTGTTCGCGTATTACATGCCTGGCTCGGCCGATGGTTCGCGCGCAGGCGCGTATTACGTGAACACGGCGGAGCCGGCCTCACGCAGGAGGCATTTGGTGGCGGCCGTGACGGCGCACGAAGCGGTGCCGGGTCATCATTTCCAAATCACGGTTGCGCAAGCCTTGCCAGCGATGCCTGCGTTTCGTCGCTATGGTTCGTTCACGGCGTACATCGAGGGATGGGGCCTCTATGCCGAGCGTCTTGCCGACGAGATGGGGCTTTATCGGAGCGACATCGATCGACTCGGCGCGGTGGACCTCGAGGCATTCCGAGCGGCGCGTTTGGTGGTCGATACCGGAATTCACGCGATGGGATGGACGCGCGCGCAAGCTGAGGCGTACCTTGGCGAGCACACGTCGATGTCGCCGGATTTGATCGTCAACGAGGTCGATCGATACATCAACTGGCCGGGGCAAGCGCTCGCATACAAAGTCGGCCAGCTCGCGATTCTCGCCGCGCGTGCGCGTGCGGAAGAGGCGTTGGGCGAAGACTTTGACCCGCGCGCATTCCACGATCGCGTGCTCGGGTTGGGCCCGATGAGTCTTCGGGTGTTCGAGGAGGCGATGACCAACCCCTAAGATTCAAGGAAGTCTCACGCCGCCCGGTGCGATGCCAGCAACGAGTGCACCTCGTTCGACGCCTCGTACGCTACGCGACGCTCCAAGATACAAAAGAGTCGTGCGAGTATCGAGCTGGCGTGGGGCAGGCCACCGCAACTGATCGTTCGAAATGATAGGAAGATTGAACTGCTCGAACGTCATTCCGTCAAAGCTCGCGGCCAAGGCAATCAACACTTGGCCGCTTGCTCGCCGCGATTCGTAGTAGAGGCGTACGATGCTGCGTCCGGCGCTTGTTCTAACGGCGATGACACCTGGTGCGCCGATCGCGGTTTCCGTCGAATCGCGCTCATCGCGTGCTGGGAGTTGCGGCAGCATGATTTCCCCCAACTCTTCGAAGTGGTTCCCGTCCTCCGATCCAGCGACGAAGATCGCTCCGCCCCGCTCGAAATACATCAAGAATGCATGAGGATTCGGAGTGTCGCGAGCGTCGATCACACTGGGTCTCCGCACCACTCCGCGGATGAGTGGCTCGGTGCCAATCCGCTCGAATGTGCCGGAGATGTTCTCTGCGCGTGCGACTCCAATGCCCCCCTCTGCGGCGTAATACAGAAGCACACTTCCATCATCGAGTTCGAGAGCCCAAGGGTCATGCACGAAGCCCCCTTCCCAAGGATGACGTGCAATCAACACCTCGTCCCCGCCATCGAAACCAAATCCCTCGGCGCGAGGGCGGCTGCGGTAAATCCGACGTGCTTCGAAGAGTGTCCAATCGATCTCGAGTGAAGGGGCGACTCCTGCATCGATACCACTCGACATACCACCATCGCTCGCCTCCATTGGAAGGGCTTTGGCGCCGCCATAAAAGAGGTGGCGACTCGCAACCATCCCGTTCTCGATTCCATGCTCGCGGTTGAAAATCGTCGAGCCGGGCGGCGTGGGCGGGACATCGACTTCATCTGCAGTCAAGAGCCGAAATGGGCCCTGACCACCGTGGGGTAAGCCTTCGGGCTGGCTCGGAGCACTGCCGATCGTGCTGCAGGCAGAGAGCATCCACATGAACGCGAGGAGTGCGTGTCTCATCGGAATGCGACCTCCATGGTGAGCCCACCCGTAAAGAAATGTCCTCCTGCGCGCCAATCACCAATAGGGTCGATCGGGCTGGCCTTCTGAGTTGTCCGCTCAGGGAGAATCGACCATTGAAGATGTAAATCGAACGCAATCCAGCCGTCGATCAAAGGACGAAGATCCGTCAGTCGAAGTCCAGCGCCGAGCGAAAGTGCGATTCGATCGGCGTCGACGAGATTGGAGACACCTTTTTGCTCAGGGACAGGGCTCGATTCGTAAAATGCGCCGCCGCGAATCATGATATCGAGACCCGGCTCGCTGAGAGCGAGTCCCTCGACCCCGAGTCGAGGCACGAAGCGATCTTCGAAATTGGCTGGGATTGGAGATGATCCTGAAATTCTATCAGGCACTCGAATGGTGTCGGCGAGCTCGGGTGGAACGCGAATCGCGAGTGTGACGTCGGTGCGTCCGATCGGACTGACATAAGCCGACCAGTTGACCCATGTGAGCTCTGCCCCAATGCTCAATTCGGGGATCGGGCGAAATGTCATCGCAAATGAGAGTTGCTGCGGCACGAAGGCGTTGACTGACTCGCTGACGAGATGGAAATAGCCTGGAATCGTGACACTTCCGACCAAAAAGCGCGTGTCGCTCATCTCTCCAGGCATTCCTGCGTTTGCGATCAAGTCACTCGAAAGCGCAAACTGACCGCGATAAACTACCCCGAACGAAAGCTCGGGCATCGGAACGATTTGAATGCCGACTTGCGGATATCGAATCGTCGTCAAATCCGCCCCGACTTCGTGTTCAGCCCGTGTGCCCACGTCGGGAGAAATGACATCGATATCACCGCGGATAGACAAGCTCGTCTGAGCGTACGAAAGAAAAGAGA
Source organism: uncultured Sandaracinus sp. (assembly GCA_964481145.1). GTDB lineage: Bacteria > Myxococcota_A > Polyangia > Polyangiales > Sandaracinaceae > Sandaracinus. The sequence continues at coordinate 34,368 of CAYZTA010000058.1, forward strand.
TTCCACCACCGATCAAGAGCCAATCGAATGGCCGTATCGCCAGATGCGTCGCGAGGAACGTGCGCTGTGGTCGGTTGTCGTAAAACTCCCACCGTGGTCGGCTGCGTGGAAGCGCGCGTGTGCGCGAAACACGATCGTCATTGAGGTGCAGCCCAAGTCCGAACGCGAAGCGAAACCCATCGATATTCCCGGGAATCACCAGGCCCGTGACAAGGCCACTGACGCGATCGACGCCGCTGTCGAGGTCATCGATCTCGAGCCAATTCTGTACACCGAACCAGCCGACCGAAATGCGGATTTCTTCGCCGCGAACGAGACCTGCGGGGTTGTAATAGTTTGCGCTGAAGTCAGCGACATCGGCCGTGACGGCACCACCCATCGCGATCGAACGAGAACCAAGACCGTAAGTATCCATCGGTTGCGCGCTCGCATGGGAGGCGAGGGCGATGATGGTCGAGCTCAATATCAGAATTCGAGTGATGTGACCCATCCGCCCACCAAAACGAAACCGCTGGATCGCATCCAGTTCGCTGCGTCACCGGGCTCCGAGCCCATCGCAGATACTTCGTGTGTTCGATCCACGAGGAAATGTGTTTGTGCAAAGAGATCGACGCGAATGCGAGCTGTCTCAGACATCTCGTACACGAGACCCAAACCAGCGCTGAGCACATGTCGATCGTTGTCGATGAACCGCAATGGAAGCGCCTCCATGACGGGTGTACCTCCTGCGCTGCGCTGTGATGCCATGCGTGCGGGAGGGCTCGGCGAGAGCTCCATGGCATAACCTCCGCGCACATGCATTGTGATGCGTCGATCGCGAATGGTGCCCTCGATCGCGATGCGCGGAGAAACCGTATCCGAGAAGTCCGGTTCAGGTGGTCGCAAAGAGGATGCGCTCGTCGGCGATTGCGGCCCAGGATAGAAATGCCACATGCGCCACGTGAGATTCGCGATGAGCCTCACATTGGGATGTGCGAGCCACGAAGCCTCCAGTGCGAGTTGCGCTGGCGTGTATTGCAGGAGGCCTCCGATGGTAAGCACGGGGAGGGTGACGGGGAGATCTGCTGTGTGTACTTCGAGGTTCATCGATGAGCGGACTTCGTGTCGATACACGACGCCAAAAGACCAACTCTCGTGATCATAGGTCACTCCAGCGATTGGAGCGAAGCCCGCGAGGAGCTGAGTTTCTACACGGGATGTGAAGGAATTGGTTTCGTCGAGTCGCACATCGAGTTCGCCAATCAAGTCGGCAATCGCAGTGACTCCAATGCCGAGCCGGAGACCTTCGAGCGGTGTTCCATGAAGGTCGACGCCGAGACCCACATGAATGCCCACTGATTGTGCTCGAGAAAGGACGGGCCATTGGGGGACGTCGGGATAGCGCACTGAGCCGCGCAAGAGCACTTGTTGCGGCGTGTAGACACCGATCCCGAGAACGAGTCGATCTTCGAGCACGTCGCCAAACGGAAGAGGCAACGTGGCGCCGATATTCATTCCGCGCGCTGAATCTTCCGTGAAAGGGGCATCATCGATCTCGAGATGGAAAGATGCGGCGGAGAGTCCGATGTGAATGCCACGATACCGGGCACGTGCGAGACCCGCTGGATTCGCGAATGCAGCTTCGTAATCATCGGCGTATGAGACGCCCGTCATGCCGAGCGCTTGAGTGCGTGCGCCAAATCCGAAGAGATCTTGAGGTGTCGCCTGCGCGCGTACAGGAAGCAGGCACGTGACGAAAAGTGCCAGGATGGTCGCAAACCGGCCCATGAGGGCGGCAGGCTACACGAAATCCAGATGATTCGTCGATGGCATACCGAAGCGATCAGGGGCCTGCCATCGCGAGTTTCTATACAGGATCGCGTTGAGCGCGATCCTGTATAGTCGTTTCTTTTCGGAGGGTC